>NZ_JBHUXS010000026.1:0-83941 GCF_042669245.1 Streptomyces sp. NPDC057249 | reverse complement strand
CGGCGGTGGGGGTGGAGATATCGATCAACGAGATCTTCGACGCGCCCACCGTCGCGGAACTCGACCGGCTCCTGGACACCCTCACCACCGAGGTCCGACGATGATCGGCGCCGCCGCGCGGATGCGGAATCTGCAGGAGTCGTCCATCGCCGCGATGACGGTTCGCTGTCAGGAGCTCGGCGCGATCAACATCGCGCAGGGGCTGTGCCAGGTCCCGCCGCCGCCCTCGCTGCTGGCGGAGGGCGCGCGGGATTTCCGGGACTTCGATCACTCCTACAGCGCCCCCGGGGGCATCGCCGCCTTCCGCGAGGCCGTCGCCGACAAGGTGAAGAAGTACAGCGGGCTCGACGTCGACCCGGCGACCCAGGTGGTCGCCACGGTCGGCGCGACGGGTGCGCTCATGGCGACGCTCACCGCGCTGCTCGACCCGGGCGACGGCGTACTCCTGTTCGAGCCCTTCTATGGCAACTATCCGACCGCGCTCAGTGTGCTGGGCCTGCGGCCGGAGCCGGTCCGGCTCTTCGGCCCGGGCTTCGAGGTCACCGAGGACGCCCTCCGGTCGGCCGTCACCCGTCACACCCGGGCGATGATCGTCTGTACGCCGAACAATCCGAGCGGGCGACGGCTCACCGAGGCCGAGCTCATGGCGGTCTCGGCCGTTGCGGAGGAGCACGACCTGCTCGTCGTCACCGACGAGGTCTACGAGGACATCTACTTCGGCCCGGCCCCGCACGTCGCCCCGGCGACGGTCGGCGATCTCGGCCGGCGGACGGTGACGGTGTCGTCGCTGGGGAAGTCCTTCAGCGTTCCCGGCTGGCGGCTGGGGTACGCCTGCGGGCCGGAACGGCTGATGAACGCGGTCAGGGTCGCGGCCGAGTCGCTCGTGGTCTGCCCGCCGGTCCCGCTCCAGGAGCTCGGCGCCCGGGCGCTCAGGCTGAACGACGACTACTTCCGGGGCCTGCGCGCGATGTACGACCGGAAGCGCCGGATGCTCACGGAGGGCTTCGCCGCCGCCGGGCTGTCGCCCAATGAGCCGGACGGCTCCTACTACCTCTTCGTCGACTGCTCGGCGCTGGGTGTGACGACCGGCGCGGAGGCGACCGACGTCCTGCTCCGGCGGTGTCTCGTGGGCACGGTGCCGGGCGAATCGTTCTACCTGAACCCGCCGGACCGTCCGTACGTGCGCGCGTGCTTCTCCCTTCCCGACGAGGTAATAGCCGATGCCGCCGCAAGGCTGGCGAGAGGGGTCTGAACCCATGGGCGCACAGACGAGTGAGCCGAACCGAGGACGCGCCGTCCTCGTGACCGGGGCGGCCCGGGGCATCGGATGGGCGATCGCACAGCGGTTCGCGAGGGCCGGGGACCGGGTGGCGATCCTGGACCGGGTGGCGGGCGAGGACCCCGACAAGCTGGTGGCCGGACTCGACGGCAGCGGGCACGTCGTCGTCGAGGCCGACCTGACCGACGGCGAGGCCGTACTCGCGGCCGTGGACTCGGCCGCCGCCCGGCTGGGCGGCGGGCTGGACATCCTGGTGAACAACGCCGGCATCTTCACCGCCCACCCGGTCACCGAGGTCGACTACGCGACCTGGCAGGAACAGTGGCGCGCGACCCTGGGGGTCAACCTGGTCGGCGCCGCCAACGTGACCTGGTGCGCGATCAGGCACATGAAGGAGCAGCCCCGCGGCGGGCGCATCATCAACATCTCGTCGCGCGGTGCGTTCCGCGGCGAGCCGGACGTGCCCGCGTACGGGGCCAGCAAGGCCGGTCTGAATTCGCTGACGCAGTCGCTCGCTCTCGCCCTCGCGCCGTACCGGATCGCGGTCTCCGCGGTGGCGCCCGGGTTCGTGGCCACCGATATGACCACGGAGTGGCTCAAGCCGCCGGGGGGCGACGAGATCAGGGCGCAGAGCCCGTTCGGCCGGGTCGCGGAGCCGGACGAGATCGCCGCTGGCGTGTTCTACCTGGCCTCCGCCCAGGCCGAGTGGGCCAGTGGCACCATCCTCGACCTGAACGGCGCCTCCTACCTGCGGACCTGAGCCTGTGGCGGGGCGGCGGCGACCGCCCCGCCGCAGCAGGCGTGCGCGGCGGGCGGCGGCGGTGTCCGCTGCTCCATGAGTGCGGCGATGTCGGCCACCGTGTCGAGTTCGATCAGCTCGTCGTCGGAGATCTCGATGCCGTGGTGCTGACTGAGCACCAGGGACAGCTCGACGACGGTGAGCGAGTCCACGCCCGCCTCTTCGAGGGTCGCGTCCGGGCTCACCCGGTCGGATTTCAGCAGCAGGACATCGACCATGATGGCCTTCAGTCGCTCGTACATCGCATCCTCCGGTGTCCGGTTACCCGATGCCCTACGCATCGTGGAGTTCGAGGTGTGGCCAGGTCAGCGTGGTGGCGCCCCAGGTGAGGCCGCCGCCGAATGCGGCGAGCAGCAGCCGGTGGCCCGGTTCGACGCTCCCGTCCGCCGCCGCCTGGGCGAGCAGGACCGGGATCGAGGCTGCGGCGGTGTTGCCGACCTCGCCGATGTTCTGCGCCAGCCGGTCCCGGCGCAGCCCGAGCCGTTCGGCCAGCGCGGCGCTGACCCGCGCATTCGCCTGGTGGGTGACCACGCGGTCGACGTCGCCCAGCTTCCAGCCGGCCCGGTCCAGTGCCGTGACGGCGGCGGCGCTCATCCGCTCGACCGACTGCCGGAAGACCTCGCGGCCCCGCATCCGGAAGTACTGCGATCCGTCGTCGGGGGCCGGGCCGGCGAACGGGTGGCGCGCGCCGCCCGCTTCGACCGTGATCAGCCCGCTGCGCTCACCGTCGCTGCCCAGGACCATGGGACCGACCGCACCCGGCTCGTCGGCCCGGCCGCGGCGCAGCACCACCGCGCCGGCCCCGTCACCGAAGATCGGCAGGGTCGTGCGGTCGTCCGGGTCGAGCAGGGTGGAGAACGCCTCGGCGGCGATGACCAGGACGCGGTCGGCCAGGCCTGCCGCGAGAAAGCCCGCCCCCGTCGCGAGGCCGTACAGGAATCCCGTGCACACGGCGGAGACGTCGAATGCGGCGGCCTCGCCGAGGCCGAGACGCGCGGCCACCTCCGGCGCGGTCGCCGGGCAGCGCCGGTCCGGGGTGGTGGTCGCCAGCACGAGGGCATCGACCTGCCCGCCGCCCGCCGACTTCAGGGCGGCCAGACCCGCGCGGACCGCCAGGTCGGAGGTCGCCTCGCCCGGCTCGACCCACCGGCGCCGGGAGATCCCGGTCCGGCCCACGATCCAGTCCTCCGGCGTGTCCAGGCGCCCGGCCAGCTCGGCACTGGTGACGATCCGGTCCGGCAGCCGGTATCCGATGCCGCAGATGACCGCCCGGTCCGCGGCACCGGCCGCGGCACCGGTCACGACGCCTCTTCCCGCCCGGCGGCCCGCAGAGCCAGCGCGACGTCCATGATGAGGTCCTCCTGACCGGCGACCGCCTGTCGCCTGCCCAGTTCGAAGAAGACGTCGCGCGGATCGACCTCTTCGCGCGCGGCGATGTCCAGCACGCGGGTCTTGAAGCCGGAGAACACGCCGGCCAGGCCGCTGACGACGGAGAGGGAGTCGATCGTGGGCGGCGCGGGCATCAGCTCCCGCTCCGCGACGTCCGCCGCGTCCAGGAGTCCGTACAGGTCGATGCCGGTCCGGTAGCCGAGCCGTTCCAGCACCGGCACCAGCACCTCCAGCTGGGTGTTGCCCGCACCGGCCCCGAACCCCCTCGCGCACGCGTCCAGGATGTCCGCTCCCGCGTCGGCGGCCGCGACCGAGTTCGCCACGGCCATGCCCAGGTTGTTGTGGCCGTGGAACATCACCGGTACGTCGACGGCGGCGCGGATGGCCCCGATGCGCTCGGTGACGTCCGGCGGGAGGTAGTGGCCGGCGGAGTCCAGGATGCCCACCCCGGTGGCCCCGTACCCGACCAGCCGCGCGCATTCCTCGGCGAGCTGGTCCGGGGTCGCCATGTGGCTCATCAGGAGGACGCCGTGCGCCTCGACGCCCTGCTCGCGCAGGAAGCCGAGGTGCCGTTCGGCCAGGGACGACTCGGTGCAGTGGGTCCCGATGCGCACCAGATCGGCCTCGTGCGCGAGGGCCCTCTTGATGTCCTCGACGGTGCCCCAGCCCGGAAGCAGGAAGACACCGAGCTTGCTGTTGGTGAGGGCTTCCCTCGTGACGGACAGCATCTCGTCGTCGTCGAGTCTGGCCAGCCCGACCTGGAGCGAGGACGCGCCCAGCCCGTTGCCGTGGCCGACCTCGACCACCGGAACGCGCGCCGCGTCCGCCGCCCGGGCGTACGCGCGCAACTGGTCCGCGCCGAGGCGGTGCCGGACGGCGTGGTGGCCGTCCCGCAGACTCGGGTCGTGGATCTGGATCGGCTTGCCCGGGTTCTCCGGTTCCGTCGCCTCGGTCATGACTTCCCCACGCCTGCCGTCGAGAGCCGTTCCGCCGCGTAGTTCTCCGCGACCAGGATCGCGGCGGAGTTGATGATGTCGAGGTTCCCGGCGTACCGGGGGATGCGGTCCCCGGACGACGTGACCTCGACGGAGACGAACGCCTTGCCGTCGTTCACCGTGCAGGCGTTCACCTGGAAACCTCCCGCGTAGGAGCGGACCTCCTCCGCGGCTCCGGCCACCAGTGCGGACACGGACGAGGTGGTGAGGTCCGGGCCCAGCAGGGACATCGCCACCCGGAAGGCCGCCGGGGGCCGCGCGGGGCTGATGTTGAGCATCACCTTGACGTCCCTGACGCCGGTGAAGCAGCGGATCGCCTCCTGCGTGGTCTCGACGTACTCGTCGAGGTTCATGCGGGTCCCGCGGCCGATGCTGCGGGTGGCGCACGTGGTGACCACCTCGATGTAGTCGATCCGGTGCGCCTGGGTGATCGCGTGCAGGATCGGCACCGACGCCTGCCCGCCGCAGCTCACCATGCTGAGGTCGCGGTGGGCGGCGATGTCCGCCCGGTTGACGGTCGGGATGATCATCCGGCCGTTCCGGCTCGGCGTCAGGTCGATCAGCGTCGTGCCCAGCGGGAGGAGCTTCTCCACGTGCTGGGCGTGGGCTGCCGCGCTGGTGGCGTCGAAGACCACGTCGAAGGGGTGCTCGGCCTCCACCAGGGCCTCCACGCCCCGGGCCGATACCGGCACGCCCAGCGCCGCCGTACGCCGCAGCCCCGGCGCGGCTTCGTCGCGGCCCGCGACCAGCCCCAGGTCGAGACGGTCGGAACGGAGGATCTTGGCCATCAGGTCGATGCCGATCAGGCCGGTGCCGAGCACCGCCGCGGACAATCGGCCGGCCGCGGCGCGGGAGCCGCCGTTGTGGGTCATTCGTCGCTCCTGACGCGAAGGGGGCGTCTCAGTCGCGGGCACGCTTGTACGCCAGCGTGACGCCGTCGAAGACGGGAAGCATGCTCAACTCGACTCGCTCGTCCTGGAGGAGTCCGGAGTTCAGCGCGCGCATGGAATCGGTCTCGGAGTCGCTGAAATCCGGGCGGGCGACGCTGCCGGCCAGCAGGACGTTGTCGATCACCATCAGACCGCCGGGCCGCAGCAGTTCCAGGCAGCGCTCGAAGTAGAGCGGGTAGCCCTCCTTGTCGGCGTCGATGAAGACGAAGTCCACGGTTCCCGCCGCACCCTCGGCCAGCAGCATGTCCAGGGTCTGGACCGCCGGACGCAGTTCGAGCCGGATGCGGTCGGCCACGCCGGCGCGCTCCCAGAACGGGCGCCCGATGTCGGCCCACTCCTCGTTGAAGTCGAGTGCGACGAGGCGGCCGTCCGACGGGAGCGCGCGGGCCATGCACAACGTGCTGTATCCGGTGAACACCCCGACCTCGACCACGGTCCTGGCGGATATCAGCCCGACGAGGAAGGCCAGCAGCTGCCCCTGCTCCGGCGAGGCCGACATGTTGTGTTCGAAAACCTGTGAGGTGGTCGCCTCGCGCAACTCGCGGGCGATGTCATCCTCGCGGAGCGACACGTCCTGCACATATCGCTGGATCTCGTCGTCGAGCACCAAATGAACGAGCACCGGTTCCTCCTCGTGGCACCGATGGGGGACGACCGGCATTCATGGTGCCAGGAAAGGGCCTCGCCAACGTCTCCGAAGTTGCGCTTCGGATCAAGCGGAAACGGTGCACAGCAAGGGCGGAGGCGATTCGCTCCGACGCCTTGGGCATGGTGGTGAAGAAATACGGAAGACCGGACCCATGAGTACGGCGCATGTTCCTTCATGACGGCAGCGGAATACCCAGAGCTATGCGGAGAGTGGCACATGACAGCCTTTTCAATTCCCGCCCGGTTCGCCGAGCAGGTCGCCAGGACACCGCATGCGACCGCCGTGTCCGAGGCCGCGACGGGGACCGCTCTGAGTTATCAGGAGCTGGATCAGCGGGCCAACCGACTCGCGCGTCGTCTGATCGCTCTCGGAGTCGGGCGCGAGGACCCCGTCGGCGTCCTGATGACGCGCTCTTCCGACCTGGTGGTCGCGCTGCTGGCGATCCTCAAGGCCGGCGGGGTCTACGTACCGGTCCACGAGGACGACCCCGCCGACCGGCGGCAGTGGATCGTCGACCGTGCCCGCCCCGTACTCCTGCTCGTGGACGAGGCGATGCACCGGGCGGGCGTGCCCGACCGGGTGCCGGTCCTCGCGGTGCGCGACCCGGAGACCGCCGGGGAGTCCGCCGAGGACCCCCAGGTGCCCGTGCGTCCCGAGCAGTTGGCCTACGTGATCCACACCTCGGGTTCCACCGGCCGGCCCAAGGGCGTCGCGGTGACCCAGCGGGATGTCGTACGGCTCCTGGTCGATCCGCAGTGGAGCCCCGAACGGCACGCGCGCGTCCTGCAGTTGGCGCCGTACGCCTTCGACGTGTCGGCGTACGAGATCTGGATGCCGCTGCTGCACGGCGGCCAGGTGGTCGTCCCGCCCCCCGGCCGGCTGGAGCCCTCGGTCCTGCGTGAGCTGATCGAGAAGTACGAGATCACCGGGCTCCACATGACCGCCGGCCTGTTCCGGGTGTTCGCCGAAGAGGCCCCGGCGACGTTGGCCGGGGTGCGCGAAGTGCTCACCGGCGGCGACGTGATCTCGCCGGTGGCCGTCCGCCGGGTCCTGGACGCCTGCCCCGGTCTCGTCGTCCGCGCGATGTACGGCGCGACGGAGGGCAGTGTGTTCTCGGCGCACCATGCGATCACCCGCGACACGGAGCTCGGCAGCACCGTCCCGGTCGGCGACGCCTTCACCGGAATCGGCCTCCGCATCCTGGACGAGGAGCTCATACCCGCGCCGACCGGTGCCGTCGGCGAGATGTACCTCGCGGGCGAGGGCGTCGCCCGCGGCTACCAGGGCCAGCCGGGCCTGACCGCCGAGCGCTTCGTGGCCGATCCGTACGGCCCGCCGGGAGCACGCATGTACCGGACCGGTGACATGGCCCGCCGGACCGGCGACGGCACGATCGAGTTCGCCGGCCGGGAGGACAGCCAGGTGAAGATCCTGGGCTTCCTGGTCGACCTGGCCGAGGTGGAAGCGGCGCTGGCCGCGTTCCCGGGGCTGACGCAGGTCGTGGTCCTGGCCCGGGAGAGCGCGGACGGGAGCAAGCAGCTGGTCTGCTACGTCGTCGACGGGACGGGCACGCTCGACCTCGCGGCGGTACGGGCGCACGCCCGGACGAAACTGCCCGGCTACATGACGCCGCAGGCATTCGTCCGGCTCGACGCGCTGCCGCTGACCGCCAACGGCAAGCTGGACCGCGAGGCCATGCCGGAACCGGACTTCGACCAGGTCGTCGCCTCGCGGACGCCGCAGACACCGCTCCAGCAGGAGTTGTGCGCCATGTTCAGCGCCCTGCTGGAGGTGTCCGAGGTGGGGATCGACGACGACTTCTTCGAGCTCGGGGGCCAGTCGCTGCAGGCGATCCGGCTGTGCAACCGGATCGGCGCCGCGGTCGGCGTCGGGGTCTCGGTGAACAAGCTGTTCGACCACCCGACCGTGGCCGAACTGGCGGCGTACATCGACGGCAAGCGGGCCGCGCAAACGGCTCCGGCGGCCTCCTGATGACGGGTGCGACCCGGCCGCTGACCGGTGCCGAATACCTGGAGAGCATCCGTGACGACCGCGAGGTCTACATCTACGGGGAACGGGTGGCCGACGTCACCAGGCATCCGGCGTTCCGCAATCCGGCCCGGATGATCGCCCGGCTGTACGACGCGCTGCACGACCCGGAGCACCGCGACGTGCTCACCACCGCCACCGACGCCGGTGGCGCCGGCGGCTACACGCACCGGTTCTTCACCACTCCGCACAGCGCGGCCGATCTGGTCGCCGACCAGCAGGCCATCGCGGCGTGGTCCCGGCTGACCTACGGCTGGATGGGGCGCAGCCCGGACTACAAGGCGTCGTTGCTGGGCACGCTCGGCGCGAACGCGGACTTCTACAACCCCTTCGCCGACAACGCGCGGCGCTGGTACCGGGAGTCGCAGGAGAAGGTCCTGTACTGGAACCACGCCATCGTGAACCCGCCGGTGGACCGGCACCGGGCGCCGGACCAGGTCGGCGACGTCTTCGTCCACGTCGAACGCGAGACCGACAGCGGTGTGGTCGTGAGCGGGGCGAAGGTCGTCGCGACGAACTCCGCGCTCACGCACTACAACTTCGTCGCCCACACCGGGCTGCCGGTCAAGGACCGGAAGTTCGCGATCTCGGCCACGGTGCCGATGGACGCGTCCGGGCTGAAGCTGATCTGCCGCCAGTCGTACTCCGCGGCGGCGGAGGCGACCGGCAGCCCCTTCGACTACCCGCTGTCCTCCCGGCTGGACGAGAACGACTCCATCCTGGTCCTGGACAAGGTGCTGATCCCGTGGGAGAACGTGTTCATCTACGGGGACGTCAACAAGGTCGGCATGTTCAGCGGGCACTCCGGGTTCGTCGAGCGGGCCATGTTCCACGGCAGCACACGGCTGGCGGTGAAGCTGGAGTTCCTGGCCGGCCTGCTGGCCAAGGCCCTGGACATCACCGGCGCCGCCGACTTCCACGGCGTACAGACGCGGCTCGGCGAGGTGCTCGCCTGGCGGAACCTCTTCTGGGGGCTGTCCGACGCGGCGGCGCGCAACCCGGTGGAGTGGCGGGACGGCGCGGTGCTGCCGAATCCCGACTACGTCATGGCGTACCGGTGGTTCTCCCAGGTCGGCTACAACAGGGTCCGGGAGATCGTGCTGCAGGACGTCGCGAGCGGACTGATCTACCTGCCCTCCGGCGCGCAGGACTTCCGCAACGAGGAGATCCGGCCGTATCTGGACACCTACCTGCGCGGCTCGCACGGCGTCGACTCCGTCGAGCGGGTCAAGGTGATGAAGCTGCTCTGGGACGCGATCGGCACCGAGTTCGGCGGCCGGCACGACCTCTACGAGCGCAACTACTCCGGCAACCACGAGAACACCCGCATCGAGCTGCTGCGCGGCCAGATCGGTGACGGGAAGCTGGACGGGTACCGGGCGTTCGTCGACCGCTGCCTCGCCGAGTACGACCTCGACGGCTGGCTGGCGCCCGACCTCGCGGACTAGGGCCACGCAGTCCCGAAGGCCCCGCCCGCCAGGTGTCATCCGGCGGGCGGGGCCTTCGGCTCCCCGCTGACGCGCATCGTCACCGCGCCGCTTCCGGGTCCGCGGGCGGCACCGTTTCACGGGGCGGGGCCGGGGCGGTGAGGTCGGGGGCGTTGCGGATGAGCCGGTCGAGCAGGGGCCCGGTGGCGGCGGTCGACACGACGGCCATGAGGACCATCATCGTGAACAGGTTCTCCGAGATCACGCCGAGTTGCAGGCCCATGCCGAGGACGACGATCTCGGTGATCCCGCGGCAGTTCATCAGGGCGCCCATGGCCGCCGACCACCGCCAGTCGCAGCCGGCCAGCCGGGCCGCTCCGGCGGCGCCGAGCCACTTGCCCGTCACGGCGACGGCCAGAATGAGCGCCACCCAGCCCCACTCGCTGCCGGGAAGACCGGCGATGTCCGTGTGCAGGCCGATGTCCACGAAGAACAGGGGCAGCAGCACCGGCACGACCACGGCCTGGAGACGGGCCGCGCCGCGTTCGACGGCCGGCAGCCCGCGCGGCAGGGTCGCGCCGAACAGGAACGCGCCGAACGCGGGGTGGACCCCGATCCGGTCGGTGGCCCACGCGGCCAGGAGCAGGCCGGCGACCAGCAGCACCGTCACCCGTTCGTCGGAGGCGCGGGCGGCCCGCTCCAGAGCCCGCCGCACGGCACGGCGCCCGGCCATGAGTGCGGCGGTGAGCAGGGCGGTCAGGGCGAGGGCGACGAGGGCGTCGGCGGGGGAACCGGCGGTGGCCAGCGAGGTGACGGCGATGAGCAGGCACCAGGCGAACGCGTCGTCGGCGGCGGAGCACGCGAGCGCGAAGGTGCCCAGACGGGTGGAGGCCAGGCCCTTGTCGGTGAGAATCCGCGCGAGCACGGGGAAGGCCGTGATGGACATCGCGGTGGCGATGAACAGGACGAAGGGGAGGCGCCGCACCCCGTCCGGGGCGAGCAACGGATACATCGCCAGGGCGAGGCCGGCGCCGAGCACGAGGGGCAGCACCATGCTGCCGGTCGCGACGGAGGCGACGGCCCGACGGCTGGCGCGCAGGGAACGCAGGTCGAGTTCGAGACCGACCAGGAAGAGGAAGACGAGCAGGGCGAGGTTGCCGAGCACGGAGGTGTAGGGCAGGACGGCGGGCGGCAGCAGAAGGTGCTGGACGCCCGGGGCGAGCCAGCCGAGGAGGGACGGGCCGAGAAGGATGCCGACGGACATCTCTCCGATGACGGGCGGCTGCCCGAGGCGGCGGGCGGCCCAGCCGCCGGCCTGGCAGGCCAGCACCACCGCGGGAACGGCGATCAGGACGAGCGAAAGAGGGCTGGACATGGCAAGCATCCTCCGGGGGACAGCGTCATGGCCGTGTCCGGATTCCCGGCGTACGCCCGGGAGCGCGTGCGGGCGTGGGCGCCGGAGCGGACCGCCGGGTGTCAGGCTCGCCGCACGGACATCCGCAGGCCGCCGCGCACGCGCAGCGAAAGCATCGGCTCGGGCACCACGGGTGTGCCCTTCGGCAGCACCAGGCGGAGTTCTCGCATGACCATCGCGATCACGAAGACCGCCTCCATCATGCCGAGGTGGTTGCCCACGCAGAAGCGCGGTCCGGCGCCGAACGGGATGTACGCGTAACGGGGGCGCTGCGCCCGCCGCTTGCGGTCGAAGCGCTCCGGGTCGAAGCGCTCGGGCTGCTCCCAGAAGTCGGGGTGGCGGTGCAGCGTGTAGGGGCAGACCACCACGTCGGCGCCGGCGGGAATGTCGTAGCCGGCGATGGTGTCGGGGCCCTGGGCGATCCGGGAGAGCATCCACACCGGCGGGTAGAGCCGCATGGTCTCCTCCACCACCATCGTGGTGTACGTCAGCCGCTGGAGGTCCTCGTACTCCGGCAGCCGGTCGCCGAGCACGCTCCGGGCCTCGTCGCGCAGCCGCTCGGCCACCTCGGGGTTCTGGTCGATGAGGTGGAAGGCCCAGCTGAGGGTACTGGCCGTGGTCTCGTGCCCGGCCAGCAGCAGGGTGACCAACTCGTCGCGCAGCCTGCGCCGGGCGACCCGCGGGTCCTGTTCGGCCCGGACGGATTCGAGCAGCCGGGAGAGCACGTCGTCGGTGTCTCCGCCGGAGCGCGACGCGCGGTGCTCCGCCAGCTTCTCGGTGACCTTCTGCAACCGGGCCCGGGCGGCGCGGAAGCGGAGCTGCTGGGGCAGCGGCAGGAACTGCGGGACCGCCCCCAGGGTGACGACCTCGAACATCGCCTGGTCCTGTACGGCCTCGAAGTCGTGGCCGATCGAGGTGTGGCCGCTCAGGTCCTCGTCGAGCAGGGTGCGCCCGAGCACCCCCAGGGTCAGCTCGGTCATCTCGGCCGTGACGTCCACCGGCCCGGCCCCCGTTCCGGAGCGCAGCCGGCCGACCATCCGGTCCGCCTCCTCGGCCACGACCGCGGCCTGGGCCGCGATCCGTTTGGCCTGGAAGGCGGGCTGGATCACCCTGCGCTGTTCGCGCCACAGCTCGCCCTCGCTGGTCAGCAGCCCGTCACCGAGCGCCCGGCGGGCCTGGTGCAGGCCGATGCCCTTGTGGTAGTTCGCCGGGTTGTCGGCCAGCACGTACTTGGCGTAGTCGGGATGGTTGAAGAAGTAGAGCGTCTTGGGGCCGATCGGGACCCGTACGGCGTCGCCGTAGCCGTCGGCGGCCGTGCGCATGAGCGCGAGCCGGTCGCGCAGGAGCATGTTCAGCAGCTTGAAGGTGGCCAGCCGGGAGGGGCCGGGCGGGACTCGCCGTGTCCCGGTCGCCCGGGCCTGGGTGACGCTCACCGGCTCAGCCCTCCGCGCCGGCGGTGACCCGCTCGGCGATCCGGCCGCGCCAGAGCTCGTAGGCCGGCGTGTCCTTCCCCTCGCGGGGGCCGGGCCGCGCCTCCCGGCAGACGATCGCGGCCTGCTCGGGCGTGATGCCGCACAGCACCTCGGTGGCCAGCGCGGTGTGCGCGTTCGCCAGCCCGGCCTCGACGCGCGCGGTGGCGGCGAACGCGGAGCCCTGGGCGACCCACCTGCGGTGCTTCCCGGCCCGCTCCAGGAAGAGCTGGAGTTCCGCCTTGCCGACGCCTCCGGCGTACGTGGCGGCCAGTGCGGCACCCGCGTAGAGGTCGGCGTGCCGTTCCTCGGGGAACGCGTCGAGCAGTGCGGTGATCCGCTCGACGTCGGTCCCGCCGACGAACCATATGGCGCGGCCGATCCCTTGGTCGACGACCCGGTTGTCGTACGGGGACCGCTCGGCGCCGGGCCAGCTGAACCCGGGGTCCTGGTACTGCCCGTGGACGTACCGGTCGGTGCGGAAGTACGCCTGGTGGAAGCCGTAGCCGTCGAGCACGAGCCAGCGCAGCAGCGGGTCGGCGATGTACAGCCGCGACCAGCGGAACCGCGGCACCCGGGCCATGGCCCAGCCCACGCCCACATAGGCCATGTACGCGTGCTTGGAGGCCTCGCCGCGCAGGAAGTCCTCCACGTGCCGGTTGCCGCCGATCGGCAGCCCGTCCCGCACCGCCATCCCCATGGCGGCCCCCTCGTACGCGAACCCCCGGAACTCCGCCGGCACGGTTTCGAGCCGGACCTCGGCGTCCGCGGCCGAGGAGGCGGCGGCGGCGTAGGCGTAGCCGGTCAGGAAGGTCTCGCCGACCGTTTCGAGCCGGTCGCGCGCCTCGGGGCTCTTCACGTGGAAGCCGCGGGTGGACAGCTTCGTCTCGTTCATGCTCGGGGTCAGCAGGCGGCTGCGGAGCCGGCCGAACTGATTCGCCATTTCTACTCCTCGTGGGAAGGGGTGACGACCGTGCTCAGCCACTGCGCGCGGATGTTCCGGCGCCACAGCTCGTATTGCGGCTCGGGACCGGTGCCGGTGCGCGCGACCTCGGTGCGGTCGGCCAGGTCCACGGCTTCGTCGATGCCCAGTCCGGTCAGCGCGGCGGCTGCCGCGACCGTGTGCCCGGGTACGAATTCCGCGTAGTGCCGCGCCTTGATCGCGAACACCGCGCCGACCGCGAGGTCCGCGGCGCAGCCGCCGCCGGCGGCGGTCTCCCGCAGCCGGGCGAGCTCGGCGGCCGTGGCGCCGCCCGCGAAGGTCGCGGCGAGACCGACGCCGCTCCACAGGTCGGCCCGGCGGTCCTCGGGGAAACGCTCCACGGCCGCGGCCACCGCGGGCGGGCGTCCGCCGTGGATGAACCACAGCGCCCGCCCGATCCCCTGGTCCACGGCCCGCGGGAAGTACCCGGGGTGCCCGTCCCAGGGGTACGGCGCGGGCCGCCGCTGCTCGTCGACCCACCGCGCCGTGTGGAAGTACGCGAGGTCGAAGCCGTACCCGTCGACGGCCAGCCAGCTCATCGTCGGGTGGAACGGGATGTCACTGAGGTCCGGCAGCACCTTGCGCCACAACGGGCGGGGCAGCCGCGCCATGGCGAACCCGATGCCTATGTAGGCCAGGAAGAAGTGCGGGCGGCCGGACCCGAGGATCAGCTCCCGGGTCCGGTTCCCGCGTATCGCGTCGCGCACGGTGAACGCCATGGCGGCGCCCTCGTACGCGAACCCCCGCATCTCGGGTTCGACCAGCGCCAGCCGCTGTTCGACCTCCGCGGTGTCACGGGACTCGATGCCCCATTCGAAACCGACGACCACCGACTGGGGAATCATCTCCAGCCGCGCCGTGGCCGGAGTCCCCGTGACGGGGAACTTGCGGCCGGCGAAGCTGACCGAGTGCAGCGAAGGGGCGAGCACGAGCCTACGCAGCGAACCGAGCGGTGTGGCCATCTGGCAGCTCTCCCTTGGTTGTCGGTCTCGGTGGTCCGGTCAGGCCGGCAGCTGGTGGAAGCCGCCGCCGAAGTACAGCAGCGGGTCGTCGGTCTCCCGGCGGCCGATGTCGAGCACCGAGCCCAGAAAGATCGAATGGTCGCCGCCGTCGTACACAGCCGCAAGGCTGCATTCCAGCCATGCCTGCGCATCGGCCAGAACGGGGGCTCCGGTGTGCTTCCCGGGTGTGGATTCGACCGTCTCGAACTCACGGGAGCCCCGTGGCCTGCCGCGGTCCGCGAAGTACGTGGCCACGTCCTGCTGATGGCCCGCGAGGACCGAGACCGCGAAGGTCTCCTCGGCGAGGATGGCGTCGTGCAGCGCTGCCGTGCGCTTCACGCACACCAGGATCATCGGCGGTTCGAGCGAAACGGACGTGAAGGAGTTCGCGGTCATGCCCTGGGGGGTGTCCCGGCCCGTGGTGAGCACGGTGACCCCGGTGGCGAAGCGCCCCAGCACACCGCGCAGTTCACCGCGGGCGGGGTCCGGCCGCGGCGGGTCCGTCGCGGGCAGGGGGCGCGCGGACAGCCGGTCGACGATGGTCATGCCCCGGCCCCGCTCGTCGTCCCGATGAGCTGGCCCTGCTGCGGCGTGGCGTAGGGGGCGAGCGCGTTGCGCAGCGCCTCCGGCACCCGCGCCGGGCGGGTTTCGGCGTTGGGGCCGCGCATGCACGCGATCCGTTGCCGCCCCCTTGCCACGAGGTCTTCGGTCCCGTCCTGGCGTACGCGGACGTAGTCGAAACTGAAGGCCACCTGGGTCTGGGTCAGGTCGTCGAGACGCATCCGGATCGACAGCTCGTCGAACGCCGTGATCTCCGCGAAGAACTCGCAGTCGACCTTGAGGGTGAAGAGCTTCAGGTCGTCCTGGATGTCCGCGAGCACCTCGGGCGCGCGGTCGCGCAGGAACATCTCCCGGCACCGGCCCTGCCAGCGCAGGTAGTTGACGTAGTAGACGTTGCCGACCAGGTTGGTGTCCTCGAACCCGACCAGGTGGCGGTACTCGTAGTACGGCGACATCGTCAGTCGTTCCTCTCCACGGGCTGGGCCATGAGCGCGAAGACAACGGGCTCGCCGACCCCTTCCAGGGATGTCGGGAAGGTGGCGATCCGGGCCGCTCCCGAGCGCAGCACCACCCAGTGCTTCTCCGCGCCGGGTGCGCTGTCCACCGTCAGTCCAGCGAGCGCACGGCCGTTCTTGCGCAGGCACTCGACGGCGCTCCACACCCTGGTGGCCGCGACCGACGGGTCCTCGTCGTGCTCGGCCGCGATCAGCCGGGCGAGGGCGGCGCCCTCCGTTCCCAGCATCCCCTCCCACTCCTCGGGGGAGCGGGGCTCGGCCGGCTGTACGTCGCAGGCCACCGGTACCTCGCCGGTCACCACCAGGGTCACCCCCGCGCCGTGCGAGGCGGAGATGTGCGGTCCGCCCGCGACCTCGGGCCTGCCGTCCGGGCGGTAGGCCACCGGGGTGCGGCGGCCCAGGGCCCAGGCGGCGGCCTCCGCGGTGGACTCGCGGCGGGCCGCCAGTCCTGCCGGGGCTGCCTCGCCGTCGGGCCGCACGACACAACGTACGGCCTCGGGCAGGAGCCTTTCGGCCCGCCGCTCCAGGTAGGGGCCGAGCAGCGCGGGCTCCCAGGGCCCGGTGCCGTCCTGCTTGCGGACCGCCTGGAGCACCAGCCCCTCCCAGCGTTCGACCAGCGTGCCGAGCTGGTCGCGGACGTCGAGGTTGTAGACGTACGTGTCCCCGTTGCGCGAGCGCTCCCGCGCGTGCAGCGTCACCTGCTTCTCACCGCGCGCGGCGGTGGGGTCCGCCAGGTGGAGCCGCTCCACACTCACCGGGAGCAGCGTGGCGTCCGGCACGCAGCACTGGATCGAGTGCATCAGCGCGTCCCGTGTTCCCGGGTCGGCGAGTACCAGCTCGTCGGGCAGATGCCGTGCGAACCAGGGGAGCGTGGACACGTCCGCGATCTCCGCGACGCACTCCTTGGCGGCCAGTTGGCGATAGCCGGTGAGGCGTTGGAAGCGCGTCCCCTGGAAGAGGACGGGGCCGTAGAGGTCCCGTGCGGGGTCCAGCGGGATGCGCGGCGCGTCGTCGGAGACGGGGACGGGCCCGCGGTCCTCCGGCTCCGGGCGGTCGTAGCGGAGCGTGGCGCGGAAGTGGTCGGCCTGGAAGCCGGTCTCGCTGCTGCGGATCACGGCCTTCACGGCTCCGAGGCTCTCGGCCAGCACCGCGACCTTGATGGTGGTCCGGCCGTCCGGAGGCACGACGATCGGACGGAGGAATTCCACGTCCTCCAGGAGGGGGGCGCCTTCGAACCCGGTGAGAGCCGCGGCCGCCTGGGCCATGGCCTCCATGCCGAGCACCGCGGGGAACAGCAGGTCCCCGTCGAGCTCGTGGTCGGACAGATAGAGGTCGTCGGAGGCGCTCAGATCGGACTCGACGACCAGTTCGATGCCCGGATAGTGGGCTTGCGGGCGGTCGACGAAGCGCGTGAGCGGCAGGTCGGCGGTCTCCAGCGTCAGCGTGGGCAGGCCGCCGGCCCGTCCCATCACCACCAGGGTGGAGGGCGTCCGCGGCTCGGCGAGCAGCTGCTTGAGCATGGCCACGCCGTCCTCGGTGGGGATCGGCTCGATCCCCTCCCGGACCAGCGACTCCAGCACGCCGAGCCGCTCGCCCATCCCGGCCCCGGACCAGACGGACCACTCCAGCGCCACACAGCGGCAGTCGGGGTAGTCCTCCTGTACCCGCCGGGTCAGGTCCGTGAGCCAGTCGTTGGCGGTGGCGTAGTCCCCCTCGCCGCGCAGACCCGCCCGGCCGATGATGCTGCCGAACGTCAGGAGGAGACGCAGTGCGGCCGGATCGACGGCGGTGAGCACGTTCTCCAGACCGGTGATCTTCGTGGCGAGCGTGCGGCGGAACGACGCCTCGTCCAGGTTGGCGAGCGCGTGCGGCTCGTTGCGGCCGGCACCGTGCAGCACGGCGGTGACCGGCCCGAGCGCGCTGCCGATCTCGGCGACCGCCGCCTTGACCTCGTCACCGGACGTGACGTCGGCGCTCACGTAGCGGAAGTTGACGCCGGCCGCGGTCATGCGGCGCAGGTTGGCCCGCAGTTCCGGGTCCGTCGCCGGGTCCGACCGGCCGAGCAGGCCGACACCGGCTCCGGTGTCCACGGCGAGGGCGAGGGCGCACTCGGCCGTGATGCCCTTCCCCCCACCGGTCACCAGCAGGACGTCGCCCGCCCCGAGCACCTGCTCCGCCCCGGGGGCCTCGTCACGCTCACCGGCCGGGGAGGCGAGGGGCAGCGCGCGGAGGACGGGTACGGTGCGGCGGCCGTCGGTGCCGTAGTGGACCTCGCTGAATCCGCTGGTCGCCGAGACGTCGGTGACGATGCGGGAGCTCAGTTCCCGGACGCGGTCGGACGGCATGCCGTCCGGCAGGGGCACGGTGACCACGGTGGTCGCGACGCCCGGCTCCTCCAGGTGCAGGGTCTTGGCCAGGCCTGCCGCGCCACGCCGGTCCCCCACCGCCACGAAGCGGGTGGCGCCGCGGGAGAGCGCGGCGCGAACGGCGGCGATCATGAGTGCGGTGTGGTTCTCGTCGCAGTCCTCGGGCAGGCACAGCAGCACACCGCCGCCGAGCCCGGCGGTGGACAGTGCCTCGTGCAGCGCGGGCGCGAGCGGGTGCCGTTCGGATGCGAACAGCTCCCAGTCCCCGTCGCCGGCGGACGCCGGCGCGGTGAC
This sequence comes from Streptomyces sp. NPDC057249, assembly GCF_042669245.1. NCBI lineage: Bacteria > Bacillati > Actinomycetota > Actinomycetes > Kitasatosporales > Streptomycetaceae > Streptomyces > Streptomyces sp. NPDC057249. Next base: position 65,802 of record NZ_JBHUXS010000026.1, on the reverse strand, counting down.
GGGGCCCGGCTCCGTCGGCACCAGGTCGATGGCGAAGGCGCGCACCCAGGGGGCCACCCCTTGCGCCGCCGGGGGTCGCTCCGCGCCGTCGTCGTTGCCGGTCTCCTGCAACGCGTCCAGCAGTCCCGCGAGCTCGGCCAGTGTCGAGGTGGCGAACGCCGTGGTCACCATCGGTGCGGTGATGCCGAGTTCCTGGGCCGCGCGGTTCATGATCTGAGCCACGGTGATGGAGCTCAGGTGCAGTTCGTCGAGCGGGTTGCTGTGGGGGTTGACCGCTTCCAGGGGGAGTTCGGCGCGCTCCGCGGCGAGACGCAGAACCACCGAGAGGCTGTCGCCTCCCCCGGCCGCGGCCCCCGTCGTGGTCTCCTCCGGCTGCGCGGGGGAGGTCAGCGCGTCCAGGTGTACGTCGGCGAAGCGCAGGTCGACGTCGGGGGTCGACTCGGCCGGGCTGGCGAAGAAGCGGAACTCCTTGTCCAGGGGCAGCGGCCGGGTGAAGCGGCCCTCGAACAGCGCGGCGGACTCCAGGCGCGCGCCGAGGGCGTACGCGGCCGCCGCAGCGGTGAGCAGTCCGGACAGCGATGTGCTGTCGGCGTCGAGGGAGACGACGGGCACACCGGGGGCGATGTCCTCGACCAGCCCCCGCAGGATCTTCCCCGGGCCGACTTCGAGCAGGAGATCGACCTCGGCGGACAGGGTCTGGACCGCCTCGGCGAAGCGCACCGGTTCCCGCACCTGGCGGGTCAGCAGCTCCGGCACGTCGGTGCCGGCCGTGACCTCGTCGGCCGTGACCGTCGAGATCATGCGGCGGGCCGGCGGGGTGAATGCCTGCGTCCGCAGGAACGTCCCGAGGGCTTCCGCCGCGGGGGCGACGGCCTCGGAGTGGAACGCGTGCGAGACGTTGACCGCCGCGGTGCCCAGTCCCCGGGCGGAGGCGGCGGCGCAGACGCGCTGGACGGCGTCGGCCGGCCCGGAGATCACGGTCTGCCGTGGACCGTTGTAGCCCGCGATCACGACCGGTTCCCCGGCCAGCAGCGGTTCGACGTCGGCGGCGGGTGCGGCGATGCCGGCCATGCCGCCGCCGCCCGCACTCGCCTCCGCCATGAGCCGGCCGCGCTCCGCCGCGATCCGCAGCACCGAGGCTTCGTCCGTGGCTCCCGCCCAGTGCAGGGCGGTGACTTCGCCGAGGCTGTGCCCGGCCGCGGCGACCGCCTCGATGCCCAGGGCGGAGAGCACCCGCAGGGCCGCGAGGGAGGAGGTGACGATCCGCGGCTGGGCCACCGCGGTGTCGGCCAGGTCGCCCTCGGCGGGCAGCGGGTGCGCGCGGTACAGCTCGTCCACCGCGGCGAAGCGGCGGCGTATCGCACCGCCGTCCGCGCGCCGCCCGGCGCCCTGGCCGGGGAAGAGGAACCCGATGCGGGCCTGGGGTGCCGCGCCGCCCAGGAACACGCCTCCGGCGACGTCGAGCGCCGAGCGGGCCCCGCCGTCCAGCAGGGTGAGGAGCTTGGTGAAGCGCTGCTCCGCCTGTTCCGGATCGGCCGCGACGACGGCGGCCCGGACCGGGCGGCCGTCGAGGTCGCCCTGCAGAGTGGCGGCGAGGTCGCCGATCTCGGCGAAGGACAGTTTCTGGACGAAGGCGGCCAGGTGGGCGGCCTTCCCGCGCAGCTCGGCCGTCGTCTCGGCGTCGAGCAGCAGCAGCTCCGTGTCCTGCCGCGACCGTACCAGCTGCCGGGTGACTCGGCCGACGGCCTCCTTGCGGACGCCGTCGGCGTGCTCGACCACCACGTGGGCGTTGATGCCGCCGAATCCCATGGAGGAGACGCCCGCACGGATGGGGGCGCCCTCGGGCCACAGCTCCGCGTCGCCGGGCACCCGCAGGGCCGGCCGGTCGCCGGTGAGTTCGGGGTGCGGGTCCACATGGCTGGTCGCGGGCGGGATGACCTGGTGGCGTACGGCGAGGACCGCCTTGATGAGCCCGGCGACACCGGCCGCCGCCTTGGTGTGCCCGAAGTTGCCCTTCACCGTGCTGATGGCGGCGGGCTCCGAGTCGGGGTCGGCGGCGCGGCGGGCTTCCGAGAAGGCCCGCAGTTCGGTGGCGTCGCCCACGGCCGTTCCGGTGCCGTGGCCCTCGAAGTATCCGACCGTTTCGATGCCGAACCCGGCGGCGGCGTAGGCGCGCTGCAGGGCCAGGCGGTGTCCGCTGGCCTCGGGCCGGGTGATCCCGCCGCGGCCGTCGGAGGAGTAGCCCCAGCCGGCGACGTTCGCGTACCGGAACCTGCCCTGGGCGACGGCGTCGCGGTCGCGCATGAGCACGAGCATGCCGCAGCCCTCACCGGGCCAGAAGCCGTTCGACCCGCGGTCGTAGACGCGCATCTCACCGGTGGCGAGGGCGCCCGTCTTGGCGAAGCCGATGACTTCGAAGGGGTCGATGCTGAGGTCCACACCGCCGACCACGGCGACGTCGAGCCGTCCGTCGGCCAGGGCGTCGCACGCGGTGGCGACGGAGAGCAGGGACGAGGAGCAGGCCCCGTCCACCGTGAAGCCGCCGCCCTTGAGGTCGAAGTGGTTGCAGATGCGTCCGGCGATGGTGTTGGCGAGGCCGCCGGCCAGGGAGTCCTCGCCGATCGGCGGGAAGGGGCTCTTGTAGCGTTCCTCCAGCTCCCCCAGGAATTTCGCCAGGGCGTCGTCGTCCCAGCCCTGCTCGCGCAGGGCCGCGCCGACGGTGCGGCGCACGTAGGGCCAGCGCAGCCGCATCAGGTTGGCCCGGCTGAACTCGCCGGTCAGGGTGTTGCCGAGGATGACCCCGGTGTTGAGGTCGCCGAGTCCCTCGCCCAGCGGGAATCCCGCGTCCTCCAGGGCTCGTGCGGCGGTGTCGAGCGCGAGCCAGTGCGTCATGTCGGTGGCGCGGAACGTACTGCCCGCGACCCGGTACTTGACCCGGTCGAACTCGAAACCGTCGAGGACGGCGGCCTTGCTGGAGTAGAAGCGGTCCGGGGCCGCGGGGTCGGGCGAGTAGTAGTCCTCGGCCCGCATGCGTTCGTCCGGGAGTCTGCGGAAGGCCCGCCGGCCGGCCAGGACGTTCTGCCACAGCTGCTCGTGGCTGTCCGCGTCGGGGTAGCGGCAGGCGATGCCGACGACGGCGATCCTGGCGGGCTGGGTGGGAGAGGGGGACGTCATGCGGCCACCGCCTCGATCGTGGTCTTGTCGTCGAGCGCCCGGCTCGGGCCCCCGGCATGGGCGCCGCCGGAGTTCCCCGCGGCCTTTCGGCGCTGGTTGAGGTGGGCGACCCACCAGCCGATGCCGCGCAGGGCGCAGACCGCGGTGGTGGCGAAGAAGAGCGTGTAGACGACGTTGAAGAGCATCATGACGCCGTAGACGGTGGCGACCGAGGCCCCGAAGACGAACTGGTTGCGCCCCTTGGAGGGCGTGGTGCCCGGGTCGCTGATCATGTAGTTGGTGAAGAGGATGAAGGCCACACCGCTCATCGGTCCCAGCGCGGACGCCAGGGCCACGTCCCAGAACCAGTGCCGGATCAGGGCCTGGATCACGAAGCCCCCGAGCCAGCCGACGATCAGCGCGGTCCGCTTCGTGAGCGCCGTGTTGATGATCGTTCCGGCGGTGGCGATGATCAGCGGGATCGCCATGCGGAAGAAGGTGTCGGCGTTCTCGGTGAACTCGTAGGGCGGAGCGATGCTCACCCACGATCCGAAACAGACGAGCGCGAGAGTGATCCCGAAGTTGGACGGGTTCATGAAGTGCCGCATTCGGCCGGCGACGGGTGCCTGGAGAGCGTGCTTGCCCGCGACACCGACGAATACGCCGAAGAGAACCGGCAGAATCTGGTTGTTCGCGAACAGCAGCATGTTCACGGCCAGTGCGGTGATATGGGCGGGCAGCAGGAACTCGTAGAGTCCGCGGAATCCCTTGCCCAAGTAGCGCGGCGAACGCCGCTGAGCCCAGGAACTCAGCATTTCGAAGAGGATTTCGGTCACATAACCGGCGACGACCGCGATGATGGGCCACAGCCACGGCTGCTCGAATCCGAGCACGGTGTATCCGAGGATGTTGAACACGCTCATCGAGATGGCGAAGTTGCGCAGCGCGAGGTAACGCGGGTCGCGCTTGGCCGCCGGCGGGGAGCCGGCTGGGGGAGAGGCGACGTCGGTCATCGGTTGGCAACCTCCTGCGCGGTGTCGGTCAGCATGAACGTGTGGGTGCCGGGGGAGAGCTTCTGGGTCGTGCGGTGCCTACCGCCGTCCGCGTCGCGCCATGAGAGTTCCACGGTCGCCGGCCCGGCGTGCGAGCCGAGTCCGAAGTGCACGTCGAAGCTGCGGAAGCCGCTGTGACCGCCGCCGCCGTCGAGGTGGGAGATCTGGGTGCCGGCGGACGTGGTGACCTTGACGGTGGCGCCGTAGGCCGGCGCGCCGATGTTCGCGATGCCCTTGCCGGCGTCCTTGTCCGAGCCGGTGGCGGGCCGGTACAGCCGCAGACCGAGGTACTGGCCCTTCTCGGGCGCCTGGTTGGCGTAGAACGCTGGCGGCCCCCACTGGCGCGCGACGGCGAAGTCGAGCGTTCCGGTTCCCGTGGCGTCGCCCGTGGCGAGTGCCCTGGTCGGGATCTCGACGTCCAGGCCCAGCTGCTCGGAGACGTTGGCGTACTTGCCGCTCTCGGTCTTCGCGTAGAAGCCGAGGATGTCGTCGCCGGCGATGTCGTCACCGGGCTGGACGTTCGGCCACATCTTCGGGTTGGAGAGCAGGTTGTCGTTGGCCATGGCCATCTCCTGCAGCCAGGGCCAGCGGTCGATCTTGCCCTTCACGAAGCCGGTGGCCTGCAGGATCGACAGCTCACCGCTGTTCAGGAAGTCGGCCATCTTGGTGTCCCAGCCCCAGCCGGTCCACGCGACGCCGTGCTCCTGTGCCTCCTGCGTGAACGGCGCCTCGCCGGCGGACAGCTTGCGGGCCATCTCGGCCTCGTCGCGGGCGTTGTTCATCCAGAGGAAGTTGCTCTCCTCCAGGCCCCACGCGGCGGTGATGTTGCTGACCATCATGTCGAAGCGGCCGTTGTGGTCGACGTCGGCGAAGTCGACGCCCATGCCCTTGAACGAGCCCTTGCCCAGCACGAAGGACTTGGGTGTGGTCGCCGTGCGTTTGCCGGTGGCCTCGGTGTACTTGATGTGCCCGGGTGTGGACCGGTTGTAGAGCAGGTGGTCGTGGCCGAAGTCGTCGGCGATGTACATCTCGGGCAGGTCGTCGCCCGTGAGGTCGGCCCCGGCGATCGCGAGGGTCCAGCCGGTGGACGCGCTGTACGGGATGGCGCCCTTCTCCTCCACGAACGAGACGTGCGGTTCGTCGCCGGTGCGGGCGCCCGTCCAGCGCAGGACGTGGTCGCCGCCGGCGTTCTTCGAGTTGGACAGCGAGTCGTTCATGCCCACGTTGTCGAGACCGTCCGGGTCGAGCACGTCCGAGTCCCGGAAGTAGTTCCCGACGACGATGGACGGGTGGCCGCTGCCGTCCAGGTCACCGACGTAGAGCGCGTCGGTGTTCCAGCGGGGGCCGTGGTAGGCGCCGTCGGAGCTCTCCGCCGGCACCACCTCGCGGGCCACGTACGCGTCCGGCGACAGGGTGGTCGCGCTCTCCTTCGCCATGAAGACGATGGGCGTACGGCCCCAGTAGGAGACCAGCAGGTCCATCCTGCCGTCGCCGTTGAAGTCGCCCGGCGCGCAGCCGGTGGGCGCCATGGCGTCATCCATCGGCAGCGGGGACCCGTCGAGGACGAACGGGGTGAACCGGTCCTCCTGCACGGCGTTCGGCGTGTACGTCACCACGACCTGGTCGGTACGGGTGTCGACGATGCACATTCCGTCGGCCTTCCCGTTGCCGACGAGGTCGTTGATCGCGATACCGGCACCCACCGACGAGATCCAGGACCGGATCTTCTCATAGGCCGGATTCACCTTGCGGACCGTATTCATCGGTTGCGAGTTGTAACCGGGCGGCAGCGCGATGGGCATTTCCTGGAACTTGTACTTTGCGGCGGCCTCGTCACCACCCGCCACGGCGACCGAACTCCGGACCGCAAAGAACAGGGACGCGGCCACCAGCACGGTCACTACACCTGGTGCCATTCTGCGAAAGCGCTCGCGTTGATTCATCGCACTCCCCCTCACTTACCACAAAGAGCTGGACGTCTGTCCCGCACGGGTTCGCGTTCCGAGAATGAGCGACGGCAGCGCACGCTGCCTCTCCGACATTGCTTGAAGCACGCCGGACCTCGGCGGACTACTCGATGTCGGCGTAAGAGAGCATTCTCGAAGGAGGGTCATCACGGAGAAACCGTGACACCGGGTCACGGGTCTCCGCGGTCGTACTAGAAGGCTTCCGGAGAGGCGTCCGTGCCGTCGCAGCCCTGCCTGAGCGCTGCGGTCACCTCGTCCCGGTCCGCGCCGACGCTCACGAGGAGACCGGCCAGCTGGGCTTCGAAGCAGACGTCCGCGTCGTACGGCTCGACCAGGTAGTCGCCGAGTTCGAGCGTCACGAGACCGTGCAGCGCGACCCACAGCTGATGGGCCACCAGGTACGCGTCCCCCGCGTGCAGCCTGCCCGTCTCCATGCCGCGCTCCACCGCTCGCACCAGGACGTTCAGCGTGTAGCGGCCATGCTGGCGGTCCTCCGTGGTCAGCGAGAAGCCGCCCAGGCTGGCACCCCCGAACATCACACCGTAGAGATGGCGGTGCTCCAGCGCGTTGCACCGGTACGCCACGCCGAGGGCGCAGATGTCGGCGACCGGGTCCGACGACTCCGGCACGTCTCTCAGCCGGCGGTCGAGCAGCCGGAAGCCCTCCTTGACCATGGCCCTGACCAGGTCGTTCTTCCCTCCGAAGTGCGTGTACACCGCTGTCGTGGAGGCACCCACCGCCGCCGCCAGACGACGTGTCGACAGCGCGGCGGGGCCTTCTTCGGCGAGGAGCTTCGCGGCGGCTTCGAGGAGTTGCACGCCAAGGGCGGGATTCGCTGTCCGTGGGCTCACGGTTGACATCCTGTCATGCCGGTGCAACCCTGCCATAACGATGTTACGTAACAGCGATTCGTGAGGATGGACAGCAATGCCCACTCATCACCAGAACAGCACGTCACATCTGCTGAGCCTCGGCTACCAGCCGGTTCGCGAAGAGGTGACCCTGCCCTTCCCGGCGGTGAGCGGACAGCTGCCCGCCGAGCTCGACGGCACCTTCCTGCGGATCGGCCCCAACGCGCTGGACGGCCACGACCCGGCCGTCGACCATTCCTTCGCCGGCGACGCGATGGTGCACGGCCTGCGGCTGCGCGAGGGCCGTGCCGAGTGGTACCGCAACCGCTGGGTGCGCACGGACCGGGTGGCACGTGCCCTCGGGGAACTCCCCGCGCCCGGCCCGCGCCGCCTGTCGGACAACACCAACTGCGCCGTCGTCCGGCACGCCGGGCACACGCTCGCGCTCGGCGACGGCGGAGCGTTACCGACGCGGCTCGGTGACCGGCTCGAAACGCTCGACCGGGTCGACTTCGACGGCACCCTGCCCGGTGGCTTCAGCGCCCACCCCGTCGTGGACCCGCTCACTCAGGAGATGCACGCGGTGACCTACGAGCCGGGCCGCCCCGGTGTCGACCACCTGACGCTGGACGCGTCGGGGCGGGTGCGCCGGCGCGAGAACATCACGGTGAAGGGCACCCCGATGATGCACGCCTTCTCGCTGACGGACCGCGAAGCGATCATCTACGACCTGCCGGTCACCTACAACGCCCGCGCGGCGGCCGGGGGTTCACGCGTCCCCTACACCTGGAACGACAGCCACGAAGCTCGCCTCGGCGTACTCCCCCGGGACGGGAAGGACGCCGACGTGCGGTGGATGAGCATCGCCCCGTGCTTCGTCTTCCATCCCGTCAACGCGTACAGCCGTGACCGCCACATCGTCATCGACGTGATCCGCCACGAGCGCGCGTTCGACCACGATCCCCTGCACCCCAGCGAGTCGTCGCCCACCCTGTGGCGCTGGACCGTGGACCGGGCCGGCGGCACCGTGACCGAGGCCCAGCTGTCCGGCGAGACCCAGGAGTTCCCCCGGATCGACGACCGGTACACCGGCTCCCCGTACCGCTACGCCTTCACGGTGGGGCTGCGCCCGGGCCAGGGTGCCGCGCTCGCCGGCCCCGCGCTGCTGCGCCACGACCTCGTGACGGGCCGCGTCGACAGGCACCACTTCGGCCCGGGACGCGAAGGCGGCGAAGCGGTCTTCGTACCGCGCGCCGCCGACGCCCCGGAGGGGGACGGCTATCTCCTCAGCGTCGTCTTCGACACCGCCTCCGGCTCCAGCGACCTCGTCGTCATCGACACCGCGCACTTCACCGGGGCACCGGTCGCCGTCGTGAGGCTGCCGGTGCGCGTCCCGCACGGCTTCCACGCGCAGTGGGTGGCCGGTGGCTGACGCCCCGGACCGCGTCAGCCGGCCGCCCCTCCGCCGTCGAGCACCTCGGCGAACCCCGTGAGTACGAGCAGTAACCGCAACCGGTCCCCCACGCCCCGGAGGACGAAATCCCGGCCGCCCCGCCGAGCGGCCAGCCCCAGCCGGGCGAGGTGGTCGAGATCCGCCGCACACGGCCGGTCGAGGGCGGACACGTCACAGGCGACGACCGCGGCGCCGGGGCGGGCCGTGAGCAACGCGGCCAGGCGACCGGCCAGGACCGGCCCGGACCCGGGCGGAAGGGAACGGAGCGAGAACACCACGGTTTCCATGGACGGTCCGACCTGCCCCCGGGCCGGAACTCATCGGCGCGGTACGACCCGGCCCCGGCGGTACCCTCCCTTCTCGCTCCTGGACGCGGTCAGCAGGCGCCGGCCACGAGGGCCAGGTTGCGGCAGTCGAACTCCGGCAGCGCGAAGAGCACCGGCAGGTCGAAGATGCCGCTGTGGCGCAGGGTGATGTCGAGCTCGACGACCCTCCCCGACCGGACGGTGATCGAAGGGCAGGTACCTATGAGCATGCGGCGCTCCGCACCGTCTTCCGGGGCCGTGCCGTCCAGACCGGCCACCCGGATGTACCAGGTCCCTTCGGGAAGGCCGTGCAACTGGAACCTCGGCCGCTGGGGCCCGAGCACGTCCCAGGACACCGGCATCCCCTCCGCGATGGGGCTGGCGAAGGCACCGACGTACACATTGCGCAGCGGGACCACTCCCGACCTGTGCACGGTCCCGACGACGGTGCCGCGGCGCGGATCGGGCGTCGGCACCTGCGGGAGCGGGCCGAAGTCCTGGAGCCGCGCGCGGGCCCGGTAGCGCGTCGGCGCCAGCCCGACGCTGCGGGTGAACCGGGAGGTGAAGCTGCCCGGGCTGTTGTAGCCCACTCTGTACGAGATGTCCGTGACGCCCAGCTCGCTGTCCCGCAGCATCGCCTTGGCCTGGTGCAGCCGGATCGCGGAGAGAAACCGCCCCGGGGAGGTACCGGTCACCTGACGGAACACACGGGAGAAGTAGAACCGGCTCAGGATCGCCGCGTCGGCGAGGTCGGACAGCGACACCGGCTCGGTGTAATGGCTCCAGATCGTCTCGATCGCACGGTGCACGGCGTCTTGCACGAGGCCTCCAGTGGGGGGTGAACCTTCGCGAGGGCAGAACGCTGACGTACTGTGGCAAGGCGCCCCATCACGTGCCAAGGGCATATGGCGGACAATAAAATACGGACCGGGCGTTACGGCGGGGCGACGCGGTCACAGGGCGGCCGCCGAGGCCCGTGCCATCCGCCCGCCGATCCCGGCCGGCGCGTGACGGCGGCGCACCGCACCGGACATGGCCTCCGTACTGCTCCCGGGTACGGCGATCAGCACCGGCGGGTCCAACGGGCTCGCCGGGCGCAGTACGACGTCGGCGGGCATCAGCAGGACGCCCGGCCGGACCGATATGGGTCCGTACCGTCCGACGGACAGGTCCTGCGGGCCCCCGCGTCCGCGTCCGGCCAGGACCGACGGACTTCCGTAGGGCACGGAGGCGGCCATCAGGTACCAGGTCCCCGGCTCGACGTCGTGCAGTTCGAACGGGCCGGGCCCGTCCATGATGGTGCACTGCACGGGACTCCCCTGCGGGATGGGGCCCGGGAAGAGCCCGACGAACACCTGCCCGAGGGGCCGGTCCCCGGGGAGCACGATGCGACCGTGCACGGAGAAGGACGGAGCCGTGCCGGAAGCGCTCGACCGTGCCGGCTGGGGGCTCACGCTCCTGAAGTCCCCGTCCAGTTCCCGAAATCTGCTCGGTGACAGGCCGACACATTCTTTGAATCGTGAACTGAATGTGCCCACACTGCTGTACCCGACCTGGGCGCTGATATCCGCCACGCTGCGGCCGGTGCCGACCAGAAGGCGCTTCGCCTCCTGGATGCGGAGCGCGGACAGAAAGCGCCCGGGAGAGACACCCGTCACCTCCCTGAACATCCGGGAGAAGTGAAACTTGCTGAATCGTGCCGTCCTCGCCAGGTCGTCGGTGGTCAAGTCCTGGTCAAGACGTTCGTGCATATAGTTGATGACCTGGAGGATTGCCATCTCCATGGAAGCAGTAGTCATAGGGCACCCCTTCGAAGGATTCAAGCACGGGAACGGCCGGCAGGAAACGACTGCATCCTTGCCCTGTCCGAAAGCTCGTCAGCGAAGCGCCGCCAGGCATCCGCGCACTTCAGCGCGATTTCCGCCACGGTCTCCGTGCAGTGCGGAGGAATGGCATCGGCGATTTCCTTCCACGCCTCATCGGTGATGAAGTGACCGTGGAGCCAGCGGAGGAAATCCCGCCCGGACTGCGAGTTCCTGAGGGACGGGTTGTTGCTCAGAATCCGCAGACGGTCCCGGGCCGTGCGCGGCATCACGGGCCGGGCACCGCACACCTGGGCACCGCGGACCGGGGACACCCGCGGCGCGGCCATGCGCGACTGGGCAAGGGGGCCCTGCTCCTCGTCTCCCGTACCCGGGCACTCCCCCGCGTTCCGCGAGGCGCCCGGTGACAGCGTCCCCGCCGGCTGCGCACCGGCTTTCAGCGGTCCTCCGGAAGTGCGGGACACGAGGTCGGCGGCCTGTCCGCACGCGGCGACGTCCGGCACGGACAGCCGGTCCCGGTGGCCTGCACGGTCCGGCTCCGACGAGCCGGCCGCCGCCCGCCGGCGCACCTCGGACACGGCCCGGGCGTCAAGACCGGTGTAGACGGCGACGCTCAGGTCGGACATGGCGGGGAAGCTGGTGAGGATGCGCTGGACGGCAGCGCTGCGGTCGGCCGGCGACAGCAGCAGGCCGTCGGCGATATTCCGGGCGACCGACTGGATGAATGCCTCGGCCTCGGAGCCGTCGAAGAACTGGGTATCGACCGTTTCCCTTCCCAGCAGGACCGCCGCCCTGACGCGATGTATTCCGTCAATCACCCTCATGGAAGGGCTGTGCACCAGAATCGGCGGAAGCGAGGGGTAGACATCGGCCAGGCGCCGCGCATGAGCTTCGTCGACCCCGTCGAGTCGCGGGGAATCCGCGACCACGAGGTCTTTCACGTATACGGACTGGGTGAAGTAAGGCGGTTGGTCCCTCATTCGTGCAGCGATTCCCTTCACGGATTCCTCCAGTTCCCGAGCGAATCGATCTGCCAGACGCCCCCGCTGACATCTGCAATACGGGTGGCTGACACCAGTCGGCCGGGTCCGGTGGTCCGAGCGGGCGCGCCGACCGCCATCCACTGCATGGAGTGCATAACGATCTCTCTCCTCGCGACTCCGGTCTCCACGCCACCGTTCCGACCGGGCGAAGCTAGAAGAACCGGATCACGTCTCGCAACGAATCGTGCTACTTCGGCTACTTGCCGTTGTGGCGGTGTCCTTTGGTAGGGCACGCCGCGAGATGCGGCCCCCTTGCCGCCGACGCAGCCTTGCCCAAAGCTGTGTCCGTATCCGACCCGCCGTGCGGCCGTGGAGAAGGGGAACCATGCCTGACCGGACGACCGGCGCCCGCATCCGCACGGGCGGACCCTGCTCGGAAACAGCTGTGCGGCGGGCACGGTCGGACCGCACCCGCCGCTCCGGCGACCGGGGAGACTCAGCGTGAGCCGGCAGCCCTCATCCCGTTCCGGGCCCGCCGTTCGCGGCGGGGGCCGCCGGCATCCAGCTCCCGATCCGGCGGGCCGCCGAGAGCGCCGCCCAGGAGGCCAGCACCACCAGATCGGCGTCGTCCGGCCGGTCCTTCCGGTACGCCTCGATGACGGCGGCGTCGATCTGGTACGAGGCGAAGGCGACGAGCAGGGCGAGCCGGCCCGCCGGGCGGTCGGCCGGCGCCAGCTCCGCCAGCGGGGCTTCCACCCAGCCTCGGCCGAGCCCGCGGGGCGCCCCGTCCCAGACCTTGAGCTCCCGGTCGAGCACGTCCATGACGCCCGGAGCCACCACCTGCCGCGCCGCCCGGTCCACCGCGCCGGCCGCCCGGGCGAATGCCTGCGCGATGTGCGGATTGGCCCGGGCCCAGAGGAGATCGGCCGGCTCGGGCTCCTGCGGCAGCAGACCGAGTGAGGCGCCGGCCCCGCCGGTCCTCCGGCTCGCGCCGCGAATCACGTGGCTGAGCACCCGCTGCACCATGCCGAGCCCGGCCCGCGGCGCGCTCGCCGGCATCGGCGCGTCTTCCAGGAAGGCGTTCACCATCCGGTTGAGGTAGTGGAAGACCACCGCCACACCGATGTACTCGGGGGCCTCCGCCGCGGTGAACGGCACGTGCGGGGCCTCGCCCGCCCGGGGGCGCAGGGCGGTCGCCGTGGCCCAGTGCGCGGCCTCGCGCAGCCGTTCCTCGGCCACCTCCGCGACCCGGCCCGCGGCGATGGCCCCGGCGGCCTGCCCTCCGGCGAGGCCGCGCAGCGTGGCACCGTGCACGGACACGCAGTACGGGCAGGTGTTCGCCGTCGAGACGGCCGCGGCCACCGCCTCCCGCACCGCGCGGTCGACCGTACCCGGGGCGATCAGGGTCTCCCTGAGCATCAGCCACGCGGCGGTCATCACCTCGGGGGCGGGAGAGTGCAGCGCCACCGGCGGCGCCAGCACGCCGAACTCCCGCTCCATCTGCCGGTACACCCGGGCGGTCGGCCCGTCCGCCGCGCCGGGCCGCACCGGGGTGACGAAGCGGATCTGGGCGAGCGCGAGTCCGCGCATGGCGCGCGCGGTGACCGGGGCCACCCCGGTCACCCGAGGACCGAGCGGGCGGCGGCCGCCGTACCGCGCCGGGCCGCTCCGCCGCCGTCCGGTGCGGGCGCCCCGTAGCGGACCTCGACACCGCGTTCGCGCAGCGCGTGCACGATCCCGGGCACCGCCCGCTCGGCGAGTGCCGCGATCGTGAAGGCCGGGTTCACCGTGAGCGCCCCCGGTACGGCCGATCCGTCCGTGACGAAGATGCCCGGGTGCCCCCGCAGCTCGTGCCGGTCATCGAGCGCGGAGGTCTCCGGGTCGTCGCCGATGCGGCACGAGGAGAGCGGGTGCACCGTGTACGCCCCGATGACGTCGTTGGTCCACGGCATGACCCGGGCCAGCCCGTTGTGCTCCAGGATCTGCCGGACCGCCGCGTCCGAGATCTCCCATCCGCGCAGCGTGTTCTCGGTGGGCCGGTAGCGCAGGCTGCCGAAGCCGAGCAGCTGCTGCGAGAGCCGCTCCGAGTTCCCGGTCGGCGGCGGCGGGCCGAACACCCCCTCGTTGTCGTCCTCCGACATGGTGAAGACCGTCAGCCAGGAGCGCCACTTGCGCAGCATCTCCTTCTTCTCCGGCCCGTACCAGGTCGGGCCCTTCGCGTCCGGCACCTGGGCCAGGATGGTGCCGAAGCCCGGCGGGAAGTACAGCTGCTCCAGGGAGAACCGCTCGTACTCCGGCAGCTCCCCGTCGAGGCGGTCCCAGGACGCCACGACCGGTCCGCGGCCGATCTGATAGGCGCCGTACGCGTTCGCCTCGTCGCGGGAGAGCCCGAGCAGTTCCCTGACCTTGTCGTCCTCCAGCACCGCGGTGTTGAGCCGTTCACCGTTGCCGGAGAAGTAGCGGCCGACCGCATGCGGCATGGGGCCGAGCTCGGCCTCCGAACGCTGCAGGATGACGGGAGTGGCCGCCGTGCCGGCCGCGAGGATCACCACCTTGGCGTCGATGGTGCCGGAGCCGGTCTGCTGCCGGTAGTCCACCTCGTGGATCGTGTTGTAGTGCACCCGGTAGCCGCCGGTGTCCAGCTTGGTGATCTTCTGCACCTCGTGCAGCGGCCTGATCTCGGCACCGTGCGACAGGGCGGCGGGCAAGTAGTTGAGGAGCAGGGACCGCTTGGCGTCGAACCGGCAGCCGGACATCATCCAGTTGCAGTTGGTGCACAGGCTCGTGTCCACGGCGGACGGTGACGGGTTCGCGGTGTGCCCGGCGGCCTTGCACGCGGCGGCGAAGACCCCGCCGATGTAGGGGACCTCGTCCCACGACGTGGGGGTGACGGGCAGGGCCTCGGCCACCCGGTCGTACCAGGGTTCGAGCTTGTCGCGGTCGATAGCGGCCGGCCACATCCGCCGGCCGATCGACCCGTGCCGCTCGAAGACGAAGCGCGGCGCGCGCGGCATGGTGGCGAAGTAGACGACGCTGCCGCCGCCCACGCAGTTGCCGCCGAGCACGCTCATCCCGTCGCCGACCACGAAGTCGAACACCCGGGTGGTGGAGGAGCCGAACTTGAAGTCGTGGTCGAACTCCTCGGCGTTCAGCCAGGGCCCGCGCTCCAGTACCGTCACCTTCGCGCCGCCGGCGGCGAGGTGGTACGCGGTGATCGAGCCGCCGAAGCCGCTGCCGACGATCAGGACGTCCGTGGATTCGGTGGCGTTCACACGGGGCTCCCAGTGGGGTCGGTGTCGGGGTGTACGTCGGCGAGTTGCCGGCCGTAGGAGTAGGCGGGGAACCGCCACAGCCCGTCCTCGCCGGGCGGCGCGAATCCGAGGGTGGCGAGGCCCGGGTGCCCGGCCGCGATGGCGTCCGCGGTGTGCATGTGGGCGCCCGTGTCGAAGGCCATGAAGGCGAACATCGCCAGTCCGGCCCACATGGCGTGCTCCGGGTGTTCGGGCGCGAGCAGTTCACCCACCAGCGCCAGCCTGTCGTCGTAGCCCAGGCCGACGAAGGGCTCGTGCTCGTCGGGGGTCAGTCCGCGCTCGGTGCGGTACCGGGCGGCGTGCTCGTCGAGCATGCGGGCCAGGTCGTCGAGCGCCGGGGCCATCCCGCCCTCGGGCGTTTCGAGGACGGCGATCGCGCCTGACGCCACCGCCCCGCCGCCCCGGCTCACCCCGGCCACCGCCCGGTCGTCCGGATGGCGCTTCTCGCCGGGGATGATCGTGTCGGCGTAGGCCTCGAGAACTGCGTTTCTGGACTGCGGGCGTTCCGGGTCTGGCATGGCGGACTCCCTCGGACGCGGCGAATGCCGCTTTGCGGTCTGTGTCCGTGCGCTTGGATTCGTGCGGCGTGGTCGATTTTGGGTGGGTGGGGTAGGGCGCGCATCTTCGTGACTGCCGGTCGGCTTGCGCACCGACCCGCAGGTGGTCCGCACCGGGCAACGGACGAGAAGACGCAGCGTCGGGTTCGGCAACAGACTCGTGTCGCCGCATCGACCGGCGTGCTCAGGGAACCGCCTTCCCGAAAGGACCGCATATGACGAAATCACTTGATGTGTATTCGGATCTGGTGGCCGAGGGCGAGGAGATCGACGCGCTCCTCGACGGTCTCAGCGAAGAACAGTGGCAGTTGCCCACGCCCGCCCCGGGCTGGACCGTGGCCCACCAGGTCGCCCACCTCGCCTTCGTCTGCCATCTCGCCGCCACTTCCGCACGCGATCCGCAGCGCTTCGCGGAGTACGCGGCGCAGGCCAAGAACGGTTTCCAGGCGGCGGTGGACGCGGCGCTCGCGCAGTTCCTCGCGGCCGGTCCCCAGGCGGCGAGGGCGCGTTGGCGTGAGGAGCTGGCCGCGTCCGTGGCCGGACTTGCCGAAGCCGACCAGCAGAGCACCGTGCCGTGGCTGGTCAACCCCCTGCCGCCGACCGTGCTCGGCGCGGCCGGGCTGATGGAGGTCTTCGCGCACGGCCAGGACATCGCCGACGCGCTGGGGGTACGCCGGGAGTACACGGACCGGGTGGGACACCTGGCCTGGTTCGGTGTGCACACAAGGGACTTCGGATACCAGGCGCATGGAATGGTCCCGCCGCGTGAGGAGTTCCGCTTCGAGTTGACGGCCCCGTCCGGCGGCACCACGTGGACCTTCGGACCGGAGGACGCCGTCGACCGGGTCACCGGGCCGGCCGCCGACTTCGCGCTGCTGGTTTCCCGCCGCCGCCACCACGCCGACCTGGCGATAAAGGCCGAGGGGGCCAGGGCCGAGGAGTGGCTGGGCATCGCCCAGGCGTACCGGGGCCCGGGTGGAACGGGCCGGAAGCCGGGGCAGTTCACGTCGTAGGGACGCTCCGGCAGCCCTCGTCGAACCCTGCGGAGCGGCACCGTGGCACCATGCGGCCATTCGCCCGGCCACGCACGTTGGCTCCTGACGAAGAAACGGAAATAAACTCCCCGTTTCGTGGGTCCGGTACTCCTGACCGGGCGTCAGCGCGCCCCCTCAGCGCCCCGGCCAGGCGATGTCGTCCACGGCGAGGAACGGTTCGGCGGACAGTGCCGCCGGGGTGGCGCCGGTGAACGCCATGACGTCGCGGTGCAGGTGGGACTGGTCGGCGTACCCGGTGTCGGCGGCCACCCGGGCCGGGCCCTCGCCCGCGACCAGGCGGTGCGCGGCGTGGTCGAAGCGGAGCAGGGTCGCCGCGCGCTTGGGCGGCAGGCCGAGCTGGGAGCGGAAGCGGGACCACAGCCGCTTGCGGCTCCAGCCGACATCGGCGGCGAGCTCCTCGACCCGGGGCCGGCCGTGCCCGTCGGTGAGCCGCCGCCAGGCCCTGGCCACCTCCGGGTCCACCGGCGAGCCGGCCGCGTACCGGCGGCTGACCAGGGCCTCCGCGAGCGCGAAGCGGGCCGGCCAGGACGGGGCTCCGGCGAGCTGTTCGCGAATCCGCGACGCCTCACGGCCCCACAGGGCGTCCAGCGGGACGACGGCGCCGTCCAGCTCGGCCGGCGGCACACCGAGGACCGCACGGGCGATCACCGGGGACAGCCGCACCTGCACGCACTGCACGTCCTGCCCGCGCACCCGCACCGCTCCCCCGGAACCGAGCCCGGGTCCGGCGACGAGGCATCCGCGCTGCCGCTCACCGGCGCCGCCGTCGAGGACGGGCGTGCCGGCGCCGAATTCGAGGAGCAGCGTGACCGCCGGGTGCGGCACCATGCGCAAGGCGTCCAGGTCACGCACGCCGAACCCGGCCATGGACACCCCGGCCACCCGGCTGGGCCGCTGCGGACGGGCGACGTCCCACACAGTCGTACCGTGCATGAACGTGTGCACCCTTCCATGCTACGAGGACCGGCCGGAACACTCCTCCAAGCGGCCGGAACATTCGTTCAATACGCGGGCGGGGCCGGTCGCGACAGTGGAGCCATGACTACTTCGAGGACCACCGGGTCGTCGCTCCTCACGCTGGACGACGGCGACACCATCCATGTGTGCCAGGACGGGCCGCGCGAGGCCCCCGCGCTTCTGCTGATCCACGGTTCGGCGTCCTCGGCGCGCTCGTGGGACGCGCTGGTGCCCCTGCTGACGGCACCCGGGACGCACCGCGTCGTGCGCGTCGACCTGCTCGGGCACGGCGGCTCGGACAAGCCGGACGGGGACCGTTACGCCATCCCCGACCAGGCCCGGCGGGTCGGCGAGGTGCTGGACCGGATCGGTGCCGGGCGCGCCGTGGTGGTGGGGCATTCCAGCGGCGGGGTGACCGCGACGGCCCTCGCCGAGGAGCGCCCCGGGCAGGTGTCCGCGCTGGTGCTGGTCAACACCGGCCCGGACCTGGGCGCGTTCATCGCCACCGGCTCCGGCGCAGCCGGTCCCACCCAGTGGCCGCCGAGCGACGAACAGATCCGGCAGCTCGCGAGCACGGGCTTCAGCCGGCCCGGCTACCGGGTGCCGGACGCACTGCTGGACGAGGTCCGCGCCATGACACCGCACTCCTTCACGGCCACCATGCAGGCCACCCGCGCGTACATGGCGGAGCGGGCCCTGCCGGAGCGGCTGGCGGTGCTCGGGAAGCCGCTGCTGGTGCTCTTCGGCGAGGACGACCGCCGCTGGCGCTCCTCGTCCGCCGCCGACTACCGCGCGGTGCCGGGCGCCCGGGTGGATCTGCTGCCGGGTCTCGGACATTCGCCGATCCTGGAGGACCCGCCCCGGGTCGCCGCGCCCCTGCTGGACTTCGCCGCGCTGCGCGGCTGAGCGGAGGACGTCGTGCGGATTCTCGTCTCCGGGGCCGGGATCGCCGGTCCGGTGCTCGCCCACCGGCTCACCCGGTACGGCTTCGAGGTCACCGTCGTGGAGCGCGCCCCGGCGCCGCGCAGGGCCGACGGCCACGCGGTCGATCTGTTCCGGCCCGCCGTGGAGATCTCGGAGCGGATGGGGGTCCTGCCGCGCATCGAGGAGCGGGCGACCGGCCGCGTCCGGTGACGGCCACCGGACGCGGCCGTAGACGAAGAACGGCGTGCCGTGTCCCGCCCGCGCCAGGTCGCGCGGCGGGCGTCCTACGGCCGGTCCAAGGCGGCTTCCACCTCGTCCATCACCTGCTGCCAGTGGGTCCGCCCGCGCTCGCGGTCCTCCGCGCTCGCCAGGTGCTCCTGGTGGAAGCGGAGCATCGTGCGGGCACCGCCGGCGGCCGGGGTCATGGCCACCTGGAGGGTGGTGGTGCCGTGGGTGACGCGGATGCGGTCCGCCGGGCGGTACCCGCGCACTTCGCCGGTCACCCCCGCCGCCGTCCGGTACGGCGCGCCGCGCTCCGGGGTCAGCGCCGCGTCCGAGCCGAGCCAGAGGGCGAGTCCTTCGGCGCCGCTGACGAAGTCCCAGACGACGGACGGGGGGTGGGGCAGCGTACGGGACACGCCGATCTGCCAGCCCGCGTCCCTGGTGAGTCCGGTGGGCATCGGTCATCCTTCCTCGGAGTGGCGGGCGCGCAGCGCCCTGACCTTGTGACGGTTGCCGCAGTGCTCCATCGAGCACCAGCGGCGGCGGCCGGGGCGTGAGGTGTCCACGTAGATGAGGTGGCAGTCCTCGGCGGCGCAGGTGCGGATGCGGTGCGCGTGGGTGCCCGTCAGCAGCTCGACGGCGTCGCGCGCGACGGTGGCGGCCAGCGCCGTCCCGTCGGGGGTGCCGGCCCACCGGCGGCTGCCGTCCGGGGCGACGGCGGGCGCCAGGGCGGGGCGCGCGGCGGCCTCGTTGACGACCGCCAGGTCACCGGGCGGGTGCGGTTCGCCGCGCGTATGGGCGATGACCACGCGGAACAGCGCGTCGCGCAGCATCCGTACCGCCGCGACCTCCGCCGCGGAGACGGCCAGCTCGGGGGTCGGGGTCAGCCGGGAACGTTCCGCCCAGGCGGTCACGTCGGCGGGCCCGTGCAGGACCTCGTACCGCTGGTAGGGCCCGGGGCCGCCGGTCGTCAGCAGCTCCAGGCACAGGGCTCCGGGGTCGAACCGGTAGGCGGCACCGGTGGTGGACCGCAGGGTCAGCCCCGAGGGCGCAGCATTCATGTAACCACTATAACCGGTTACCTATGACGCGCGCCACAGTCGCGCCATGTCACATCCGAAGGCCCCGCCCCCATCCCCTGGGTGTCAGCAGCCGACGGAAGGAAGGACCGGTCATGAGCGCACAGCGGGAGACCCGTACGGAGGGCACGCACCACGTGGTGGTTCTGGGGGCCGGATACGCGGGCATGGCCGCCGCCGTGCAGCTGGCGGCCCGGACCGCCGAGCGGCGGGACACGGTGCGGGTGACGGTGGTGAACGCGGGGGAACGGTTCACCGAGCGGATGCGGCTGCACATGACCGCCGCCGGCCGCCTCCTCGACACGATGAGCGTCCCGGAGATGCTGGCGGGCACGGGCGCGCGGTTCACGCGGGGCTGGGTGACGGCGGTGGACGCCGGGGCCAGGACCGTACGCGTCGACGACGAGCGCGTCCTGTCCTACGACACGCTGGTGTACGCGCTGGGCGGGGTCGCCGACACCTCGCAGGTTCCCGGCGCCGACGACTACGCGTACACCCTGAGCAGCACCGAGGACGCGCGGCTGCTCGCCGACCGGCTGAAGGCCCTGGGCGGCGAAGGCGGCGCCACGGACCGGGAGGACGGAGAACGCGGCGAACGCGGCGACGGCACCGTGGTCGTCGTCGGCACCGGCCTCACCGGCGTCGAGTCGGCGGCGGAGATCGCCGAGCGGTACCCCCGCCTCGACGTCGTCCTGCTCGGCGGCGAGGAGCCCGGCGCGGCCATGAACGACAAGGCCCGGGCGCATGTGCGGGCCGCCCTCGGCCGCCTCGGCGTACGGGTCCGCGGCGGCGTCCGCGTGGCGAAGGTGCTCGCCGGTTCGGTGGAGCTGGAGGGCGGCGAGTCCATCGCGGCCGACGCGGTCCTCTGGACGGGCGGCACCCGGGTGGCACCGCTGGCGGCCGCCGCCGGCCTGGAGGTGGACGAGCGCGGACGGGTCGTCACCGACCGGGCGCTGCGCTCCGTTTCGCACCCCGAGGTGTACGCGGTCGGCGACGCGGCCGCGATCCGCCAGGGCTACGGGGTCATGCACGGGACCTGCCAGGGCGGCATGCCGACCGGGGTGCACGCGGCTCTGTCGATCGACCGGGTCCTCAGGGGCAAGGAGCCGAAGCCCTTCCGGTTCGGCTACTACCACACGCCGGTGAGCCTGGGCCGGGGCGACGCGGTCGTGCAGTTCACCCGGCCCGACGACAGCCCGCGCCGGATCTGCCTGGTGGGAGCGGTGGCCGTCCGGTACAAGGAGACCGTGACGGCCTCGCCCTGGCCGACGTACGGCCGCATGAGGAAGATGCCCGCGTCGGGCGCGTTCTGGCCGCGCGGAGGCCGCTTCACCCGTATCCGAGGAGACAGATGACCAGCGCCGACGACCGTTCCGCCCACCCGGGCCAGCAGGTCTTCCTGGAGTACCGGCGGCTGCTGTTCGCCGTGGCGTACCGCGTTCTGGGCACCGCCGCCGATGCCGAGGACGCCGTCCAGGACGCCTGGCTCAAGTGGTCCGCCGCGGACCGTTCGCAGGTGGCCGACCCCAAGGCGTACCTGACCCGGATCGTGACCAACCTGGCGCTGGAGCGGCTGCGGTCCGCCCGGTACAAGCGGGAGACGTACGTCGGACCGTGGCTGCCCGAGCCCATCCTGACCGGCGGGGGCGCCGCCGAGGCCGTCCCCGACGCCGAATCGGCCGCGCTGGGCGCCGAGTCGGTGTCGATGGCCATGCTGGTGGTGCTCGAGACGCTCAGTCCGCTGGAGCGCGCGGTGTTCGTGCTGAAGGAGGTGTTCGCCTTCAGCCACGCGGAGATCGCCGAGGCGGTGGAGCGTTCCGAGGCGGCGGTACGGCAGGCCGCGCACCGCGCCCGTGCGCACGTGCGGGCCCGGCGCCCGCGCTTCGAGGCGGACCGGGCGCGGCAGCGCGAGGCGGCGGAACGTTTCCACGCCGCCGCGACGGGCGGTGACGTCAACGCGCTCCTCGAACTCCTCTCCCCCGACGTCACCCTGTGGACCGACGGCGGCGGCAAGGTCCGCCAGGCCCTGCGCCCGGTCTCCGGCGCGGCCACGGTGGCCGGCTGGTTCTCGGCGATCGGCACGGTCGCCTACCAAGGTGTCGAACCGGCCGACATGAAGGCGGAGCTCACCGAGATCAACGGCGGTCCGGGCATGGTGTTCAGCGGACCGGACCGCGTCGTCGCCACCGTGACCTTCGACTTCGACGCACAGGGGCGCATCGCCGCGATCCACAACGTGGCCAACCCGGACAAGCTGCGGGCGGTCTCCGAGGGAGTCGCGTACGACATCGGGGCACGGTAGCCCGCCCCCGCCCTCGCCCGTTCGGGTCGACATGCGGCGGCACCGCCCCACCTGCCGCGCCTGCCGGTGGAGCGACTACAAGATCGTCAACGAGTCACCACCCGGCTCGGCGGAGCGCGCCCGTCGCATCGCGGCGCCACGCCACCGACAGGGCCGGGCCTCGGCCCGGGCCCGAACGAAGGAGATCCCGTGATCGCACAGGGCAAGCGCATCCTCGGCTCCCTGGCCATGGCATTCGCCGCCGCGGCCTCGCTGACCGTCGCGGTACCCGCAGGGTCCGCCTACGCCATCGACCACGTGGAGTGCGTCGGCGGCGCGGACTTCCTGAAGATCTACTCGCACCTGGACGGCCGTCAGAGCGTAGACTGCTACGCCAACGCGGGCCGGACGGACTTCGGCGGCTGGTGGGCCGACCGGATCGTCACCGGCAACAACGACCTCGTCTACTACGACGTCAACGGGGACTCGGTCCGGATCAACCGCTGGACGGACATCACGTTCCCGAACAACCCGCCCCGGATCAAGAGCATCCAGATCCTGTGAGCGCCCGGAAGTGAACCACCGGCCACCGTCGTGCGCGAACGGCGATGGCCGTCAGACGACGTCGAACTCGTTGCCCTCCGGGTCCAGCATGGCGGTGGCGTAGAAGTCCATCTCCGGCACCTCCCTGACCTGCGCCACCGTGGCACCGGCCTCGACCAGCCGGGCGACCGCGGCGTCGACCCGCTGCTTGCGGACCTCCAGCGGGACGCCACGCCCGCCGCCGGCCTTGAGGTCGAAGTGCCACCGGTTCTTGACCGCCTTCACCTCCGGGACCCGCTGGAACCACACCCGCGGCCCGTGCCCGGCGGGATCGACGATCGACTCCGGCAGGTCCCCGGAGCCGGGGGGCAGCTCCTCCTCGGGCACCCCCATGTCCTCCCAGTACGCGCGCCAGCTGGCATGCCCCTCCGGCGGCGGCTCGGGGACGTAACCCAGGGCCCCGCCCCAGAAGGCCACCATCCGCTGCGGATCGGAACAGTCGATCACCAGCTGCACCGTCATCCCGGTCGTCATCCCGGTCTCCCTCTCCGTCTCCATCGCCGCAGCATCCCAGTCGGGTCTGACAGCGCAGCGGAAGCGCCTTGACCTCAAGTCCGCTTGAGGGATGAGGCTTGCGCCATGAACACCGAAGAGATGCGGCGGCAGCTGCGGCACCTGAGCGACCGCGCCGAGATCACCGACCTCCTGGACCGCTTTCTCCGTTCCCTGGACCACGGAGTCCTCGACGACGAGTGGGCCTGCGCGTTCCACACCGAGGACGTCACCGCCGAGATGCCCGTCGGCACCGTCCACGGCCGCGAGGCCGTGCTGGACCGCGTGCGGCAGGGCATGGCACTGTTCGACCGGACCGTGCATTTCGGTACGAACAACGTCATCGACATCGACGGCGACAGGGCCACGGTCCGTGGCGCCCAGCTGAGCACCCACGTCCTCGCGGACGGCTCGGACGGCGTCTTCGTCTCCGCCGGGCACACCGAGACCGAGCTGGTCAGGACGGCCGACGGCTGGCGGATCTCCGCCACCGCGCTGCGGATCGTGTGGACCCGGGGGACCCCGCCCCGCCTGCCGGCGGAGCTCGCACCGGCCACCGTCTGACGCGCACCCCGGTGTGGCGGGGGTCACGGGAACCCGCCGGGCAGGGCGGAGAGGTAGAGGTGTGAGATGTGATGATCAGGAGGACCGGGAGCGCATGCGCACACGCATCAGGGCGGGCGACCGCCAGGCGTTCGCCGCGCTCTACGAGGAGTACGCGCGGCCGGTCTACAACCATGCCTACCGGCTGACGGGCGACTGGTCGACGGCCGAGGAGGTCATGTCCGAGACCTTCCTCGCCGCCTGGCGCACCCGGCACGCCGTCGAGCCGGAGGGCGGATCGCTGCTGCCGTGGCTGCTCGGCATCGCGACCAACAAGGCCCGCAACGCCAACCGGGGCACCGGCCGGCGCCTCGCCTTCCTGGCCCGCCGCCCCGCCCCCGAGCCCGTCGCGGACATCGCGGACGCCGCGGCCGGCCAGATCGACGACACCCGGCGGCTCGCCGCGGTCCGCCAGGCGCTGGGCGGACTGCGCCGCCAGGACCGCGAGGTGCTGGCCCTGTGCGTCTGGGCCGGCCTCGATTACGCGGAGGCCGCCGAGGCGCTCGGCGTCCCCGTGGGCACGGTGCGGTCGCGGCTGTCCCGGGCCCGCGAGCGGCTGCGGCGGCTCACCGACGAGCGGCTGGCCCGGGAACGGAACGACAACGGCACGGAACCCCGCCCCCGTCGCGGAGAGGTACAGGGCAGGGCCGCGTTCGTGGCCCTGCCCCTCCAGGAGGAAGCCCGATGAACGACCGCACCTCCGGCCCCACGAGGCCGTGTCCGGAAAGTCCCGTCGTACGCCCGGAGGGCGTGGCCTGCGGCGTCTGGTGCGTGCTCTCGGCGTGCCGGCCGCGATCCCTCGTACTGGACGTACTTGGGATTTCGGCCGGTGCGGCGAGAGTGCGTGCCAGGCGTCGCGGGCCAGACGGGACTTTCCGGACACGGCCTAGGGCCGAACGCGAGGAACTGGCCCGGCTGCTGCCGGCCCCGGCCGAACGGGACCTGCCCCCGGGGCGCCATCTCCACCACAAGGAAACCCTGATGCAGTTGATCGACCAGGACGGCGACCGCACCACCGCGCGCCCCCGGCCCCGCCTCCTGCGCCCCGCCGTCCTGCTGCCCGCCGCCGGACTGGCCCTGGGCGGGGTGCTGTTCACGACCCTCGCCGTGACGGACCGGGCCGAGACCCCCCGCACCGCCTCCACCGCCACGGCCCCGCGCGGCGCGACCGTGCTGCTGGACCGGATCGCCACGGTCGCCGCGAAGAGCGACGCGATCGAGGTCACCGACGACCAGTACGTGTACGTCAGGACGCTTCAGGCCGGGAGCGAGGGCGAGTTCGGGGGCCCGATGAAGCCGGCCGAGCCCGGGGAGCGCGAGGTCTGGATGACCCAGGAGCCCGGACCGGTGATCGACGAGGGCCTGATCCACCAGGACGGCGCGTACTACCCGATCACGGTCGGCGTCCCGGACGGCGAGAAGCCCGTCGGCTACCCGGAGGGCCTCAACCGGCCGACGTACGCCTGGCTGGCCTCCCTGCCCACCGACCCCGACGCCCTGCTCCGGCGGCTCGCCGCCGAGATCACCACGGACCAGGACGCGCGGAACACCCCGGCCGACGAGCGGGACCCGGACCAGGACGCCTTCGAGGCCATCGGCGAGCTGATCCAGGAGACGCTGATGCCGCCGAAGACCGCGGCCGCCCTGTACAAGGCCGCGGCGAGGATTCCCGGTGTGAGCGTGGACACCGACGCGGTGGACGCGGCCGGCCGGCACGGCATCGGCGTGGCCCGCGACGACACCCGGACCGGCTGGCGCACGGCCTGGATCTTCGACGCGGAGACCCTGGCGTACCTGGGCGAGCGGACGTACCTCATCCGGGACACCTCCATGGGCAGGAAGGGCACCGTGCTGAACAGGTCGGCGGTCCTGGAACGCGCGGTGGTCGACGCCCTCCGCGAGAAGCCGTCGACCACGGCCTGATCCGGCCCGGGGGCCCTACCCTGACGGCATGACGGACACGGTACGGGGAAGCGGCGAGGCGGCGCCCTGGCGTCCCGAAGGGGAACCGGGCGGGGCGCCCCTCGCCGTGCCGAACGCGCTCGGCGCGCTGTGGGCGGTCCGGCACGGGCAGAGCACCGCCAACGTCGTCTTCGCCGAGGCGGGCGCGGCGCCCCTGGAGGGCCGCGACCGCGACGTACCGCTGTCCGGCCTCGGCCGGGCACAGGCGCGGGCGCTCGGGCGGTGGCTCGTGGAGTACGCCGGGGAGTTGGACCTCGTCGTCTGCTCGCCGTACGTACGGGCCGGGCAGACCTGGCAGGTGATGGCCGGGCACGCGGCCGGCGAGGGCGTCGCTCCGCTTCCTCTTCTGGTGGACGAGCGGTTGCGGGACCGCGAGATGGGCGTCTTCGAGCTGTACCCGCCGGCCGCGCTGGCGGCGCGGGACCCCGAGGAGGCCGCGCGACGGGACCGCCTGGGCGAGTGGTTCTACCGCCCTCCCGGCGGGGAATCGCTCGCCGATGTCGCCCTGCGGGTGCGCGGCCTCCTCGCCGATCTGGAACGGGCGGCGCCCGGGCGGCGCGTCCTGCTCGTCGCACACGACGCGGCGGTCGTCGCCGTCCGCTTCGCCCTGGCGGGCCTCGGCGCGGCGCCGCCCGAGAGCGTGCCGCCGGTACCCAACGCCTCGCTCTCCCACTGGCAGGGCGACGGCCACCGCCTGAGCCTGCGGCTCTGGGGCGGGACCGCGCACCTCTGATACGCCCACGGACGGCCGGCCCGGTGGCCAGGGCCGCGCACGAGAAACGCTCGAAGACCGCTTGAGACCCGCTCGTGCGGTTCCCCGACGAGCCCGGCGAAGCACCCGTACGCGCGGGACCGGGTGCTTGAATGCCCCTGATCGGTACGGTATTCGACCCAGGGGGGCGAACTCCGCCATGCGGAAGTCGTATTACGCAGCACACGTCTACATGATCGTCGGCGTGATCTCGGGGCTCTTCTACCGGGAGTTCACCAAGGCCAAGGACTTCCACGGCGACACCCAGCTGGCGCTCATGCACACGCATCTGCTGGCGCTGGGCATGCTCGTCTTCCTGCTCGTCCTCGCCCTGGACAAGGCCTTCGGACTGTCCGGCTCGAAGCTGTTCACCGCGTTCTTCTGGTTCTACAACGCCGGCATCGCCATCTCGACGGCGATGATGGGCGTCCACGGCATCCTGACCGTGCTCGGCCGGGACGAGGACCACATCGCGGAGGCCGTGCCGCTGACCGCCGGACTCGGCCACATCCTGCTGACCGTGGGGCTGATCCTGCTCTTCATCCTGCTCGGCAGGCGCGTCAACGAGCACGTCAAGCCGGCCGCGGAGACGGCGGGCACCGCCTGAGCGCACAGGTGGGGCCCTCGATTATTACGGCGTAATAATCGAGGGCCCCACCTCCTCAACCGCCGCTACCGCGCAGGCGCCTGGAACACCACCTCCGGGTTCCCCGGCGTCGGGCCGGCGAGCAGACGCTGCGGTACGCCCTTGAGGTGGAGGTCGAAGAAGGCGGCGACGTAGTCGCGGGTGATGTCGCCCGACCGGTCGCCGGGCAGCGGGGCCGAGGGGTCGGCGATGCCCAACTGCTCCGCGAGGATCGGCAGGTCGGTGAAGGTGAAGTGGCCGGCTCCGGTGACCGTGAGCCACCTCTTCCAGCCGTCGAGACGCTTCCAGTCCCGGTCCCACGTGGTGTCGAAGGTCCCGCCGGACGCGTGGTCGACGTCGGTGCCGAGCATCATGAAGGGCCGGCCCCGGAGCCCTGCGGCGGGCACCGGGTCGAAGAAGGTGCCGTCCATGTTCACCCCGGCGCGCACCCGCCGGTCGGCGGCCATCGTGGACGCGGCGGAGTCGCCGCCGATGGAGTGCCCGGCCATGCCGACGTGCCGCCGGTCGATCATCGAGGCGTAGCGCCACGCCGGGTGACGGCCGGTCAGCCGGTCCAGCAGGAACGAGATGTCGGCGGCCCGGCCCCGCGCGACCTCCGCGAGCCCCGCGTCACCGACCCGCTCCACGTAGTCGCAGGCGGCGCAGGGCAGGACGCGCCCACCCGGGAAGACGGTGGCGACGGACTCGTGGGCGTGGTCCACGACGGCGACGACGTACCCCCGGGACGCCAGGTCCGTCGCGAGGGACGTCAGCGTGAACCGGCTCTGCCCGAACCCGGGCGACAGCACGACGAGCGGAAACCGCCCCGGCGCGGGCGCGGCCCCGGCACGCGCGTACGTCGCGGTGGCCCCGACCGCCTCGGGCGCCACGAAGCCGCCCAACCCCCGCGACTCCAGCAGCAGTTCCGCCTCCTTGGTGCTCATGTACGGGGCACGCACCCCGGTCCCGGCCCGCGCCGGATGGAACATGGACACCAGCAGCTCACGCGCCCCCGCCTCCGGTACGTACGGATCGGCGCGCCCGGTGTCCCGCAGGTGCAGGGTGCTCTCGCCGACGGCGTACGGCCCGGTCGGCGCGGGAAGCCGCAGCTGCGGGGCGGGCACGTCGGCCACGGACGTGCCGGCGGCGGGCTGCGGGGAGGCGGCGGCCGGGGTGACGGCGGTCGCGCCCAGGGCGAGGACGAGGAGCGCGGCGGCCAGGGCGCGGTGACGATTTCTCATGATCCGAACGCTAGGCGCGGACCGGCGCCCCAACGTCCGCCCCCGGTCCGGGGTTCGGTACCTCTGCGGTCGCATGCGCGGGGGGTGTGTCGTACCACGGGCCTACCGGCACGCGGTGACCGGGAACGAGGGCGCGGGCAGCGGGTCCACGGTCTTCCTGACCACCGACCACCGACCACCGACCACCGACCACCGACAAAGTCCTATCCTCTGCCGCAGCGGAGAACGTCGATCTGCGACCGGCTCGTTCGTCGTAGAGACAGGAGGGCCGGCACAGGCCCCATGGCGATGGGATGCACGAGATGGCGAAGTACCTGCTCCTCATCTACGGGAACGAGCAGATCTGGGAATCGATGTCCGAGCAGGACCGGAAGGAGGTCGGGGCCGCCCACGCCGCCTTCACCGCCGCGGCCGGTGACGCGGTCCTCGCCGGTCACGAACTCCTTCCGACGACGACCGCGACGACCCTGCGCGGCAGCGCGAGCGGCCGACCGACGCCGACCGACGGACCGTTCCCGGAGGCCAAGGAGGCCCTGGGCGGCTACTACCTGGTGGAGGCGCCCGACCTGGACGCGGCCCTCGCACTCGCCGGGCGACTGCCCGAGGTGGCGGTGGGGCACAGCGGGGTCGAGATCCGTCCGATCAACGAGCCGGGCTGAGCGGGAACGGCGCGACGTGACGGAGAACACCGGCGACGCCGAGGTCACGGAGGCCGTCGCGCAGGCGCACCGCCGCGAGTGGGCCGGGGTGCTCGCCGCGACGGTGCGCGTCACCCGCGATCTCGACCTCGCCGAGGAATGTGCCCAGGACGCGTACGCCCAAGCCCTGCGGAAGTGGGCCGCGAACGGCGTCCCGGAGCGGCCGGGCGCTTGGCTGACCACCGTCGCCCGCAACCGCGCGAAGGACGTCCTCCGCCGGGAGTCCGTCCTGCGCTCGACGCTGCCGCTGCTGGTCGTGGACGATGCCGTGACCGGGCCGGAGGACGGGGAGGGCCCGCAGGCGGTCGACGACGACTGGTTGCGGCTCATCTTCACGTGCTGTCATCCGGCCCTCTCGCGCGACGCGCAGGTGGCACTGACCCTGCGGCTGGTGTGCGGCTTGTCCACGACCGAGGTGGCCCGGGCCTTCCTGGTCCAGGACACCGCGATGGCGGCGCGGATCACGCGGGCGAAGAAGAAGATCAGCGGTGCCAGGATCGCCTACCGGGTGCCTGCCCCCGACGACCTTCCCGAGCGCCTGGGCTCCGTGCTCGACGTCGTGCACCTGGTGTTCACCACCGGCCACGCCGCTCCCGTCGGCGGCCGGCTCGTACGGCAGGACCTGGTGGACGGTGCCATCCACCTCGCCCGCACCCTCCACCGCCTGCTGCCGGGCAACAGCGAGGTCGCCGGCCTGCTCGCGCTGGTCCTGCTCACCGACTCCCGCCGGGACACCCGCGTATCGGAGGACGGGGCGCTGGTCCTGCTCTCCGCGCAGGACCGGACGAGGTGGGACACCGGGCAGATCGAGGAGGGCTGCACGCTGCTGACCGAGTCGCTGCGCTGCGGGGGCCCCACCAGGTACTCGCTCCAGGCGGCCATCGCGGCGGTACACGCGGAAGCCAGGACCTGGGAGGAGACCGACTGGACGGAAGTGATCGGGCTCTACCGGGAACTGCACCGGCTGTGGCCGTCTCCGGTGGTCGAACTGAACCTCGCGATCGCCGTGGGCTTCCGGGACGGCCCTCAGGCCGGCCTCGACGCACTCGCCCCCCTGCTGGACGACCCGGCTCTGGGGACCTACGCGTATCTGAGCGCCGCCCGCGCCGACTTCCTGCGTGCCCTGGGCCGGTGGGCGGAGGCGGCCACCTCGTACGAGGAGGCCCTGGCCATGACCGACAACGAGGTGGAGCGCGCCTTCCTGGCCCGCCGCCTCACAGAGGTGACCGGCCCTCCCGGCTGATCGCGCGCCCCCTGGATGCCGAACTCGCCTGACGGACTCTCGGAGCTCTCGTCGGCGCCCGCATCGCCTACGCTGCCCCGCATGCCCGACATCACCGCTTCCGCCCGTCGCGACGACACCCCCGAGGACTCCCGGCGGGAGCGGCTGCGGCAGACGTTCGACGAGGACGCGGAGCTGTACGACCGGGCCAGGCCGGGCTATCCGACGGCGCTGTTCGACGACCTCGCGGAGCTCGCCGGAACCCGTGCCGGCAGCCGTGTCCTGGAGGTGGGCTGCGGGACCGGGCAGGCCACGGTCCCGCTGGCCGGGCGGGGGTGCCGGATCATGGCCGTGGAGGCGGGCCCGAGCATGGCCGCGGTCGCCCGGCGCAATCTGGCCGGGGCGGCGGACGTGGAGGTGGTGACGGCCGCGTTCGAGGTCTGGCCGCTGCCGGCGGAGCCGTACGACACCGTGCTCGTCGCCACCGCGTTCCACTGGATCGACCCGGCGGTGCGGGTGCCCAAGGCCGCCGACGCCCTGCGGACGGGCGGGGCGCTCGCCGTGGTGCGGACCCAGCATGTGCGGGGCGGCACCGAGGAGTTCTTCGTGGAGGTCCAGCGCTGCTACGAGCGCTTCGACCCGGAGACGAAGCCCGGGACCCGGCCTCCCACCGCCACTGAGGTCGGCAACGCGGACCACGCGGAGGAGGTGGAGCGCAGCGGTCGCTTCGGCCCGACGGTCTTCCGGCGTTACGAGCACGACGTCACGTACACCACGGCGGAGTACCTGGACGTACTGCGCACGTACTCCGGCCACCGGGCGCTCCCGGAAGCCGCCCGGCGCGGGCTGCTGGACTGCGTCGCGGAGCTGGTCGACGGGCGGTACGGGGCCGGGTGACGAAGCGCTACCTGATCGAGCTGGGCGTCTCCCGCAGGCGATGACCGCTACCCGTTCACCCCCACGATCCCCCAGCCCCTGCGGGCGGCCTCGGCCAGGACTTCGCCCCAGTTGGTCAGGAGGCGTACGAAGGCGTCGAAGTCGCTGAACCGGGACGCCACGGCGGGCTCCCCGAAGGGCGCGCGGAGCTCATCGAGCCGGGACCGTACGCGCTCCCAGGTCGCGAGCAGTTCCCGTACGCCCGCCGGGGACTTCGCGACCAGCAGACCGGAGCCCCCGGAAAAGAAGTCGTATCCTTCGTCCGGCTTCTCGTCATCGAAGTCCGGCCCGTCCCAGATCAGCCCGCCGAGCAGCGCGTCCAGCTCCGCCCGCACAGCCGGGTCGACTTGGTCGCGCGCCTTCTCCCACGCCTCCCCCGCCCAGAAGTGCGGCTTGTACGAGCCGAGGGTGCCAGGGAACTCGTAGACGCCGAACAGCGCGCTGTGCGGCCCGCGCGGCCACTCCCACCCATACGTCACCGACATGGTGTCCCACAACCCGGTCGCCTCGTCGTACCAGGCGTCCCGCAGCCGCTCCAGCCGCTCCGGGGGCGGGACCTCGGCCAGCCAGGACCAGTCGGCGATCAGTGTGGTGATATCGACGCCCATGGCGTCACCCTACGCACCCCATCGCCGGGGCCGGAGAATCACTTCGCTGCCGATCGGAGTGAATCCGCAGGCCAGAAAGGCGCGGAGCGAGCGGGCGTTGCCCGGGGACACGGCGGCGAAGAGCGGTTCGCCCGCCGGGACGAGCGTGAGGGCGTCCGCGAGGAGGCCGCGTCCGTTGCCGTGGCTGCCGTGGTGAGGCGCGTGCAGTTCGATGCTCAGTTCGCGCCGTCCGGCAAGACCGTCCGCCAGCGTGATCAGCCCTCGCTCATCGCCGTAGACCTTGACGCCGGTCCTCAGCTCGCGGGCGTACAGGACGCGCGGGTGATCGTGTGCTCCGTCCCCGAGTTCGGCCAGTCGCGGCGTTCCGCCGGTGCCGCAGGCCGTCAGGGTGGCGTCGGTGACGCCGACCGTCCCGTCGGGGCCCGCGAGGTGGCGGAGGAAGTCGGGGGCCAGGGATGCGCCGAAGCCGTCGGGCCTCAGGGCGAGCACGTCCGTGGGGTCCAGGGCGGTGGCGATCACCGCGTGCCCCGTGAAGGCGACCGATGCCTCCAGGCCGTCGGGCAGCGGCGGCAGCACCGTCACGCCGCCGTCGCAGGGCGGGAAACGACCGTGGGCAGCGTCGGTGAAGTGGGCCAGGAGCGGGTGCGGTTCAGTCACGGTCGGCCACCCGGGCGGTGAGGAAGTCCAGCAGGGTGGCGTTGAAGGCTTCGGGCTGCTCGGCACCTGGCAAGTGGCCGGCCTTGTCGATGACGGCCATCGTCGCGTGCGGGACGAGGTCGTGGATCGCCTCGGCGTCCGCGACGGGGGTGTAGACGTCGTCCGCGCCGACGACGATCAGCACCGGCACGCGGACCGCCGCCAGCGTGTCCCGGTAGTCGGGGCGTTCGGCCCGCCCGCGCAGGGCCGCCGCCGCACCGTGGGGGTCCGTGGCGCGCATCATGCCCAGGACGCGCTCGGCGACCTCGGGCATCGCGGTGACGTTGTACGCCGCGAGCATCTTGTCGATCACCTCGCTCGCGTACCCGTCCATCCCCTCCGCGAGGAGCCGGTCGGCCAGGCGGTTGCGGAACGCCTTCCCCTCGTCGGTCTCTGCGGGAGCGGAGGTGTCGGACAGGACCAGGGCCCGCACCCGGTGCGGGTGACGGCGTTGGAGCTCCATGGTGATCTGGCCGCCCATCGAGACTCCGCCGATCACGGCCCGTTCGATACCCAGGTGGTCGAGGAGCGCGGCGAGGTCGTCGGCGAAGTCGGCGAGGAACACCTTGCCCCGGGTGACGCTGCTGTGGCCGTAACCACGCAGATCAGGGGTGACGGCCCGGTATCCGGCCTCGGCCAGCGCCTCGGCCTGCGGTGCCCAGAGAGTGCGGTTGAACGGATGACCGTGAATCAACAGGACCGGCAGCCCGGCCGACGGCCCGAAGTCGTCGTAGTGGAGGGCGGCCCCGCGCAGCTCTATGGCGTTCATGCCGGGCACCTTAGCCGGGTGATCAACGGGGCGCGGAGGAGTTCTGCCTGCTGGGCGGGGCCGTGGCGACCAGCTGGGCCGCCTCCTTCGAGCGCGCACGGGGCGGTGGCCCCTCTCCGACACAGAGGGGCCACCGTTCTCGGGTCCGGATCAGCGATCAGCTGCTGACGTCAGCGGTGAAGGACGTCCACGCCGCTTCCGAGACCTCCGGACCGGGAATGGAGATGTCCGGGCCGCTCTGCTGTCCCCGCGATTCGGACCTCATCCCCTGACGGTGGCGCCCGGGCCGTCGATGCTCCACTGCGCGCCATGCTCGCCGAGGAACCGCAGGAAGTCGGCCGGGGAGTACGCCTGGGACGGGGCGAGGACACCCGCAGGGGCACCGTCCGCGACGAGGCGGCGGGCGCTCTCGACTGCGATCAGGGCTGTGGTCCCCTGCATATCGGTGCCGTGGATGACACCGCGCGCGTGGCGGCCGTCCTCGCCCGTCGCCTCCACGACGATGATCCAGCGCGCGTTGCGGCGGCTGTCGGCGGGCGGCCCCTCGGGGACGGCATCGAGGACCGCCGGGGTGAGCCCGGCGAGCGAGACGACCAGTTGCGCGTTGGCCACTCCCTCGACGCGCCGGGCTTTGACATGGCGGGGGACGGTGACGATCGCCGGGAGAGGGAACTTGGCCACCGGCGTCGAGCCCGCTCCGCCCGGAAAGGTGAGTCCTGTGCACCGGACGGCGACATCCGCGTGCCAGCGCCCTTCCTCGTAGCCGAGGCCGCCGGTGGTGAACGAGTCGATGTTCTCCAGCCCGGAGCGGAGTGTGCCCCGCGACGGCATCGCGCCGCCGCTGACGACATCCAGCCCGATGACGAGTTCGCGTACCGGTGCCACACGCTCGGCGACCACGTGGGCGAGCAGGTCGCTGGGAAGACCGTCGTCGTTGGTGCCCGGAACCACGGTCAGCCCCGCCTGCTCGGCCGGTCCGGCGAACTCTGCGAAGGTCCGGTCGAGGTGGTGCTGTTCGCCGGAGATGTCGACGTAATGACACCCGGCGGCGAGGGCGGCTCGCACCACCGCTTCGCCGGAAAGGACGAAGGGCCCCGCGCAGTTGATGACGGCCGAGCAGTCCCGGAAGGCCTGGGCGAGCACCGTGTGGTCCTCGGCGGCAGCCTGCCTGATCGCGGCGGAGGGGACGGTGCCGAGGCCCGCCCGCGAGGCCGCCTCGGCCAGGCGCCCGGCATCGCGGCCGACCAGCACCGTATCGATGTCCCGCCGGTTCAGTTCCGCCAGGACGAGTTTGCCGGTGTAGCCGCCGGCGCCGAATACCGCGATACGCATGTCCGCTTCCCCTTCGTTGATTCTCGGATTCAGCGTATGGATCACCAGCAAGACGAGTAATGCTCTGCTGTCTCCCTTCCATGCGCGTTCGTCTCGATGCGGCGCCTTGCTCGGTACGCTGGCTCCTGTGGATCTACTCAGTGATGTCGTCGCCGCCATGCGGGTGGGGCGGCCGCACTACGCACGTGGTGAGCGGCACACACCGTGGGCGATGAGACATCCGTCCTTCGCCGGTGCCGGTTTCCACCTCGTGCTGGAGGGCAGAGTCTGGCTGACGCCCTCGGACGGGGAGCCGGTCGAACTACAGGCCGGCGACATCGCCTTCCTCCCCCACGGCAGCTCTCACTCCGTGGCCTCCGATCCCGGCGGATGTGCTGCCCTTCTTCCGCCGACGCCGCTCGTCGATCTCCGGCGGGACGGGCTCACCGACCGCGGGGAGGCAGGGGTGGGGGTCCGGACGACGATGCTGTGCGGGGCGTACCTCATGGACCGGGCGCGCCCGCACCCTCTGCTGGCGGAGATGCCGGAGGTCGTGCACCTGCCCGCCCGCCCGGGACGGCACGCGGCGCTGCGCGGGGCCACCGAACTCCTCGCGACGGAATTGGCGGAACCGCGGCTCGGCCGTGACGCTCTGCTGCCCGCGCTGCTCGACGCCCTTCTGCTGTACATGATGCGGGCCTGGCTCGACGAACGACCCGGGGGCGACGCGGCCGGTGGGTGGTCCGCGGCCCTTCGGGACCCCGCCGTTCACGCCGCGCTCCAGGGGATTCACGGTGCCCCGGAGCGGCCTTGGACGGTGAAGGAGCTGGGAGCCGCGGCGGGACTCTCCCGAGCGGCCTTCTCCCGGCGGTTCACCACCTCGGTCGGCCGACCGCCGCTGTCCTACCTGACCTGGTGGCGCATGACCCTCGCTGCCGGCCTTCTGCGTGGCTCCGACGCCTCGCTGAGACACGTCGCCAACAGGACGGGTTACGCCTCCGAGTTCGCGTTCAGCGCGGCGTTCAAGCGGGAACACGGGATGTCGCCGGGGGCCTACCGGCGACAGAACACGTCTACAGGTCCGCGGGTGGACCTGCCGTAGGACACGCAACGCGCACGGAAAGTCACCGGTGTCCCCTCAAGGGGCCGCAGTTCGCGTCCTGTGAGGTGCGATGCCGGCTCGCCGTCAAGGTGGGCGGCGTATTCCGGGGCAGCGCTCACCGCCCAGCCGCCCACCCCGGCACCCAGCTCCCCGCCGCCCCCCGCTCCCCCGCCGTCGCCAGGTGCGTCCGTAGCGTCGTCAGACCCGGGTGCGGGTTGTCGCGGTGCCAGAGGAGGGAGTGGGGGTAGACCGGGACCGGGTCGGTGACCGGGATGCGGCGGAGGTCGTGGGTCTTGGGCCAGATGAGGCGGGAGTGTGCGCCCATGAACGTGGCCAGGGACGGGGTGTCCGCGATGGTGTCGAGCAGGACGTCCGAGCCGAAGTTCGGGCCCGTCGCCTCGATGGTGAGGCCGAACTCCGCGACCAGGTCGTCGTAGTACGCGCCCCACTCCGTGCCGGGGGCGATGCCCGGCATCCAGATGCGGTGGCCGATCAGGTCGGTGAGGGTGACCGAGGGGGCGTCGGCCAGGGCGTGGGCGGGGCCGGTGAGGAGTTGGAGGGGTTCGTCCAGGACTCGGGCGGACGCGATGTCGTCGGGGAGGGGGCGGCCGGGGTCGGCCACCGCGCGGAACGTCGCGTCGAGTTCGCCGGTGCGGAGGGCGGCCACGGCCGTGTCCATGCTGACCAGCATCATCACGTCGAGGTCGATTCCGGGGTGCGCGCGGTGGAAGGCGCGCATCAGGCCCGACTGCGCGGTGCGGGATGCGATCACGTCGACGCGCAGCGGCCGGCTGCCGGGGCGTACGGACGCGCTCGCGCGCTCGGCCGCGCGCAGCAGTTCGCGTGCGTGGGGCAGGAACGCCCGGCCGTCGATGGTCAGCTCGGCGCCGCGCGGGGCGCGTGTGAAGAGGCGTACGCCGAGGTTCTGCTCCAGTGCGGCGATGCGCTTCGAGACGGCCTGCTGGGTGACCGAGAGGTCGGCCGCGGCCCTCTGGAATCCGCCTGATTCGGTGACGGCGACGAACGTGCGCACTGCTTGGAGGTCCATGGCAGGCACCCTAGAGGACAACCACGGGTTGTGTCTCGACCGGTCATTGGTTGTTTGACCTGCGCTTATGCCGAGCGATTAGCTTCCGTTCGGCAATCTCGGGTTGTGTGGGTGAGGTGGCGTGGGCAGAAGAGCGTTGGGGCGGCCGTTCGGTTGGCTGTGGGCCGCGTACGCGGTGAGTGCGTACGGGTCGGGGCTCGGGTTCGGGGCCCTGCCGCTGCTCGCCGTGCTGGTGCTGGACGCCGGTCCCGCCGAGGTGTCCGCGCTGTCGGCGGTCGGGCCCGCCGTGGGGGCGCTGGTCGCGGTGCCGCTCGCGCCGTGGGTGGAGTTCCGGCGTAAGCGGCCCGTCATGATCGGGATGGACCTGGTCCGGTTCGCGGCGATGGCGTCGATCCCGGTCGCGTACGCCTTCGGGCTGCTCGGGTTCGTCCAGCTGCTGGTCGTGTCGGCCGTGGTCGCCGCGGCGAAGATCGCGTTCGGCGCGGCGAGCGGCGCGTATCTGAAGGCGCTGGTCCGCCGGGAGGACCTGCTCGTCGCCAACGCCCGGTTCGAGTCCACGAACTGGAGCTCCATCGCGGTCGGTCCACCCCTCGGCGGCGCGGCGATCGGGGCCTTCGGGCCGGTCGTCACCGTGGTGGCCGACGCGCTCAGCTATCTGCTCTCCGCGCTCGGCATCGCCGCGATCCGGGGCCGGGAGGACGCGCCGGGGGTGCGCGACCGGGCCCCGCTGCGGGCGGGCGCGCTGCTCGCCGGGTGGCGGCACATCTTCGGCCACCGCGTGCTGCGGGCGCTCTACCTCAACCAGATCCTCGTCGGCGGCCTGATCATGGCCACCGAACCGCTGCTGGCCGTGCTCCTGCTGCGGCGGCTCGGGTTCCCGCCCTGGCAGTACGGTCTCGCCTTCGCCGCTCCGTGCCTGGGCGGGCTCATCGGCTCGCGGCTGGCCCGCCGGGTCGTCGCCCGCTACGGCCGCGGCCGGGTCTTCCGGACCGTCGGCACCCTGCGCGCGGTCTGGCTGATCGGGCTGGTGTTCGTACGGCCGGGTGTCGTCGGGCTCGTCACGGTGATGGCCGTCGAGCTGGCCATCATCGTCAACATGAGCCTGTACGGGCCGGTGCTCTCCACGTACCGGCTGGAACACACGCCCCAGCACCTCGTCGCCCGCACGCTCACCGCCTGGTCGATCGGGCAGCAGGCGTCCATCGCCGTGCTCACCGCGCTCGCCGGGCTGCTCGCCGACGCGACCGGCCCGCGCACGGCCCTCGCGGTCGCCGGGGTGCTCGTCCTGGGAACGCCGTTCCTGCTCCCCGGGCGGGAGCGGGTCCCCGGGGCGGCCCTTGATCTCAATCGGACTTGAGGTTGCAGGATGCCCGGCATGGACACCGAAACGCTCACCCCGGAACACACCGCCGACCTCGAAGCGATCCGCGCGGTCGTCGCCACCGTCGAACGCTCCCAGCAGCGCAAGGACCCCGACGCGTTCCTGGCCCTCTTCCGGCCCGACGCGGTCTGGACGACGGCCCACGGCAAGGTCCTCATCGGCATCGACGCGATCTCCGCGTTCACCCGGACCGTGCTGCCCGCCGCCGGCTGGGCCGGGCACGTCACCTACGACGTGGCGCACGTCCTCTTCATCCGCCCGGACGTCGCGGCGGTCAAGGTCCGACAGCGCTACCTGGCACCCGAGGAGGAGAGCGAGGGCGCTCCGCTGTACGTGATGAGCCGGGGCGACGACGGACGGTGGCTGCTGACCGCCGGGCAGAACACGCAGGTCGTGACGGGCTGACGGGCTGACGGGCTGACGGGCCCCGTGCCCCCGACCGCACGGGGGCCGGTCAGCCCGTCGCCGTCTCTCTTTCGAGCCGCGTGAACGGCTTCGGCACACCGCCCGGCGAGCGGAGGTCAGGACATCTTCGGCGCGATGACCGAGAACGCCCCGCCCTGCGGGTCGGCCAGGACCGCCATGCGGCCGGCGACCATGTCGAAGGCGGGGGCCAGGACCGTCGCACCGGCGCGGACGGCGGCCGACTGGATGTCGTCCACGCTGTCGACCGCGAAGTACGGCTGCCAGTGCGGCGAGACGCCGGGCGGCAGCTTGCTCATGTCCATCATCCCGCCCACCGCCCGCCCGTCGACCTGGAACTCGACGTAGCCGTCGGCGCCCTCCATCTCGGAGGGGGTCGCCGTCACCGGCAGGGCGGCGGAGTAGAACGCGGACGCCTCGTCCGGGTCCGGGGTGGTCAGCTCGCTCCAGACCAGCGCGCCGTGCTCGTTGACGATGCCCGCACCGGCGAAGGTGCCGGGCTGCCACAGGCCGAAGACGGCGCCCGCCGGGTCGGCGAACAC
Source organism: Streptomyces sp. NPDC057249 (assembly GCF_042669245.1). Classification (NCBI taxonomy): domain Bacteria; kingdom Bacillati; phylum Actinomycetota; class Actinomycetes; order Kitasatosporales; family Streptomycetaceae; genus Streptomyces; species Streptomyces sp. NPDC057249. The sequence goes on along the minus strand of NZ_JBHUXS010000026.1, from coordinate 26,816 downwards.
GGCCATCCGGCCGAGGTCCATGACGTCCATCGGAGGGACGACGACCGTGCCGCCGGCGTCGGTGACGGACGTGAGGGCCGCGTCGATGGCGTCCGTCGACAGATACGTCGTCCACTCCGCCGGCGGCATCGGGTCCGGCACCGTGCCGTCCGGGTTCATGGCCTTCATGATTCCGGCGACCGGCTTGCCCTTGAGCGTGCAGACGGCGTAGCCGCCGTGTTCCGCCGGGCCCGCCTCGCCCTGCCAGCCGAACAGGTCGCAGTAGAAGTCGATGGCCGCCTGCTGGTCGGGGACCATGAGGTCGATCCAGCAGGGGGTGCCGGGCCGGTAGGGATCGTTCATTTCGGGCACGGGTGCCTCCGGGAGGCTGCTCGGGAACGGACGGGCCGTCCTTACCCGGACCCCGCGCGAGCGGAATCGACCCGTACGGGTGACAGCGTTCAGTACCAGGGCCGCTCCTCCGGCGCGGGCAGCGGGCGCAGGGCCGGCCAGTTCTCCAGCAGGCGGGCGGCCAGGGCGGAGGCCAGGCGGCCGAGTGCGTGCAGTTGGTCGTGGTCGCGGGCGAGGTCCGCGACGACGCCCAGGCGGTGCACGAGGCGTTCGCGGGCGGAGACGTACCCCCACTCGAAGTCCTCGGCAGGCAGCCGGGCGAACTGGTCGGCCGTGCCGCGCCGCGCCCGTTCGACCAGCGCGTCGCCCTGGATGAGCCAGCCCGCGCAGGCGTCGGCGAGGTCGCCCGGCACGTCCCGGCCCGTGAGGTCGCGCCAGGTGGACCGGTAGACGGCCTCCACCTCGGTGAGCGGGGCCGCGGTGACCGACAGGGCGCACCAGCAGGTGGGGAAGCCGATGCGGAAGTACGCGAGCTCGACCAGGCCGTTGCCGAGGGCGGCGCCCTCGAAGTCGACGAAGCGGACGCCGTCGGGGGTGCGGAGGTCGTTGCCGGGGCACGGGTCGCCGTGGAGCAGAGCGTGGTGCCCGGTGGGGTCGAGCCGTTCCAGGAGCCCGGCGAGTTCGTCCGGAACGGCGGGCGGTACGGGGACGTCGAGCGCGCGGGCGAGGGCGAGGAAGGACTCGGCGTCGGTGGCCGTGGGACCCGGCCAGGCCGGGAGCGCGCCCGCGTCGGCGGGCCCGGTCAGGGCGTGCAGCCGGGCGAGCGCGGCGGCGTACCCGGGCATCCAGTCGTCGGTGCGGCCGAGGTCGTCCACGTATTCGAGGAGCATGACCCGCTCGGCCGGGTCCGTGGCGAGCAGCGCGGGCGCCACGGAGCCGCGCCCCGCGAGGCGCAGTCCGGCGACCTCCCGGGCGAAGCGCGCGTCCGCGTCGGCGCCGGTGTCCCCGTCGTCGGTGATCTGCTTGACGATCGCGGGCCGCCCGTCGCCCGCCCGCACCCGCCACACTCGGGACCGGGGGCTGCTGTCCAGGGGCTCGCCCTGGGCGGGGATGCCGCCCAGGGCGGAGAGCAGGGGGGCGGTGAACGGGAGGGGGATCGGCATGGGGTGAGCGTAGCCGGGGGCTTCGCCGGGGCCGGGCCCGAGCGCTACGGCCGCTGCACCCAGGTGATCTCCGGGCGGATTCTCGGCAGGCTCCAGAATTCCAGGGCGCCGCCCGCCAGGTCGGCCAGGAACTGCACCGCACCGCCGGTGTAGTGCCACCAGGCGCCGTTGCGGGAGGCGACGGTCACCGTCCAGTCCTGCGGGCCGGACGGGCTGGTGGACCAGAGGAAGTAGTCGCCCTGGTTGGAGGACGACCAGGGCAGCAGGCCGCCGGGGGCCGGGTACGGGTGCAGCGGGACGGCCAGGTCGGCGTCCTCGCACCACTCGGCCAGCGTCTCCAGGTCGTCGGTGCGCTCGGCCCAGGCCGTCTCGTGGCCCGGGACCGGGCCGCCCACATGCAGGAAGTCGCTCAGCACGAACGTCGGGTAGCGGTCGCACAGGAGCTTGTAGTCGGCGGGCAGGGGCGTCCCCAGGGCGGCCTCCAGGCGTGGCCAGTCGACGCCCGGCGGGGCCGGCAGGCGGTGCGCCGCGAGAGCGGGCAGCACGCGTTCGAGCTCCGCGACCGCCTCGGCGGGGTCGGTGAGGCGGCGGGCCGGGGTCTGTGTGCCGACGAGATCATCCACCCGTGCAGGCTGTCACAAAGGGCGCCCCGCCCTCGCGGGGCGCCCGTACTCTGTCCTTGACCTTCCTGTTGCATTCCCTTTGCGCACAGGAGAGTTGACTTGAGCAGGCACCGCCGCACCGGCAGAAGCTGAAGGGTCAGGCAATGGAGATCGCACAAACGCTCGCGTTCATCGCGGCCACCGTGACGACGGGGCTGGTCAGCGGGCTGTTCTACGGCTTCGCCATCTCCGTGATGCCGGCACTGCGCGGTGCGGGGGACCGGACGTTCATCGATGTGATGCAGCGGGTCAACGTCGCCATCCTCAACGGGTGGTTCGTGCTCGGTTACATCGGCGCCCTCCTGTTCACGGGGCTCGCGGTCGGGCTCCAGTTCGGCGGTGGGGACCGGGACGCCGTGGTGCCGACCGTGGCGGCGCTCGTCTGCTACATCGCGTCGATGGGGGTCACCAGCCGCCTCAACATCCCGCTGAACAACGCGCTGGAGGCCGCCGGCCCGGTGGACGGGATCGCGCGGCCCGAGGCGGTGCGGGCCGCGTTCGAAGGGGCCTGGGCGCGCGGGAACGTACTGCGCACGCTGCTGTGCACCGCCGCCACGGGGCTGCTGTGCTGGGCCCTCGTCCTGCACGGCGGCAGCTGAACGCGCGGAGGGCGGGTACGGGGCCCGTGCCCGTACCCGCCCTGTCCGGAGCCGCGCCGGTCAGCGGCCGGCGGACAGCAGCGCCTCCGCGCGGCCGTGCAGCTTGGCGGCGTACACCGCGCAGCCCAGGGCCGCCGTGTTGAGGAGCGTCCGGAAGATGTTGACGGTCTCCCAGGTCCCCTTGAACTTGTCCACCAGGGAGAAGTCGTGGACCTTGGCCGGGTCGCCGAGGTCGGCGAGCTGGTTGTTGAGCGGGATCTCGACGCCCATCGTGAGCATCAGGACGACGAGGTAGAGGACGGCGGCGAGGCCGGCCCACAGGGCGATGGTCCTGCGCCCCCGGCGGAACTCCAGGAACGCGGCGAGGCCCGCGGCAACGATGGCCCCCATGAAGACGAGCGCGAACAGGCCGTTGCCGTCGATCTCCGCGTTGAACTGCTGCATCGCGGCGACATAGGTGCGGTCGTCGGTCTTGGCGAGGCCGGGCATGACCGAGACGTCGAAGGCGAAGAACAGGCCGGCCATGAGCCCGAGCGTGATGACGGAGATCATGTGCAGCCAGCCCGCGGCCTTGTTCGGGCGGTCGGCCCGCGGCGGCACGGGCGCGGCCGGCTGACCCCACGGCTGCTGGTACGGCGCCTGCGCGCCGTTGGAGCCCTGCTGCTGGTACGGATTGGGTGTCATCGGTACGTCCTCGCTCTTGTCCGGTTCGTAAGTGGGGTGCCGAGGCGCGCTGTTGACGAGGATAGAGGTGCAGGTGCTCCCGCCGCGGGCGCGGAGGCCGCCCTGGACAGGATCACGAGCGTTCCTCCAGCGAACGTCGAGTGATACTCGAACGGGCGTGCCCGGATGGGACGGGTCAGCGGATGCGCATCTGCGCCATCATGCCCATCGCCGAGTGGTCGAGCAGGTGGCAGTGATACACGTAGGTGCCGCGGTAGGAGTCGAAGGTCGCCTGGAGTCTGACGGTCTCCCCGGGCATCAGGCACACGGTGTCCTTCAGCCCCGCCTCGGCGCCGGTCGGCGACTTCCCGTTGCGCTCCAGGACGCGGAACTGCACCAGGTGCATGTGGAAGTTGTGCGGCACGTCGGTGTTGGTGTTGGTGACGGTCCAGACCTCGCTGGCACCGTACGGGATCTCGGTGTCGACGCGCGCCGGATCGTAGGCGCGGCCGTTGATGGTGCCCTGCGGTGCGCCGCCGGCGAGGGCGACGTGCAGGTCGAAGGAGCGCCGCCCGGTCACCGGCGGCAGCGGCGGCAGTGTACGCAGTACGGACGGCACCCGGCTCGGATCGGGCGCCTGGCGCACCACGTCGAAGCGCATGACCTGGCCCGTCCGGTCCGGGTCGCCGGGGCCGAGGGTGTTCTCCAGGACGAGCCGGGTGCCGACCGGGTAGCGGGAGAAGTCGATGACGATGTCCGCGCGCTCGGCCGGTGACAGGAGCAGCGAGTCGGTGGTGAAGGGGCGCGGCAGGAGGCCCCCGTCGGAGCCGATCTGCGTGAAGGACGAGCCGTCGGCCAGGCGCAGCGCGAAGAACCTCAGGTTGGACGAGTTCAGCAGCCGGAAGCGGTACTTGCGGGCGGCGACCCGGAGGTACGGGTACGGTTTGCCGTTCGCGAGGATCGTGGAGCGGCCCGCCGCGTCGTCCAGGACGTACAGCAGCTGCCCGTCGTCGTCGAAGTGGGCGTCGCGCAGCGCCACGGTGACGTCGTAGCGCCCGGCCGGCAGCGGCAGCGCCTCCTCCACGTCGTCGGTGAGCAGATAGCTGCCCGACAGGCCCCGGTAGCAGTTCTCGGACTCCGAGTGGTGGGCGTGGTCGTGGTACCAGAGCGAGGCGTGCGGCTGCTGGTTGGGGTACGTGTAGGTGCGGCTCGTCCCGGAGGCGAAGGTGTTCATCGGCCCGCCGTCGCTGTCGACGGGTACCGAGGCGCCGTGCAGGTGCACCGAGGTGTCGACGCCCAGCCGGTTGTGCTGGCGCATCACCACGGGGCGCCCGGAGCGGGCCCGGACGATGCCGCCGGGGAAGTGCCCGTCGTAGGTGAGGACGTCGGTGCGCAGGCCCGGCAGGATCTCGGCGCGGGTGCGGCGCATCGTGATGTCGTAGACGTCGGCGCCGCCCCTCGTGGAGCCGGGGGTCAGCACCGGCAGCAGGGGCAGCGGTACCCGGAACGGCTGGACGGCGGGGCCCACCGGGACGGCCGTGCCCGCCGGGACGGTTTCGCGCGGGGCGGCGCCCGCCGCCATCAGCGGGGTGAAGGCCGCGCCGGTGAACAGCCCTGCGCCGGTGACGCTCAGGGCGGTCATCAGAGTGCGTCTGGTCACCATCACGGAACTCCTGCTGCTGGATTCGGCGGACGCGCCGAGTGCAGCAAGGGCGGCTCGCAGGCGTCTCGGGAGCTGCTAGGGCGGGCAGCCGGAAGGCCCGTACGCGACGGATGTCCCGCTTTCGCGCTTGAGAACGCGTCCAGACCGGAGCCGGCTCCGCCAGGAATCCGCTTGCGGTCCGCTTGCGCTCCGCTCCGTATACCTGAGCCGTCCGATGCCCCACGCCCTGCCCACCTGCCCCCATGGGAAGGCCGACCGTGGATCTTCGTTACCGGCGAGCGGGACCATGGCCGACCTGGAGGCGCGCCCGGCACACCCATCGACCGGGAGGAGTACTTCGTGATCTGCTTGTCCACCTTCCCACCGCCGCCCCCTCCGGCCCTGGCCCGGCCGCCCGCGCGGCGCTTGATCACCCCGTACGGCGGACCGCGCCTGCGGCCGATGTGGCGGGAGCCGCGATGAGGGGTGACAGCCGGCTGCAGCTCTACACGCCGGGTCAGGTGGACCGGGACCTCGTGCCGGCCGGGCAGCGCGGGCCGCTGCGCGAGGTGCTGGAGTGGAGCCGGACCTTCCTGGTGTCGAGCCATCCGGAGCTGGGCCGCAGCGGCCCGGTGTGCCCGTACACCCAGCCCTCGCTGCGCGCCGGCCGGTTCCTGCTCGCCGTGCCCGCCCGGAGCACCCCGGCCGCGCTGCCCGGCGCCGTGGAGGCGCTGCGCACCTGGTACGAACGGCTCGCGTCGGAGCTGCCGGAGGACGAGCGGGAACTCCTCACCGTGCTGATGGTGCTCCCGGGGCTGGACCACACGGACCCGGCCGCCCTGGACCTGTTGCAGGCGGACGCGAAGGACGACTTCGTCGCCCAGGGGCTGATGATCGGCCAGTTCCATCCGCTGTGCGCCGAGCCGGGGCTGTGGAACGAGGACTTCGCGCCGCTGCGTTCGCCGGTGCCGCTCCTCGCGGTGCGGCGGCTGCTCGTGTTCGACCTGCCGTTCCTGGTCGGCGCGGACCGGCACGTCGACCACTATCTGCGCCGGTTCGCCCCCGGCATCCCGGCACGGGTGCGCGACCAGCTGGTCAACCGCGTCGTGTCCTGAGCGCGGGCGTGCGAAGGGGGCTCCGTGGTCACGGAGCCCCCTTCGCACGGTGGGACACTCACGACGGATGGAGGGCCGGCTGCGCCGTGCGCCGCCCGGCCTCCAGCGTGCGCAGCCACTCGCCGGGGTCGCCGCTGCGCAGCAGGGCGGTGCCGACGAGGAGGCCCTTGAAGCCGGCGTCGAGCAGCCGGGCCGCCGTCTGCGGGCTGTCGATGGCGCTGGCGCTCACCGGGCAGGGGGTGCCGCTCGCGTGCAGGGCGGGCAGCAGCTCGAAGCTGCGGGTCAGGTCTCCCCGGTCGCGTTCCCGGGTCTTGATGTCCTTGTTGTTGACGGCGATGACGCATTCGTCGGCGTGCGGCACGGCTTCGATCTCGGCCTCGGTGGTGGCTTCGACGAACGGGGTCAGGCCCGCGCTGAGCGCCGCGACGGTGAGGCCGCGCAGCGCGGACGCGGACAGCAGTCCGGCAGTGAGCAGGACGGCCGAGGCGCCGAGCTCCCGCGCGGTCTCCAGCTGGTCCTTGCGGGTGATGAAGTCCTTCTGCAGGAGGGGGAGTTCGGTGAGCCGGGCGACATCGCGGAGCAGGTCGCGGGTGCCGCCGAACCAGCGGCCGGTGACGACCGAGATGCAGGGCGCCCCGGCCTTCTCGTAGGCGGTGACGATCTCTGCGGGGGTGTGGCCGGAGATGAGGTCGAAGCCGAACGCGTCGCGTCGCTTGACCTCCATCACCAGGGGCTGCGGGGCCGACAGCAGGGACTCGATGAAGGGAAGGCTCATGGCTGCTCCGTAGGCCGTGTGGTCGGGGTGTCCGTGGCGGAAGGAGTGCGGGGGTCGGGGTGGCCCGGCCCGGTGTCCCAGGCGTGGGCCAGCCCGGCCACCTCGGCTGCGCCGAAGCGGCCGTCGCCGCCGCGGGCCGCGGTGTCGACGTCGATGCCGCGCAGCCGGGGGTGGCGCAGGACCCGTTCGTACGCGGACCGGTTGGTCCGGGTGAGTCCGCCGGCGAGCCAGAACGGCAGGGTGAACCGTTCGGCGAGGCGGAGGACGGTCTCCTCGTCCAAGCGCTGCCCCGTGGAGCCGACGCGGCCGTCGGCGGTGGTGGCGTCGATGAGGAAGAGGTCGGTGCCGGCCCGCTCGTACGCTCCGATCAGGGGGCGTTCCGGGCAGGTGCCGTCCGAGACGTGCAGCACCTTGACGATGACGGCGTCGGGCAGTGCCGTGCGCAGGGCGCGGACGGTGGCGGGCGGCTGGTAGGCGTGCAGCTGGACGGTGCGGACGCCGGTGCGCCGCATGACGTCCGCGACCGTGTCCGGGTCACCGAGGAAGGTGACCAGGACGGGGTGCAGGGTGCCGGTGGCGCGGACGGCCGCCGCGAGGGCGGCCACCTCGTGCTCCGGCAGGTCCGCGGGGCCGCCGGGGACGCCGTGCCACAGCCCGACGAGCCCGGCCCCGGCACCGGCCAGCACCTCGATGTCACGGGTGCTGGTGGCGCCGCAGACCTTGAGGGTGCGTGGTGGGGACAGGGTGGTCATCGGCCCAGGCCCAGCTTGGACGCGATGCGGTTGTACTGGATCTCGTTGCTGCCCGAATAGATCGTGCCGCCCACGGCGTTGCGGACGTCGATCTCCAGGCCGTACTCGCTCATGTAGCCGTGGCCGCCGAAGACCTGGACGGCGGTGAGCGAGCCGGCGAGGTTGGCCTCGCTGGTGATCAGCTTGGCGATGGCCAGGTCCTCGGTGACGTCCTCGCCCTCCTCCAGCCGCTCGGCGGTGTCGTACAGCCACTTCCTGGCCGACTCCAGGCCGATCTTGGCGTCGACGATCTTGTTGGCGACGGACTGGTACGAGCCGATCGTCTTGCCGAAGGACCGGCGGGTGCGGGCGTACTCGACGCAGCGGTCGAACCGGTGCTGCATCTCCCCCACGTTCACGATGAACGAGAGGAGGATCTCCCGCTTCATCACGTAGTCGAGGACGATGAACCCGCCGCCCACCCGGCCGAGGACCCGGTCGCGCGGGATGCGGCAGTCGTCGAAGTACAGCTCGCTGAGCGGGGAGGTGCGCAGGCCCATCTTCTTGACGGGCTTGCCGACGGTCAGGCCCGGGGTGTCCCGGTCCACGAGGAACGCGGTCACGCCCAGGGCGCCGCCGTCGGGGTGGGTGCGCGCGTACACGACGAACACGTCGGCGACGGGGCCGTTGCTGACGAAGCACTTGCTTCCGTTCAGCACGAAGCCGTCGCCGTCGCGCTCCGCGCGCGTGGTCATCGCCATCGCGTCGCTGCCGGACTCCGACTCGGTGATCGCGTGGGCGCCGATCGCCTCGCCGGAGCTGATCCGGGGAAGGTACGCCTCCTTCTGCGCGGGCGTGCCGAACCGCATCAGGGGGACGCCGGTGCTGGCGAGCGTGGTGGTGACGCAGAAGTTCAGACCCGCGTCACGGCAGTGCTCGCCGAGCCCTTCCAGGACGTACATGGTGGTGAGGAGGGACTGGCCCAGGCCGCCGTGCTCCTCGGCGAAGGGCAGGGCGAGGATGCCGGCCCGGCGCACCAGTTTCCACTTCTCCCAGGAGAACTCCGCTCGTTCGTCCTGGGCGATGTGGTCGGCGCTGAGTGCCTCGCCCCACCGGGCCAGGCCGGCCCGCAGGTCGGCCTGGTCGGTGTTCCAGCGGATCACTGGGCCCCCTTTCAGAGGTGCTGGTGCACGGGTGCGGATCAGTAGGCGGAGGAGGTGTGCGCGTCGAGGCTGTGCACCTCGTCGCCCTGGAGCGCCGGGGTGAAGACGCAGACGAGCCGCAGGTCCTCGTGCGGAGAGGCGACGAGGTAGTGCGCGTCGTGCTCGTCCAGGGAGTACAGCCGGCCCGGCGTGATGGGGTGCACGGTGCCGTCCAGCTCGACCACCTCGCCGGAGCCCTCGATGCAGTAGCAGGACTCCAGGTGGTTGCGGTACTCCAGGCGGGACTTGGTGCCGGCGCGCACCGTGGTGTCGGTGATCGAGTAGCCGACGCCGTCGGACTCGGTGAGGAAACGACGGCTGAGCCCGTTGCCCCAGTCGACGCTCTTGACGGTCTCCAGGTCGCGGATGATCATGGTCAACTCCTTGTTCGGATAGGGGTATTGGCCGTACTGGTCTCGTCCGGTCCGGGCTGGAGCGACCGGACGAAGCCGCGCAGTGCCGTGGTGACGGAGCCCTCCTCTTCGAGGGCCCGCTCCACGCGGGCCACGCCCGCGGAGCCGACGATCGCGGCGTCGGCCCCGCTCGCGGCCACCGCCGCGACGTGGCTGCGCGTACTGACCCCGAAGCCGACGGCGATCGGGGAGTTCGTGTGGGCCCGCAGCCCGGCGACGACCGGGGCGAGCGCGGCGTGCCCGGCGGGCGGCGCGGTGCCGCTGCGGCCGTAGTGCGCCACCAGGTAGACGTACGCGGAGGACTCGCGGGCGGCCCAGGCCCGGGTCTCCTCCGGGCTGGTCGGGTAGCAGGTGGTGACGACGGCGGCGCCCGCCGCGTCGGTCGCCTCGCGGTAGGCGTCCCGCAGCCGGGGCGGCAGGCCGTGCACCAGGAGGCCGTCGGCGCCGGACGCGGTGATGTCCTTGACGGCCGCGCCCAGGTCCCGGTGCTTGAGGGAGTGGCTCCAGTCGGCGAGCAGCGCGATCCGCAGCCGCCGCAGCCCCGGCCGGACGCGGGCGACGAAGCCGAGGACGTCGTCCAGGCCGGTGTCCCGGTCCAGGGCGCGGCGGGCGGAGCGGCGTACGACCGGCCCGTCGGTGAAGGAGTCCGGAAAGGGCACCGCCAGTTCGAGGCAGTCGACGCCCTCCTCGTCGAGCATGTGCACGACGTCGGCGAGCTCGTCCAGCGGCGGGTCGCCCGCGTTGAGGAACAGCGTGAGCCCGGGCCGGCCGGGTCCGCACCCGGTGAAGAAGTCAGCCATGGCGGACCGCCCCCGCCGTCGTCACGGCCCGCCGGGAGCGCAGCCGCTCGACCAGGGCGGCGGCGGCCCCGCTGGTGACGGCGTCGTCCGTGGCGTCGAGCGCGTCGCGCCAGGTGGTGTGGTGGCCGGCCGCGAGGGCGAGCGCGGCGGCGTTGAGCCGGACGGTCCGGGTGGCCGCCGGATGGGCGCGACCGGCGAGCACGGCCAGGAAGTGGTCGATGGCCGCATCCTTGGGCGCGGGGGCCAGCGCCTCGAAGCCGCCGTCGGCCGGGACCAGCGCGCCGGGCTCCAGGACCTGGTCCTCGCCCCGCGCGATGTGGACGGTGTTGCGGGCGAAGCCGAGGAGCTCGTCGGCGCCCCGGTCGTTGCTGGTGAGCCACACCGTACGGCCGGTGACGGTGGCGGCGAGGCGGCGCAGGTCGTCCAGGGGCATGGTGTGCGAGACGCCGGTGACCTGGGCGGTGACCGGCAGATCGGCGAGGAGGGGGCCGAGCGCGTTGAGGAACCGCCCGAACGGCTTCATGCTCACCGGTGCGATCAGCCGGGCGAGCCGGGCGAGCTCGACCGGGTAGACGAACGGCCCGGTGAAGGCGATCCCGTCCCGCTCCAGCTGCTCCTCGGTCTGCTCGTACGAGGAGGTCAGCCGTACCCCGAGACGTTCGAGGAGGTCGACGGAGCCGAGGCTGGAGGTGTAGGCGCGGGAGCCGGACTTGACGACACGCACCCCGGCGGCGGCCGCGACGAAGGCCGCCGCGGTGGAGACGTTGAAGGTGGCGGGCCCGCCCCCGGTGCCCACGACGTTGACGGTCGCGGGCCAGGCGGGCCCGGGGCGCGCGGGGCGCCGTTCCAGGAGTGTGCCGTGCAGGGCGGCAAGCGTCGCGGGGTCGGGGAGCCGGGTGGTCAGCGAGGCCAGCAGGGCGACGGCCTGCTCCCTGGGGAGCGTGCCGTCGCCGAGCCGGTCCCACAGAGACCGCCAGGTCTCGTGCTCGGCCACCGTGCGCCGCGCCAGCAGGCCGGTGAGCGCGTCGTGCATGGTAGGGCCTTTCGTTTGGGTCAGGCCGGATCAGGGAGCGGGCTCTGGTGCCGTGCATCGCAAGGCGGAGGATTGAATCAACGCGGAGCGTTGGTGATTGACGACAACGCCGCGAGGCGCGGTGCCAGGGCCCGCGAGCCCGGCATGGCCCAGACGGAAGGCCCTAGCCATTCACCCCCTGGCGGGCGCCGGCGACGAAGGTGTCGATGGCGGTGACGCTGCGGAAGTTGTTGGGGTCGAGGTCCGTGTCGTCCACGGCGAGGCCGAAGCGGTCCTCCACCCAGGCGATCAGCTTGAGCAGGCCGAGCGAGTCGATGGCTCCGCTCGACAGCAGGTCCTGGTCGTCGGCGAGTTGGTCCTGGGTGAGGTCCGGCAGGAACTCCTCGATCAGGAACTGCTTGATGGTGGCCGTGTTGCTCATGACGTCCTTCCTTCTACGGTGGTCAGCCGGCGGGAGTGGTCCGGCGCCGGGGACGGCGGCCGGGACGGTCCGCCCAGCCGGTCGAGCGCGGTGCGGTCGACCTTTCCGGTGGCGGTCTTGGGCAGCGGTTCGTCGGTGATCCGCAGGACGCCGGGGACGGCCGCCCTGGGCAGGGAACGGGCGCAGTGCTCCTTCAGGAGCAGGCTGTTGAGGCCGCTGCCGGGTGCGCGCCGCACCCCGGCCACGAGCCGTTTGCCGGTGAGCGGGTCGGGTTCCGCGGCGACACCGGCCTCCAGGACGGCGGGGTGGCTCAGCAGCACCTGCTCGATCTCGGCGGTGTTCACGGCGACGCCGCGCACCTTCACCTGGAAGTCGCTGCGCCCGGTGAGGTACAGCAGCCCGTCGGCGTCGCGCCGTACGAGGTCGCCGGTGCGGAACCAGGTGCCGTCGTCGTGACCGAGCGGATGGCCGGTGAACCGGTCCCGGCTGCGGGCCGGGTCGAGGTAGCCGGCGGTCTGGAAGGGCGTCCTGACGTGCAGCTCGCCGGCGCCGGGGCCGGTGACCTCCCGGCCGTCGGCGTCCAGGACGAGTACCGAGACCCCGGGGAGCGGGGTGCCGATGGGCAGCGGGCCGAAGACGGTGGCCGTGGTGTCGACGTCGTACGTGAAGCTGTCGTTGGTCTCCGTGCAGCCGTAGATGTTGGTGAGGCGGGCGGCGGGCAGCACCTCGCGCAGCTCGGCCAGGGTGCGTTCGGGCAGGACGTCGCCGGTGAAGGCGGCCCGGCGCACCGACGGCAGCAGCACGCCGGCCCGGCGGGCGGCGTCCAGCACGAGCCGGTAGAACATCGGCACGGCCTGGACGATCTCGACGTCGTGCCGGAGCAGCAGGTCGAGCAGATGGCGTCCGTCGACGGCCTTGTCCGGGTCCACGAGGACGACCCGGCCGCCGTGCGCGAGGGTCGTCCACACGTCGAGGAAGCAGAGGTCGAAGTTGATCGGCGCGTAGTTGAGGACGGTGGTGCCCGGCGCGACGGCGAAGGCGGGCCCGGCCCAGGTGACGAACCGGTCCACGGCCTGTTCGTCCAGCGGGACCGTCTTGGGCAGCCCGGTGGAGCCGGACGTGGTGAGCATGAAGGCGGTGCGCGGAGGCACCGGGTAGGCCGCCGAGCGGGCCGGGGCCGGCACGCTCCGCGGTTCGCCGCCCGGGGCCACCACGTGCCGGCAGCCGGCCTGGGCGAAGAGTTGGGTCAGCAGCTGCTCGCCCAGGTGCGGGGAGGGCAGCAGGAACGGGCGGTGCGCGAGCAGGCAGCCGAGGACGAGCGCGATGGCGTCGGGCGACTTCTCGGCGAGGATGCCGACGGGTTCGCCGGCCGGCAGCCCGAGCAGGGCCAGCCGCTCGCGTTCGCGGCCGGCGCTCTCGTACAGCTCGCGGTAGCTGGTCTCCTCACCGTGCCAGACCAGGGCGGGCGCGTCGGGGCGCTCGCGGACCTGGGTGAGGAAGCCGGGGAGCAGTCCGGTGGTGGCGCCGGTCATGGCCGCCGTCCCGCCAGCCGGGCCCAGCCGCTCTTCACGGCGATGCCTGAGGGGGTGCGGCAGGTGAAGCGGACGAGGGTGCGGTCGGCGTCCGGAGCGAGTTCGACGCTGAGCGGCACGTTGGGAGCCACGGGCGCGGAGAACCGCCCGCTGACGGCACGGACCCGGGTGACGTCGCCGTCCGCGTACCGGTCGGCGATCTCCTCGACGGCCAGGGCGAGCACGCTCATCCCGTGTGCGATGACGCCGGGGAATCCGGCGTCCTTCGCGGCCCGGTCGTCCAGGTGGATCGGGTTGAGGTCGCCGGAGGCGTGCGCGTAGCCGCGAATCCAGGCGGGGGTGAGCCGGTGCTCGGCGGCGGCCGGTTCACCGGCTCCGCCGGACGGGGCGGGCGCGGCCGGGGACGGGATCTGGCCGAAGGGCTCGATGGCGGTGGCGCCCATCAGCAGGGCGCTGGTGAGGAGTTCGGCGCGCGGGCTGCCGTCGGCGCCGGTGAGGCGGGCCCGGACGGCCACCCGGGTGCCCCGCGGTTCGCGCCGGGCGCCGGCCACGTCGAGGGCGACGGTGATCTGCTCGCCGGGCAGCAGGGGCTGCTCGATCCGGATGTCCTGGCCGAGGTGGACGACGGAGACGGGCTCGGGCTCGGCCGCCGCCAGGTCGCGTACGGTCGCGTCGGCGAGGGTGTGCGCGAGGACGAAGGCGTGCACCGGCGACGCGCCGGGCTCCCCGGCCACGGGCAGGTCCGCGCGGACGGCGGCCCTGAAGGCGGCCACCTCGTCGGCGGTGAGGGTGCGGATCGCGGTGCGGGGCTGGGCGGTGGGCTGGGCGGTCTGGGCCGTGGGCTGGGCGGTGGTCGTCATACCGGCGCCACCACCATGCTCGCGTTGTGGCCGCCGAACCCGAACGAGTTCGACAGCGCGGGCCCCAGGGCGACGGGCCGTGGACTGGTGTGCACCACGTCGATCTCCATTCCTGGCTCCAGGTGTTCGTGGTTGGCGGTGGGCGGCACCTCTCGGGCGCGCATGGCCTGGACGGCGGCGATGATCTCGACGGCGCCGGCCGCGCCGATGAGGTGGCCGATGACGCCCTTGGACGCGGTGACGGGCGGACCGTCGGAGCCGAAGACCTTGGTGAGGGCCGTGGCCTCGGCGCGGTCGTTGTGCGGGGTCGAGGTGCCGTGCGCGTTGATGTGCGCGATCTCGTCGGGGGCGAGCCCGGCGGCGGTGAGCGCGCCGGTCATCGCGGAGACCGCGCCGGCCCCGTCGGCCAGCGGCATCGACAGGTGGTACGCGTCCGAGGTGGCCGCGTACCCGGCGATCCGGGCGTAGGTGCGGGCGCCACGGGCCAGCGCGTCGTCGAGGCGTTCCAGGACGACGAAGCCGGCCCCCTCCCCCATGACGAACCCGTCGCGGTCCCGGTCGAACGGGCGGGAGGCGTGCGCCGGGTCGTCGTTGCGCCCGGAGACCGCGTTCAGGTTGCCGAAGGCGGCGAGGGTGACCGGGGTGAGGGTGGATTCGCAGCCGCCCGCGATCGCCACGTCGGCCTGGCCCGACCGGAGGAGCGCGGTGGCGTGCCCGATGGCGTCGACACCGCTGGCGCAGGTGGTGGCGATGGTGGTCGCGGGGCCGGTCCAGCCGAGCCGCATGGCGATCTGGGCGGCCGCCGCGTTCGGCATGGTGAGCAGCGGCATCAGCGGGTTGACCCGGTGCGGGCCCGCCTCGCTGTAATGCGCGGACTCGCGGTCGCTGGTGGCGCGCCCGCCCACCGCGTTGCCGACGACGATGGCGGTGCGCCCGGGCTCGGGCACGGGGGCGCCGGCGTCGCGGTGGGCGGAGAGTGCCGCCGTGGTGCCGTACAGCGCGAAGGGGTCCATGCGCCGTGCGTCCTTGGCGGACACGAGGGCGTCGGGGCCCTGGGTGTCGAGTCCGCTGACCCGGCAGCCGATCCGGACCCGGTGGCGGGAGAGGTCCAGGTGGTCGAGCGGGGCTGCGGTGGAACGGCCGGCGCGGAGCGCGGCCCACAGGGCCTCGGGGGTGCACCCCGCCGGGGTGACCACGCCGATCCCGGTGATCACCACCGGGGTGCGGTGGGAGGCTTCGGCTGTCATCTTCGGTCTCGTCTCCGTCCGGTGTCCCGGGGCCTGGACCGGCCGGTCAGGCCGGGATGATGCCGCACTCGCGGGCGGACTTGATGAATGCCTCGGCGGCGAAGTCGATGTCCTCGGGCGTGTGCCGCGCGGTCACCGCGATCCGCAGCCTGGCCAGGTCGTTGGGAACGGCCGGGGTGACCACGGGGATGCCGATGACACCGTTGCGGCGGCAGGCGGTGGCCAGGTCGTACGCCTTCTCGTCGGAGCCGGCGATCAGCGGGAGCACCGCGGTCTCGCTGTCCTGCGTACGCAGCCCCTGGGCGTTGACCAGGGCGCGCAGGCGGGCGGACTCGCGCTGGATGTGGGCGACCCGCTCCGGTTCGCGTCGCAGGATGCGCAGGCTCTCCAGGGCGGCGGCCGCCTGGGCCGGGGCGAGGGCGGCGGAGAACAGGAACGGCCGGGCGGCGTAGCGCAGGTGGCCGATGAGTTCGGCGGGTCCGGTGACCCAGCCGCCCATGGACGGGATGCCCTTGGACAGGGTGCCGAGCTTGATGTCGGCCGTCACCCGGTGGTCGAAGTGCTCCTCGATGCCGCGCCCGGTGGCGCCGATGACGCCGAGCGCGTGGGCCTCGTCCACCATGAGCAGCGCGTTGTGCTCGTCGCACACCTTGCGCAGCTCGGGCAGCGGGGCGATGTCGCCGTCCATGGAGTAGACGCTGTCGACGATGACGAGCCGCACCCCGTCGGGCGAGGCGGCGGCCAGGCGCCGGTCGAGGTGGTCGACGTCGTTGTGCCGGAACCGGGTGACGGTGGCGCCGGAGAGCCGGCAGCCGTCCACGATGGAGGCGTGGTCGTATTTGTCGATGAAGACGGTGTCGCCGGCGCCGACGAGACCGCCGACGGTGCCCACGTTCGCCGCGTAGCCCGAGCTGAAGACCATGGACGCCTCGCGGTCCGCGAAGCTGGCGACCTCGGCCTCCAGCTCCTCGTGCAGCGGGATGGTCCCGGCCAGGGCGCGCACGCCGTGGTTGCCGCTGCCGTACAGGTCGACGGCGGCCTTGGCGGCGGCGACGACGCGTTCGTCACCGCCCAGGCCCAGGTAGCTGTAGCCGGACATCATCAGCAGCCGTTGCCCGTCGAGATCGGCGTACGCGCTGTCCCGCTCGACCGTGTAGGAGACGAAACTGTTGCGGCGCTCCGGCTCGGACTCCAGTGCCGCTACGCGCCTGTTCGTGGCCGCCAGCTTCGGCGCCAGCCGTTCCCAACCTCCGGTTGCGTTCACGTGGGTCTCCTCAGGCTGATTCAGTCGGCCGGCGAACGGCCTATTCATGACAGGATTTCTACGCCGCGTTCCGCAACGCGGCCGCAACAAGGGAGCCGGAGCCCTTCTCGAATTACGCTCGAAGCCGCTCGGGATTCACTAGAAATCCCCTGGTGAATGCATGGAGAAGGTGGATACATGGAGCCCCGATTCAGCGGAACTTGGGCTTCCACTCATTCTTCCCGGTATGTTCCCGGGCTCAATTGACACGGCCTGAACGCCCCTGCGAGGGTCACGTCGACATCACGGGGAATGGCGAGAACTGAACGGCGCAAAGCGAAAGCAACGGCCGTGTTCCCCGCTCAGTTCCTGATCTGCCGCAGGGGGAGTGTCGACGTGTTGATCCGGCTCGTAGGACTTGTCAGCATCGAGCACGAGGCGGAACCGCCCCGGCATCTGTCGAGCGCACAGGCCCAAATCGCCTTCGCCCGCCTGGTCCTGGAGCGCTCCGCCGGCACCAGCCGCGACCAGCTCGCGGACACGCTGTGGCCGCAGGGCCTGCCCGACACCTGGGCGTCCGCGCTGCGCAGCGTCGTCAGCCGGGTGCGGTCCTTCGTCACCAGCGCGCACCAGAAGCCCGGTGAGACTCCGCTGGTCGCCCAGAGCGGGCGCTACCTGCTGCATCTGCCGAGCGACGCGCTGACCGATGTGGAGACGGCCGAGGCGTCGGTCTCCGAGGCCCGGCAGGCGTGCCGGGAGGGCGCGCACGCGGTGGCCCTGCAACTGGCCTCCGGCGCGGTCGCCAATCTGCGCGGCGCGTTCCTGCCCGCCCACGAGGGCGAGTGGGTGAACAGCACCCGCGAGCGCATCGAGGCGGTACGCCTGAGCGCCCTGGAACTGTCCAGCGCCTCGGCCGCCGCCCTCGGCAACAGCCACCACGCCCTGCGGTACGCCGACGAGGCGGTGCGCAGGGCGCCGTTCCGGGAGAGCGCGCACCGCTGCCGGATGACGGCGCACGCCGCCGCCGGCAACCGGGCCGACGCGCTGCGCGTCTACCAGCAGCTGCGCGAGCTCCTCTCGGACGAGCTGGGCATCGAGCCCGCCCCGTCCACCCAGACGCTCTACCTGGGCCTGCTCCGCGAGCCCGACCCGGCCCGCGAGGCGCCCCGTGCCGTGGCCTCGTACGGCGGACCGACGAGCGCCGACCCGCTCCTGATGAGCGCGTACCAGCCCCTGCTCCCGCCGGCCGCTTAGGCCCTGCCCGGGCAGGGAAACGTCCGCGGAATGCTCCTGCGAAATCCGGTTCGCAGGAGCATTCCGCGGACGTTTCGGGTGCGGAACTCATTTCCCTGGGGGGGGGCTTTCCGGGGAAAGCCCCCCCAGGGGCGGATGTCAGGTGATGGTGACGCCGCTGTCGATGCTGATGACCTGGCCGGTCATACAGTCCTGGTCGAGGAAGAGGGCGGAGCTGCGCGCGACCTCTTCCACGGTCACGAAACGGGGCACCGGCGCCTTCTTCTCCATCGACTCCACCACGTGGTCGGGGAGGGTCTGGGTCATGCCCGTGATCATAAAGCCGGGCGAGAGCGCGTTGACCGTGACACCCCGCCGCCCGCACTCGGCGGCCAGGGTCCGGGTGAAGCCGATCAGGCCGGCCTTGGACGCGGAGTACGCGGTCTGCCCGGCCGTCGCGATCAGTCCCGACGGCGAGACCACGTTGATCACCCGGCCCCACCGCTTGCGCAGCATGTGCGGGACGCACACCCGGGCCGTGTGGAAGGAGCCGATGAGGTTGGTCTGGATCACCGCCGCCCAGTCCTCGGGCTTCTGCATCGCCATGACCTGGTCACGGCGGATCGCGCCGTTGTTGACGAGGACGTCGACCGGGCCCAGCCGCTCGGCGATCTGCGCGTGCATCGCCGTGACGGCCTCGTACGAGCCGACGTCGCCGGTGACGAGGACGGAGTCGTTGGTGAGCTTCTCCTGCACCGCGAGCGCGGCGTCCTTCGCGCTGTTGTAGTGGACGGCCACCTTGCAGCCGAGCGCGTCCAGTTCGATCGCCAGCGCCTGGCCGAGCCCGCCGGAGGCGCCCGTCACCAGGGCGACGGGGTGCTCGGGCCGGGTGCCGGCGGGCTTCTGCGTACTCATCGTGTCCCTCCGCGCCATTCGAGGAGCATGGAGCCCCAGGTCATGCCTGCGCCGAAGCCGGCCAACAGGACCAGGTCGCCGTTCTGGATGCGGCCCTCGTCCAGCGCCTCGGCGAGGGCGATCGGGATGGAGGCGGACGCCGTGTTCCCGTACTTGTGCAGGTTGGCGACCAGGGCCTCGGGCCGCAGTCCGGTGTGGCTGAGGATCGAGTTGATGATGCGGATGTTGGCCTGGTGCGGGATGACGTGGCGTACGTCGGCCGCCTCGACCTTGGCGTTCTTCAGCGTCTCCCGGACCGTACGGACGGTGTACCGCACGGCGTTCAGGTAGATCTCGTTGCCGTTGATCTGCGCGTAGTGCAGACCCTGGCGCACCGTTTCCTCGGTGGTGGGCATACGGCTGCCGCCCGCGAGGACCTTGAGGCTGCCGGTGCAGCTGCCGTCCGCGCCCAGGTTCCAGGCCAGGACGTTGCTGTCGGCCGCGGGAACGAGCACGACGGCTCCCGCGCCGTCCCCGACCAGGATCGAGAGGTCCCGGTCGGCGGGGTTCGCGGTCAGCGTGTGGGTGTCGGAGCCGATGAGCAGGATCGGCCGGGGGTCGATCGCGATGAGGGCCATCGCGGAGACGAGCCCGTAGACGAAGCCCGCGCACTCGGAGTTGACGTCGTGCGCGCTGCCGGCGATGCCCAGTTCGTGGTGGACGAACGCGGACGTCGCCGGCGAGGGCTGCTCGGGCGTGGCGGTGGCGACGATCAGATGGGCGATGTCGCCGCCGCTCAGGCCCGCCTTGGCGAGGGCACGCCGGCCGGCCTCGACGGCCAGCGAGGCTGTCGTCTGGCCGGGCCCGACGGCGCGCCGTTCACTGATCCCGCACCGGCTGGTGATCCAGTGCTCGTCGACGCCGAAGCGCTCGGCGAGCTCCGCACTGGTGACCACCTTCTCAGGGACGGAGATGCCCCATCCGGTGATGTCGAAGCCGTTCATGCGCGCCCGCTCAGGCCTGCGCCGGCACGAGCGCCAGGATGCGGTCGTAGACGTGGCGCAGCGTCGTGGTGTCGTCCAGGTCGGCGAACAGGGACTCGTCGGCCGGGATGTCCGGGTAGGTGTTCTGGAACCCGTACAGCCACTCCATGAGGTCCAGCGAGTCCACGTCCGGGATGTGCTGGAGCGGGTGGTCCGGGTCGACCTTCTGGGCGCCGGACACGGCCTCGAGCTGGCTCGCCAGTTCTTCGATGGTGGGCAGAGACATGGGGTGAGGTCCTTCCTCCGCAGGGCTTGGCCTTGTCGAAACGCATGGAACCCGTACGCACGCAACCGGCGCGCAACAGCCGGCGCCCCCGCCGTGTTGCACGTCTCTTGCGATGCGGGGGTTTTCTCGTCTCGCGATGACATCGCAGGCACCACGCCATGAGCATGAGCCGGACGGGAGTTGAGGACGAAGATGACCACGGTCGCAAACCAGTCGGTCCCCGAGGTCGACGCGATCAGGCACCACTACGAGGTGAGCAACGACTTCTACCGCCTCCTGCTGGGCCCGACGATGATGTACTCCGGCGGTTACTGGGAGGAGGGCGAGGGTCTCACCGAGGCTCTCGACGAGGCCCAGGAGCGCAAGCTGGACAAGTTCGTCGAGCTGGCGGGAGCGGCCAACGCCCGGCGTGTCCTGGACGTGGGCTGCGGGTGGGGCACCATGCTCAACCGCGTCACCACGGTGCACGGCGTCGAGCAGGCGGTCGGGCTGACGCTCAGCCGTACGCAGGAGCAGTTCATCGCCGGCCTGGACAACCCGCGGATCACCACGCGGGTGGAGTCCTGGGAGGACCACACCACCGACGACCCGTACGACGCGGCGTTCTGCATCAACGCCCTGGAGCACTTCGTCTCCTCGACGCTGCCGCCGCGCGAGCGCACCAAGAAGTACCGGGTGTTCTTCCAGAAGGTCGGCGCCACCCTGAAGCCGGGCGCCCGCTTCGTGCTGCACACCATGACGGCCGAGGCGCTGCCCATGAACCGGCAGCTGCTGGACGACCTGAAGTTCCTCCAGCGTTCGGAGTTCGAGAACTGCCACATCCCGCACCTGCACGAGCTGACGCAGGCCGCCGAGGGCCTGTTCGACGTGGTCGAGGTCGTCAACGAGCGCGAGTCGTTCGCGGTGGCCTGCCGCGCCTGGCTGAAGCTGCTCGCCGAGCGCCGTGACGAGGCCGTCGCCATGGAGGGCGAGGAGGCCGTGGCCCGCTTCGAGCGCTACCTCGACATCTTCGCGTACACGCTCGAGGACAAGTTCTTCAACAACTTCCGCGTCACCATCGCGCGCCGCTAGGAGGCTGACGTGACGAGCACTCTAGAGCCGCCGCGGAGCGACGAGGACACCCGCCCGGCCGGCGGCGGCGGACCGCAGCGGCATCTGCGCGTCGCCGTCATCGGCAGCGGGTTCTCAGGCCTCGGCATGGCGATCCGGCTGCTGCAGAAGGGCGTGGACGACTTCCTCGTCTTCGAACGCGCCGACGAGGTGGGCGGCACCTGGCGGGACAACTCCTACCCGGGTGCGGCCTGCGACGTGATGTCCCACCTGTACTCGTTCTCGTTCGCGCAGAACCCGGAGTGGAAGTCCACGTTCGGCAAGCGCGACGAGCTGTACGCGTACCTGCGGGACACCGCCGACCGGTTCGGGGTGCGTCCGCACATCCGCTTCGGCCACGAACTGCTCGGGGCCCGCTGGGACGAGACGACCCGCCGCTGGCACATCGAGACCTCGCAGGGCGACTACACCGCGCAGGTCCTGGTGAGCGGCACCGGCTATCTCAGCGAGGCGGCGGTCCCCGACATCCCGGGCCTCTCCGACTTCGAGGGCACCGTCTTCCACTCCTCCCGCTGGCGGCACGACCACGACCTGAGCGGGCGCAACGTCGCCGTGATCGGCACCGGCGCCTCCGCCATCCAGTTCGTGCCGAAGATCCAGCCCGAGGTGGGGCGGCTCGACCTCTACCAGCGCACCCCGCCGTGGATCGGCCCGAAGAACGACAAGGTGACGAGCCCGCTCCAGACCAAGCTGCTGCGCGGGGTCCCCGGCTACCAGAACTTCCGGCGCAACTTCAACATGTGGGGCCGGGAGATCCTGGCCTTCGTGATGAAGCGGCCCAAGGTCGCCGGGAAGATGCAGAAGATGGCCAGCGACCACCTGAAGAAGTCGGTCGCCGACGAGACGCTGCGCGCGAAGCTCACCCCCGATTACGTGATGGCGTGCAAGCGCCTGCTGTTCTCCAACACGTGGTACCCGGCGATCCAGCAGCCCAACGTGGACCTGGTCACCGACGGCATCGCGAAGGTGACCGCCCACTCGATCGTCACCGCCGACGGGGCCGAACGGGAGATCGACACGATCATCCTGGGCACCGGCTTCAAGGCCACGGACCGCCCGGTCGCCGGGCGGATCACCGGCCGCGAGGGCAGGTCGCTGCGCGAGGTGTGGCAGGAGCACGGCATGGCCGCGCACCGCGGCACCACCGTCGCCGGCTTCCCGAACCTGTTCCTGCTGCTCGGCCCGAACACCACCCTGGGGCACTCCTCGCAGGTCGTGATGATCGAGGCGCAGATCGGCTACGTGCTGGACGCGCTGAAGGTCATGGACCAGAAGGGCCTGGCCTCGGTGGAGGTTCGAAAGACAGTCCAGGACGACTGGAACGAGCGGCTGCAGGCCCGCCTCGATGGCACCGTGTGGAACGCAGGCAACTGCAAGAGCTGGTACCTCGACGCACATGGGCGCAACCCGTCGATCTGGCCGACGTACACCTGGCGCTTCCGCCGCCAGACCAAGCACTTCACCCCCTCCGAGTACCAGCTCGCCACCCTCGCGGGCGCCGGCCTGCCGGCCCTGAACCACACGTAATGGACGGGAGACAGACCGAATGAGAAGCAGCAGCACCCCCATCACGCGGCGCAGCATCCTCGGGGGCGTGGCGGCCGCCACCGTCATCGGCTGGAGCACTGCGCACCAGGCGTGGGCACGTGAGTCGGACTCCTTCGCCCATACGGCGGCGAGCCTGCCGTCGCTCGACGGCACGCTGGAGACCTCGGCGGGTGTCACCTCCACGTTCAACCACGACTTCGGCCACATGGTGACCGGCGCGTGCTGGGCGGTGCTGCGTCCCGGCTCGGTGCGGGACATCGTCAAGATGGTCGACTACGCCCGGGCCAACGGGCTGAAGATCGCGATGAACGGCCGCGGCGGGCAGGACGGCGACGAGGAGTCGCACTCCTGCTACGGCCAGGCGCAGGTACCGCAGGGCGGCATCGCGATCGACGCGCGCGGTCTGACGAAGATCGTCCGCATCGGCTCGTCGTCCGCCGTGGTCGAGGCCGGGGTCACCTGGGCCCAGCTCACCGACGCCGCCCTCGACCGCGGTCTGACCCCGCCGGCGCTCACCGACTACCTGCACCTGTCGATAGGCGGCACGCTCAGCGTCGGCGGCATCGGCTCCACCGTGGCGCGGTACGGGCTCCAGATCGACACCGTGAAGTCGATCGACATCGTCACCGGCAACGGCGACCTGATCACGGCCAGCCCGCACTGCCACGCCGAGCTGTTCAACACGGCGCTCGGCGGCGGCGGTCAGGTCGGCATCATCGTGCGCGCCGAGGTCGCCCTGATCCCGGCACCGCCGAAGATGACCGTCTTCACCCTCTACTACAACGACGTGTCCGCGTTCCTCGCCGACTCCGAGAAGCTCATGGCGGAGAAGCGGTTCGAGGGCCAGGTCGGCGAGATCGCCCCCACCCCGGACTACTCCGGCTGGTGGTACAAGCTGGAGGGCCAGGCGTACTGGCAGGGGAGCACCGCCCCCGACCGCACCGCGCTGCTCACCGGTCTGCACGACGAGCGGGCGTACGCGACGATCGAGGACCTGTCCTTCCGCGAGGCCGTGTTCCGCACCGACGCCGACGAGGCGTGGCTGAAGGAGAACGGCTACTGGGACCAGCCCAAGCCGTGGCTGAGCCTGTTCGTGCCGGCCTCCAAGGCGAAGGCGTTCGCGGACCTGCTGACCGCCGAGCTGAACGTGGACGACCTGGGCGCCGGCTTCCTGCTCTACTACCCGTACCCGACGTCGAAGCTGACCCGTCCGCTGACGGTGCAGCCCTCCGAGCCGACCGCGTACCTGTGCGACGTGCTCCGCTTCCCCGCCCCGGGCGCGGACATCGCGCGGATGCTGGACCAGAACCGCCGCCTGTACGACAAGGCGGTCGCGCTGGGTGCCAAGCGGTACCTGGTGGGCGCGATCCCGGACATGACCGCGGCGGACTGGCGGTCCCACTTCGGCAGCCGCTGGAAGGTCCTCGTCGCGGCGAAGCGCTGCTACGACCCGGCGGGCATCCTCACCCCCGGTCAGGGCTTCTTCGGCTGATCCGGGACGCCCCGGGCCCTGGGGCCTGTCGTTCGGATCAGGCCGGCGAGACCCAGACCGCCACCCGGAACACCCCGACAGGAGAATCGGCATGACAGTTTACGACTTGATCGACGAGGCGATCGTGGACGCACCGCCGGAGGCGGTGTGGGAGGCGTTGATCGCCGAGTTCCGCGGCGCCGGCCGCTGGTGGGTGCCGGCCAACACCTTCGCCGCCGTGTCCGGTTCGCCGGACGAGGTGGGCGGCGAGGTCGCTGTCACGGTGCACACCAAGGGCGTCGACAAGGGCGGCCCGAAGCTGCGGTTCACCGCGCGGACCCGAGCCGTCGAGCCCCACCGGCTGCTGTCGGTCGATTACGTGGCCGGGGTGTTCCGGGGCACCAGCGACTTCGTCGTGGAACCGCTCGACGGGGGCCGCACCAAGGTCGGCATGCACTTCGTGGGCCGGCCGAACGGCTATCTGAAGCTTCTCGCGAAGGTCGCCGACATCGGCGCGGAGCACTCCACCGCCACCAGCGAGGCGTTCGTCCGGCTCGGCCGCATCCTCGCGGCGGAGCGCACTCCGGCCGTGCGGACCGGTGAGCCGGCGGAGGCCCGGAAGCTGGAGGGCAGTACCCGATGACGACGGTGGCCGCCGCGCCGGCGACCGAGACGCAGGTGCTCACCGACGACGGCGCCCGCCTGGCGGTGTCCGTCCTGCCGCCGCTCACGCCCCCGACCGGCGTGACCGTGGTCCTGGTCCACGGCTGGGGCGCGTCGCGCCGGGTGTGGAGCACGGTGGCCGACCGGCTGATCCGCCTCGGGCACCGCGTCGTCTCCTACGACCTGCGGGGCCACGGCGCCTCCTCGCAGGGCGCCGAGCCCTTCGGGATCACCCGGCTCGGGGCGGACCTGGCCGCGGTCCTGGCTCATGTCGAGGCACCCGACGCGGTCGTCGTCGGGCACTCCGGGGGCGGGTTCGCCGCCCTGTCGTACGCCGCGTCGGAGGACCGGAACGCCGGCGCCCTGAGCGGCCTGGTGCTGCTGGCCACGGCGGCGCACGACCAGGAGACGCCGGACAGCGAGGTCCGCATGATGGGCAGCGCGCTGTTCCAGCGGGCCGTCTCCCGGCCGGCCCTGGGCCGCAAGCTCCTCGGGCAGAACATGCTCGGCCCGAAGGCGGACCGGCAGCTGAGCGAGGTGAACCGGCAGATGTTCGCGGCGGCCGGACCGGCGGTGCGCGCGGAGGCGTTCCGTTCCTCGCGGGGCATGGACCTGCGCGAGGCCCTGGTCTCGGTGACCGTGCCGGCGGTGGTCCTGGCGGGCACCGGCGACAAGGTGATCGCGCCGAAGCTCGGCCGGGTCGTCGCCGAGGCGCTGCCCCGGGCACGCTTCGAGGAGGTACCCGGCGTGGGCCACATGCTGCCCCTGGAGGCGCCGCAGACGGTGGTGGGCGCGGTCAGCGAGCTGACACGGGACCACGGATAGCGCGGCGCGCACACGGAGAGGCGGCCGACCCCGGGCGGGGGCCGGCCGCCTCTCCGTGGCCGCTCAGGCGCGCGCCCGCAGCGTGAGCGCCCGGCCCAGGCAGGCGAGGGCGGCCGTGCAGGCCAGGGTGCGGGCGGCGTTGGCCGGGGTCCACGCGCCCCGGAACCGGTCGCGAATCAGGGCGACCTCGGGTCCCGACGCCTCCGCGGTCAGCTGGGCGAGCCGGCGGTTGAGGGGGATGTTGACCTTCATGGTGACCGCGACGGCCGCCGAGTACAGGGCGAGCGCGGCCCACGTCCAGCGGGCGGCGCGGGTGTGGCCGAGGCGGCGCAGGGAGACGCCCGAGATCCCGGTGGCCAGGAATGCCCCGAAGAAGACCAGCCCGAAGAAACCGTTCTCGATGGCGTCGTTGATGTGGCCCATGGCGCTCGCGAAGGCCGCGTCGTCGATGCGGTCGAGGCCGGGCATGACGGACACGTCGAACGCGAAGTACAGCCCCGCGCTCAGCCCCATCGCGATGGTGGCCGCGTACAGCGAGGCTTCGGTGCGTCCGCCCGGCCGGGCCGGGAGCGAGGTGGTCGGCGCGGTGGCGGTCATGGCTTCTCCTGAGGGCGCGGAACGGGGCGCAGTACGGGGGCGAGCAGCCGTTCGTAGCGGCGGCGCAGCACCGTCCGGCCGAGCAGCCGTACCGGTGGCGGGATGGTGGCGGTGACCTGGGCCGCGGCGGCGGGGTCGGCGCCGTCGAACATCCAGGGCTGGAGCCGGCCGAGCACCCCGGGCGGCGCGGTCCGCAGCAGCCGCCTTTCCAGGGACGCGTAGCGCGTGGCGCCGAGCGCGGTGAAGGCGGGGAAGGCGATGCGTTCCTCGGCGGCGAGGTGGTCGCGCAGGACGGCGGCGAAGGCGTCGGCGGCGGGGCGCAGCTCCCCGGGGCCGGCGCCCGGCCGGAGCGCGGCGCCGACGGCGTCCATCGCCGCGTCGAGGCGTTGGTGGTCGCCGTCGATGGCGTCGGCGGCCCGGTCGAAGCCGGGGACGGCGCGCCGCAGTTCGGGCCAGAGGACGGCGTCCTCGCTGTGGTGGTGCCAGTCGATCACCTCGCGCAGGCTGTGCCACCAGGTGACCACCCCGTCGGTGCGGGCGCCGGGCCCGGAGCGTGCGACGGTCACGAGCCGGGCGGCGTCGCGGCGCATCGCGATGTGCATCAGCGCGAATCCGTGGAAGGGTCCGGGCAGCGACGGGAGGTGTTCGCTCGTCATCGGTTCGGTACCGGTCATGGGTGCCTCCCTAAGAATGGTTGGCGGTCCGGGGGGACCGGGTGTGGCTGATGGGTGTTTGCCGCTTGTGGCTCGCGAGGAATGGCCGCCCGGTCCTCCGG
>NZ_JBHUXS010000025.1:0-84258 GCF_042669245.1 Streptomyces sp. NPDC057249 | reverse complement strand
TAGGGGTTGGGGATGAAGGTGGTGGCGGTGAGGTCGGGGCGGTTGAGGTAGCCGTGGGCGAGGCCGTGGCCGGTGAGGTAGAGGTGGCCGGTGACGCCGGGCGGGACGGGCCGGAGACTCCCGTCGAGGAGGTAGGCGCCCTTGTTGGTGAGTGGGGTCCCGATGGGGACGGTGGGGTGGGGTTCGGTGGACGGTGTGACCGTGTGGGTGGTGGTGAAGCCCATGGATTCAGCGGGACCGTATCCGTTGACGACGGTGGTGTGCGGCGCGATCTGCTGGAGTGTGTGGATGTGGGCGGGCGAGGCGGCTTCGCCGCCGGTGTAGGCGACGGTTACCGACTCGAACGCGTCGGGGTGTTCGTCGGTGAGGTAGTTGAAGAGGCTCGCGGAGAGCTGGAGCATCGTCACGCCGTGCCGGCGCGACAACTCCGCGATGAGTGCCGGTTCGGGCTTTTGGCCGGGTTGCAGGACGGTGGTGCCGCCGTGGAGGAGGGCGCCCCAGAATTCGAGGCTGAAGGCGTCCCAGGAGACCGGTGAGCACTGGAGGAACACCTCGTCGGGCCCGAAGTTCCCGTACGTCTGCGCGGTGACCGTGGAGACGAGGTTGCGGTGCGAGGACAGGATGCCCTTCGGCCGCCCGGTCGAGCCGGAGGTGAACATCACGCACGCGACGTCGTCCCCCGTGACCGGCACACCCAGGTTGCCCTCCTGCCCGGCGGCCGGGGCCCCGCCGGAGCACGAGACCACACCCCAGGGGCCTTCGACGCGCTGCCCGAGGCCGTCGTCCGTGACGAGCAGGGCGATACCCGCATCGTGCGCGGCGGAGCGAAGGCGCTCGTCCGGGAAATCGGGGTCGAGCAGGGTGTATCCGGCGCCGGTCTTGAGTACGGCGATGAGTGCCGTGGCGAAGGTGGCGTCGCGTTCGAGGAGGATGCCGGCGAGGTCGCCCCGGCCGAGGCCGTGGTCGCGCAGCTCGCGCGCCCAGCGGTTGGCGGTCGCGTTCAGCTCCGCGTACGTGAGGGCCTGGTCGCCGTCGATGAGCGCGACGGCCTCCGGGGCGCGGGCGGCCTGGGCCTCGAACCGAGCGACCAGTGAGGTGTCGTCGATGCCGGCAGTCGTTCCGGCCCACGGTCCCAGGATGAGTCCCCGCTCGGCGTCGGACAGCACCTCCACGTCCCCGAGACGCGCCTCCGGGTCGTCCAGTACCTGGCGCAGCACCGCGCCGAGCACCGACACCATGCGCTGGACCGTGGACCGGTCGAACACGTCCTCCGCGAAGACGACCGCCCCGTGCAGGTCCCGGCTGTCGTGCGACCGGAGCAGGAATTCCAGGTCGAACTTGGCCGAACCGTTGGTCAGCCCCCGCACCTCGGCCGTCCGGCCCTCACCGAGGACCAGCGCCGGAGCCTCCCCGGCTTCCAGGGTGAGGCAGATCTGGAAGAGGGGGTGGCGGGCGAGGGTGCGGGTGGGGTTGAGGGTGTCGAGGACGAGGTCGAAGGGGGCGTCCTGGTGGGCGAAGGCGTCCAGATCCGTGGCGCGGACGCGTTCAAGCAGCTCCCGGAAGGTGGGGTTGCCAGCCGTATCGGTGCGCAGGACCAGGGTGTTGACGAAGAAGCCGACGAGATCGCGGAGTGTTTCGTCGGTGCGGCCGGCGACGGGTGAGCCGATGGCCAGGTCGGTGCCGGCGCCCAGTCGGCTGAGCGTTGCGGCGAGGGCCGCGTGGACGACCATGAAGGGGGTGCAGCCCTCGGCGCGGGCCAGCTCCCCGATGCGCGCGAACAGGTCGTCACCGAAAGCGACTTCGACCCGACCGCCCCGGTGCGAGGCGACCGCCGGACGGGGACGGTCGAGGCTCAGCCCGTGCTCCTCGGGCAGCGCGTCCAACGCATCCCGCCAGAAAGCGAGTTCGCGGGAGAGCACGCTGTCCGCGTCGTCAGGGGAACCCAGCACCCGCTGCTGCCACACCGCGAAGTCCGCGTACCGCACGGGCAGTGGCTCCAGGACACTCGCGGTCGCACCCGCGCACCGGGCCTCGTAGGCCCGTGACAGGTCCTGGAAGAAGACATCGGCCGAGCGTCCGTCGGTCGCGATGTGGTGGAACAGCAGGAACAGGACGCAGCACCCGTCTTCGAGGGCGAAGAGCGTGGCCCGCAGCGGGTTCTCGGTCCTGAGGTCGAACCGGTGCCGGGTGGCCGTGTCCAGGTCGCCGTCCAGCGAGTCCGGCGTCGCGGTCCGGTGCTCGATGACGACCCGGGCCCCGGCGGCCGGCTGGACCCGCTGCAGTGGCTGCCCGTCGACCGTCGTGAACACGGTGCGCAGCGGCGCATGGCGCCCCACCACATCGTTGAGCGCGGCTTCCAGGGCATCGACGTCCGGGGTGCCTTCCAGGCGTACGGCCATCGGCACGTTGTACGCGGTGCTCCCGCCGTCCAGCTCGGCGAGCAGCCACAGCCGGCGCTGCGCGAACGAGACGGGGCTGTCCGGACCGCCGCCCGCCTCGCCCGCGACCAGGGGCGGCAGCGCGGGCCGTCCCTTCAGCGAGGCGATGTACTGCGCGAGGCGCGCGGGTGTGGGGTGCTGGAACACGTCCCGGATGGTCAGCCGGACGCCCAGCACGTCGGCGAGGTGGTTCGTGAGTCGGGCCGCCAGCAGCGAGTGACCGCCGTGCGCGAAGAAGCTGTCGTCCACACCCACCGGCTCCGGGGTGCGCAGCACCCGGCTGAACAGGCCAACCGTCACCTCTTCTAGCTGCGTCTGCGGCACACGCTCGGTGGTCACCACCGCGACGGGTTCGGGCAGTGCACGTTTGTCGACTTTGCCGTTGGGGGTGAGGGGGAGCCGGTCGAGCGGGGTGAGGTAGGTGGGGACGAGGTGTTCGGGGAGGCGGTCGGTCAGGTGGCGTCTGAGTTCTACGGGGTCGCCGCTGGTGACGACGTAGGCGGAGAGTTGGTCGTGGTGTTTGGTGACGACGGCTTGGGTGATCTGCGGGTGTGTGAGGAGTGCGGCTTCGACTTCGGCGGGTTCGATGCGGAAGCCCCGGATCTTGATCTGGTGGTCGGCGCGGCCTTCGTAGTGGAGGCGTCCGTCGTGGTCGAAGTGGGCGAGGTCGCCGGTGCGGTAGAGGCGGCTCCCCGGTTCGCCGTACGGGTTCGCTACGAAGCTGGTGGCGGTGAGGTCGGGGCGGTTGAGGTAGCCGTGGGCGAGGCCGTCGCCGGAGACGTACAGCTCACCGGTCGTACCGGGTGCGCAGAGCCGGAGCGCGGAGTCGAGCACGTACAGCGGCTTGTTGACCAGCGGGGTGCCGATGGGGATGGCGGTGTGGGGATCGTCGGCGGGCTCGATGGTGTGGGTGGTGGCGTAGATCATCGCCTCCGCCGGCCCGTATCCGTTGATCACGTCGATGCCCGGCCTGGCGCTGTGCAGCTTGTGTACGTGGACGGGCGAGGCGGCTTCCCCGACGGTGTAGGCCGTGGTCACCGAGTCGAACGTTTCGGGGTGTTCGTCGGTGAGGTAGTTGAAGAGGCTGGCCGACAGCAGCAGGGTGGTGACGCGGTGTTTGGGGGCCAGCTCCGCGATGAGCGCCGGTTCCGGCTTCTGCCCGGGTTGCAGCACGACGCGTGCGCCGTGGAGCAGTGGTCCCCAGAATTCGAGGCTGAAGGCGTCCCAGGAGATGGGCGAGGACTGGAGGTAGACCTCGTTCGGGCCGGTGGGGAGGTAGGTCTGCCCGACCAGGGTGGACACCAGGTTGCGGTGTGAGGAGACGATGCCCTTGGGCCGCCCGGTGGAGCCGGAGGTGAACATCACGCAGGCGAGGTCGTCACCCCCGATCGGCACATCCAGGTTGCCCGCGTCGTGGTGGGCCACGTCGCCCGGTCCTGCCACACACGTGACCCACGCTCCGTCGAGGCGGCCGGCGAGTCCCGCGTGTGTGACCAGGTGGCTGATGGCGGCTTCGGTCGCGGCGGAGTGCAGTCGTTCGTCGGGGAAGTCCGGGTCGAGCAGCACGTGTCCGGCGCCGGTTTTGAGTACGGCGATGAGCGCGGTGGCGAAGGTGGCGTTGCGTTCGAGGAGGATGCCGGCGAGGTCGCCCCGGCCGAGGCCGTGGTCGCGCAGCTCGCGGGCCCAGCGGTTGGCGGTCGCGTTCAGCTCCGCGTACGTGAACTCGTGCTCACCGTCGATCAGCGCGACCGCGTCCGGGACCCGCGCCACCTGCTCCTCGAAGCGCCGCACGAGCGACACGTCATCCCGGTCGGCCACCTCCCCGGCCCACGCCCCGAGCAGCAACTCCCGCTCACCCGCCGACAACACCTCCACGTTCCCGAGACGCGCCTCCGGGTCGTCCAGCACCTGGTGCAGCACCGCGCCGAGCACCGACATCATGCGTTCGACGGTCGAGCGGTCGAACAGGTCCTCCGCGAAGACGACCGTGCCGCGCAGGCCCTGGCCGTCGTCCGTGCGGAGCAGGAACTCCAGATCGAATTTGGCCGAGCCGTTGGCGAACGTCTGCACCGCTTCCGGTCGCAACCCGGCCAGAGCGAGCACCGGTGCGCCGGTCTCCAGGGTGAGGCAGATCTGGAAGAGGGGGTGGCGGGCGAGGGTGCGGGTGGGGTTGAGGGTGTCGAGGACGACGTCGAAGGGGGCGTCCTGGTGGGCGAAGGCGTCGAGGTCGGTGGTGCGGACGCGCCCCAGGAGCTCCCGGAAGGTGGGGTTGCCGTCGGTGTGGGTGCGTAGGACGAGGGTGTTGACGAAGAAGCCGACGAGATCGCGGAGTGTTTCGTCGGTGCGGCCGGCGACGGGTGAGCCGATGGCCAGGTCGGTGCCGGCGCCCAGACGGCTGAGCGTTGCGGCGAGGGCCGCATGGACGACCATGAAGGGGGTGCAGCCCTCGGCGCGGGCCAGCTCCCCGATGCGCGCGTACAGGTCGTCACCGAGATCGACGGCCACCGCTCCGCCCCGGTGCGAGGCGCGTGCGGGACGCGGCCGGTCCGGGTTGAGCCCGTGCTCCTCCGGCACCCCCTTCAAGGCGTCCCGCCAGAAGGCGAGTTCACGGGAGAGGACGCTGTCCGCGTCGTCGGCCGCCCCCAGCACCCGCTGCTGCCACACCGCGTAGTCCGCGTACCGCACCGGCAGCGGCTCGAGCACGCTGCTCCCGTCCCCGGCCACCCGTGCCTCGTACGCACGGGCCAGGTCCGTCACGTACACCTCGCTCGACCGGCCGTCCGTGGCGATGTGGTGGAGCACGACGACCAGGTGGTGCGTGGTCTCGCCCAGCCGGAACAGCGTGACGGAGAGCGGGAGTTCGCTGCGGAGGTCGAAGACATGGCGGCCGGCACCGGCCACCGCGCGGTCCAGCTCCTCGGCAGCCACCTCCCGGCGCCCCATGCGCAACCGCGCCTCGGCCGCTGGAAGGATGCGCTGGTGCGGCTCGCCGTCCACCGTCTCGTACAGGGTGCGGAGAGGGGCGTGGCGCTCGATCACGTCGTTGAGCGCGGCCTCCAGGGCGTCGGCGTCCAGGGTGCCTTCCAGGCGAACGGCCATCGGCACGTTGTACGCGGTGCTCCCGCCCTCCAGGTCCGCCAGCAGCCACAGCCGACGCTGGGCGAACGACATCGGGGCCAGTCCCTCACCCGGCCCCTCACCGGCGGCCGGCGGAGGCAGCGCCGGGAGGCCCTTCGCCGCGCCGACCTTCTCCGCGAGCCGCGCCACGGTCGGGTACTCGAACACGTCCCGGATCGTCAGCCGGACGCCGAGAGCCTGCGCGATGCGGTTGGTGAGGCGGGCGGCGAGGATCGAGTGGCCGCCGTGGTGGAAGAAGTCGTCGTCGATCGTCAGCGTGCGGGGGGCATCGAGCGTGCTGGTGAAGAGACCGGTCAGGGTCTCCTCCAGCAGGGTGCGCGGGGCGCGACCGCCCGACGACACCGCGACGGGCTCGGGCAGTGCACGTTTGTCGACTTTGCCGTTGGGGGTGAGGGGGAGCCGGTCGAGCGGGGTGAGGTAGGTGGGAATGAGGTGTTCGGGGAGGCGGTCGGTCAGGTGGCGTCTGAGTTCTACGGGGTCGCCGCTGGTGACGACGTAGGCGGAGAGTTGGTCGTGGTGTTTGGTGACGACGGCTTGGGTGACGTGCGGGTGTGTGAGGAGTGCGGCTTCGACTTCGGCGGGTTCGATGCGGAAGCCCCGGATTTTGATCTGGTGGTCGGCGCGGCCTTCGTAGTGGAGGCGTCCGTCGTGGTCGAAGTGGGCGAGGTCGCCGGTGCGGTAGAGGCGGGTGCCGTCGGGGCCGAACGGGTTGGGGACGAAGGTGGCGGCGGTGAGGTCGGGGCGGTTGAGGTAGCCGTGGGCGAGGCCGTCGCCGGAGACGTACAGCTCACCGGTGGCACCCGGCGGGCACAGGCGCAGCGATGTGTCGAGGACGTAGAGGGGCTTGTTGACCAGCGGGGTGCCGATGGGGATGGCGGTGTGGGGTGTGTCGCCGGGCTCGATGGTGTGCGTGGTGGCGTAGATCATCGCCTCGGCCGGCCCGTATCCGTTGATCACCTTGATGCCCGGCCGGAGGATCTGCAGTTGGTGCACGTGAGCCGGGGACGCCGCCTCACCCACCGTGTACGCGGTCGTCACCGAGTCGAAGGTCTCGGGGTGTTCGTCGGTGAGGTAGTTGAAGAGGCTGGCCGACAGCAGCAGCGTCGTGACGCGGTGTTTGGGGGCCAGCTCCGCGATGAGCGCCGGCTCCGGCTTCTGCCCGGGTTGCAGCACGACGCGTGCGCCGTGGAGGAGCGGGCCCCAGAATTCGAGGCTGAAGGCGTCCCAGGAGATGGGCGAGGACTGGAGGTACACCTCGTCCGCACCCGTCGGCAGATAGGTCTGCCCGACCAGCGTCGATACCAGGTTGCGGTGCGAGGAGACGATGCCCTTCGGGCGGCCCGTCGAGCCCGACGTGAACATCACGCAGGCGAGGTCGTCACCCCCGATCGGCACATCCAGATCGCCCGCGTCGTGGCCGGCCACATCCTCCGGGCCCTCGGTGCACGTCGTCCACGCCCCGGTGAGCCTTCCCGCGAGCCCGGGCCGCGTCACCAGGTGGCTGATCGCGGCCTCGTCCGCCGCCGACCGCAGACGTTCGTCGGGGAAGTCCGGGTCGAGCAGCACGTGTCCGGCGCCGGTCTTGAGTACGGCGATGAGCGCGGCGGCGAAGGTGGCGTCGCGTTCCAGGAGGATGCCGGCCAGGTCGCCCCGGCCGAGGCCGCGTCCGCGCAGTTCACGGGCCCAGCGGTTGGCGGTCGCGTTCAGCTCCGCGTACGAGAACTCGTGCTCACCGTCGATCAGCGCGACCGCGTCCGGGACCCGCGCCACCTGCTCCTCGAAGCGCCGCACGAGCGACACGTCGTCCCGGCCGGCCACCTCCCCGGCCCACGCCCCGAGCAGCAACTCCCGCTCACCCGTCGACAACACCTCCAACTCCGCGACGCTCCGCGAGCCCGGCTCCACGGCCCGCGCGTCCGCCTCCGTCGCAGCGGTGAGGAAGGCGACGAAGCGGTCCTGGTGGGCCGCGACGGCCTCGGGGTCGACGCCGTCCACCGGTGTGTCGAAGTCGATCCGGAGACCGTCCGCCGCGCCCAGGTCGTACACGGCGACGCTGAGGTCGTCCACCGGGCCGTTGCTCACGTTGTGGTTGACCGTCGGGTGGCCGCACACCGTGAGGTCCGCGTTGAACCCCATGATGTTGAGCACAGGGCCCGTCAGTCTGCGCCCACCGGTGAGCGCACCGGCGTCCCGGCGCAGGTCCTCGTACCGGGTCAGCTGGTGGCGCAGACCGTGCTTGACCTCGGCGGACACCGCCCGTACCAGGGTGCCCAGGGTCTCGCCGGCGCCCACCCGGAGCCGCAGCGGCACGACGTTGGACGCCATGCCCGGGGTGCTGCGCGCGGTCTTCGTGGTGCGGCCCGCCACCGGCAGCGCGAGCACCAGCTCGTCCTGGGCGGTGACCCGGTGCAGGTACACCGTGAACAGCGCGACCACCAGGACGGGCCAGGAGACCCGCTCGGCCCGTGCGACGGTGCGCAGTCGGTCCGCCTCCGCCGCCGGCACCAGGACCGTGCGCCGGGCGAAGGGCAGCGCCCCCCGGGAGGGGGCCGCCCGGCCGGAGCCCCGGACGAGACCGGCCGCCGCCTCCGGAGCGCCGGTCAAGTGCGCGCGCCACGCGGCCCGTTCGGCGTCGGCTGCTTCGGAGCGCCGGTAGGCGGCGTCCTCGGCGTGCAGGTCGGCCAGCCGGCCGAACGGGGAGTCGCCCCACGGCTCACCGGCGACCGCCCGCTCGTACAGCTCGACCAGCCGGTGCAGCAGCATCGACACGCTCGCGCCGTCCACGAGCAGGTGGTGGAAGGTGTACAGGTAGAAGAAGCGGTCCTCGGCGAGCTTGATCAGCGCGCAGCGGACCGGGGACTCGCGGGTCAGGTCGAAGGGTGCCCCGACCGCCGCGTCCACCAGGCCCCAGGCCGCGCCCTCCGGGTCGGCCTCGCCGCTCACATCGGTGTACGCCAGCGTCCGGTCGCCCGGGACGGTGTCGATCAGCTGCCACACCTGCTCCCCGTCGTCCTCGAAGCAGCGGGTGCGCATGACGTCCGCCTCCTCCACGAGGCGGCGCCAGGCGGCACCCATCAGCGCCGGGTCGACCGGGCCCAGGATGTCCCGGACCTCGGCGACGTTGTACTTCAGGCCGGTGGGGTCCAGGGTGTGCGCCGTCCAGATGTCACGCTGGGCCTCCGAAAGCGGCAACCGGAGGGCGGCCGGAGCGGGTGCGACGGTGGCGTCGGACGGCATGAGGTCTCCTGTGGGTCGCGGCGGGAGGGGGCGGGGCAGTGGCCATACAACCGCCGGGGCCCGGTGCCGAGCGGCAGTTGTTCCGGCGGTAGGGCCAGCAGTTCGGCGGTGCGGCGGCAGTCGAACGGCAGGCGAGGCCCGGCGCCCGCCCACCACCGCGCGCCCCCCGCCCACCGCCGCGCCCCCGCCCGCCCACCGCCGCCCGCACCGCCCGCCGCCGTCACACCGCAGCCGTCGTCCCCGCCGCCGCCCGCACCACGCACAGCACCCGGAACGCCGAGCGCCCCCCGTCCGCACTGGCCCGGATCACGCCGCCGACCAGGAGTTCGCGGATCAGCCGGCCGCACTCCGGCAGCGGGCGGCCGGTGAGCCGCACGACGTCCTGGAGAAGGAACTCACCGTCGCCCACCTCGCCCAGGTCGCCGATGAGCGCCCGGTACGGGGCGGGCAGCGCGGCGAGGGCGCGGCTCACCCGCACCTGGAGCCGGGAGCCGTCCGGGCCGCCGGCCAGGTGGTCGAGGAGCGGGGCCGGGTCGGAGTCCACGATGTTCCGCAGGGTGGACAGGTCGCACACGGTGAGCCAGGAAGCGGCGGCACCGAGCGCCGCCGGGTGGCCGTCGAGCCGGTGGCAGATCCAGGCCACATCCGCGAGCGCCTGCTCATCGGGGACGATGTCGGGCCGGACGCGGCGGAGCTGGCTGAGGAAGAACCGTACGGCGGGCGCGTCCGTGTGCCCGGCCGCCGGGTCCGGTGCCTCCAACGGGGAGAGCAGGAACAGGCGTTCACCGGGCACGTTCCAGGGCCGCTCACCGGTGATCAGCAGCCGCAAACCCGGGAACGCGCGCAGCAGCCTGCTCAGGCGGCCGAAATCCAGGGCGGCGGTGTCCACACCGTCGAGGACGAGCACGGCGGCGCCGCGTACCGAAGGGCTTCCGTCGTCGTCCAGGGCGGCCGGCGCGTCCACCAGGGCGGGCAGCCCATCCCCGGGCGCGCCGCCGCCCCGCAGGAACCGGGCACAGTCGTCGGCGAGCCGGGGCAACGGGTCGTCGTCGGCACGCAGGCAGTCGGCCGCGGCGCCGTCACCGTCGTGCCACAGCACCGGCAGCCCGGCGTCGTGCAGACGGGCGGCCGCTTCCAGGGCGAGCCGGGTCTTCCCCACCCCGCTCAACCCGACGACGGTCACCAGACGTTCGGCGCCGGAGCACAACTCCTCCACGAGCACACCGGTCTCCGCGTCGCGCCCGACCAGCGGATACAGCGGAACGGGCGGTGCGGCCCGCTCCATGGACAGCCGCCGGACGTCACCCTCCGCCCGGGCCCCGCGCCGGGCCGCCCCCTCCAGCGCGGCACGGGCTCGGGGGCCGAGTCTGAGCGCGTCGGCGATGAGCCGGACCGTGTCCGTCCTGGGCCGCTGGGCCTTCCCCTTCTCCAGGTCCCGGATGGCGCGCACGCTGATGGTGGAAAGATCCGCCAACTCCCGCTGGGTCAGGCCGATACGGAGCCGGTGGCCGCGTATCAGGGAAGCGAGCGGGGCGGTCGTGGCCGGGGTGTCCTGCGGGGGGTGGCTGAGCGTCATGGAAGGACTCCTGCTCGTCGGGGAATGAACGCCCCGGAAGCGGCTGCGGGCCTGGGGCGCCGGAGGGACGGCTGACGTGCCTTGCTGCTGCCGGAATCCTCCGCTCGCGCCCTATCCGGGAGGCATCGCGCGGCCAAACGCCGTCCGGGCCCGGCCCGGCCCTCCGGGATAGCCGACAGGGCGCCCGTCCGGGCGGGCGGCAGGGGATACCGGGCCGTGATAGCGGGGGGATAGGGGCGGGGGCGGTGCCGTGAATCCGCCCGTTCCTAACGTGGTGTCCAGAAGGAAACGGAACACCGACGAAGGGACAGTCCGATGAACAGGAACACCACCGCCCGCACCGCCCTCCGCGCCGCCTTCGCCACCGTCGCGGTCGTGATCGTCACCGGCATCGGCGTCCAGGCCGGCTGGGCCGACGACACGTCCGGCACCGGCACCCAGCCGACCGGCACCAGCAGCACCCCCACCCCGGGCCCCACCGGCTCCACCGACAACAACCCCTGGGACTGACCCCGCCGGGCGCCTCCCGCGCCCCGCCCTCGGACCGCGAGGCCCCGCCGGCGCCGATCAGCCGCCCGCAGGACTCAGCCCGTGCCCAACAACCGCCGGGACTCGGCCAGTTCCCGCTTCATGCCCCGGCTCGTGAAGACCTCCACCGCGGGGGCCAGCAGTTCCCGGGAACGCCCCGGCTCCTCCTCGCCCAGCAGCCGCGCCAGATCCAGGCGGGCCAGAGCGCCACCGCCGAAATCCATGATCCGCTCCCGGGCCGCGACGGCCCGGTCGAAGAAGTACCTCGCCCGGTCGGGCCGCCCCATCAGCACGAACGCCTGACCGAGGTCCCGCAGCAGATGCCCCTCGCCGATCACGTCGCCGGAATCCCGGCACAGCTCCAGGACCTCCGTGAACGTCAGCACCGCGAGATCCAGCTCGCCCCGCTCCAGGAGAAGTTGGCCCACCCGGCGCAAGGTCCGTGCCCGGCCGCCGAGGTAACCCACCCCGTCGTATATCTCCAGCGCCTCGTCCAACTGCGCCTGCGCCAGGTCCATGTCACCCCGGCGCATCCGGATGTGCGCGCTCTGTGTCAGCACGATCGCCCGCCCGACCACGTCACCGGCCTGGTCGAAGTCCGCCAGGGACCGTTCGTACAGATCGAGCGCGGTGTCGTCCTCCCCGCTGGTCCGCGCGATCAGCGCCATGTCGCGGCGGCACAGCGCCTCGCCCTGCGGCTCGTCCAGTGCCTGGAAGACGTCGAGTGCCGAACTCAGCGCCTGCCGCGCCATGTCGAACTCGTTGCGGCTCATGTACAGCGAACCCAGCGAGGCCCGGACGGCGGCGGTACCGCGCAGATTGCCCGCCTTGCGCACGGCGGCCAGCGCCCGTACGTGGGTCTGCTCCCACAGGTCGTAATGGCCCCGGACCTCGAACAGCGTGACCAGGGTCGTCGCCAGGTTCCAGCTGACGTCGTGCAGGCCCTCGTCGGCGGCGTGCTCCACCATCCCGCACAGGGCCCCCTGCTCCGCGTCGAACCAGGCCAGCGGATCGCCCGCGAGCAGGTCGCTCGTGCACGACGGGGGAGGCGCCCAGCGCGGGGCGTCACCGTGCAGCACGGTGAAATCGCCTCCATACACCTTGCGGTGGGCCTCCTGGGCCAGATACATCCAGCCGCCCGCCATCCGGACGAGCGCGTCCCGGCGCAGCTCCGGCGCGTCCTGCGAGGCCAGCTGCTCGCGCGCGTAGACGCGGATGATCTCGTGGAACTGGTACCGGTAGCCGCCGGTCCGTTCCACCCCGACGACATCCAGCATCTGCATGTCGACCAGCGGCTCCAGCAGGTCCGACGGCACGGGGCGGTCGTCGTCCAGCAGCGCGCCCGCCAGCCAGCCCGGCAGCGTCGGGGTGCGTGCCATGGACAGCAGCCGCAGCAGCCCCCGGTCCTCGGGCGCCAGACCGTTGTACGTCAGCGAAAGACTGGCGCGCATCGTCATCTCGCCGTGCGCCAGCTCGTCCAGCCGGTGCCGCTCGTTGGCCAGCCGGTGCACCATCGACGCGAGCGTCCAGTGCGGGCGGGCGGCGAGCCGGGCGGCCACGATCCGCAGTGCCAACGGCAGCCGTCCCACCGTACGCACCAGAGCCTCGGCCGACGCGGCCTCGCCCTCGACGCGCTCCTCCCCGATGATCCGGGACAGCAGCTTCAGCGCCCGTTCCTCGTCCAGGACGTCCAGCTCCACGCGGTGCGCGCCCGGCAGGGCGGTCAGCCGGGCCCGGCTGGTGACCAGGACCGCGCAGTCCCGGCTCCCCGGCAGCAGCGGCTGCACCTGGCTCTCCGACGCGGCGTCGTCCAGGACTACCAGGAGGCGGCGCGAGGCGAGCCGGGTGCGGTACATCTCCGCCCGCTCGTCCAGCGAGTCCGGGATCAGCTGGCCCGGGATGCCCAGGGCCCGCAGGAAGCGGCCCAGCACCTCCGCGGTGGTGGCCGGGGTGCCGGTGCCGCGCAGATCGCAGTACAACTGGCCGTCCGGGAACCCGGTCTCCGCGAGCCGGTGCGCGAGATGCACGGCGAGCGTCGACTTGCCGGTGCCCGGCTTCCCGGTGATCACGGCCAGGCCGACCGCCCTGCGTTCCCGGCCTCCGGTCAGAGCCTTCTCCAGCGCGGCGAGCTGGTTCTCGTCGGCCACGAAGTCCGAGGTCGCGGCGGGGAGCTGCTGCGGCCGGACGTCGTGCGGCTGCGGTTCGGCGGGGGAGGCGAGGGAGGCGGGGGCGGCCGGGAAGTCCTGGCCTGCCCCGGCCACCGACCGCACGCCCGGGGTGCCCGTGCCGATGCCGGTTCCGGTGTCGGGGCGGCCCGGGCCGGTACGGCCCGGCTCAGGACGGGCGGTGCCGTCGCCATCGGCGTCGGTACGGGGCACGGTGCGCCCGGTGCCGTCGGACCGCTGCGGGGACGCGGCGGTCCCGGCGGCGACCGCGCCCGACGCGGAACGGCCGGCCGCGGACCGGGGCGCCTGCCCCCGTACCGGCGGAGGCAGTTCGCCGGCGAGGATCGCCGCCTCCAGCCGGCGCAGCTCCCGGCCCGGTTCGAGCCCCAGCTCCCGGTCGAGGATGCGGCGCCCGTCCCGGAACGCCTCCAGCGCCTCCGCCTGCCGGCCCGACCAGTACAGGGCGCACATCAGCTGGCCGCGCAGCCGTTCCCGCAACGGGTTCTCGTGGGTGAGGAGTTGCAGCTCACCGACCAGCCGGTCGTGCCGGCCCAGCTCCAGTTCCAACTGCATCCGCAGCTCGACGGCGCTCAGCCGCTCCTCGTCGAGCTGGCGCGCCTTGTTGGCGAGCGGGCCGCTGTCCAGGCCGGTCAGCGAGTCCCCCTGCCACAGCGCCACGGCGGATTTCAGGAGCGCCACCGCCTTCTCGGACTCGCCCTCGTCGCGCTGCCGCCTCGCCATCGCGACCAGGCCGGTGAAGAGCAGCGAGTCCACGTCCCCGGTGTCCACGTGCAGGACGTATCCCGGCGGGCGGGTCGATATCGACACCGTGCTGTCCGCGCCGGCCAGGAGCTTCCGCAGCCGGGAGACGCATATCTGCACCTGGGTGCGGGCGGTCTCCGGCGGGTTGTCCTCCCAGATGAGGTCCACCAGGTAATGCGTGCTGACCACCCGGTTTGCTTCGAGCAGTAACGCGGCCAGGATGACCTCCTGGCGCCCGGGCGGCACCCGCAGCGGACCGTCCTTGCCGCGGACCTGGAGCGGGCCCAGCAATTGGAAGGGCGGTCTCGCCGCGCCGGGGGCATCCTGGACCGTGTGCGTCGTACCCTCGGCCACCGAGACCCCCAGCTCGTAAGCGCGTTGATACTCCGGGATCAACGTCCCCGAAGTTTTCACAATCCTCACGCATTTGTCCATCCTGCATGCCCAGCGTGACCGGCCGGCGAATAGCGGCGCGATAGGCGGGGGTTGGCGCGGCCCGGAAGAGTGCCGGGCGAAGGAGAAAGGAGGCGTCCACATGCACACCGACGCCTGGACGAGCGGCGCCCCGTCCATCGGGGGCGACCTGGTCACCGCCGCGGGAACCGACCACGTCCGACTCGTCTACGCATACCTTGACGCCGGCGACCTCGACGCGTGCGCCTCCCTGCTGCACGACCACGTCGCCCTGGAGCTGCCCGGCGCCCCGACGGCCCACGGCCGTACCGCGTTCCTGCACGCCCTCGGGTCCCCGGCCCGCCACGAGATCGACCACGTCGTCGCGCACGCCCGGAACGTGGTGGCCGCGGGCCGCCGGTTCGCTCCGGGCGCCGATGACACGTGCGTGCGCTTCGTGGACCTCTTCCGTATCGCCGAGGACGGCATGGTGGAGTCCTGCACCCGCTACTACCACGCGTTGCCCTGACCGGCCCCGTCCGCCGAGCGCGGGGCGCCTCCACGGGGGAGGAGCACCACGGGTCACCGACGTCGGCCGGTACGGCTCCGGACCTCCCCTCCGGATCAGGGCGCGGCGGTGCCGGCCGGTCCCTCCGGTGAGCGCAGCACCAGCAGGGTGATCTCGCTGGGCGCGAAGACCCGGAACGGCGGGCCCCAGAACCCGGTGCCCCGGCTGGTGTAGAGCTGTGTGCGGTCGCCGTGGCGGCTCAGCCCGGCGACGGCCGGCTGGTCGAGGCGGACCAGGTAGTGGAAGGGCCAGATCTGGCCGCCGTGGGTGTGGCCCGACAGCTGGAGGTCGACGCCGCCCTCGGCGGCCCGGTCGATGAACTTCGGCTGGTGGGCCAGGAGCAGGACCGGCAGGTCCGGATCGGCGCCGTCCAGCGCCCCGGCGAGGTGCGCGCGGTGACCGGCCAGGCCGGAGGACTCGGCGGTGACGTCGTCCACGCCGGCGACCACGAGGGTGTCGCCGCCGCGTTCGAGCAGGATGTGGCGGTTGCGCAGCGGCTGCCAGCCCAGCTCGTCCATCAGGTCCACCCAGCCCTGCGCCTCGCTGTAGTACTCGTGGTTCCCGGTGACGTAGACGCGGGCGTGGGCGGCGCGCACCGTGCCGAGCGGCGCGGCCTGGGCGCGGCGGCGCTCGGCGGTGCCGTCCGCGATGTCGCCGGTGTGGCAGACCAGGTCCGCCTCCAGCGCGTCGACCTCCGCGCACACCCGCTCCGACCAGCGGGCCCGGTCCAGCGGTCCGTAGTGCGTGTCGGTGATGAGGGCGACCCGCGTCCCGTCCAGGCCGGTCCCGAGGCGCGGCAGCCGCACCTCGACCCGGCGCACCCTCGGCACCCGGCGCGCCTCCGCGTATCCCCAGCCGAGGAGGACGGCGGCGGCCGCGAGCACCGACCAGGTGACGATCCTGGCCCGGTCCTGCCCGTCGCCGGCCCCGGCCACGGTCAGGGCGAGCCGCAGCAGGACGCCGAGCAGCACGGACCAGGTGAACAGCACCCAGATGGACCCGAGCAGGCCGTCCCCGACGATCGCCGCCCGGTCCTGCTGCCGCCTGCCGTGCCCCCGCACCATCGCGACCGGCATGGTGACGAGGCCGAGCACGAAGAGACAGGTGCCGCCCACGGTGACCGGGAGCGGCCAGCGCTGTCCGGTGTACAGCAGCACCCAGCACGGCACCGCCCACAGCAGGACCGGGGCGATCAGGGGGACGTAACGCATCAGGCGCCGCACCCGGCTCGGCGGCGTCGCCGCCTTGCCGTCCGCGGACCG
The DNA here is from genome assembly GCF_042669245.1 of Streptomyces sp. NPDC057249. Taxonomy (NCBI): domain Bacteria; kingdom Bacillati; phylum Actinomycetota; class Actinomycetes; order Kitasatosporales; family Streptomycetaceae; genus Streptomyces; species Streptomyces sp. NPDC057249. The sequence goes on along the minus strand of NZ_JBHUXS010000025.1, from coordinate 68,191 downwards.
GGCCTCGCTGGTGTCGGTCACGTTTCCCTCCTCGGGCGGCCGGAATGCCGCCGGGCACTGTACCCGGTCGCCCCCGGGGACCCGGAGACGGCCACCACTGTCCGGCGGCCGGACGGTCAGCCGGCCCCGGCGGCGATCCAGGCGTCCAGCTGCTCGCGGGTGGTCGAGGGGTCCGCGATCAGCCCGGCGAGTTCGTCGTCGGCCAGATGGCGGGTCGCGACCGCCGGGCAGCGCCGGCACGCCTCGACACCGCTCTGCGTCCACCACTGGCACGTCGTCCGCAGATGGCAGCGCGGCACGGCCGCCTCGACCACCTTCGGCGTGGCGGCGACCACCCGCTCCACGAGGGCGCAGTCGTCGCCCCGCCGGTTGGCGCAGCCGCTGACGCAGTGCGAGGCGAACCGCAGGATGCGCCGGGGGTCGATGCCCTCGGGCACCTCGCCCAGCACCTGGGAGGCGGGCACCGGGTCGGCCAGATAGGCGACCCGGCCCTCCGGCCCGGACCGCACACCCAGGACGACCGCCTCGGGTGCGTGCGCGTCACCGCTGGGACACCAGCTCGTCGGGGACTTGTCCTTGTCCACGGTCCTCGGCCCCTCGTGTCAGCAGGCGGCGCGGGAGGCCGCGCCGTTCTGCGTGATGTAGCCGGTCGGGTCGGTGCCCAGGGGCGCCCCGGACTCCCGCTCGGCGGCCAGCTGGATGCTCGCCTTCAACTGTTCCGGCGAGGTCACGCGCTCGACGGGGGCGGCGGTGGCCGTGGCCGAGCCGGCCACCAGGACACCGGCGGCGACGAGGGCCGCGGCGGCGGTGGCCGCCGCGGTCCGGGACGGGTTCTTCTTCATGGGGACTCCCTTGGCTGCGGACATGGTCCGGCCGCTCGGACGCGGCCGCTCACATGTGCGGAACGCTAGGGGTCCGACCGTGCGCCGGACGGCAGTCGGCGCGGCGGTCGACCGGCAGTCCGTCGTGCCGACGCCGTCAGCCCCGGGCGAGGGCGGCGGCGGGCCGGGACGGGGCGGGGGAGGACGCGGCGGTCAGACGGAGGCCGGCCGCGATCAGGGTCCGCCCGAGGGCGGTGCGCAGGGGCCGGGGGGCCCGGGCGGGCCGGGTGAGGCGGTACGTGTCTGCCTCGGCGTGGAGTTCGGCGGCGCGGATGTGGTGCAGGGCGAGGTGGTCGTGGGGATGCATCGGTGGTTCTCCTTTACTCGGTGGTGAGGGGGAACGCATGGGTGTGGACGCGCACACGCGTGCTGTCGTCCTCGTCCTCGTCGGCGATCCGGTCGCGGTACTCGTCGACCAGCGCGTGCATCTTCCCGATGAGCTCCCCGGCGAGCTCGGGCGTCAGCCGCAGGGTCGCGCTGCTCATGTCCCAGGTGCGCTGCCACTCCTCGGGCCAGGCGGTGCGGTCGCCGAGCCAGGTCGACAGGTCCCGGGCCTGGGTCATCGCGACCTCGTGGAGATACATCTCGGCGGCCCCGCGCACCTCCGGGCTGGAGTGGGTGAGCAGTGAGTCGTCGAAGGTCAGCCCCTGACTCACCGCCTGCCACCAGCGCTCCCGCCCCTTGCCGTGCTCGGGGGCGTCCTTGATGAAGCCGTGCGCCGCGAGCTGCCGCAGGTGATAGCTGGTGGCCCCGCTCGACTCGCCCAGTTTCGCGGCGAGCTGGGAAGCGGTGGCCGGTCCGTCGAAGCGCAGCGCGTCCAGCAGCCGCATGCGCAGCGGATGGGCGAGCCCACGCAGCGAGCGGGCGTCGAGAGTGCGGATCTGTCCGCTCGGCTCTTCTTCCATGACGCCAAAGTAGCCTTGCAAAGCTTCCTTTGCAAGGCTTTCTTTGCAACTAGTGGGCGGGTGTGTGACGGAGGAGCGCCCTACGGCCGGCGGCGGCGGGAGTCCGGCCGTCCGGGGCGCCGACGCCGTTGCCCGGCCACGCCGGCAGCGCGCCGGCGAGCGCCGTCAGTGGGATCTCGCCCCGTCGGTCAGGCGTGATCCAGGGGGAGCGCCTCCTCGGTGGCGCGTACCGCCCGGCGTCCGAGGTTCGGTGCCGAGCGCTGGATGGCCAGGGGGAGGGGGTCGGTCTCGCCGTCGAGTACGTCCAGTACCCGCTCGTGCAGCACCCCGTTGCTCACGAGCAGGTCGTGGCCCGCCGGATGGCGCCGGCCCGTCAAGTCGGTGAACCGGCCCCCGGCCTCCTCGACGACGGGCTGGAGGGCGGCGATGTCCCAGGGGGCGATGTGGGCCTCGCACGAGATGTCCACCGCCCCCTCGGCGACGAGGACGTGCGAGTAGAAATCCCCGTAACCCCGTGTGCGGCGCACCTGGCGCGTGAGGTCGATGGCGCCGTGGAACCGGCCGTGTTCCGCCCAGCTCCACGGGCTGGAAAAGGACAGGTGGGCCGCTTCGAGGCTTGCCACGCCGGACACGCGCAGCCGCCGGTCGGGGCCCTCGTCGCGCCCGGTCAGGTCACGGACCCACGCCCCGCCGCCCATGCTCGCGTACCAACGCCTGCCCAGGGCGGGCGCGGAGACGACGCCGACGACGACGGAGCCGTCCACACGCAGTCCGATCAGGGACGCCCAGACCACCGAACCGCGGATGAACCCGGAGGTCCCGTCCACCGGATCGACGATCCAGCACCGGTCGCCGGAGTCCCCGCCCGTCTCCTCGCCGAGCACCGTGTCACCGGGCCGTTCGGAGGCGAGCCTGGCGCGCATCCGGTGCTCGATCTCCCGTTCGGCCTCGGTGACGGGAGTGCCGTCCGCCTTGACCTCCGCGGAGCGCGCGCCCTGCCCGGCGAAGGCTCGCATCGTCTCGCCGTCCGCCAGGTCCGCCAACTCGAGCGCCAGGCGCAGATCATCCACCCAAGGGGTTCGCATGGGCCCGCACTGTAGACACCTCCGGCGTCCGGCACCACCCACCCCCGCCAGGAAAGCCGCAGCACCGGGGATGCCCTGGATGATCATCAACTCGCCCAGCGGCAAGTCGAGTTGGATCTCCGTCATCTCTAGACGCACGCTCGGACCGCCTATAGCCTCTGGCGCTATGGGAGCGCTCCCGCAGGGGGCATCCAGTAAGGAACCGGCGCATTTCGCCGGGGCACACATGGGGGTCGAGACGCACGTGCACCACCTGACGGACGAGACCGGGGACGACCTCGACCGGGCCGCCGGGCCGCCCGGACGGGACGGCTGGCTGGTCACCGGGGCCGCCGGATTCATCGGCTCACACCTGGTCGCGCGCCTCCTGGGCGACGGCCACCGGGTGGTCGGCCTCGACGACTTCTCCACCGGGACCCGGCGCAATCTGGCCGATGTCGAGCGGGAGGTCGGCCCGGCGGCCTGGAGCAGGTTCCGCCTGGTCGAGGGCGACCTGCTCGACCCGCGGGCCTGCGCCGACTCGGTCGAGGGCGTCGGTGTCGTCCTCCACCAGGCGGCCGTGAACTCCGTGCCCCGCTCCGTGCGCCAACCGGACCTCGTGACACAGGTCAACGTGCTCGGCACCGTCCGGCTGCTGGAGGCGGCCCGCGCGGCGGGCGTGCGGCGGATCGTCTGCGCGAGCTCCAGCTCGGTGTACGGCGACGCGCCCGGAGACGTGCGCGTCGAGCCGTCGGTCGGCCGGCCGCTGTCCCCCTACGCCGCCAGCAAGCAGGCACTGGAGGGGTATGCCGCCGCCTACGCGAAGATGACCGGTGCGGCGACGGTCTGCCTGCGCTACTTCAACGTGTTCGGCAGCAGGCAGAACCCCGAGGGCCCGTACTCCGCGGTGGTCCCCCGATGGGTGGCGGCCACCCTGCGCGGCGAGCCCGTCCCGGTCAACGGTGACGGATCGTCCGTGCGGGACTTCACCCATGTCGACAACATCGTGGAGGCCAACCTTCTCGCGGCCCGTGTCGAACTGGAGTTCGCCGCGGTCAACGTCGGGTGCGGCACGTCCACGACCCTGCTCCAACTCGCGGACGCCATCCGGGAGGAGGCCGGCGCCCTGTCCGGCCGGGAGACACCGCCACCCGCGTTCGGACCCGGCCGGCCGCATGACGTCGCGGCCTCCGTAGCGGACCTGACGTACGCGTCCGCGACGCTCGGCTACCGCCCCGTCCGCGACCTCCGCACCGGCATCGCCGCCACCGTGCCGTGGTTCACGGCCGCGTCCACCCTCTGAGGCAGGCATGTTCGTCCCGCTCATGTACCACCTCGTGGACGCGCGCATCGACCACCCGATGTCCGTGCCGGAGGATTCCTTCCGCCGCCAGCTCGACTGGCTCGGCGACAACGGCATACCGGTGCTCACTCCCGACCGGGCGCTCGCCGCCGCCGAGCCGGAGCACACGCGACAGGCGCCTTCGCCGGGTGTCCTGCTGACCTTCGACGACGGCTACCTCAACACCGTCACCACGGTCCGGCCGCTGCTGGACGAACGCGGCCTGTCCGCGGTGATGGCCGTCTGCGGCAGCTACCTCGACCCGGCCACCCTGCCGGACCACATCCCGCACGCCTCACAGGAGTTCGCGTCGGCGGGGGACGTACGGGACTGGCTGGCGGCGGGACACGCGATAGCGGGCCACTCCTACACCCACCCGCGACTGACCGGCCTGCCGCGGGAGGAGCTGGAAGCCGAGATCGACCTCGACCTCCGCGCGATCGAATCCGCGACCGGCCACCGGCCGGCCACCTTCTGCTACCCGTTCGGCAAGTCGGACCAGGCCGTACGCGAGGTCGTCGGCCGCTTCTACCGGCACGCCTTCGTCACGGACGGCGGGTCCTGGCCGCATCCCGCCCACCCGCTCGCGATGCGCCGGCTCCAGGTGCGGCCCGAGTGGGACGTCGACGCGTTCGGCACCGAGGTCGTGCGGGCACTGGCGGCGTGCGTCGAACCGGAGGACGCCAACAGGTCCACGAACGTGAGGAGTTCCTGATGCGCGTCACCATGTACTGGCACAACGGCCGCAGCCTCGGCCACACGGCGGAGTCCGCCAAGATCGCCTCCGCGCTCCTCGACATGTCACCGGACGTCCGCTTCGCGGGCCTCACCGGCGCGTACCGCGGTCTCGGGATGCTTCCCGACGCGGTCGATGTGGTGAAGCTGCCCTCCTTCGCCAACTTCGACGACCCCCGGGGATGGCGCTTCAGCTCACGCCTCGGGTTCCCGGAGAAGGAGTTCTTCGCCGCCCGGGGCGAGCTGGCGCAGGTGTTCCTGCGCCACTACGCACCGGACGTCTTCCTCGTCAACCACCTGCCCAGCGGGGCCGAGTCGGAGCTCGCCCCGGCCCTCGGCGAACGGGCGTTCAGGACCGCGGTGCTCACGCTGCGCGGCGTCCTGTTCGACCGGGCCAAGACCAACCGCGAGTACTTCCTCGGCGAGGTCGCCGACCACATCGCGCGGACCTACGACCTGATCACCGTGCACGCGCCCTCCGAGGTCTTCCGGCTGGAGGAGCACTACGACGTACCGGCCCAGCTGTCCGACCGCATCCGCTACACCGGCTACCTCGCCGAGCCGTCGCCGCTCACCCGGGCCGGGGCCCGTGAGCGCCGCGGCTGGGATGCCGGCGAGCGGGTCGTGGTGGCGAGCATGGGCGGCGGCCAGGGGGCGGGACACATCTGGTCCGCGATCGCGCGGGCCCTGCGGGTGAACCGGCGGGCGTACGACCGCGCGGTGCTCGTCACCGGCCCTTACCTCGAACAGGACACGCTGCGCGAGGTGCGGGAGCAGGTGAAGGACCTGGAGGGCGTCCGTGTGGTCGTCTACGACGAGGAGCTGCCGCAGGCCATGAAGGGCGCGGACCTGTTCATCGGGGCGGCCGGCTCGAACATGGTCAGCGAGGTGCTGAGCGTGGGGGCCAACGCGATCCTCATCCCGCGTCAGCTCCGCGAGTCGGAGCAGTCGATCCACGCCGGACTCCTCCGGCAGCGCGGTCTGGTCCGTACGGCGGGACTGCGCGAGGTGCTCGACGGCGCACTCGACGCCTTGGTCGGCGAAGGGCTCGCCGCACCGCTCGCACCGCGGGTGCCGCACCTCCTCGGCGGCGCCCGGCGCTACGCCGGAATCCTGGAAGGGCTGGTCGGATGAGTGGGAGCGGCATGTCGTCAGCGGGGCCGGCCGGACCGGGCGTCGCGGTGGTCGTCCGGTACTTCACCGTGGGCGGTCTGGAACGGGTGGTCACCTCGCTCGCCAACGAACTCGTCGGGCGCGGCCTCCCGGTCCGGGTGATCGTCCTCTACGCGGGCAAACGGAACGCGTTGCTGACGGAGCTGGACGAGCGGGTGGACGTCGTCGCCCTGTCCGGCTCGACCACCGCCCGCCTCCGTGCGCTGCGCACCCTGACCGAGGGCCGCGTGGTGCATGTGAACTTCGGCGACGGGCGCATCCACCCGCTGGTGCGGGCCGCGCTGCGGGACCGCCCCACGGTGGTGACCTGCCACTCCGTCTACAGCCACAAGCGCACGGCGCTGATCAACCGGGCGGACCGGTTCTGGTCGCGGTCGGTGCACACCGTCGTCGCCGTGTCCGAGGCCGTCCGCAGGTTCTGCGTGGACGAGGTCGGCATGGACCCGGCCAAGGTGGTCGTCGTGCCCAACGGGGTCGAGATCGAGCGGATCGGCCGCCTCACCGCGACGCACGACGGGCCGGCCGAACCGGAGGAGCTGTCCGTCGTCTCCCTCGCGAGCCTCTATCCGCACAAGAACCACGCCACACTGCTCGACGGGTTCGCCACGGCACACGAGCGGTGGTCCGGGCTGCGACTGCGGATGATCGGTGACGGCCCCGAACTGATCGGCCTGCACCGCGCCGCCCGGACCCTGGGCATCGCCGACGCGGTGGACTGGTACGGCGCGGTGTGGCGGCGCGACCAAGTGGTGCCACTGGTCGCCGCCGGCCAGGTCTTCGTCTCCGCAAGCCGGTTCGAGGGCATGCCGATCTCCGTCCTCGAGGCCATGGCGTGCGGTCTGCCCCTCGTCCTGTCCGACATCGCACCCCACCGCGAGGTCGCGGGCGACGCGGCCGTCTACTTCCCGGCCGACGACCCGGCCGCACTGGCCGCGCGGCTCGGCGACCTGGCCGGCGACCCCGCCCGGCGCGAGGCCCTGGCCGCGCGTGCGAAGGAGCGGGCCGCGGACTACGACGTCACCCTCCAGGCCACGCGCTACGCGGAGATCTTCGACCGAACGGCGCGCGGCGCATGACCGGGACGCGCACGGTGCGCGGCAGGCTCGTCACCGGCTCCGCCGCGCGGGACGCCGTCATCGCCGTCCACGGCGGCCGGGTCGCCGAGGTCGCCCCGGCACCGAAGGGCGGAACGGACCTCCTGATCATCCCCGGCCTCGTGGACATCCACTGCCACGGCGCCGGGGGCGCCGGATTCGACACCCCGCACCCGGACACCTGGCGGGCCGTCCGTGCCGCACACCTGCGGCGCGGCACCACCACTCTGCTCCCCACACTCGCCACCGCCACCGAGGACACCATGGCGGCGGCCCTCGCCACCGGCCGCCGTCTCCTCGCCGATCGGACCCCCGGCATCGCCGGCCTCCACCTGGAAGGCCCCTTCCTGGCCCCGGAGTTCCGCGGCGCCCACGCGGCGGAACTCATCCGGGCCCGCGTACCGGCGCCGCTGCCTCCGCCCGCGGACGACCTCGACGGGATGCGGATCATCACCTTCGCCCCCGAACTCCCCGGTGCCGAGGCGCTGCTGTCCGCCTGCGTGGACGCCGGTGCGACCGCGTCGGCCGGCCACACGGCGGCGACACCCGAGGACCTGGCCAAGGCGGCGGCGGCGGGGCTGAGCCATGTCGCCCACCTGTGGAGCGGCCATTCCCGGCTCACGCAGGACGGCCCGGAGCGCCGGCCCGGACTGCTGGAGGCCGTCCTCTCCTCCGACACCCTTACGGCCGAGGCGATCGCGGACGGCCGCCACCTGACCGCCGAACTGACCCGGATCGCCTACCGGTGCCTGGGCCCGGACCGGCTGTGCCTCGTCTCGGACGCCTCTCCCGGCGCGGGGCTGCCCGACGGCGCCTCGTTCACGCTGGCCGGCGGCACGGCGACGGTACGCGACGGTGTCGCCCGGTCCTCGGACGGCCGCACCTACTGCGGAAGCACCTCCTTCCTCGTGGACATCCTGCGCTTCGCCGTGCGCGGCGCGGGCATCGGCCTGACCGACGCCGTCCGCATGGCGACCACCACCCCGGCCCGCGTGGCCGGACTGGCACCGGGCACGGGCCAGGTCGTCGAGGGAGGCCCGGCGACCTTCGTCCTGCTCCGCCCGGACCTGACCGTCGCGGGCGTCGTCGAGGACGGTGAGCGCGTTGTCTGACCCACGCCCCGACCGCGTCGCCCTGCTCGGCCTCGGCCGGCGCGCCCTGACCACCTTCCTGCCGCTGTTCACCGCCGAGGACGGCCGCACCGACCTCGTCGCGGTGCTCGACCCCGACGCGGAGGCCCGCGCGCGCTTCCTGGACTCCGCCGGGCGGCCGGACGCGGCCCAGTACGCGGACGACCTGGCGGGCCTGCTCGGACGGACGCGGCCGGATCTGGTGATCCTCGCCAGCCCGGACCATGTGCACGCCGCCCAGATCGAGACGGCCCTGTGCCACACGGTGGACGTGTTCTGCGAGAAGCCGCTCGGTATCGGCGGCGACGACGTCTCCCGCGTCCTGCGCGCGGTCCGCGCCTCGGCCGCACGGGTCGTCGTCGGGCACAACCTGCGCTTCCACGCCTTGCACCGCGCGGTCAAGGACGCCATCGACGCCGGGCGGGTCGGACGCGTCACCAGCGTCTCGATGACCTACTTCCTGCTGCCCGGTCACGGCGAGTCCTACTTCCGGCGCTGGCACCGCCGCCGCGACCGCTCCGGCGGCCTGGAGATCACCAAGAGCTGCCACCACCTTGATCTGCTCACCTGGTGGATGGCCGATGTGCCCGTCCAGGTCATGGGCAGCGCATCCCGCGAACACTACGGCCTTGAAGGGGAGTTCGCGGACGCCGACATCGACGACACCGTTTCGGCCGCGGTCCGCTACGCGGGCGGCGGACTCGCGATGTACACGCTGGTCGGACGCGCCGACCGGGAGGGATGCTCGCTCCAGATCCAGGGCACCGGAGGCCGGATCGAGGCCGAGTGGGACGCCAAGGCGCCCCCCGGCGCCGAACACCTCGTCCGCGTCCTGCCGACCGGCGAGCCGCCCGCCAACCCCCGCATCCCGGTCGAGGCGGGCCGGCACGGCGGCGCCGACGCCCGGATGCTGAGCCACCGCTTCGCCCCGTGGAACCCCGGCACGGGCAACGTCGCGCACGCGGCCGTCGCCGTCACGGTGGGCGAGGCGATCACCCGCTCCAGCAGGGGCGGCCGCCCCATCGACATCTCCCGCACCGACGCCGTGCGGTACCTGCGAGGAACCCTGTGAGCATCTCCTACGCCATCATGGCCCACCCGACCCGCAGCCGTCTGGCCCAGGCGGTGGCCGAGCAACTCGCCCCGCAGAAGTGCACCGTCGTCCTGGACCCGGAGCCGTGGGGCGTCCCGGCGACGCTCCGCACCGCCGTGCGGGCCTGGGCCGCGATGGACCCCCAGGTCACGCACCACGTGGTGCTCCAGGACGACATCGTCCTGACCGCGGACTTCACCGCCCACATCGAGACGCTCACCCGCACCCACCCCGACCGCGCCGTCTCCCTGTTCACCGACTGGGGCAGCCGCAACGGCACCGTCGTCCGCCTCGCCGCACTGGAGGGGCGCCGGGTCGCCACGGCGATCCCCCAGTACACGCCGTGCCAGGCCATGGTCATGCCGCGCAGGCTCGTCGAGGGCTTCGTGGACCGTGCGTCCGCCTGGGAGGACCCCCTGGAGCCGGACGACAACGTGCTCCGCAAGTTCTTCGTCGAGCAGCGGGAGGAACTGCTGCTCTCGGTGCCCAACCTCGTCGAGCACCTGCCGGTCCGCAGCGCCATCGGCAACGACGGCCAGGGCCGCCGTGCCGCCGTCTGCCACGTCGAACGCCTCCCCACACCCTGGTTCGCCACCGACGACACCATCGGCCGGTACGACACGGTCGCCTTCCTGCGCGAGGCCCGGCTCTGGGCCTACAGCCGGCGGTCACCGGACGGAGTGCTGCACGCGCCGGGGACCGCCGCGATGGAATGGCACAAGGCCTACGTCGAGACCTGCCCCCAACTGTTCGGGTTCGACCTGCCGGCCATGCTCGACGGCTACCACGCGGACCTCGGACACCTGGCGACCGACGCCGTGCACGCGGCCATGGCGCTGGTCCCGCCCCAGGCCCTGTGGTCCCTGTGGGCGGCCGGCTACTGGCTCGCCCGCACGGCCGGGCCCCACCCCGTACGGCCGGTCACGGACGGCCTGGCCACGGCGGGCGAGCTGGTGCGCCGCGAGGCCGTCCGGACGCTGATACCGGGCGGGCTCTTCCCGGCCAGGAGCCACGCGGAGCTCGCCACCGACGCCGAAGTGCTGCGCCCCGTCCTCGACCTGGCGCTGGCCCGCGGCGCCGCCGACCACCGACCGCACCCGCAGGAGGCATGATGTCCGGCACACCGACGATGTCCATCGAGGACCTGGGGGACGGCGACCGGCTCACCGTCGGCGCCGCCGACCGCGAGCACGTCGTCGTCGTCCAGCGCGGGCGGGTCGTCGTCGAACAGACCGCTCCCACCGGCACCCGGCGCACCGAACTCGGTGGTCGCGCCGACGTGTTCGACGGCCGCGCGTCCGCCGTCATCGTCCCGGCCGGCCGCCGCGTCGACCTGATCGGCGCGGGCGCGGCACAGGTGGCGGTGGTGTCGGCACCGTCGGCCGACAAGGGCGAGGAGAGCGCCCTCGTCCGGCCCGACGACGTCGCCGTGGAGAGCCGGGGCAGGGGACACTGGGCCCGCGAGGTCCACGACATCGTGACCGGCCGGGGCACCGGCCCGCACCTCGTCGTGGGGGAGACCTTCAGCCGCGGGGGCGTCTGGTCCAGCTACCCGCCGCACCGGCACGCGAAGGACGACAGCCCCGACGAGACCCGGCACGCCGAGGTCTTCCACGTACGGGTCGAGCCGCCGACCGGATTCGCCGTGTTCCTCGACTACCCCGACGACACCCGGCCGGAGAACGCCCGCGTGGTGCACGACGGCGACATCGTGGACGGCGTCGAGGGCTTCCACTCGTTCGCCTGTGCCGGCGGCCACGAGCTGTACTACCTCTGGGCGCTGTGGGGCCAGGAACCCACGGCCCGGTTCCGGACCGACGCGCGGCACGCCTGGATCGAGGGCACGCCATGACGGCCGCCCCCACCCGGCTCCCGACCACGCGCGCGGTCGAGTGGACCGCGCGGGGCGAACTGCGCCTCGTGGACCTGCCGGCCCCGCAGGCCGAGCAGCCCGGTGACCTCGTCATCGAGGTGCGCGCCGCCCACTTCGGAGCGGCGTTGCGCCGGGCGGTGACCATCGGGCACCCGAAGATCCGCCCGCCCCGCGTCCTCGGCAGCCTCGTCGCGGGCGTCGTCACCGACGCGGGCGGCGACGCGCCCGCCCAGCCGGGCGACCGTGTGGTCGTCGATCCCCATCCGCCGTGCGGTACCTGCGACACCTGCGCCCGCGGGCTCCAGGCGCTGTGCCCGCACACCGCTCCCCCGGAGCCCGGCGGCCTCGCCCGGACGGTCCGCGTCCGCACCTCCCCGGCAGCGGTCGCCGTCCTCCCCGACACCCTCCCCTTCGCCACGGCCGTCCACGCCGAACTGCTGGCCTGTGTCCTGGAAGCCCTCGACCGGGGCCGCGTGCGGGAGGGCGACGACGTCGTCGTGCTCGGTACCGGCGCGCTGGCCCTGATGGCCGTCCAGGCGAGCCGACGGGCCGGCGCGCGCCGGGTGACCTGCGTGGCCCGCCGACCGGAGCGGGCCGCGCTGGCCGAACGCCTCGGCGCGACGGCGGTCCTCGGCGCACGGCTCGCCGTGCTCACCGACGAGGAGGTGCCGAAGGCGCCGGTCGTGCTGGAGATGTCGGGCGACCCGGCCGCCCTCGCGACGGCCTTCCGCCTCGCGGCCCCCGGCGCCCGGATCGTCGCGTTCAGCGGCTACCCACCCGGCACGACCGTGCCCCTCCCGGTCAACCAGTTGCACTACGAGGGGCTGCGTCTGGTGGGCAGCTACCACTACGCACCGGGCCGCTTCGGCCGGGCCGTCGATCTGCTGGCCTCCGGCGAGGTCACGCTCGACGGCATCCTCACCCACCGCCTCGGCCTCGCCGACGCCCCGCGCGCGCCGGCCGTCTCGGCGGACCCGCACTGCGTCTCCCTCGTCATCGAACCGCACATCGAACCGCACACCTGAGCCCTGCGGAAGGAACCATGCCTCACATCCTCGGCGCACCGTCCGTGCGCCCGACCCCGGCCGCGGCCGGCCACCTGCTCCGTCTCCGGAGGATTCTCGGGGCCGACGGGCGCACCACCGTCCTGCCGCTGGACCACGCGATCACCTTCGGCCCGCGAGGCGGCCTGGAGTCGGCGTCGTCCGTGATCGACGTGGCCCGCCGGGCGGGCTTCCACGCCGTCATGCTCCGTCCGGGCCTGGTCCCGGCCGTCCTCGACACCGACACCCGGGACCTCGGGATGATCCTGTGCGTGACCGGCCGCCTGGACCGGGGCGTGGACCACGTGCTCCTCAACAGCGTCGAGCAGGCGGCGGCGAGCGGCGCCGACGCGGTGTGCGCCGAGTTCAAGCTCGGGTCGGACGGCGAGCTGGCCAACGCCCAGGTCGTCAGTACCGTCGCCGAGGAGGCGCACCGGATGGGGCTGCCGTTGCTCGTCACGGTCTACGCGCTGCCGGACATCCTGGACCGCAACGGCACGGACGCCCATGTCCACGCCTGCCGCATCGCCGAGGAGCTGGGCGCGGACCTCGTCAAGAGCGGCCTCCCGGACGACGAGGAGGTGGTCCGCCGCTGCGTCGCGGCCACCACCGTCCCGCTGATCGTCGCCGGCGGCACCGCGGACGGACCGGACGCGCTGGTCGGCCGGGTGGGCCGGGCTGTCGCCGCCGGCGCCGCCGGTGCCGCCGTCGGCCGGGGGATCTGGGGCAGCCCCGACCCGTACGGCACCGCCCTGCGCGTCCGCCGCGCCGTCGCCGGCGACGCCCCGGCCGCGGCCCCCGGACCCCGCGCATGACGGACACCACGAGCGCGCCCACCGCACCGTCGCTGTTCCGCAACCGCGACTTCCTGCTGCTGTGGATCGGCCAGATGATCTCGCAGCTCGGCAACGCGGTCACCAACTTCGCGCTGCCCGTGCTGGTGCTCGGGATCACCGGGTCACCCGCGCGGACGGGCCTGGTCCTGGCCGCCCAGCAGATCCCCTATCTCCTGCTGGGGCTGCACGCGGGCGTGCTCGTGGACCGCTGGGACCGGCGCCGGACGATGATCGTGGCCGACGCCGTCCGGTTCGCGGTCCTCGGCGCGGTCGCGGTCACCGCGTACACCGGTGACCTGGAACTCCGGCACCTGCTGGTCGCCGCAGTCGTCACCGGAGCCGCGTTCACGTTCTTCGACATCGCCGACAACTCCTCCTTCCCGCGCGTGGTGGGCGCCGGGCAACTGCCCCGCGCGGCCTCCCTGTCCGAGGGCGGCGGTACGGCGGCCCAACTGCTGGGCCCGCTGGTGGCCGGCCTCCTGCTCGGCCTGGGCGGCACCCGGCTCGAAGGGTCCGCCTTCACCTACGGGCTCGACGCGATGACCTTCCTGGCCGGGATCGCCCTGCTGCTCGGCATCCGCCGGCCCCTCCAGGAGCCACGCGATGCCACGGCGGCCGTCGAGCCGGTGCGCAAGGCGCTCGCCACCGGCGTCACCTTCCTGGTCCGCCACCGGGAACTGCGCCTGCTGGCGGGACTCAACTTCGTGGTGTGCGGGCTGCTCGCCCCCATCCAGCTCATCCTGCTCACCCGAGGCGCCGTGGACGACGTCGCCACGGAGCGGCTGTCCCTCGTCTTCACGCTCGGCGGCATCGGCGGGATCGCCGGCGCCGCGCTGACGCCCGTGCTGCGCGACCGGCTGGACCACCGCAAGGTGATGGTCCTGGCGACCGCGGTCTGGGGCGCCGGCACCGCACTCGCCGCCGCCGGGTCCGGCCTCCTCCCGCTGGTCGGGTCCTGGACGCTCTTCTCGCTGATGGTGCCGGTGTACTTCTCGACGATGTACGCGCACCGCGTCACCCTGATCCCCGACCGGGTGCTCGGCCGGGTGAACAGCATCTACCGGCTCCTGTCCCAGGCGTCGCCGCCGGCCGGTGTCGCACTCGGCGGGGCCCTCATCGGCTGGGCCGGCGCCGAACCGGTCGCCCTCGCGCTCTCGGCCGCCTTCCTGCTGACCGCCGCGCTGACGTGGACGGCCCTCGCCCCGGCGGCCGGCCCGCCGGACCCGAACGACGCCCCGGAGCACCCGAACGACGCCCCGGAGCACCCGGCCGGCCCGACGACCCCCCTGGACGGCGACACCCCCCGGCACTCCATGGACATGGCCCACTTCGACCGGGCGTACGCCAAGGCGCACGACCCCTGGTCCACCCTGACCTCCGCCTACGAACGCGAGAAGATCGCCCTCGCACTCGCCGCCCTCCCGCGCGAACGGTACGGCGAGGCCCTCGATCTGGGATGCGGCGTCGGCGCGCTGACCGAGGAACTCGCCCGCATCGCACGCTCCGTGGTCGCCGCCGACGGGTCCGAGGGCGCGGTCGCACAGGCCACCGAGCGGCTGGCGCACCTCGGCCACGCCACGGTCCGCCACCTCCTGCTGCCGCCCCGGTCGGCTCTCGGCGGCACGTACGACCTGGTCGCGATGTCCGAGGTCGGCTACTACCTGACACCCGGTGACCTGCACACCACCGTCCGGGCCGTCGTGGACGCCATGAAGCCCGGCGCCGACCTCCTGCTCGTCCACTGGTCGCACGACCACCCGGACCACCGGGTCACGGGCGCCGAGGTACACGAGGCGTTCGCCGCCCACCCCGCCCTCGAACCCCTCTCGCGAGGCCGGCACACCCTCCACGGCAACTCCTTCCAGATCGATGTCCTGAGGCTGACGCGGCACGGCGCCGGCCCGCGCTGAACGGAGACACATGAGAGCCAACCCCCCTGCCCCCGAGGGCGGCGGCACCCGCTGGCCGTCCCTCCGGCACGCTGCCGGGGAGATCGCCGAAGGCGCCCTCCAGGAGGTGCGGTCCGGCACCCCGGACACCCTGTGCCCACCCGGGGCGATGGAGGCGCTGCGGGCATCGGAGCTGCTCCACGCCACGCTTCCCGAAGCGCTCGGCGGCTCCGGCCTCGGCGACCCGCGCACACCCGGCGCCGTACGCGCGCACCTCGACGTCCTCCGGATTCTCGGCGCGGGCTCGCTCTCCACCGCCAGGATCTGGGAAGGCCATGCGAACGCCCTCCAGCTCATCGAGGCGTTCGCCGGCCCCGACGCCCCGGCGATCCTCGGCGGGATCGTCGCAAGCGGCGCCGTCGTCGGCCTGTGGAACACCAACGACCAGCAGGACAAGGCCCGGCTCACCGCCCGCCCGGACGGGACCTACCTCCTCACCGGAGGCAAGAGCTTCGCCTCGGGGACGGGCGTGTGCACGGTCGCCCTCGTCGGCGCGACCCTGGTGGCCGACGGCGAGGAGAAGGGCTGGCAGCTCGTACTCGTCGACACGACCGACGAGACGGTCAGCACCGACCTCTCCTGGTGGGACGTCCTGGGCATGCGCGGCTCGGTGAGCGGACGGATCTCGTTCGCCGGCACGGTCATTAAGCCCGACCGCCTGGTCGGCGGGACCGAGGACTACCACCGCCAGCCCTGGCTGATCGCCGGAGTCGCCCGTTACGCCGCCGCCCAGCTCGGCGCGGCGGAACAGCTGCTGACCGAGCTGCGCACCGCCCTGCGGTCCGGACGGCGGGGCACCGACGACGTCCAGCTGGGTCGCGTCGCCGAGACGGCCAGGCTGCTCGAAGGCGGCCGGCTCTGGCTCGACCGGGCCGCCCTGCTCACCGAGGAGAACGGGCCGGCCTTCGACACGAGCACTCCGGTGACCGAGGACGTCACCGAGGGCCTGGAGGAGTACGCGGCGTACCTGGGCATGACCCGGCTGACCGTCGAGGACGCCTGCCTCCAGACCATGCGGCTGGTGGAACAGGCCCTGGGGTCGAGGTGTTTCGTCCGCCCGTCCGTGATCGAACAGATCCACCGCGACCTGACCGTCTACCTCCGGCAGCCGGCACGGGACGCCACCGTCGCGCGCGTCGGCCGCTGGGCGCTCCAGCACGAGGGATCGACGCGGTGAGCGCGGCGACGCCCGGCGAGCGCGCCCCGCGCCTCGTCGTTCTCGGCCTCGGCTACGTAGGACTGCAGCTGGCCGCCGCCGCGGCCGCGAGCCTCACGGTGACCGGCGTGGACATCGACGCGGGGATCGTCGCGCGCCTGCGCCGGGCCGACTCGCACATCGACGACATACCGTCCGAGACGCTCGCACCGCTCCTGGCCGACCGGAGCCTCGTCGTCACGGACGATCCGTCGGCCGCCGCGCACGCCGACGTGGTGGCGATCTGCGTGCCCACTCCGCTGGACGGGCGGGGCGACCCGGACACCGGCAGCATCACGCGCGCGGCCCACGACCTCGCTCCCCGTCTGAGCCCCGGCACGCTGGTGATCCTGGAGTCCACGTCCTACCCCGGAACCACCGAGGACCTGGTCCTGCCCATCCTGGAGACGAGCGGGCTGCGCGCGGGCACGGACTTCCACCTCGCCTTCTCCTCCGAGCGCATCGACCCCGGAAACCGGCGCTTCGACGTGCGCAACACCCCCAAGGTCGTCGGCGGCCTCACCGAGCGCTGCGCCGATCTCGCCGTCGCGTTCTACCGGCGGATCACCCCCGAGGTGGTCCGGGCATCGGGCATCCGCGAGGCGGAGATGTCCAAGCTGCTGGAGAACACCTACCGCTACGTCAACGTCGCCCTCGTCAACGAGCTGGCCCAGGTCTGCGAACGCCTCTCCGTCGATGTGTGGGAGGTGATCCGGTGCGCCGGCACCAAGCCCTTCGGCTTCCAGACGTTCACCCCGGGGCCCGGAGTCGGCGGCCACTGCATCCCCGTGGACCCGCACTACCTGGGCTGGCTCACCCGGCAGGCGACCGACCGGGACTTCCACATGATCACCGCCGCGCGGCAGATCAACGACGGCATGCCGGCCTACGTGGCCGACCGCGTCGCCACCGCGCTCGCCGGAGCGGGCGTGGACGTCGACGGCGCCCGCGTCCTCCTGCTCGGCGTGACGTACAAGCCCGACGTGGCGGACGACCGGGAGTCCCCGGCCTACGCCCTGGCGTCCGCACTCACCCGGCGCGGCGCGCACCTCTACTACCACGACCCCTACCTCACGTCCTGGGCACCGGCGGACGCCACGGTCCACCGCGCCGAGAACCTGGAGGAAGAGGCCGCCAAGGCGGACATCACCGTCCTGCTCCAGCCGCACACGGCCTACGAGTCCCTGGCACTTCCGACCGCGGCCCGCCTGGTCTTCGACACACACGGCGCCCTGACCGGAGCGAACGTGGTGCGGCTGTAGTCCCGCGTGACGGTGATCACGGAATGCTGTGAAGGAAGCGGCGCACCGGGCCCGCCGCCTTCCCCCAGCTGTGTGGGATTTCGTGAGACATGAGAGGGTGCGGGGCGTGAGTGATACACCGCCGAACACCCTGCAATACCGCTTTGACGGGCCGGAAGACGCCCCGGTCCTGGTCATCGGCCCCTCACTGGGTACCACCTGGCACATGTGGGACCGACAGATACCCGAGCTCACCCGGCACTGGAGAGTCTTCCGGTACGACCTCCCCGGTCACGGCGGCGCCCCCGCCCGGCCCGCGACCGCCGTGGCGGAGCTGGGTGACCGGCTGCTCGCGACGCTCGACGGGGTCGGCGTCCAGCGGTTCGGGTACGTGGGGTGCTCCATCGGCGGGGCGATCGGCGTGGACCTGGCGCTGCGGCACCCGCACCGGGTGGCCGCGCTCGCACTGGTGGCGTCCTCGGCCCGGTTCGGCAGCGCGGACGAGTTCCGGCAGCGCGGCGTCATCGTCCGTACGAACGGCCTGGAGCCCATGGCGCGCACCGCGCCCGAGCGCTGGTTCACGCCCGCCTACGCCGCCGCGCAGCCCGCCATCGTGGAGTGGGCCGTCCAGATGGTGCGGACCACCGACCCGGGGTGCTACATCGCCGCCTGCGAGGCCCTGGCCGCGTTCGACGTCCGTACGGAACTGAGCCGCATCCCCGTCCCCACCCTCGTCGTGGTCGGGGCGGAGGACCGGGTGACCGGGCCCGGGGACGCGCGCACCCTGGTCGCCGGGATACCGGACGCCCGGCTCGCGCTGGTGCCCGGGGCCTCGCACCTGGCGCCCGTCGAGCAGCCCGGGGCGGTCACCGATCTCCTGCTGACCCACTTCTCCACCGCCTGGCAGGACACCCAGGCGGCCATCCCGATGCCCGACTCCGTGCCCCGGCTCTCCGCCCCCGTCCAGCCCGTCGCGGAGATCGCCCCCGCCGGACCGGCCCCCGAGGCGGCGGCCGGCGGGCGCCCCGACCCGTACCCGCCGGGCATGCGGCTGCGGCGCGAGGTGCTGGGCGACGCGCAGGTGGACGGGGTCATGGCCGCCGCCGACGACTTCACCGGGGACTTCCAGGAACTGGTCACCCGGTACGCCTGGGGAGAGGTGTGGAACCGGGAGGGACTGGACCGGCGCACCCGCTCCACCGTCACGCTCACCGCGCTCGTCGCCTCCGGGCGGATGGAGAGCCTGGCCGCCCACACCAGGGCCGCTCTCCGCAACGGCCTCACGCCCACCGAGATCCGCGAAGTGCTGATGCAGACGGCCGTGTACTGCGGGGTCCCGGCCGCGAGCGCCGCCTTCACCATCGCGCAGTCGGTGATTCGGGCGGAAACGACGCCGCCCGCGTAGCAGGATGGAGTCATGAGCAGCCACCCCGGGAACGCCGCGCCGACCCTGACCAAGCAGTCGCACTCCTGCATCCGCCTGGAGAAGGACGGGCGCACGCTCGTCATCGACCCGGGCGGCTTCTCGGAGGGCGACGCGGCGATCGGTGCCGAGGCGATCCTCGTGACGCACGAGCACCCCGACCACTTCGACGAGGGCCGGATCAGGGCCGGTCTCGAAGCCGACCCGGCGGCCCGGGTCTGGACCCTGCGCAGCGTCGCGGAGCGACTGGGCGCCGCCTTCCCGGGGCGCGTCCACACGGTCGGCCACGGCGACACCTTCTCGGCCGCCGGATTCGACATCGAGGTGCACGGGGAGCTGCACGCGGTGATCCACCCGGACATCCCGCGCGTCACCAACATCGGCTTCCTCGCCGACGGTCAGGTCTTCCACCCCGGCGACGCCCTGACGGTGCCCGGCCGGGCCGTCGACACGCTGCTGCTGCCGGTGATGGCTCCGTGGAACAAGATCTCCGAGGTCATCGACTACGTCCGCGAGGTGAAGCCGCGCCGCGCGATCGACATCCACGACGCGCTCCTCACCGACCTGGCCCGGCCGATCTACGACCGCCAGATCGGCGAGCTGGGCGGCTCCGACCACGGCCGGATGACACCGGGCGACTCGACGGGCCTGTGACGGCCGCCGCCCCCGCGGCTGTCAGTGGCAGGCGTTAGGTTTACGTACATGCGCATCGCCACCTGGAACGTCAACTCGATCACCGCCCGCCTGCCGAGGCTGCTGGCCTGGCTGGAGAGCAGCGGCACCGACGTGCTGTGCCTCCAGGAGACCAAGTGCACCGCCGAGCAGTTCCCCGCCGACGCGCTCCGCGAGGCGGGCTACGAGTCCGCGGTCAACGCCAACGGGCGGTGGAACGGGGTCGCGCTGATCTCCCGCGCCGGCCTCTCCGACATCGTCCTCGGCCTGCCCGACGGCCCGGCGTACGAGACGGCGCAGGAGCCCCGCGCGATCAGCGCGACGTGCGGCCCGGTGCGCCTCTGGTCGGTGTACGTGCCCAACGGCCGCGAGGTCGCCCACGAGCACTACGCGTACAAGCTGCGCTGGCTGGAGGCGCTGCGCAAGGCGGTGGCCGCCGACGCCGCCGGTGCGGCCCCCTTCGCCGTGCTCGGCGACTTCAACGTGGCCCCGACCGACGAGGACGTCTGGGACCCGGCCCTCTTCGAGGGGGCCACGCACGTCACGCCCGCCGAGCGCGAAGCCCTGGCCGCCCTGCGCGCCGAGGGCCTGTCCGACGTCATGCCCCGCCCCCTGAAGTACGACCGCCCGTACACCTTCTGGGACTACCGCGAGCTGCGCTTCCCGAAGAACAAGGGCATGCGCATCGACCTCGTCTACGGCAACGCCCCCTTCACCGCGGCCGTGCGGGACGGCTACGTGGACCGCGAGGAGCGCAAGGGCAAGGGCGCCTCCGACCACGCCCCGGTGGTCGTGGACCTCGACCTCTGAGCGGCGCCCGGGCCTCGCGTTCCGTGAACGCACGGTGACCGTGTGGTGTTCGGCACTCGAACGACAGGCCGCGCGCCCTGTGGTGCGCGGCCGTGCCGGGATGCGATTCTGAGTGGTATGAACATCCCTTTCTTGGACAACTGGCGTAAGCGTCACGACGGGACGCGGAAGACGGGCCTCGCGGGCGCCGTCGACGCCGATCCGGAGGGCGTGGCCGAACTGCTCGCCGAGTGCGAGCTGCTCCGGGTCCGGGTGGGGGAGTACGGCATCGAACTGGACGACAGTCCCGCCTCGTTGACGGCCCTCGACCAGCTGGTGCCGCGCTGGCGCGACGACCCGGAGGAGCTGCCCTGGCTGGGCAACGACGCGGGGCTCTACCTGGGCACGGTCCTGGTGCGCGACGTCCCCGGGGCGCACTGGCACATCTGGCCGAGCGGTCAGCCCGTCGTGCGGCTCGCCTCGGGCCGCGAGATCGACGTCGTCGCGGCGGGCCTCGACTGGGCGATGTCCGGCAGCCCCGAGCTGTCCCAGGTGTACGCGGAGTCCGCCGAAGGCTGACCCGCGCACCGCGGGGAACCGGGCGAAGCGATAAGAATCCTTTTGCCCCATTGGTGCGTGTCGGTCGAGAAGTCCCTTGCCGGGCTGGTTAGTTTGCGCTGACCTCGACCGAGCGACAAGTGGGTAGGGCAGCGTATGGCCGTCGATCCGTTGATCGAGCTGCGAGACGTCAACAAGTACTACGGGAAGTTGCACGTACTGCAGGACATCAATCTCACCGTCGGCCGCGGGGAGGTGGTGGTGGTCATCGGCCCGTCCGGCTCCGGGAAGTCGACGCTCTGCCGGACGATCAACCGGCTGGAGACCGTCGAGTCCGGCCACATCGCCATCGACGGCCGGCCCCTCCCCGAGGAGGGCCGGGGGCTGGCCCAGCTGCGGGCCGAAGTCGGCATGGTCTTCCAGTCGTTCAACCTCTTCGCGCACAAGAGCGTCCTCGCCAACGTCTCCCTGGCCCAGGTCAAGGTGCGCAAGCGCAAGAAGGACGAGGCGGACCAGCGCTCCCGGGAACTGCTGGACCGGGTGGGGCTCGGCGCACACGCCGACAAGTTCCCCGCCCAGCTCTCCGGCGGGCAGCAGCAGCGCGTCGCCATCGCCCGCGCCCTCGCCATGGACCCCAAGGCACTCCTGTTCGACGAGCCGACCTCGGCGCTCGACCCGGAGATGATCAACGAAGTCCTCGAAGTGATGCGGCAGCTCGCCCGCGAGGGCATGACCATGGTCGTCGTCACCCATGAGATGGGATTCGCCCGCTCCGCCGCCAACCGGGTCGTCTTCATGGCCGACGGCTGCATCGTGGAGGACCGCGCCCCGGAGGACTTCTTCACCTCCCCGGAGAGCGACCGGGCCAAGGACTTCCTGTCCAAGATCCTCAAGCACTGACGGGAGGCCCTGAGTTGCGTACGAGGAAACTGCCGGCCGTCTGCGCCGGCCTCCTGCTCGCCCTCCTCGCCGCCGCCTGCGGCAAGGAGGGCAGCCCACCGGTCAAGGGCCCGAAGGCCGACCAACTGCCCGTCTACCAGGTCGACGAGGACTTCCGGCTGCCGGACTCCCGTACCTGGCGGAACGCGAAGAAGCGCGGCTACCTCCGGGTGGGCGCCAAGGAGGACCAGCCCTACCTGGGCGAGAAGGACCCCGCCACCGGCGTCTACTCCGGCTTCGACATCGAGATCGCCCGCATGATGTCCGCCTCGCTGGGCTTCGACCCGAAGACGATCCGCTTCAAGACCATCGCCTCCGCCAACCGCGAGACCGCACTCCAGAACGGACAGATCGACTACTACGTCGGCACCTACACCATCAACGACATGCGCAAGAAGCTCGTCGGCTTCGCCGGGCCCTACTACATGGCGGGCCAGGGGCTCCTGGTGCGCACCGACGAGGACGACATCCACGGCCCGCAGGACCTGGCCGGCAAGACGGTCTGCTCCGCCGCGGGCTCGACCCCGTACCAGCGGATCGCCGCCGACTATCCGAAGGCGAAGCTGGTCGCGTACGACACGTACTCGATCTGCGTCGACAACCTGCTGACGTTCCAGGTGGACGTCGTCACCACCGACGACGCGATCCTGCTGGGCTTCGCCGCCAAGGCGCCCGACGAGATGAAGGTCGTCGGCAAGCCGTTCTCCGAGGAGCCGTACGGCATCGGGGTCCCGCGCAGCGACAACGCGCTGCGGTTCGCACTCGACGACGCGCTGGAGGAGAACCAGAAGAACGGCAACTGGAAGAAGGCGTTCGAGGCGACCCTCGGCCTGTCCGGCGCGCCCGCGCCCGAGCCGCCGCCCATCGACCGCTACCCGGCGAACTGAGAGGACGGCCCGCTCCATGGACGTACTCACCGACAACTTCTCGCTCTACGGCAAGGGCTTCCTCGGCACCGTCGAACTCACCGTCTGGGCCTCCGTCCTGGCGCTGGTCCTCGGCTTCGTCATGGCCTCCTTCCGGGTGGCGCCCGTCGGCTCGCTCCGGGTGTTCGGCACCGTATGGGTGACGGTCCTGCGCAACACCCCGCTCACCCTGCTCTTCTTCGCCGTGCTCCTCGGCCTGCCGCGCTTCGGGCTGGTCCTGCCGTTCAACGTGTTCGCGATCCTCGCGCTGGGCTGTTACACCTCCGCGTTCATCTGCGAGGTGCTGCGCTCCGGCATCAACACCGTGCCCACCGGGCAGGGCGAGGCCGCCCGCAGTCTCGGGATGACCTTCGGGCAGAGCCTCGGCGCCATCGTGCTGCCGCAGGCCTTCCGCTCGGTGATCCCGCCGATCGGCTCGACGCTCATCGCACTCGCCAAGAACTCGGCGATCGCCGGCGCGTTCAGCGTCACCGAACTCCTCGGCACCTACAAAACCCTGAACGAACTGGGATACAGCATCATCTGGACCTTCGTGTGGATCGCCGTGGGGTACCTGATCATCACCCTCGCCATCAGCGCGCTCTTCCACGTCATGGAAAAGCGCTGGGGAGTCGCCCGATGACCGCCCACTCCGCCCCCACCGCCAGCGCCCTGTACGACATCCCCGGGCCGCACACCCGCAAGAGGCACCGCCTCTACGGAATTCTGTCGACGGTCCTCATCCTCGCCCTGATCGGATGGGTGATCTATCTCCTCTTCGACACCGACCAGTTCACCGCCGCCAAGTGGACGCCCTTCGAGTACAAGGGCATCCAGGAACTCCTGCTGCGCGGACTCGGCAACACCCTCAAGGCGTTCGCGTACGCCGCCGTCCTCTCCCTGGTGCTCGGCGCCGTCCTCGCGGTCGGGCGGCTGTCCGAGCACCGCCCGGTGCGCTGGGTGGCGACGGTACTCGTCGAGTTCTTCCGCGCCATGCCCGTGCTGGTGATGATCTTCTTCATCTTCGTGGCGCTGAAGGTGCAGCCGCTGCCCGCGCTGGTCGCCGGACTGACGCTCTACAACGGCTCGGTGCTCGCCGAGGTGTTCCGCACCGGCATCAACTCCGTCGAGCGCGGGCAGCGCGAGGCGGCGTACGCACTCGGCATGCGGAAGACGCAGGTCACCACCTTCGTCCTGGCGCCGCAGGCGATCCGCGCGATGCTGCCCACCATCATCAGCCAGCTGGTGGTGGCCCTGAAGGACACCTCGCTCGGCTACCTCATCACCTACGAGGAATTCCTCCACGCGGGCAAGCTCATCGCCTCCAATTTGGACTACGATCTGCCTTTCATCCCCGTGGTGATGGTGATCTCACCGATCTACATCGGGATGTGCATGCTGCTCTCCTGGTTCGCCACCTGGGTGGCGAGGCGGCAACGGCGCAATCCGAAGACGGAGGCGGTGGGCGTCGGACCGGCACAGCCCGGAACGCTCATGCCGGGAGGGCGGTAGAAGGACGGGAGCAAGGTCCGCCCGGCAGCAGCCGGTGATCACTTCTCGCACGCGGGAAGAAGGTCAGCTGCGCGCCGGCGGACCGGTCAGCCGAGAGCGCTCCTCGTCCGCCACGCGTCCCAGGAGACGTTCCACGCCCCGTAGCCGTTGCCCTCCGCGACCGTGCCCTTGGTCTCCGCGCCCGTGATCTCGAACGGGTCGCCGACGCGGGCCTGCCGGTAGAGGGCGGCGGCGTCCGCGTCGCTCATCCCGACACACCCCGAACTGTGGTTGGCCCGCCCGAAGTACGCCGCGTTCCACGGCGCGGCGTGGGCGTACATGCCCGACCAGGTCAGCCGCATCGAGTAGTCGACCATCTTGTCGTACGTGTGGCCCAGGCCCACCGTCTCGGAGCGCATGTTGATCGTGCCCTCCTTCGCCATCAGCACGGCCGTCCCCCGCCACGACCGCTTGTCGCCGCCCGGGGTACCGCCCGACACGGGCACGTCCATGACCGTGCGGCCGTCCCGCTCCAGCGCCAGCCGGTGCCGGTCCAGGTCCACCTTCACCACCTGGCTCGCCCCCACCGTGAACGTCGTCGCGTAGTCCCGCACGAAAAAGCCGCCCTCCGGACCCGAGTCGACGCCGTTCAGCTCGGCGTCGAGCGTGATGCGCGTCCCGGACTTCCAGTACTCCTTCGGACGCCAGTCGACGCGGTCGCGGCCCGAGTAGTCGCGCAGCCAGCCCCAGGAGCCCTCGGTGTGGTTCGAGGTGGACACCTTGAGCGCCTTCTCGACGGCCGCCTTGTCCTTGACCGGGTTGTCGAACACGATCGACAGCGGCTGGGCGATGCCCACCGTCGTGTTCTTGCCGGGCGCCAGCGTCAGCTTGTTCACCTTGTCCGCCGCCCTCGTCGTGAAGGAGGCCGTGTCGCGGCTGCCCGCCGTGTCGTGCGCCTCCACGCGGTACGCCGTGCCGGGCGCCGCCATCCGGTCGGACGTCCAGGTCCGGCCGTCGGCGGATATCCGGCCGGTGAGCGCGCCGCCCTTCCCGGCCGTGACGGTCACCTCACGGAGCTTCCCGGCCGCCAGGGTCACCGTCACCGGCTTGCCCGCGACGGCCGCGGTGCCGTGCGGGCTCACCGAGATGGCGGCCGGCGCCGCCTTCGCGGGGGCGGCGTCATCGCCCTTGTCCGACGCGGCGGCGCCCCCGGAACAGGCCGTGAGGGTGACGCCGAGCACCGCGCAGCCGGCGATCAGCGCGAGCCGGGCGGGGCGCTGCGGGCGCGCCGGTGTCAGGAATGCGGGAATCAACGGAAACCTCCGGGGCCGTGCTCGGTCATCGGTGAAGAGGAACGCATCGGAGCCTAAGTTCCGTAAATCCGCGGAAAAGCAGGAATTCCTCGTGTGACGGCAAGTGCGGCGCAACGGTCATCGTCCGGTCACATTCGGCGCGCGAACCCGTCACGGACCGCTGTGAGCATCCTGTGCAGCCCCGCAGAGCAGACCGCGGGGTCCACGAGGGAGGGCCACCGACATGTCAGCGCTGCTCGCGACCGGAGACCGCAGCAGGGAACGGGACCTACGCATCCACGGCCTCACGGCGGACGAGCACCGTGCCCATCTGGCCACGCTCGCGGACGCCAGCTTCCTGCAGTACCCCTCCTGGGCCGGGGTGAAGGAGGGCTGGTCCTCGGAAAGGCTCGGCTGGCACGACGACGACGGCACCCTGAGCGGAAGCGCACTCGTCCTGTACCGGCAATTCCCGGGCACCCGGAAGTACTTCGCCTACCTTCCGGAGGGCCCGGCCGCCGACTGGGCCGACCCCGGGATGGACCGCTGGCTGCGCCCCCTGCTCGCGCACCTGCGCGCGGCCGGGGCGTTCGCCGTACGCATCGGACCCGGCCCCGCCTACCGCCGCTGGACCGGCGCCCGCCTCAAGGCCGCCACCGGCCCCGGGCGCACCGTCGGCGACGTCCTGGCCAGCGAGGTCGACCCGCTCGGCGCGGCCGTGGCCGACCGGCTGCGGGCGCGCGGCTGGCGGCGCTGCGGCGGGGACGGCGACGACGCGGACGCCCAGCCCCGGTACGTGTTCCGGGTGCCGCTCGCCGGGCGCACCACCGACGACCTGTGGTCCGGGCTCAATCAGGAGTGGCGCCGCAACGTCCGCCGCGCGCACAAGGCCGGGGTGCGGATCGTGACCGGGAGCGCCGCCGAACTGCCCGAGTTCCACCGGCTGCTGAGGATCACCGAGGAGCGCGACGGCTTCCGGCTCGGCCGCTCGCTCGGTTACTACCAGCGCCAGTACGCCGTGCTCAACGCCGAGGAGCCCGGCCGCATGAAGCTCTGCCTCGCCGTGCACGACGGTGAGATCCTGGCCGCCCACACCATGATCAGCACCGGCCGGCGGGTCTGGTACCAGACGGGTGCCTCCGCCGACCACCGCCGTGAGGTCCGCCCCAGCAACGCCCTGCAGTGGCGGATGATGTGCGACGCCCTCGAAGGCGGCGCCGAGGTCTACGACATGCGCGGGGTATCCTCCACCCTCGATCCCGGTGACCGGCCCTTCGGGCTGCTGCGCTGGAAGCTGGGCACCGGCGGGGAGGTCGTGGAGACCCTCGGAGAATGGGAGACATCGGTGGGCGGAGCCGCCAACAACACGCTGTACCGGGCGTTCCAGGCCTACCTGGCGCGCCGGTGACGGCCGCCGACGCCGCCCCGGAGGCGGTCGCCCCCGAGGAGCGCGGCGCGCGCGGCTCCGGCTCGGTACTGCGCAGCGGCGCCCTGATGGCCGCCGGGTCCGTCGTCTCGCGGGCCACGGGGTTCGTACGCTCGGCGGTCGTCGTCGCCGCGCTCGGCACCGGACTGCGGGCCGACGGGTACACCGTGGCCAACACCGTGCCCAACATCCTGTACATGCTGCTCATCGGCGGCGCCCTCAACGCGGTCTTCGTCCCCGAACTCGTCCGGGCCGCCAAGGAGCACAGCGACGGCGGAGCCGCCTACACCGACCGCCTGCTCACCCTGTGCACGGCGGGCCTGCTCGCCCTCACCGCGCTCGCCGTCCTCGGCGCACCGCTGATCATCCAGGTGTACGCCCCGACCTACGACGGGGAGCAGGCCGAACTCACCATCGCCCTGGCCCGCTACTGCCTGCCGCAGATCCTCTTCTACGGCCTGTTCACGCTCCTCGGCCAAGTGCTCAACGCCCGCGACCGGTTCGGCGCGATGATGTGGACGCCGGTCCTCAACAACCTCGTGATCATCGCGGTGTTCGGGCTCTACCTCTGGACGGCCGCGAGCTCCGACGGCACCCTCAGCCCGGCGCAGGCGCAGGCGCAGTGGCTGGGCTGGGGGACCACGGCGGGCATCGCCGTGCAGAGCCTCGCCCTGGTGCCCTCGCTGCGCGCCGCGAGGTTCCGCTGGCGGCCCCGGTTCGACTGGCGCGGCAGCGGACTGACCCGTCCGCTGCGTGCCGCCGGCTGGCTCGTCATGCTCGTCCTCACCAACCAGGCCGCGTACTGGGTGATCACGCGCCTCTCCACCGCGAGCGGCCAGCACGCCGTGGACCAGCACCTCGCGGGCGGCGCCGGCTACACCGCGTACAGCTACGCCTACCAGCTCTGGGTCGTGCCGCAGGGCATCGTGACCGTCAGCCTCGTCACCGCGCTGATGCCCCGCATGAGCCGGGCGGCGGCGGGCGGCGACCTCGCCGGGGTGCGCCGGGACCTGTCGTACGCGCTGCGCACCTCCGCGGCCGTGGTGGTCCCGGCCGCCGCGCTGCTGCTGGCGCTCGCACCCTGGGTGATGGGCTCGGTCTTCGGCTACGGGCGCACCGGACCGGCGGACATCACGGTGATGGCCGGCATGATGGCCGCGTTCGCCCCCGGGCTCATCGCCTTCTCCGGCCAGTACGTGCTCTCGCGCGGGTTCTACGCGATGAGCGACACCCGTACGCCGTTCCTGCTGAACCTGGTCATCGCGGCCCTCAACGCCGGACTCTCGGTCGTCGCCTATCTGACGCTGCCCGCGCGCTGGGCGGTGACCGGCATGGCGGGCGCGTACTCCGTGGCCCTGCTCACCGGCTTCGCCGTCACCGCGTACGTGCTGCACCGCAGGCTCTCCCCGCGCGGTGCGCCGCGTTCTCCGCTCGGCCGCTCGCCCGGGATGCGGGCGCACGTACGGCTGGTCGCCGCGTGTGTGCCGGCCGGTGCGCTGGCGTACGCGGCGGCCCGCGCCGTCGACACGGACGGCTCGGGGCTCGGGGACTTCGCCGCGCTGGGCGCAGGGACGGCCGTCCTCGTCCTGGTCGTGGCGGGGCTGGCCCGGCCGCTGGGGCTCACCGAGGTGAGCGCCGCGCTGACCGCCGCCCGGGGCCGGCTGCGACGCGGCTGAAGCGGCCCGCGCCCGTCCGCCCGTTCGAATCCATTCCTTGATCGCTGGGATACTGACGCCATGCCTCGCGTGCTCCTCATAGAAGACGACCCCTCGGTGCGCGAAGGGGTCGAGCTGGGCCTGCGCAGGCGCGGCCACGAGCTGCGGGCCGTCGGCACGGGCGAGGCCGGGCTCGCCGCGCTCGGGGAGTTCCGGCCGGACCTGGTCCTCCTCGACCTGATGCTGCCCGGCATGAACGGCGTCCAGGTCTGCCGCCGCATCCGGGAGACCAGTCAGCTCCCCGTGATCATGCTGACCGCACGCGGCGACGACTTCGACGTCGTCGTCGGCCTGGAGGCCGGTGCCGACGATTACATCGTCAAGCCCGCCCGCACCGAGGTCATCGAGGCCCGCATCCGCGCCGTGCTCCGCCGCCTCGCCGTCCCGGCCGGACGCGGCGGCACCGAGGCGCACGGGGAACTGACCGTCGACCGCGCGGGCCTCGCCGTCGCCAAGGCCGGTGAACGGCTGCTCCTGGCCCCGTCCGAACTGAAGCTGCTGCTCCACCTCTCGGCCTCGCCCGAACAGGTCTTCAGCCGCCAGCAGCTGCTGGAACACGTCTGGGAGCACAGCTACCACGGCGACGCCCGTCTGGTCGACGCCTGCGTCCGCCGCCTCCGCCAGAAGATCGAGGACGTCCCCGGCAGCCCCCGCTACATCCAGACCGTCCGAGGCTTCGGCTACCGCTTCGGACCGCTGACGTGAAACTCTTCGCCGCCCGGTTCGGCCTCCGCACCCGGCTGATCGCGGCGTTCCTGTTCGTCGCGGCCGTCAGCGCCGCCACCACCGCCGCACTCACCTACCGCGAGGCCCGCTCCGCGATCCTCCAGCAGGCGCAGGACTCCGCCGTCGCCCAGTTCCGCGACCGGATCGGTTCCCAGGCCGTCAGCCTCCCCATCGACGCCGAGCAGCTGCGCCAGGTCTGCCTCGGGCTGGCCCGGGCCGGGAGCGCGCGCGGCTGGACCGTGTTCGCGGAGTACGGGGAACTGCGGGCCTCCTCCTCCGACCGGCCCTCCTCCGGTGTCATCACCGCCGGGCTGCGCACGGCCTCCCGTGCCAGCACCCACGGCTCGTTCCAGCGCGTCGTCAAGGACGGCAAGCCGTGGCTGACCGTCGGCATGCCCGCCCTCTTCAACCGGGGCGACGGCAAACAGCCCACCGGCCTCGTCCTCTACGCCGTGATGCCGCTCTCCACCGAGGACGCCAACGTGGCCGCCATGGTCACCGCCGCCCGCGACGGCGCCCTGCCCGCCCTGCTCGTCGCCCTGGTGCCCGCGCTGCTCGCCGCCCGCAGCGTCCTGCGCCCGGTCCGCGAGCTGCGCCGCGCGGCGGCGGGCATCGGCAGGGGCGAACTCGACACCCGGATCACCGTCCGCGGCTCCGACGAACTCGCCGACCTCGCCTGGACGTTCAACGAGTCGTCCACCAAGCTCCAGGAGTCCGTCGAGGAGCTGCGCAGGGCCGAGGAGCGGGCCAGGCGCTTCGCGTCCGACGTCTCCCACGAGCTGCGCACCCCGCTCGCCGGTATGCTCGCCGTCACCGAGGTCCTGGACGAGGACGCCGGTGAACTGCGCCCCGACACCGCAGCCGCCGTCCGCTTGATCAGTACGGAGACCGGCAAACTGGCCACTCTGGTCGAGGACTTGATGGAGATATCCCGTTTCGACGCCCGGGCCGCCGAGCTGCACCTGGACGAGGTCGACATCGCCGAGACCGTACGCAAGACCCTTCAGGGCCGCCGCTGGGAGGACCGGGTCACCACCGAACTGCCCGACGGAGTGCGGGCGGTGCTCGACCCGCGCCGCTTCGACGTGGCCGTCGCCAACCTGGTCGGCAACGCCCTGCGGCACGGCGCGGAGCCCGTCACCGTGCGGGTCCGGGGAGGCGCCCGGCTCGTCGTGGAGGTGGAGGACAGCGGGCCGGGCATCGACGCGGCGGTGCTCCCGCACATCTTCGACCGGTTCTACAAGGCCGACGCGGCCCGGACCCGGTCGGCGGGCAGCGGCCTGGGCCTCGCCATCGCCCAGGAGAACGTACGGCTGCACGGGGGCACGGTCGTCGCGGCGAACCGTCCCGGGGGCGGCGCGGTGTTCACCGTGGAACTGCCGCTGGGGGAGCGGTGAGGGGCGGGCGCGTGCTCGGCGCGCTGCTGCCCGTGCTGCTGCTCGCCCCCGGGTGCGGGATTCGTGCGACGGACGTCGTGGAGGCGGGCGAACCGG
This sequence comes from Streptomyces sp. NPDC057249, assembly GCF_042669245.1. NCBI lineage: Bacteria > Bacillati > Actinomycetota > Actinomycetes > Kitasatosporales > Streptomycetaceae > Streptomyces > Streptomyces sp. NPDC057249. The sequence continues at coordinate 37,208 of NZ_JBHUXS010000025.1, read as the reverse complement.
CCACCGTGGAGGTGGCCCCGGCTGGCCAGCGCGGCGCCCTGCTCTACTTCGTCTCCTCGTCCTCGGCGGCCCGGCTGCTGCCGGTCGTCCGGACCGTCAGCCCTCCGGAGGACGGCGAGGGCGGGGCCTGGGCGGACGACACCCGGCCCAGCGGGGCCTCCGCGGCGCTGTACCTGCTCTTCGAGGGGCCCACCAGGGCGGAGCACGACGCCGGACTGCGCACCGAGCTGCCCAGCGGCCGGGTGCGTGCGGCCGTCGAGCTGAGCGCGGAGGGCGTGAAGGCCACCGTCGACATGCCGGTCACCAAGCTCTCCCAGGCCGCCCGCCAGCAGCTCATCTGCACCGCTGCCACGGCCAGTACCGCCGACCGGACGGAGGTGGTCACGGTGACCGGCACCGACGGCGCCATCGGTCCGACGCACTGCTCGGTCTGACCGCGCCTCGCCGCTCAGCCGGTTTTGCGGGCGACCGCCCCGTAGACGCCGATCGTGGCCGGCCGTGCCGCGCACGGTGCGTCCGGCCGCCAGGACGGGACGGGAACGAGGCCGGGCGCCAGGAGTTCGAAACCGTCGAGGAACTTCTCGATCTCGGCGTGGGAGCGCGGGGTGAGGGGCGTGGTGGCGGTCTCGTAGACCGCGCGCGCCGCGCTGCAGTCGGCGAAGTCGTCGGTGGCGTGCGAGAGCACCAGGCAGCTGCCGGCCGGGAGCGCGTCGCGCAGGGTGGCGACGACCTGACCGGGCCGCTGCGCGTCGGTGAGGAAATGAAGCACGGAGGTGAGGAGCAGCGCGAGGGGCCGGCCGAAGTCGATGACGTCCCGGACGTGGGGGTGGTCCACGACGGCCAGCGGGTCACGGAGGTCGGCGAGCGCGACGCCGACCCGGTCGGAGCTGCGCAGCAGGGCGTCCGCGTGTGCGACGACGATCGGGTCGTTGTCCACGTACGCGACGCGCACGTCGGGCGCCGCTTCGAGGGCGACCTCGTGCACGTTGGGGGAATGGGGCAGCCCGGTGCCGATGTCGAGGACCTGCCGCAGACCCGCGCCGACGACATGGCGGACGGCGCGTTCCAGGAAGGCGCGGTTGGCCCGGGCGGCAGCCCGCTCATGGGCCGCGGCGGCGACGAGCTCGTCACCGGCCTGCTGGTCCACCCGGTAGTTGTCCTTGCCGCCGAGCAGGTAGTCGTAGATCCTTGCGGAGTGAGGCCGGCCGGTGTCGATCACCGGAGCGGGTAAGCCGTGCTGCCTCAAGTGGCGCTCCTCTCGGCGGCCGCCGCGGTCGGATTCCAGAGTCTGCCGAAGCCGCGATCCTGCCCTTGCGCCCGACGGCGTGTCAACTAAAGTACACAAGAGCAAGATCGGTGACGGTGAGAGAGATCCACGTGAGCGCGAGCCGTGACGAGGGTGAGCCCCCGAGGGGCACTGCCGTCGAAGGGCGCCACCCGCGACCGCGGTCCCTCGCGCACAAGCTGAAGTCGCTCATGGCCCAGCGGAAGGACGCACGCGGCAGGGCATTCGTCTCCCGCACCCTGTCCCAGGCCGTCGAGGACCTGCCCGACCCGCCCGCGACGACGTCGTTCGCGCTCATCGCGAAGCTCGCCGGCGGCCAGCAGGACAACCCGACGATCAAGACCGTCCTCGCCCTGTGCCGGGCTCTCGGCGACGTGCCGCCGGCGTACCTGCTGCCGCACCCCGGTTACGACGACCTCGCGGCACTCGAAGCCTTCGAGGACCCTCTTGCCCGTCGCGTCCTCGCCCTCCTGAGCGACCTGCCGGAGAGCGAAGTCCACCAGGTGGCAGCCCAGTTGGAACAACGGCGGAAGGCCCTCGGCCTCCCCTCCGTGCCGGACGGCGTGCCGGGCGCCGGGAAGCCGAAGCGGGCCCGACGGCGACGCACCGAAACCGAGGCCGCCCAGTACGCGGCCGATGCATTGGAAGGTCTCTGATGGACGGCATGATATTCGGCGCCTGCACCGTCGCGGGCGTGCTCGTCACCGTGCTCTGCGCCCGGAGAGCCATGCGCCACCCGCGCGCGTTCACCTGGTTGATCGCGGTGGCGTTCGGTGTGTGCACCGTGGGCGTCTTCTTCGCGGTGCCCGCGGTGGCCCGGACGGCCGAGGAGGTCACCGGCCTGGACAACGCCGGGAAGCTGGTGGCACACGTCTGCGCCATCCTCTGGTGCGCGGCACTGCAGATGACGATGGTGGACCTGGCCTACCGCCCGGAATACCTGCGCGCCGCCATGTACCAGCGCATATGCGTGGCCGTCGTCGTGCTGGCCGTCATGGTCCCGCTCTTCCTCGCCACGAACGGCGAGGACGTCGAGTTCACCACGGCGTACGCCGACCACTCCGCCGTGGCCGCCTACCTCCTCGTCTACCTCTTCTACGTCCTGATCACCTGCGGCGAACTCGTCTTCATGTGCGGTCGCACCGCCCGCCGGTGCCGGACCACCCGCCCCTGGAGCGGCGCGGGCTTCGCCCTGGGGGCCTTCGCGGCGGTCCTGGGCGTCGGCTACACGGTGTCCAAGGGGTCGTACCTCCTCTGCTACGCACTCGGCAGCCCCTGGTCGCTGGACGTCGAGGAGGCGGTGAGCCCGGCGCTGAGCGGGCTCGCCGTCCTCTTCCTCTTCGCCGGTCTGACCATGCCGATGCTCGGCGGGCTGCGCCGGCGGATGCGCGGAGGCGCCGCATGACGGCGTTCCCGCTCAGCTCCCCGCGCGGTGCGAGGTGCGCGGCGCGGGGGCCGGGGCCTGGGCCGCGCGGGTGACGTCCGCGACGACCTCGACCACGTCGGGGCCGTACGCCTGGGAGTTGACGACCTTCAGGAGCAGGCAGAAGGTGCTGTTGCCGTGCTTGCGGGCGAGCTGTTCGTGGTTGCGGGCCAGGTAGCGGGTGGCGGCCTGGTTGGTGATGGCCTGCTGGCCGCAGAAGAGGAAGACCGGTCTGGCGTCCCGACCGGTCGTCAGCCGGGCCAGCAGCACGTACTCGCTGACGCCCTTCTCGACCCGGTAGCGCTCCGAACCGATCTGGAAGGCGCCCCGGTCGGGGCCGGGCTCCGGCTCGGTGTTGATCCGCACCCCGGGCAGCAGCGAGTGCAGATGCGCGGCCATCCGGCGGTTCGAGACCGGCCCCCCGACGCAGAATTCGGTGCGCTCGCCGATGCCCTGCTGCGCGATGTCGTGGGACAGGATCTGGGCGTGCGCCGCGCAGTCCTTGATCAGCGCGGAGAGCTCCAGCAGGGCGAAGACGTCGTGGCGGTGGACCGAGCCGTCGCCGCCCGCGTCCCGGTTGACGACGAGCAGGCACTCGGAGTTCCCCGGCAGCCCGAAGAACGCCTGCTTGCGGCGGAGTCTGCGGCGCCACAGGTAGGTGCGCGCGAGCCAGCCGAGAGCGGCGCTGATGCCGGCGGCTATCACGCCCAGCACGATGTTGCGTACGTCGTCAGTCATGGGCGGGCATGTTAGCGGGCATTCGGCCTCACGACCGAGGCGGTCCTGACGGGGCGGCCGGAGCGGCGTTACCCTGCGCGGACGATCCTTCACCGGAGGTTGCGCATGCGACGTTCCATCAGGCGAAATGTGTCGTTGGCGGCGATCCTGGCCGCCGTCGTGTCGGTCGGGGCCGCCGCCCCCTCCTCGTCCGCCCACCCCTCGGCGCCACCGCCCAAGTCACCCGTCGCGGTGGGATACGGGGGAGCGGTCTCCAGCGTCGACGCGGACGCCACGGCCGCCGGTATCGAGGTGCTGCGCAAGGGCGGCAACGCGGTCGACGCCGCGGTGGCCACGGCAGCCGCGCTCGGCGTCACCGAGCCGTATTCCGCGGGGCTCGGCGGCGGTGGCTACTTCGTCTACTACGACGCCCGCAGCCACACCGTCCGCACCATCGACGGCCGCGAGACCGCACCGCGCAGCGCCGACTCCTCCCTCTTCCTGGAGAACGGCGAGCCGCTGCCCTTCGCCGACGCCGTGACCAGCGGGCTCGGCGTCGGCACCCCCGGGACGCCCGCCACCTGGGACACCGCCCTGAACGCCTGGGGCAGCAAGTCGCTCCGGCAGGTCCTGAAGCCCGCCGAGCGGATCGCCCGGGACGGCTTCGTCGTTGACGAAACGTTCCGCTCGCAGACGGCGGGCAACGAGGAGCGGTTCCGGGACTTCCCGGCCACCCGCGACCTGTTCCTGCCCGGCGGGAAGCTCCCCGTGGTCGGCTCGGTCCTCAGGAACCCGGACCTGGCGCGCACCTACGAGGAGGTCGGCCGCAAGGGCGTGGACGAGCTCTACCGGGGCGAGATCGCGGAGGACGTCGTCCGGACCGTACGCAACCCGCCCGTCGACCCGGCGTCCGACCGGGTGGTGCGCCCCGGCGACCTGACCGCCGCGGACCTGCGCTCCTACCGCGCGCTGCGCCGGGCGCCCACGAAGGTGAACTACCGGGGGCTGGACGTGTACGGCATGGCCCCGTCCTCGTCCGGCGGTACGACGGTGGGCGAGGCCCTCAACATCCTGGAGTCCACCGACCTCTCGCGGGCGAGCGAGGCCCAGTACCTGCACCGGTACATCGAGGCGAGCCGTATCGCGTTCGCCGACCGGGGGCGCTGGGTCGGCGACCCCGCGTTCGAGGACGTGCCGACGAAGGGCCTGCTCAGCCGGCGGTTCGCGGAGGCGCGCGCCTGCCTGATCAAGGACGACGCGGTGCTGACCAGCCCGCTCCCCCCGGGCGACCCGCGCCACCCCGGCGCCTGCCGGTCGGCGGGGAAGGCCGCGCCGACCACGTACGAGGGTGAGAACACCACGCATCTGACGACCGCCGACAAGTGGGGCAACGTCGTCGCGTACACCCTGACCATCGAGCAGACCGGCGGCAGCGGGATCACCGTGCCGGGACGCGGCTTCCTGCTCAACAACGAGCTGACCGACTTCTCCTTCGCACCGGCCGACCCCGCCGTCCACGACCCGAACCTGCCCGGTCCCGGCAAGCGCCCGCGCTCCTCGATCTCGCCGACCATCGTGCTCCGGCACGGGAAGCCGGTCCTCGCCCTGGGCTCGCCCGGCGGCGCGACCATCATCACCACCGTGCTCCAGACGCTCACCGGCAAGCTGGACCGCGGGCTGCCGCTGGTCGACGCCATCGCCGCACCCCGGGCCAGCCAGCGCAACGCCCCGGCGACCGAGCTGGAACCGGCGCTCTGGAACAGCCCGCTGCGGCCGGAGCTGGAATCCCTCGGCCACGTCTTCAAGCTCAACCCGGAGATCGGCGCGGCGACCGGCGTACAGCGGCTGCCCGACGGGCGGTGGCTCGCCGCGGCCGAGAAGGTGCGGCGCGGCGGCGGCTCGGCGATGGTGGTGAGGCCGAGCGGGCGGCCCTGACGGCACACCTTCGCAGGGGGGCACGGCACGACCATCTCCTCGCCAGAAGGGCGCCCCCCAGTGCGTATGCGAACGCTTGCCCTCGTCACGGCCTCCGGTGCCGCGCTGCTCACCGCCGGCGCACCGGCCCCCGCCACCCTCGCGGTGGCGGGGGAGCCGGACCCCGCCACCGCCGCCCCCGCGCCGCCGTCCCGGCCCATCCGGCCGGCCGTGCCGCCCGCCCTGGTGGCGCGGGTCCACCAGGCATCCACCCGGGCCCACCGATCCGAACCGGCGCCCGCCCCGGCCCGGGAGAGCACCGGTGTCGGGGCGGCCGACCTGCTGGCCAAGGTGTCGGACTGCGAGCAGGTGTCGAACGGCACGTACCGGACGGACGAGACGGCATCGCCGACCGTGCCGGTCTGCGGCGCGGGCGAGGCGGTGTTCTGGAAGGCCGACCTGGACATCGACTGCGACGGCCGGACGACCACCGCCTGCAACACCGCGACCGATCCCTCCTTCCACGCCGACACCGCCTTCCACGCCTCGGACGGCCGGCCGCTCAACGCGGCGGAACTGCCGTACGTGGTCGTGCCGGCGCCCTCCGGCACCTGGGACTACGCGAAGTCCGGCATCCGGGGCGGCGGGGTGGTCGCCGTCGTGCACGGCGAGAAGGTGGAGTACGCGGTCGTCGGCGACGTCGGCCCGGAGCGCATCATCGGCGAAGCCTCGTACGCCACCGCGAAGTCGCTCGGCATCGACCCCGACCCGAGCAGCGGCGGCGCGCCTTCGGGGGTCACCTACATCCTGTTCAAGGACTCCCGCGTGTCACCGATCGAGGACCACGACGCCGCCGTGCGTGCGGGGCGGGCCCTCGCCGAGGAGTTCGTGCGCTAGAGGGCGGTCAGGATGCGCGGGCCGTCGTCGGTGATCGCCACCGTGTGCTCGGCGTGCGCGGCCCGGCTGCCGTCCGTCGTGCGCAGGGTCCAGCCGTCGCGGTCCGCGCGGTACGTGTCCACGCCGCCCCCGATCAGCATCGGCTCGATCGCCAGCACCATGCCGTGCCGCAACGGCATCCCGCGCCCCGGCCGGCCCTCGTTGGGCACCCCCGGGTCCTCGTGCATCTCGCGGCCCACGCCGTGCCCGCCGAAGCCCTCGGGGATGCCGTAGCCGGCGGTGCGGCAGACCGTGCCGATGGCGTGCGCGATGTCACCGATCCGGTTGCCCACGGTGGCGGCCGCGATGCCCGCCGCCAGGGCCTTGTACGCGGTGTCCACGAGCCGGGTGTCGGCGGGGCGGGCGCGGCCCACGGTGAAGCTGATCGCGGAGTCGCCGGCCCAGCCGTCCAGCGTGGCGCCCGCGTCGATGCTGACCAGGTCGCCGTCGCGCAGCCGGTAGTCCGTCGGGATGCCGTGCACGATCGCGTCGTTGACCGACGCGCAGATGACCGCGGGGAAGGGGACCGGGGCGAAGTGCGGCCGGTAGCCCAGGAAGGGCGAGCCGGCGCCAGCCTCGCGCAGCACCCCGCGCGCCACCTCGTCCAGTTCGCGCAGTGAGACGCCGACCTCGGCGGCCTCCCGGGCGGCGGTGAGCATGTGTGCCACGACGCGGCCGGTCGCACGCATGGCTTCGATGGATGTGTCCGTCTTGAGTTGCACCATGCCAATTACAATACCGCAATTACTATACCGGTCCGAGCGGTATTAGAATGACGGCATGGTCCGTACCCCCCTGACCCCCGAAGAGCGCTTGCGCGGCGAACGGCTCGGCCTCCTGCTGCGCGAGGCGCGCGGCGCCCGCTCCATGACCGACATCGCCGCCCACGCCGGCATCTCCGCCGAGACCCTGCGGAAGATCGAGACCGGCCGCGCCCCCACCCCCGCGTTCTTCACCGTCGCCGCCCTGGCCGGCGCGCTCGGCCTCTCCATGGACGAACTCCTGCTGCGCTGCGCCCCGGAACCGGCGGCCGTGCCCCTGGCCGGATAACGCGGAACGCGACCGCGCTCGCGCCCCGCTTGCGCCCGCGCGCCTAGTCTGGGGCTCATGAGCCTCCAGGACTTCGCGCGCAGCGAGTACGTCAGCCTGACCACGTACCGCAAGGACGGCACGCCCGTCGCCACCCCCGTCTGGGCGGTCGCCGAAGGCGGTGAGCTGCTCGTCTGGACCAAGACCGACTCCTGGAAGGTCAAGCGGCTGCGCAACGACAGCCGGGTCCGCGTCACCGTCTGCGACGTACGCGGGCGGACCGAGGAGGGCGCCCCGAGCGCCGAGGGCACCGCCAGGCTGCTCGGCGAGCGCGAGACGGCCGCCGTGCGCCGCGCGATCGGCCGCAAGTACACCTGGAAGTACTGGCTGCTCGACTACCCGGCGATGATCGTCCGGCTCGGCAAGCGCCCGCACACGGGGATCGCCATCACCCTCTGACGCCCGGGCGCGCCGCGCGCTGGCCCGCACGGGTGTGAAACATGATCGACTCAGCTGGTTCACGGCGATGGTCTTGCCCCGCCGTGTGACGGGGCTTACGTTCTCCCCTACGCACGTGTCTACGGGCGTAGAAGCACGAAGAGGCTCTCTGACGCCGCGTCGAAGGAGCAGCTCATGTCCCACGTCGTACGCGCCGCACTCGTCCAGGCGACCTGGACCGGCGACACCGAATCCATGATCGCCAAGCACGAGGAGCACGCCCGCGAGGCCGCCCGGCAAGGCGCGCAGATCATCGGCTTCCAGGAAGTGTTCAACGCCCCGTACTTCTGCCAGGTGCAGGAGCCCGAGCATTACCGCTGGGCCGAGGCGGTGCCGGACGGGCCGACCGTACGGCGGATGCGGGATCTGGCCCGCGAGACCGGCATGGTGATCGTCGTCCCGGTCTTCGAACTGGAGCAGTCCGGCTTCTACTACAACACCGCCGCCGTGATCGACGCCGACGGCTCCTACCTCGGCAAGTACCGCAAGCACCACATCCCGCAGGTCAAGGGCTTCTGGGAGAAGTACTACTTCAAACCCGGCAACGTCGGCTGGCCGGTCTTCGACACCGCCGTCGGCAAGGTCGGCGTCTACATCTGCTACGACCGGCACTTCCCCGAGGGCTGGCGGCAACTGGGACTCAACGGAGCCCAGTTGGTGTACAACCCGTCCGCCACCTCACGCGGCCTCTCCGGCTACCTGTGGCAGCTGGAACAGCCCGCGTCCGCCGTCGCCAACGAGTACTTCATCGCCGCGATCAACCGCGTCGGCCAGGAGGAGTACGGCGACAACGACTTCTACGGCACCAGCTACTTCGTCGACCCGCGCGGCCAGTTCGTCGGCGACGTCGCCAGTGACAAGGAGGAGGAACTCCTCGTCCGCGACCTGGACTTCGGGCTCATCGAGGAGGTCCGGCAGCAGTGGGCGTTCTACCGGGACCGACGGCCCGACGCGTACGAGGGGCTGGTCGAGCCGTGAGCAGCCTCCACCACCGCCACCTCGCCGTCAGCCCCGACTGGCTGGCGCTCTACTACCGCCACCCGCTGGAGATCACGCACGGCGAGGGCCGCCACGTCTGGGACGCCGACGGCAACCGCTACCTCGACTTCTTCGGCGGCATCCTCACCACCATGACCGCCCACGCGCTGCCCGAGGTCACCAAGGCCGTCAGCGAGCAGGCCGGCCGGATCATCCACTCCTCGACGCTCTACCTCAACCGCCCGATGATCGAGCTGGCCGAGCGCGTCGCCTCGCTCTCCGGCATCCCCGACGCCAGGGTCTTCTTCACCACCTCGGGCACCGAGGCCAACGACACCGCCCTGCTCCTCGCCACCACCTACCGCCGGTCGAACCAGATCCTGGCGATGCGCAACAGCTACCACGGCCGGTCCTTCTCCGCGGTCTCCATCACCGGCAACAACGCCTGGTCGCCCACCAGCCTCTCGCCGCTGCAGACCCTGTACGTGCACGGCGGCGTCCGCACCCGGGGCCCGTACGCGCACCTGAGCGACGAGGAGTTCACCGCCGCCTGCGTCGCGGACCTGGAGGACCTGCTCGGCCACACCCGCACCCCCGCCGCCCTGATCGCCGAACCCATCCAGGGCGTCGGCGGCTTCACCTCGCCGCCCGACGGGCTGTACGGCGCGTTCCGGGAGGTGCTGAACCGGCACGGCGTGCTGTGGATCTCCGACGAGGTGCAGACGGGCTGGGGGCGCTCCGGCGAACACTTCTGGGGGTGGCAGGCCCACGCCCAGAACGGGCCGCCGGACATCCTCACCTTCGCCAAGGGCATCGGCAACGGCATGTCCATCGGCGGGGTGGTCGCCCGCGCCGAGGTCATGAACTGCCTGGACGCCAACTCCATCTCGACGTTCGGCGGTTCACCGGTCACCATGGCGGCCGGCCTCGCCAACCTCTCGTACCTCCTGGAACACGACCTCCAGGGCAACGCCCGCCGCGTCGGCGGCCTGCTCATCGAGCGGCTGCGCGCGATCGGCGCCGCCTCGCAGCGGGTGCGCGAGGTCCGTGGCCGGGGCCTGATGATCGGCGTCGAGCTCGTGAAGCCCGGCACCGACGAGGCCGATCCGGAAGCGGCCGCGGCCGTGCTGGAGGCGGCGCGCGAGGGCGGCCTGCTCATCGGCAAGGGCGGCGGCCACAACACCAGCGTCCTGCGCATCGCCCCGCCCCTCTCGCTCGCGATCCCGGAGGCGGAAGAGGGCGCGGACATCCTCGCCGACGCGCTGCGCACGGTGGGCTGAGCGCCGGACACCGCGCGGGTGCGGGGCCCGGCCCCGCACCCGCGCTCCACCAGCACAACGAGGAGGGGTACCCATGAGCCGTACCGTCATCCGCGGCGGCCTGGTCGTCACCGCGTCGGACGAGATGCACGCGGACGTCCTCGTCGACGGCGGCCGGATCGCCGCGCTCGCCGCCCACGACAGCGACGAGGCGGCCGGCTGGACCGCCGGCCGGACCATCGACGCCACCGGCAGATATGTCATCCCGGGCGGGGTCGACGCGCACACCCACATGGAGATGCCGTTCGGGGGCACCTACGCGGCGGACACCTTCGAGACCGGCACCCGCGCCGCGGCGTGGGGCGGCACCACCACCGTCGTGGACTTCGCCATCCAGTCCGTCGGCCGCTCCCTGCGCGAGGGCCTGGACGCCTGGTACGCCAAGGCGGACGGCAACTGCGCCATCGACTACGCCTTCCACATGATCCTCGCGGACGTGAACGAGTCCTCGCTCAAGGAGATGGACCTTCTCGTCGGCGAGGGCATCACGTCCTTCAAGCTGTTCATGGCGTACCCCGGTGTCTTCTACAGCGACGACGGGCAGATCCTGCGCGCCATGCAGCGGGCCGAGTCCAACGGCGGCCTGATCATGATGCACGCGGAGAACGGCATCGCCATCGACGTCCTGGTCGAGCAGGCCCTCGCCGCCGGCCGCACCGATCCCCGCCACCACGGCGACGTACGCAAGGTGGCGCTGGAGGCCGAGGCCACGCACCGCGCGATCCAGCTCGCCCGGGTCGCCGGATCGCCGCTGTACGTCGTGCACGTCTCCGCCGACGAGGCCGTCGCCGAGATCGCCGCGGCCCGCCACAAGGGACAGCCCGTCTTCGGTGAGACCTGCCCGCAGTACCTCTTCCTGTCCACCGACAACCTCGCGGAACCGGACTTCGAGGGCGCCAAGTACGTCTGCTCCACGCCGCTGCGGCCCCGGGAGCACCAGGAGGTCCTGTGGCGCGGGCTGCGCAACAACGAGCTCCAGGTCGTCTCCACCGACCACTGCCCCTTCTGCTTCTCCGGGCAGAAGGAGATGGGGCGGGGCGACTTCTCGAAGATCCCCAACGGCATGCCGGGTGTCGAGAACCGCATGGACCTGCTGCACCAGGCGGTGGTCGACGGCCACATCTCGCGCCGCCGCTGGATCGAGATCGCCTGCGCGTCACCGGCGAGGATGTTCGGCCTCTACCCGAAGAAGGGCACGATCGCGCCCGGCGCGGACGCGGACATCGTCGTGTACGACCCGGCCGCCGAGCAGACCGTGTCCGCCGCCACCCACCACATGAACGTCGACTACTCGGCATACGAGGGGAAGCGGCTCACCGGCCGGGTCGAGACCGTGCTCTCGCGCGGCGAGGTCGTCATCGACCACCGCACGTACACCGGCCGGGCCGGCCACGGCATGTACACCCCGCGCGCCACCTGTCAGTACCTGAACTAGGAGCAACGGGAATGGACTTCGGACTCGTCCTCCAGACGGACCCGCCCGCATCGGCCGTGATCGGCCTGATGCGCCGCGCCGAACGCAACGGGTTCCGCTACGGCTGGACCTTCGACTCGGCGGTGCTCTGGCAGGAGCCCTTCGTCATCTACAGCGCCATCCTGGAACACACCGACCGCCTCACCGTCGGCCCCATGGTCACCAACCCGGGCACCCGCACCTGGGAGGTCACCGCCTCCACCTTCGCCACCCTCAACGACATGTACGGCAACCGGACCGTGTGCGGGATCGGCCGGGGCGACTCCGCGATGCGCGTCGCCGGGCGCGCCCCCAACACTCTGGCCCGGCTCGGCGAGGCCATCGACGTCATCCGCGACCTGGCGGAGGGCCGCGAGGCAGACGTGGACGGCAACCCGGTCCGCATCCCCTGGATCAAGGACGGCAAGCTCCCCGTCTGGATGGCCGCCTACGGCCCCAAGGCCCTCGCGCTCGCCGGGCAGAAGGCCGACGGCTTCATCCTCCAGCTCGCGGACCCCTACCTCACCGAGTGGATGATCAAGGCGGTACGGGACGCGGCGGCCGGGGCCGGACGCGACCCGGACTCGGTCACCATCTGCGTCGCCGCCCCCGCCTACGTCACCGACGACGACTCGCCCGAGGCCCTGGCCCACGCCCGGGACCAGTGCCGCTGGTTCGGCGGGATGGTCGGCAACCACGTCGCCGACCTCGTCGCCCGGTACGGCGAACACTCGGGCCTGGTCCCGGACGAGCTGACCGCGTACATCAAGGACCGGCAGGGCTACGACTACAGCCACCACGGGCGCGCCGGGAACCCCGACACCGCGTTCGTCCCCGACGCCATCGTGGACCGCTTCTGCCTGCTCGGCCCGGCCGCCGCCCACGTCGAGAAGCTGAGACACCTCAAGGGGCTGGGCGTCGACCAGTTCGCGGTGTACAACATGCACGACGCCCGCGAGGCCACCATCGACGCCTACGGCTCCGCCGTCATCCCCGCCCTCACCGACTGACCGCCCCCACGGTCGAACGCACCTCCGGTCGTACGCAACCCCCCGCGCCCCGCCCGCCCCGCACGGCACCGCCCCGAGCGAAGGGTCCAGCCGCCATGACATCGACCGCACCTCCCTCCCCGTCCTCCTCACCGGAGCCCATACCGGCCGGGCGCTCCGACCGCGTCGAACTCGCCCCCGGCGCCGTCCCCGACGACCCCCGCTTCGTCAACGCGGACCTGCTGCCCGTCCCGCTGGCGCGGCGCGTCTGGACCACGTACAACTTCACCGCCCTGTGGGTCGGCATGGCCCACAACATTCCGTCCTGGCTGCTCGCCTCCGGTCTCGTCGCCCTCGGCATGGACTGGAAGCAGGCCGTCCTCACCATCGCGCTCGCCAACCTGATCGTGCTCGGGCCCATGCTGCTCACCGGCCACGCCGGGCCCAAGTACGGCATCCCGTTCCCGGTGCTGGCGCGGGCCTCGTTCGGGCTGCGCGGCGCCAACCTGCCGGCCCTGATCCGGGCGGCGGTCGCCTGCGCCTGGTTCGGCATCCAGACCTGGATCGGCGGCGTCGGCATCTTCACGCTGCTGGGCAAGGTGTTCGGCGGCTGGGCCGAGGCGTCCGAGATCGGCGGGCAGCCCTGGACGCTCTGGCTGTGCTTCGTCCTCTTCTGGGCGCTCGAACTCGCCATCATCCACCGGGGGATGGACGCGCTGCGCCGGTTCGAGAACTGGGCCGCGCCGTTCGTGATCGTCGGCGCGGTGGTGCTCCTGGTGTGGATCGCCGTCAAGGCGGGCGGCTTCGGACCGCTGCTCGACCAGCCGTCGGAGCTCGGCTGGGGCAAGGACTTCTGGCCCGTCTTCTTCCCGTCCCTGATGGGCATGATCGCCTTCTGGGCCACGCTCTCCCTGAACATCCCCGACTTCACCCGCTTCGGGGCGGGCCAACGGGCCCAGATCCGGGGCCAGTCGCTCGGGCTGCCGACGACGATGACCCTGTTCGCGCTCCTCTCGGTGCTCGTCACCTCCGGCTCCCAGGCCGTCTACGGCAAGGCCGTCTGGGACCCGGTCGAGCTGGTGGCCCACACCGACAACGTCTTCGGACTCCTCTACGCCCTGGTGACCGTCCTGGTCGCGACGATCTCCGTCAACATCGCGGCGAACGTCGTCTCACCCGCGTACGACCTGGCGAACCTCGCGCCGAAGTTCATCAGCTTCCGCACGGGCGCGCTGATCACCGGAGTCGTCGGCGTCGTCATCATGCCGTGGAAGCTCACCGAGACGCCCGAGCTGTACATCTTCACCTGGCTCGGCCTGGTCGGCGGGCTGCTCGGCACGGTCGCGGGCATCCTGATCGCCGACTACTGGATCGTCCGCCGCACCGTGCTCGACCTCGCCGACCTCTACCGGCCCGGCGGGCGCTACTGGTACACGGGCGGCTGGAACTGGCGGGCCGTCACCGCCTTCGCGATCGGCGGTGTCCTCGCGATCGGCGGCTCCCACTCGAAGCCCGGGGAGGGGCCGTTCCCCTCGGACGGCGTCATCCCGTTCCTGAAACCGCTCGCGGACTACGGGTGGGCGGTCGGCCTCGCGGCCTCGCTCCTCGTGTACGTGGCGCTGATGGCGAAGGTCACGACGGGGCGGAGGTCCGGCTCAGCAGCGCGCTGACGTCGTACGAGTCGGCGGGCGACGGCGTGTTCCTGGGCACCGGTTCGTCGAAGTCCGAGAAGTTCACCACCGCGTCCGTGCCGTCCCCGCCGCGCAGCGAGAGCCGCAGCGGGTAGGGCTTGCCCGTCGCCGCCACGTCCACCGTCAGCGTCAGGTCGCCGCGCATCCGGGTCAGCGGGACCACGGGCCTGTCGCCGATGGTGGTCTTCGCGCCCTTGTTGAGGGTGCCCGAATCGTCGTTCGCGTTGTCGCTGACCAGCTTCTGGAAGGTGTTGAGGTCGCACGTCTTCGTCAGGGCGCGCAGCCGGGGGCTGTCGGCGGGCGCCTTCAGATAGCGGTCCCCGACGATCGCCGCGAAGGCCGAACCGCCGTTCGGAACCTGGTTCTTCCAGAAGTCCGCGTCCGGCTTCAGCCACACGTCGTCACCGCGCTTGACGATCAGCACCGAGCCCTGGCTCCGGCCCAGGTCCACCGAGCCGTTGCAGTTGCCGTGCCGGTCCACGGCCAGGTCCAGGGACATGGACGGAGTGCCCTTGCCCAGGTCGCCCCGCGTGGACACGTGCAGCGATTCCGCGCCGAGCAGCGCGTCCCGGGAGCGGTCGGCGATCTGCTGGGCGGTGAGATGGTCGATGTCCTCCGCGTGGGCCACGCCGCCCAGGACGCCGGTACCGCCGGCGCCGATCAGGAACGCGGCGGCCCACGCGGCCGGGCGGGTGCCGAGAGCTGAACCGGTCACGTCGCCTCCTCGTGCGAAGGGTCGTGGGGGACTTCCGGATGACTGCGGTCCGGTCCCGTCGAGCGTACGCCGGGGGAGTGAACGCCGCCCGTTCGGCGCAAGACCCGCCGACGGCGTCTACACAGCGTGACGTTTCGCGGGGTTCCCGGGTTAGGCAGAACGCGGGCGGCCAGGCTCCGGCCTCCGCCCGCGCCAGAGTCGAACGCGACCGCGCGCGTGCCGCCCCGGCGGTCACGGGCGGTCACCACCGGAAGGGCACCATGAAGAAGACCCTGGGGAACCTGTCCCGCACCGCGCTGCGCCGGGCCGCCGTCACCGGCCTGTCCACGGCCCTGGCCCTGGCCGGCGGCCTCGCCGTCGCCGCCCCGGCCGCCGCCACGCCGCCCGGCCTGTCCTGCGACACCGGCAAGCACGCCGTGGACGACTACACCGGCTACGCGCTGTGCCGGAACAACGGCTCCACCACCCAGACCTTCTGGGTCCACCTGGTCTGCGGCTGGTCACCCGACGTGGACGGCGAGCACGTCACCCTCGCCCCGGGCCAGTCCGGCCAGTCCACCGCGCACTGCGCCGGCCTCGGCACCGGCATCGGCGAGATCAGCGTGCGCCCGTAAGGACCGTCGCGCCGAACGGTTGAGGGCGGCGCGCCCACTCGTTACCCTCCAGTAAGCCCGTTCGCGCGGGCAGGTGTACGCGCGCACCTGACGGTACGAGGAGGCGAGCCGCCCATGTCCTCAGCCCCGGCCACCCGAACGGCCGAAGACCCCGTACCCGACCGGGAGACCGCGGACCCCGCCCCGCGCGGCCTCGCCGACAGCGTGCGGGACCTCGCGGACGGCCGGACCACCTCGGCCGCGCTCGTCACCGCCGCCCTGGACCGGATCGAGGCGAGCCGGGGCACCCTCAACGCCTTCCGCCACCTGCGCGCCGAGGCCGCGCTCACCGAGGCCGCCGAGGCCGACCGGAGGCTCGCGGCGGGGGAGCGGCTGCCCTTGCTCGGGGTGCCCGTCGCGGTCAAGGACGACACGGACGTCGCCGGGATGCCCACGTACTTCGGCTGCGCCGGGGAGCGGGCCGCCGCGACCGCCGACAGCGAGGCCGTCCGCAGGCTGCGCGCGGCCGGGGCGGTGATCGTCGGCAAGACCAACTCCTGCGAGCTGGGCCAGTGGCCGTTCACCGAGGGCGCCGCGTTCGGCGCCACCCGCAACCCCTGGCACCCCGGCCACACCCCGGGCGGCTCGTCGGGTGGTTCGGCCGCCGCCGTCGCCGCCGGCCTGGTGCCCGCCGCCCTCGGCTCGGACGGCGCCGGCTCCGTCCGCATCCCCGCCGCCTGGACCCACTTGGTCGGCATCAAACCGCAGCGCGGCCGGATCTCGGTGCACCCGCACAGCGACGCGTTCCAGGGCCTCACCGTCAACGGACCGCTGGCCAGGACCGTCGAGGACGCCGCCCTCCTCCTCGACGCCGTAGCCGGGCCGCACCCCGAGGACCCGCACCGCCCGCCGCCGGTCGACGCCTCGGCCGCCGCCCGCCGCGACCCGGGCCGGCTGCGCATCGCGCTCGCCTGGCGGCCCCCGCTCACCCTCACCGGCTCGGCACCCCACCCGGAGGTGCGCCGCGCGGTCACCGCGATCGCGGAGGCGCTGGCCCGGCTCGGCCACCACGTGGAGGAGGCCCGGCCGCGCTACGGGCTCATCGGCCTCGGCTTCGTGCCCCGCGCCACGGCGGGCATCGCCGAACTCGCCGCCCTGCACCCCGAACCGGCGCTCCTGGACGCGCGCACCCGCAGCGCCCTGCGCACCGGCACCCGGCTGGGCGGCAGGGTGGTGCGGGCGGCCCGGGCGCGCGAGGTGCACCAGCACCGGCGGATCGGGGCGCTGTTCCACCTCGGACGCGGGGGCGCCGGTTTCGATGTGCTGCTGACCCCGACGACCGCGATGCCGCCGCCCAGGATCGGCCGGTTCGACGGGCTGAGCGCCTGGCGCACCGATGTGGCGATGACCGAGGCGTGCCCGTACGCCTGGCCGTGGAACGTGCTCGGCTGGCCCGGTGTCAACGTCCCGGCGGGCTTCACACGGGACGGCCTCCCGGTCGGCGCCCAGCTCCTCGGACCGTCCCGCGGCGAGGAGCGGCTCGTCTCGCTGGCGGCCCAGCTGGAGGCGGAGCTGCGCTGGCAGGACCACCGGCCGCCGCCCCTCGGTTAGGGCACCCGGGCGGTCCACTCGTCGTTCGCGAACTTCGTACGGACCAGCTCCTCCGCCCGGGCCAGCTCCTCCGGGGTCACTTCGCCCCGGGTCAGCCCGTGCCGGTTGCGGAAGGACTCGATCATCCGCTCGATGACGGCCTGGCGCGGCAGGCCGGTCTGCCGGCGGAGCGGGTCCACGCGCTTCTTGGCGCTCTTCGTGCCCTTGTCCGACATCTTCTCCTTGCCGATGCGCAGCACCTCCAGCATCTTGTCGGCGTCGATGTCGTACGACATGGTCACGTGGTGCAGCACCGCGCCCGGGCCGCCGTCCGGGCCGACCACCCGCTTCTGCGCGGCACCGGCGATCTTGCCGACCTCGGTGGCGATGTCGTTGAGCGGCTGGTACCACGCCTTGATGCCCATGTCCCCGAGGGCTTCGAGCACCCAGTCGTCCAGATAGGCGTAACTGTCCGCGAAGGAGAGCCCGGAGACCAGCGACTGGGGCACGGCGAGCGAGTACGTGATGGTGCTGCTCGGCTCCGCGAACATCGCGCCGCCGCCGGAGATCCGCCGGACGACGGTGACGCCGTGGCGCTCGACGCCCTCGGCGTCCACCTCGTTGCGCAGCGACTGGAAGCTGCCGATGATCACCGCGGGCGCGTCCCACTCCCACACCCGCAGCGTCGGCGGGCGCCTGCCCGCGGCGACCTCCGCCGTGATGACCTCGTCCAGGGCCATGTGCAGCGCCGGGGACTGCGGGGCGTCGTGGATGAGCTGCCAGTCGTAGTCGCTCCACTCCGTGGCCTGCGCCAGCGCCCGGCGCACGGCGACGGCGACCCCCTCCGAGGTGAGGCCGAGCATCACCGTCGACTCCGGCAGCGCCGCGTCGATCCGGGCGGCGAGGGCCACTGTGTCGGTGGTCGCCGGGGCGCCCTCCAGGGCCGCGTCGATCGCGAGGATCGCCTCGTCCGGCTCCAGGAAGAAGTCACCGGCCACCCGGACGTCGCGCAGGGCGCCGCCCTCGACCTCCAGGTCCACCACGACCAGCTTGCCGCCGGGAATCTTGTACTCACCGTGCACAGCCCTGCCTCCACTTCCGCCCGGCTCGTCCGCCTCGTACGGGTTCCGGCCGGTGACAACGCCACCGTCGCACGGAATAGTCCGGCGGACCGGAGTGCGCGCGGGCGGCTCGCCGTCACTTCGACTCCTGTGGTCCGTACCAAACTCTTGACACCGCCTTTCTTCACTTCTTAAATCACGTAGCGAACCAAGTGACCCGTGCCCGTTCCACAGCGTCCGCTCCACCGTGCTTGCTCGACCTGTCATGCGCATGACTTACATGTGCGCGGCAGGGTTCCCCTTCCCTCCCCCCTGCACCGGAAGGGAGAGTCATGGACTCCCCACGCCTTTCGCGGCGCCTGCTGCGCTCCGTACTCCCGGCACTCGCTCTCGCCCTGGCCACCGCGGGTCTGGCCGGCGCCGGAGGCCCCGCCCCGGCGGACGCCGCGCCGATGTCGCAGGCCGCGGCGACCGCCACGACGACGTTCTCCGACGAGTTCGACGGCGCGGCCGGTTCCGCCGTGGACGGCAGCAAGTGGCAGATCGAGACCGGCGACAACGTCAACAACCACGAGCGGCAGTACTACACCTCGGGCAACAAGAATGCGGCGCTGGACGGCCAGGGCCATCTGGTCATCACCGCCCGCAAGGAGAATCCCGCCAACTACCAGTGCTGGTACGGCACCTGCCAGTACACCTCGGCGCGGCTGAACACCTCCGGCAAGTTCACCCAGGCGTACGGGCACGTCGAGGCGCGCATGAAGATCCCGCGCGGCCAGGGCATGTGGCCCGCCTTCTGGATGCTCGGCAACGACCTCGGACAGGTCGGCTGGCCCAACTCGGGTGAGATCGACATCATGGAGAACGTCGGCTTCGAGCCCTCCACCGTGCACGGCACCCTTCACGGCCCCGGCTACTCCGGTTCCGGCGGCATCGGCGCGGGCTACACCCTGCCGAACGGCCAGGCGTTCGCGGACGCCTTCCACACCTTCGCCGTCGACTGGGCCCCCGACTCCATCACCTGGTCGGTCGACGGAAACGTCTACCAGCACCGCACCCCCGCCGACACCAACGGCAACGCCTGGGTCTTCAACAAGCCCTTCTTCCTCATCCTCAACCTGGCGGTCGGCGGCTACTGGCCCGGCGACCCGGACGGCAGCACCGCCTTCCCCAACCAGCTCGTGGTCGACCACGTCCGCGTCACCACCAGCGACAGCCAGACCGGCACGGGCGGCCGGATCACCGGGCTCGCCGGCAAGTGCGTGGACGTCGCCGCCGCCGGCACCGCGAACGGCACCCCGGTCCAGCTCTACGACTGCAACGGCACCAACGCGCAGAAGTGGACCGTGGGCGCCGACGGCACGATCCGGGCCCTCGGCAAGTGCCTCGACGTGGCCTCCGGCGGCACGGCGGACGGCACCAAGGTCCAGCTCTGGGACTGCAACGGAACGGCCGCCCAGAAGTGGGCGGTCAGCGGAGCCCGCGACATCGTGAACCCCCAGGCGAACAAGTGCCTGGACGTCACGGGCAACAACTCGGCCAACGGCACCCCGCTGCAGATCTGGACCTGCGCGGGAACGGCCAACCAGAAGTGGACGGTCAACGGCTGACCGGCCCGGCCCGCCGGCGCCCCGGCGGCCCATGATTGGCTGGGGGCATGATCGATGCCTTCCTCGCCGGTGACCTGTCCGACATCGAGGCGGCGGTCCGCGCAGCGGCCGCCGCCGAGATCATGCCCCGCTTCCGGCAGCTCGCCGCCGACGAGGTGGTCGAGAAGAACGGCCCGCACGACCTCGTCACCGTCGCGGACCGGCGGGCCGAGGAACACCTCACCGCCTCCCTCGGCCGGCTCCTGCCCGGCTCGGTCGTCGTGGGCGAGGAGGCCGTCCACGCCGACCCGAAGGTGTACGAGGCACTGGGCGGCGACGCGCCCGTATGGATCGTGGACCCGGTCGACGGCACCCGTCAGTTCGTCCGCGGCGAACCCGGCTTCTGCACCCTGGTCGCCCTCGCCCACCGGGGCGAGCTGCTGGCCTCCTGGACGTACGCCCCCGTCCCGGACGAGATGGCCGTCGCCGTACGCGGCCGGGGCGCGCGGCTCGACGGCACCCCGATACGTTCCGGCTCGCCCGCACCGGACGCCGTGCTGCGCGTGGCGATGTCGCACCCCGACTACACCACCGACGCGCAGAAGGCCGCCCTGCTCGGCCTGCGCGCCGAGGGCTTCGCCGCCCGCCCCTGCGGCTCGGCGGGCCTCGAATACCTCGCCGTGGCCCGGGGAGAGCTCGACGCCATAGCGTTCAGCTGGGAGTACGCCTGGGACCACGCGGCGGGGCTCCTCCTGGTCGCCGAGGCGGGCGGCGCCGAGGCCACGCTGTCCGGCGCCCCGTTCCGCATCGCCGGCGGCAACACCCTGCCCTTCACCGCCGCCCGCGACCACGGCACCGCCGACCGCGTCCTGGAGGCGCTGCGCGCCGGCCGGTCAGAGGCCCAGTAGCTCCCCGGTCGCGCGGCGAGGCGCTGCGGGCCTCGGGGCGGTCGAACACCACGCGCTGCGGTCCGGCGATCATGCGCGGAAGTCCGGGGGCCCGCGCGGCCCCCGGTCATGACGCCAGCACCGCGCGCACCTCGCGTACCAGCTCCGCGGCCGTCTCCACCGCCGCCGCGTCCAGGCCCCGCAGCGCCGCGTCCACCCGGTCCGCGAATCCCGCCGGGGTCCCGGGCAGGGCGGCGGTCGCCGCGATGGCGCCCTTCTCGTTGAGGCACCACGTGCGGTGGTGGGCGTGGAGCGCCTGGGCGAGGATGCCGAAGGCCCGGGAGAGGCAGAGGGAGACATGCAGCCGGTCGCCCGCCGGGGCCGACTTGCGGGCGCCCTGGACGGAGAACTCCGCCTCCCAGGCCGCGCCGGCCAGCGCCTCGCGCAGCGGCTCCGGGTAGACCGCGGTCTCCCGCTTCAGCACCGCCAACTCTCCGCCGGGGTCGGACAGTATGCGCCCGAGGGCGACCTCCCCCGGGTAGGCGGGCGACCAGAAGCCCAGCGGATGTCCCGGCTGGATTCCCACCTCGTAGCGGCCTTCGCGGCAGTCGGCCCAGACCGCCTCGACCCGGTCCAGGTCGCGCAGAATCCAGTCGACCTGCGCGCCGTCCACCCGCAGCCAGCCGCCGGCGTCGACCCACGGTCCCCAGCCGCCGGGGCCGGTCACCTCGACCGGGGAGCCCTGGAACGCGGAGGCCAGTGCGGACAGGGCGGCGGTGTCCGGCGTACCGCGGTAGTACACGCCCAGGTCCCAGTCCGAGTCCGGGCGGTGGGTGCCCCGGGCGCGGCTGCCGCCGAGCATGACGGCCCGGATGCCGGGTACGCGGGTGAGCCGGGCGGCCATCTCGGCGACCCGGGCGGTCATGGCGGAGCCGGCGGGGCTCGCGAGGTTCTCCGATGTCATCGGGCCAGGACACTACCCGCCCCCCGGCTGTCGGTGCCTGCGAATATCCTGGGTGCTCCGACCGTCGGCTGACAAAGGAGTCCGAAGGTGCCGTCGATGCTCGATGCGGTCGTGGTGGGCGCCGGCCCCAACGGACTGACCGCCGCAGTCGAACTGGCCCGCCGGGGCTTCGCCGTCCAGGTCTTCGAGGCCGGGACCGCGGTCGGCGGCGGGGCGCGTACGGAGGAGCTGACGCTCCCCGGCTTCCGGCACGACCCCTGCTCGGCGGTGCACCCCCTGGCCATAGGCTCCCCGGCCTTCGACGCGATGCCCCTCGACCGGCACGGCCTGGAATGGGTCCAGCCCGCCCTCGCGCTCGCCCACCCCTTCCCCGACGGCACCGCCGCCGTGCTCGCCGGCTCGGTGGGGGAGACCGCGATGTCGCTCGGCCCCGGGGACGCGGGCGCCTACCGCCGGCTGCTCGCCCCGTACCTCGGCCACTGGGACACCCTCGCCCAGGACTTCCTGCGCACCCCCTGGGACGGGCTGCCCCGCGACCCGTACCGCTGGGCGCGCTTCGGGCTCGACGCCGTCCAGCCCGTCGCCCTGCTCTCCCGCCGCTTCCGGGACGAGAAGGCCCGCGGCCTGCTCGCCGGCCTCGCCGCGCACGCCATCGCGCCCACGAACGGCCTCGCCACCGGCGGCGTCGCCCTCCTTTTCGCGCTCGCCGCGCACGAGCGGGGCTGGCCCGTGCCGCGCGGCGGCTCCCAGGCCATCTCCGACGCCCTCGCCTCGTACCTCCGGGAGCTGGGCGGCACGATCACCACCGGTACGGAGGTCAAGCGCCTGGACGAACTGCCGCCCGCCCGCGCCTACGTCTTCGACACCTCGCCGGCCGCGCTCGCCCGGATCGCCGGACTCGGCCGTGCCTACCGGGCGTACCACTACGGCGCCTCCTGCTTCAAGATCGACTACGCGCTGTCGGGTCCCGTGCCGTGGACCGCCGACGAGCCCCGCCGGGCCGGCACCGTGCACATCGGCCCCACCGCCGGCGAGATCGACGACGCGCTGCGCCGGGCGGTGGGCGGCCGGGACCCGCGCGTCCCCTTCCTGATCACCGCGCAGCCCAGCCTGGTCGACCCGTCCCGCGCCCCCGACGGCAAGCACGTCTTCTGGGTGTACGGGCACGTCCCGGCCGGCTGGCAGGGCGACGCGACCGAGGTCATCGAACGCCAGCTGGAGCGGTTCGCCCCCGGCTTCCGCGATCTGGTCCTCGCCCGCGCGGTCGCCGGCCCGCCCGGCATCGCGCAGCGCAACGCGAACTACGTGGACGGGGACATCGCCTGCGGCGCGTTCACCGGCCTCCAGACCGTCATCCGCCCCAAGCTCGCCCGCGTCCCGTACGCCACCGCGCACCCGGCGGTCTTCCTCTGCTCCTCCGCGACCCCGCCCGGCCCCGGGGTGCACGGCATGTCCGGACACCACGCGGCGAAGGCGGTGTGGCGAAGGCTGCGCGAGTCGGGGGAGCCCGGCCGCCGCCGCTGACCGGGCGGCGCCGGCCGCCGGGAACTCCGCCACCGCCGGCAGGAACGGCGGACACGGCGCGATCCCGACGTTCATCGACGGGTTCACGCGAGCGGGGGCGTAACGAACGGGGTCGCCGCCGTCTGACGCGGCCCGCCCGCGACCTTTGCCGTGAAGTCCCCCGAACCGGCATGACCAGCGAAAACGTCGGCCGGGGCGGGCTTGTAATGCCCGAGTAACGCCGTCCTCCTAGCGTGCGGACTCCCCCGTACCGTCCCTGGAGGAGCATCCCGATGCACCTGTCCCGATCGCCCCGGCGGAGAGCCGCCGCATGGGCGGCAGCAGCGCTCACCATCACGGGCCTGTTGACCGGCGCCCCGTCCGCCGCCGCGGCCACCGGCCCGACCGCCCCGGTCGACTCCGCCCTGATGAAGGCCGTGGACAAGGGCGGCGAGAGCTCGTTCTTCGTCGTCCTCAAGGACAAGGCCGACCTCACCCCCGCCAAGCGCAAGCACGGGCACGCCGCCCGCGCCACGTCGGCGTTCAACGAGCTGAAGACCAAGGCCCACCAGAGCCAGCGGTCCCTCACCGCCTTCTTCGACAAGAAGAAGGTCGGCCACCAGGACTTCTGGATCGCCAACGCGGTCAAGGTCACGGGGGACCAGGACCTGATCGAGCAGCTCGCGAAGCGCCCGGACGTCGAGCGGATCGTCAAGGAGCGGCAGTACAAGCTCGACGACATCGAGAAGGCGCCCACCGAGGCCCGGACGAAGGCCGCCGTGAAGGCCGCCGCGAAGGCCCGGGCGGCGGAGGAGGGCACCCCCGAGTGGGGTGTCAAGGACATCAAGGCCGACCGGGTCTGGGACGAGTACGAGGACCGCGGCGAAGGCATCGTCATCGCCAACGTCGATTCGGGCGTCCAGTTCGACCACCCGGACCTGGTCGACAACTACCGGGGCAACAACGGCGACGGCTCGTTCACCCACGACTACAACTGGTACGACGCCACCGGCCAGTGCTCGACCGACGCACCCTGCGACAACAACGGCCACGGCACCCACACGATGGGCACCATGGTCGGCGAGAACGGCGTCGGCGTCGCCCCGAACGCCAAGTGGATCGCGGCCAAGGGCTGTGAGACGGACCTGTGCCAGGACAGCGATCTGCTCAAGGCCGGTCAGTGGATTCTGGCGCCGACGGACGCGAACGGGCAGAACCCGCGCCCGGACCTCGCGCCGAACATCGTCAACAACTCGTGGGGCGGTGACGACGGCACCTTCTACACGGACATCCTGAACGCCTGGAACTCCGCGGGGATCTTCGAGGCCTTCGCGGCCGGCAACGACGGTGACGGGGCCACCTGCTCGACGACCCACCCGCCGGGTTCGCAGGCCGAGTCCTACGGCGTCGGCGCCTACGACGTGAACGGCAAGATCGCCGACTTCTCGGGCTTCGGCCCCTCGCCGATCGACGGCTCGGCCAAGCCGAACATCTCCGCGCCGGGCGTCGACGTCCGCTCCACCTGGCCGGGCAACGCGTACAACACGATCTCCGGTACGTCGATGGCGACCCCGCACCTCGCCGGTTCGGTGGCCCTGCTGTGGTCCGCCGCTCCCTCGCTCATCGGTGACATCGACGCCACCCGCGCCCTGCTCAACGACGGTGCGATCGACGTGGACGACACCCACTGCGGCGGCACCGCCGACATGAACAACGTCTGGGGCGAGGGCAAGCTCGACATCTTCGCCTCCATCGACAAGGCCCCGCACACCGCCGCGACGATGACCGGCAAGGTCACCGACAAGACCACCGGCGCCGCCCTGTCCGGCATCACCATCGAGGCCACCGGCGCCACCGGCACCCGTGCGGTCAGCACCCACGCCGACGGCACCTACCGGTTCACGCTCGCGCCGGGCACGTACTCCTTCAAGCTGAGCGGCTACGGCTTCGCCCCGGCCACGGTCTCCGATCTCACGGTCACCACCGGCCAGGACCTCGGTAAGGACTTCGCACTCGCCGCGGTCTCCTCCCACCAGGTCTCCGGCAAGGTCCTCGACGTCCAGGGCCGCCCGCTCGCCAAGGCCACCGTCCAGGTCTCCGGCTCTCCGGTGCCCGCGGTCACCACCGCCACCGACGGCACGTACACCCTGCCGGCCGTCTCCGAGGGCAGCTACACCCTCACCGTGACGCCCGCCGCCCCGATCCTGTGCAACGGCGTCTCGCGCGGCGCCCTGACCGTCGACGGCGACCGGACGGCGAACGTGAAGCTCCCGAACCGCACCGACGCCTACGGCAACACCTGCGCCCCGGCGACGTACTCCTGGATCAAGGGCTCCACCAAGGTGGCGCTCACCGGTGACGAGGACGCCAAGACGGTCTCGCTGCCCTTCCCGGTCGAGCTGTACGGCGTCTCCTACACCAGCGCCTCCGTCTCGACCAACGGTCTGATCAACTTCCTTGAGCCGCGCATCGGTGACTACGCCAACGTCGCGCTCCCCTCGGCCGCCCGGCCCAACGGCACCGTCGCCGCCCTCTGGGACGACCTGCTCCTCGACAAGAAGTCCAGCGTGCAGACCGCGGTCAAGGGCTCTAAGGGCAACCGCTCCTTCGCCGTCGTCTGGAACAACGCCGCCTACGCCGACGGCTCCGGAGACCGCGCCACCTTCGAGGCCGTCTTCGACGAGGCCACCGGCTCGGTCACCCTCCAGTACAAGTCCGTCGCCGACCGCGGCGCGGGCGCCACGGTGGGCATCGAGAACCAGACCGGCGACGACGCCCTGCAGTACTCCTTCGACCAGCCGGTCCTGAGCGCCGGTTCGGCCGTCCACATCGCGCAGGAAGACAAGTGATGAGAGCCCACACCTCGCGGCGCGCCCTGCGGCTCGCCTCCGGACTGGTCGCGGCCGGCCTGGCCCTGACCGCCGCCCCGCACGCCCTCGCCGCCGACAGCGGTGACGGCACCCACGGCATGCGCCTCACCAGCGCCCAGGCCAAGAAACTGACGGACCGCCTCCAGGCCGACCTCTACGGGGACGGCACGGCCGGCATCGACACGAGCGACCCGGCGAAGGTCACCGGCACCGCCGGCGGCTCCCACCCGGACGCCACCGCCGGGAGCGCCGCTCCCCAGGACGCCACCACCGACGCCGCCGCCAACGTCACCATGACGTCCACCTCGTCCGTCGAGGGCGTGAAGGGCTTCGCCGCCACGATGCCCGCTGACAGCAAGAAGGGTGACTACTTCACCCTGCACAGCCTCGGCCACGTCGCGCGCTCCGCCGCCGACGGCACCGAGCAGTGGTCCCATACCGCCACGTCCCTGTACGCCGACTGGGGCGTCAAGCCGCTCCGGGTGTGGGACAGGGAGCTGTACCCGCCGCTCGTCCAGATGGGCTACAACGCCGTCAGCCCCTTCACCCCGGCGTCCGACCAGGGCTACGGCTCCGGTGACCTGTCCGGTGACGGTGTGCCGGATGTCGTCTTCTCGGCCAGCGTGGGCGAGAACCCGCCCACCGGCGTGACCATCCCGGGCACGAAGATGACCTCGGGCACGATCGTCACCGTCCTCGACGGCAGGACGGGGAGCACCCTCTGGTCGAAGTTCTACTCCTACGCGACCATGGTCCAGGTCGTCGACGGCGCCCTGCTCGTCGGCGACGCCCCGCGCATGAACGGCAGTTCCTCGACGTCCGAGACGGCGCGGCTGACCGGCACGCGCTTCTCGTACGCCGACGGCAAGCTCACCGAGTCCAGTACCTGGACGTACGACACCGAGGAGATCCAGCCCGCCACCTGGGGCGCTCTGCAGGACCTCGGCGACGGCAGGGTCGCCGTCTCCTGGGACCTGCGGAAGACGGAGATCACCACCGCGCGCGGCCGCACCCTCGTACTCGACACCGACGACGGTTCGGTCGTCTGGCAGCAGGACAGCGCGCTCTACAGCCGGCAGCTGCGCGTGGACGCCGAGCGCGGCCGGCTCGTCGCCGTGGAGCAGTCCGACCCCAACGACGAGGTCCGTTACGAGGTCGTCGCCTACGACCTCGGCGACGGCCGCCGAACCACCCTGGACAGCCGCGTCAACGTGCTCCCCACCGCCTTCGCGGTCGGTGACCTGACCGGGAACAAGAAGCCCGAGTATGCCGTCAGCGAGTCTTCCCTGACACCCGAGCTGTTCGTGGGAGCCGCCACCGTCCGCGTCCTGGACGGTTCGGACCCGGAGACCGCGCTCTGGCAGCACACCACCAAGCGCGGTGCCGGCAACTACCAGGACGGCCCGAGCACCTGGCGGCTCGACGTCGTCAACAAGAAGCTGGTCGCCGCCGCCCAGGATGACACCGGGATCGGCACGGCCGCCAACGTGAGCGGGCGCTACGCCTCCCTGACGGTCTTCTCCGGCAAGGGCAAGGTGCGCTGGCAGACGAAGGGCGCCACCGCGTCCCCCACCTTCCAGGACGTCTTCAAGGACAAGAGCGGCCGCCACATCCGCGTCGTCGACGGGGACCAGAACGTCCGCACGTACGACTTCAAGGACGGTGCCGAGCAGCGGTTCACGCCGCTCCAGGCCGACATGGCGTACGCGCGGAGCGTCGACGTCGACGGCGATGAGAAGGCCGACTTCGTCGGCGGCGGCAACGCACACGCCGTCTGGGCCTACTCCGGCACCTCGCTGCTGAACGGCAAGCCGAAGAAGCTGTGGCAGGCCACTCTCCCCGGTTCGGTGCACCGCATCGAGACCGCGGACGTGACCGGGGACAAGCAGCCGGAGATCGTCGTCGCCGCGGACAGCGCCGTCGTCGTGCTCGACTCGCGGACCGGCAAGGTCCTGACGACGATCGACGGAGGCGGTCAGTACGTCCGGTCCGTCGTGCTCGCCGACGTCAACGGTGACAAGAAGGCCGACGTCCTCGTCCCGACCGACGCGCTGCGCGCCTACCGGGGCAACGGCAAGGCGCTCTGGACGTACTCCGCGCCCGAGAGCGCCGGTGACGTCCGCTTCTCCGACCCGTCGACGGGCGACGGCAAGGTGTACGCGCAGTACGTCAGCGCCGACGCCATCCAGCTCGACGCCCCTGTCATGCGGGCCGTGCAGCTCGACGCGAAGACCGGGGCGGCGGGCTGGTCCATCGAGCCGAAGGCCCCCTCCAGCGCGCAGGACGGCAAGCTGCGCGGCGGCCTTCTCGACCACGCGGTGTACGCCTCGCCCGAGATCCCCTACGCCGACGGCCACGCCGTCGTCTACACCTGGATCGCGTGGGCGCCGCTGGGCGCCAGCGGCGCGGACGCGCTGCTTCCGTACAACGTCATGGAGATCCGCGACGGCCGTACCGGCGAGATGCTGCACCGCACCTACATGGGCGGGCTGTGGACGCACGGCAACTACTTCGACGGTGACGGCACCCTGATGCAGGCCGGCGCCGCGACCGTCCGGTCGTTCCTGCCGGGCGGCGACGACCACACGCTGTTCCTGACGCCGGACTCGCGTTCCGGGGGATGGCTGACCGCCCCCGGCGGTCAGAAGGTGGTCGTCACCGGTGTCCAGGGCGGTGCCTACCTCTGGGACCCGAGCCTCCTCGACGGTGAGCACCCGTACCCGGCCGCGCTCGGGCGGACGGACGGCTCCGGCTCCTTCTCCGCCCGCAACTACCTCGCCGCCGACTTCGACGGTGACGGCGTGGACGAGGTCGTCACGCTCAACTTCGACGAGCGGGGCGCGGACCAGTCCGCCGAACTCGTCGGCGGCCGCTACCTCATCCAGAGCGACGGGACGCCCAAGACGGTGACGTACAAACTCTCCTGAATCCGGTCCCACCGCGTAAACCACAGGACCCTCCGGGCACCGCCCGGAGGGTCCTGTGCGTCCCCGGATAAAGTGGCGCCCTCATGAACGCGCGCCAGACAGCGGGCACCGGCCCGACAGCACCACTGCTCCGCATACGCCTCCTCGGGGGATTCCGGGTCACTCGCGACGGCGGCCCCGAACCCGCCGCCCGGTGGCCGAGACTGACCGCCCAGTCGCTGGTGAAGCTGCTCGCCGTCGTCCCCGGACACCGGCTCCACCGCGAGCAGGTCATGGACGTCTGCTGGCCCGACGCGGACCCCCAGGCCGCCCAGGGCAGTCTGCGCGTCGCCCTCCACGCCGCACGCCGCGCCCTGGAGCCCGAACTCGCCTCCCGCGCCGCGTCCTCCTACCTCGTCTCGGACGGGCCCCTGCTCTGCCTCGACCCCCGCACCGTCCGGGTCGACGTGGACCACGCCCAGGACGCCGCGCGCGCCGCCCTCGCCACCGGTGACGCGGACGCCCTGACCCGGGCCCTGGAGCTGTTCTCCGGCGAACTGCTCCCCGACGACCGCTACGCCGACTGGGCCGAGGGCCGGCGCTCCGAACTCGCCGGGCTCAAGGAGAAGCTGCTCCTGGGGCTCGCCTCGGCCCACCTGGAGGCGGGCGCTCCCGGGGAGGCCGCCGCCGTCGCGGAACAGGTCGTCGCGGCGAACCCGGCCGAGGAGATGGCGCACCAGGTCCTCATCGGCGCGTTCACCCGGCTCGGCCTGCGCCGCCGCGCGGTGCGTCAGTACCACGTCTGCCGGGCGGCCCTCGACGCCGAGCTGGGCGTACGGCCGGGCCCGGAGACCGAGCGCCTGCACCGCGCCGCGCTCGCGGCGGAGCCCGCCGGACCGCCCGCCGCGCCCTCCCTGCCCGCCTCGCTCCGCGTGCCCGCCGCCACCCCGCTGCGCGGGCGCGAGGCCGTGCTCGGGCGGCTGCTCGCCACGGACGGGCGTGCCGTCGTCAACGTGCTCACCGGCGAAGCGGGCGTCGGCAAGACCCGGCTGGTCGGCGAGGTGGCCCGGCAGGCCGCCGCGTCCGGCACCGCCGTCCTGTGGGGCGGCGGACACGACGCGGAGGGGCACACCCCGTACGGCGCCTTCGCCGAGGCCCTGGACGGCTGGCTGGCCGAACGCGACGAGGCGGAACGCGCCCGCGTCGGCGGCGAGTACCCCGAACTGGCCGCTTTCCTGCCGGCGCTCGGCCGGGTCCGCGCCGACTCCGAGCGCAGTCCCGAGGAGGAGCGCGACCGGCTCTTCCGCGCCACGGCCGGCCTGCTCGGCGAGCTGGCCTCCGTCCAGCCGGTGCTGATCGTGCTGGACGACCTGCACGCCGCTGACCTGGGCTCCTTCCAGCTGCTGAGCCACCTGGCCCGGCGGGCGGCGCGAACCGACGGCTGGCGGTTCCTCGTGACGTACCGCGAGGAGGAGATCCCGGACGGAGACCCGCGCGGTGCCGGCCTGTCCTCCCTGACCCGCCAGGGCCTCGCCGTCCGCGAGGACGTCCCGCGCCTGGACCAGGAGGCGTGCCTCGCCGTCGTACGCGACACGGTCGGGCCGACCGCCGCCCCCGCCGCCGGCGCCCCGGACCGGATCTGGGAACTGTCCCTCGGCAACCCGCTGTTCGCCGTCGAGCTGGCCCACGGCCTGGCCGACGGTGCCGGGACCGTGGCCCCGGACGGCGTCCGGCAGCTCGTCGCGGACCGGCTGGCGCGGCTCGACCGCGACGCCCGGAGGATCGTCGAGGCGCTCTCCGCGGCCGGACCCGAGACATCGTTGTCGGAGCTGCTCGACGTCGCCGCCCACGGACTCCACCCCGCCGTCACCGGGGGCGCCGCGACCGACGCGCTGGAGCGGGCCATGGGCGCCTCCCTCGTCGAGGAACGGGACATCCTGGTCGGAGGCCGGCACGAGGCGGGTCTCACCTTCCGCCACCCCCTGGTGCGGCTCACCTGCTACGAGAAGCTGTCCGCGGTCCGCCGCAGGCAGCTGCACGGCGCCTTCGCGCAGGCCGTGCTCCGCCGCCGCCCCGACGCCGTGGACACCCTGGCCTCGCACTTCACCCGCGCCGACGACCCGCGCGCCGCCGAATACCTGCGCCGGGCCGCCGCCCGGGCCGCCGCTCTCTTCGCCAACGACACCGCCGACCGCTACTACCGCGACCTGGTCGCCCGGCTCGACGTGGACGCCGCCCGCGCTCGCCTCGCCCACAGCCAGGTGCTGCGCCGCATGGGGAACTTCGCCCAGGCCGCCGAAGTGCTGCGGCTCGCGCTGGACGAGTTCGTCCGGCGCGGCGACCACGAGGACATCGTGCTGGCGGCGGCCTGGCTCGCCGACACCCTCGGGCGCACCGGCCTGCCCGACGCCGGCCGGCAGGTGCTGGCCGCGCACCCGGTCACCCCCGGCACCGCGCCGGAGCCGGCCGCGAGCCACTACCTGGCCCAGGCCGTGCTGTGCCGCATCCAGGGCCGGTACGAGGACGCCCACCCGGCCGCCCGGCAGGCGGTGGCCGCCGGTCAGCGGGTGGCCGGCCGGGCCGGGCACGGGCTGCTGGCCCGGGCACACTCGCTGCGGGCCAGCATCCTGGGCCTGAGCGGCCGGCTGGACGAGGCCCGCGAGGCGGCCGACCTGGCGCTGGCCCCGGCCGAGGCGTACGGGGACCCGACGCTGCTCGGCCAGGTGCTGTCGACCCTCCGGGAGAACGAGCGGCGGAGCGGGCAGCTGCGCCGGGCCGTCGCCACCGGGCAGCGGGCCCTCGACCTGGTCGAGCAGTCGGGTGACCCGGCCGGGGCCGCCTTCGAACGCGCCAACCTCGCCGAACTGTGGATGCTCCTCCAGGAGTTCGGCACCGCCCGCACGCTCGCCGAGGCGGCCGTGGCGGGCGCCGAGCAGGCCGATGCCTGGTGCCTTCCGTACACCCAGGCGGCCCTCGCCCTGGTCCGGATGCGCACCGGGGACGCCCCGGGCGCCGCCGCGCTGCTGGACCGGGCGCAGTCGTCGCCCGGGCTGGTGGACCGCCAGGCGGGCCACGAGGTGCGCGCGGCCCGTGCCGAACTCGCCCTGCGTGACGGACTCCCCGGCCACGCCCGGCGCGCCCTGAAGGGCCACGAGCGGGACGTGCCGGTGCTCGCGGCCTGGGCGGAGCTGCACAGCGGCCGCCCGGAACCGGCGCGCCGGCTGGCCGCGGACGAGGTCGCCCGCGCCGCCCGGACCGGCGAGCGCATCGCGGAGGCGGACGCGCTCACGGTGCTGGCGCTCGCCCTGCACCGGCTCGGCGACGCCGGCGCGGCCCGCGAGGCGCTGACACGTGCCGACGACCTGGTGCGGACCCTGCCCTACCCGGCGGGCGCGGTCCACGCGGCCGAGGTGCGCGGGCTCATGGAAACGGAGCCGGACAGGCCCTAGACGGGGGCGGTCCGGCTCCGTTCCGGGGTGCCTACGCGGGTAGCCGCTCCAGCAGCCCCGCGAAGTCGGTGTCCGGCGCCAGGGTGCCGAAGGCCAGCCCCCGGTCCCCGGCCAGCCGCGAGGCGCAGAACGCGTCGGCGACCGCCGCCGGCGCGTGCCGGACGAGCAGCGAGCCCTGGAGCACCAGCGCCGCGCGCTCGATGAGGCGCCGGGCCCGCAGCGGGGCGTCCTCGGTGAGGACCAGTTCGCCGCGCAGCTCCTGCCAGGCCGCGTCCAGCCGGCGGTCCGCCCCCGAGGCGGCCTCGACCTCGGCGCGGAAGGCGTCCAGCGACTCCGGCTCCCGGGCCAGCGCGCGCAGCAGGTCAAGGGCGTTCACATTGCCCGAGCCCTCCCAGATGCCGTTGAGCGGCGCCTCCCGGTACATGCGCGGCAGGCCCGAATCCTCGACGTAGCCGTTGCCGCCGAGGCATTCCAGCGCCTCCGCGACCGCGACCGGCTGGCGCTTGCACACCCAGTACTTGGACACCGCCGTGGCCAGCCGCAGGAACGCCCGCTCCCGCGCGTCGCCCCGCTGGGCCCGGTCGGCGGCGCCGGCCAGCCGCAGCCCGAGCGTCGTCGCCGCCTCGGACTCGACCGCGAGGTCGCCGATCACATTGCGCATCAGCGGCTGGTCGATCAGTTTGGCGCCGAACACCGAGCGGTGGCGCACATGGTGGGCGGCCTGGGCGAGCGCGGCGCGGATGCCGGCGGCCGAACCGATGACGCAGTCCAGACGGGTCATCGTCACCATGTCGATGATGGTGCGCACGCCCTTGCCCTCGGGGCCGACGAGCCAGGCGACCGTGTCGTCGAACTCGGGCTCGCTGCTGGCGTTGGACCGGTTGCCGAGCTTGTCCTTGAGCCGCTGGATGCGGAAGGTGTTGCGGCTGCCGTCCGGCAGGACGCGCGGTACCAGGAAGCAGGAGAGGCCGCCCGGTGCCTGGGCGAGGACCAGGAAGAGGTCGTTCATCGGGGCACTGGTGAACCACTTGTGCCCGCGCAGCCGCCAGGTCCCGTCGCCCGCCTCGGTGGCCACGGTGGTGTTGGCGCGCACATCGGTGCCGCCCTGCTTCTCCGTCATGCCCATCCCCGCGAGCAGACCCGGCTTCTCGGCCGGGGTGCGCAGCCCGGCCTCGTACACCCTGCTGGTCAGCAGCGGTTCGTACGTCTTCGCGAGGTCGGGGGCGTGCCGCAGGGCCGGGACCACGGCGTACGTCATGGAGACGGGACACAGGTGGCCCGCCTCCAGCGTCGACATCACCATGAATCCGGCCGCGCGCGCCACATGGGCGCCGGGGCGCTCGTCCGCCCAGGCGGCGCCGGCCAGCCCCGCGCCCACCGAGGCGTTCATCAGGTGGTGGTAGGCGGGGTGGAAGTCCACCTCGTCCACGCGGTGGCCGTAGCGGTCGTGGGTGCGCAGCACGGGCTCGTTGACGTTGGCCTGCTCGGCCCACTCCTGGGCCTGCGCGCTGCCGACGAGGCGGCCGAGCCGGTGCAGCTCCTCGGTGTGCCACTCGGCGCCCTCGCGGCGCAGGCCCTCCAGGAGCACCACGTCGTCGGCCGCGTCGTGACCCGTCAACGGCGGTGCCTGGTTGGTCACTTCGTGGGTCGCGGCCGTGGGGTGGGAGCGGGGGGCGGCGGTTTCGGGCACGGGAGCCTCCTGGTGGAAGGGGTGTCAGGGCAGCTGTGCGGGCGGGGCGCCCGCACAGCGCAGAGCCATGGCGACGAGTTCGGTGAGCAGCGCCTCGGTGGTCTCCCCGTCGCCGGCGCCGAGCGGATCGACCAGGACCTCGCCGACCGCGCCAGTGAGCGCGGCGGCGGTGATCTCGCCGTTCTGCGCGGGCAGCAGGCCCTCCTCGATGCCCTCGTGGACCACCTCCGCGAACAGGGCGCGGTAGCGGCGGCGGTACTCCAGGCGTTCGGAGCCGACCGCCGGATCGGCCGGGGCCGCGAGCAGCGCGAAGGCCAGGCCCCGGTTCTCCAGGGCGCGGCGGGCGAAGACCTCGACGCCCCGGGCCAGCCGCTCGACCGGTGTCCCCGGCTCGCGCAGCACCTTGCCCAGCACCTCGACCTCGCGGCCGGCGGCGCGCCGGAAGACCTCGACGGCCAGGGCCGCCTTGGAGGCGAAGTGCTGGTAGACGGAGCCGGCCGCGATGCCGGCCGAGTCGGCGACGGCGGTGACCGACGCCTGCGACCAGCCGACCTCCGTGACCACCGAGGTGGCGGCGGCGATCAGATGCTCCCTGGCTGCTTCGAGCCGGCTTATTTCGGCTGGGGTCTTGCGGTAGGCCATGAAAGAAGTGAACCATCATTCAGAGTTTCCCGCCATGGTCCGTCCGCACGGTCCGGTTCGTCAGGAGAACGTCATGCACCTCAGTACCCTGCTGGACAGCGCCGTCCGCTCGGCCGGCGACCACGAAGCGGTCGTCTACCGCGAGCAGCGGTGGTCCTACCGGGAGTTCGCCGACGCGGCCCGCCGTGCCGCGACCGTGCTGCGGGAGGCCGGACTCCGGCCCGGCGACCGGCTGGCCGTGATGACGTACAACACCCCCGCCTTCCTGTTCGCCGCGTTCGGCGCCTGGTACGCGGGCGCCACCCTGGTCCCGGTCAACCACAAGCTCCGGACCGCCGAGGTGGCCCGCCAGCTGGCCCACTGCGGGGCCGCGGTCGCCGTGGTCGACGCGGAGATCGGCGAGCACGCCACCGCCGCCGGCGCCGGGGTGACCTGGCTGGTCAGCCACCCCGACGCCGAGCCGGACACCCTGCCCGCCGACGCGTTCGAGGCACGGATCGCGGCGGCCGAACCGTACGCCGGGGAGCCGGGTCCGGACGACGAGGTCGCGCAGATCCTGTACACCTCGGGCACCTCCGGCACCCCCAAGGGCTGCGTCCACACGCATCGGACGATCACCCTGACGGCCGCCTACACCGCCGCCGCCATCCCGCTCCGCCGGGACGAGCGGTTCCTGATCTGCATGCCCGTCTGGCACGCCTCCCCGCTCAACAACTGGGTGATGGGCACGCTGCTGACGCGCGGCACGGTGGTCCTCCAGCGCGAGTACGAACCCCGGGGCATGCTGGAGGTCATCCAGCGCGAACGCGTCACCGCGATGTTCGGCGCCCCGATCGCCCTCATCGCGCCGACCCAGGCGGTCCCCGACTTCGCCTCGTACGACCTCTCGTCCGTGCGGGCCTGGATCTACGGTGCCGGGCCGCTCGACGCGGGCACCGCCCGCCGCCTCATGAAGGCGTACGGTTCCGAGAACTTCCACCAGGTGTACGGGATGAGCGAGACCGGCCCGGTCGGCGCCTCGCTCCCGCCCGCCGAGCAGGTCGCCAAGGCCGGTGCGATCGGCCGGGGCGGCATGCCCGGGGTCGAGCTGCGGGTCGTGCGCCGGGACGGCGCCGACGCGGGGGCGGGGGAGACCGGCGAGATCTGGCTGCGCTCCGACACCCGCATGCTGGGCTACCTGGACGACGAGAAGGCCACCGCCGAGGTGTTCGCGGGCGACTGGTACCGCAGCGGGGACCTGGGCCGGGTCGACGAGGACGGGTTCGTCACGGTCGTGGACCGGATGAAGGACGTGATCATCACCGGCGGCGAGAACGTCGCCTCGCAGGAGGTGGAGGGCGCCCTGCGCGGCCACCCCGACGTCCTGGACGTCGCCGTGGTCGGCCGGCCCCACCCCCAGTGGGGCGAGACCGTGGTCGCCGTCGTCGTCCCGCGCGAGGGGGCCTCGCTCGGCCTGGAGGGCGTCCGCGCCTGGCTGGAGACCCGGATCGCCCGCTACAAGGTGCCCCGCGAGCTCGTCCTGCGCCCCGACCTGCCCCGCACGCCGTCCGGGAAGATCACCAAGCACGTCCTGCGGGACGAGCTGACGCGGTGAGCCCGGGGCCGCACCCCTGCGGGAGGGGGCGGGCCCGGTCCGCGTAGGGTCGGGGCATGGCCGACGAACAGGTGCCCAAGGCGCGGCGGGGCCCCGGCAGACCTCGCGAGGAGCGCGTCACCCGGGCCGTGCTGGACGCCGTCGTGGCGCTGGTGACGGAGCACGGCATGGGCGCGCTGACGATGGACGCGGTGGCGGCCCGGGCCGGCGTCAGCAAACCCGCCATGTACCGGCGTTGGGCCACCAAGCAGGATCTCGTCCTGGCCGCCGCCGAGTCCAGGATCGGGCCGCTGACCGTCCCCGACATGGGCGACTTCCGGGCCGAGCTGCGCGCCGTGCTGACGGCGCGCATGGAGGCGTACCGGCAGCCCGGCGTCTCCCGCCTGCTCGCCGGGGTGATCGGCTCCGCATCCGAGGCGGGCGCCGAGCCGGGCGCGTACCGCGACTACACGGCGCGCGTGATGAGCGAGACCCGCCATCTCCTGGAGCGCGGGGTGGCGCGCGGCGATGTCCGGCCCGACGTCGACCTCGCCGCCGCCGCGACGCTCGTCGCCGCCTCGCTGGTCTTCCGCATGGTCGGCGAACAGCGCCTGCCGGACCAGCGGTTGGTGGACTCCGTGGTGGACCTGATCGGCCGGGCGGTCGCCGCCCCGGCGTAGCCGCGTACGCCCTTCACCCGGCTCGCCGCCGGGTACTCCGGCATGCCCGGAACCGGCCGGAAGGGTCGCTGGACAGCCCGCGGGGCCGCCGGGAAATCGATGCGCCAGACCCCTTGCCCCGCCGCATCCTCATATCGATACTGCTGGTTACGTAATTAGCGCACCGCCGGGAGGAATCTCAATGATGAAGTCAAGCCGTCTGCGTGACCGGTGGGGCGGAGGTGAACAGCCTCTTGTCACGCAGCATCGCCCAGAGCACGTCGA
>NZ_JBHUXS010000024.1:0-100300 GCF_042669245.1 Streptomyces sp. NPDC057249 | reverse complement strand
GCGGAACATCCTGGGGGATGTTCCGCGCTGTGCGGGGCTAGATCAGAGCTAGCTCAGCTGAAGGAGTCGCCGCAGGCGCAGGAACCCGTGGCGTTCGGGTTGTCGATGGTGAAGCCCTGCTTCTCGATGGTGTCGACGAAGTCGACCGAGGCACCGCCCAGGTACGGGGCGCTCATGCGGTCGGTGACGACCTTCACGCCGTCGAAGTCCTTGACGACGTCGCCGTCGAGGGAGCGCTCGTCGAAGAAGAGCTGGTAGCGCAGGCCCGAGCAGCCGCCGGGCTGGACGGCGACGCGAAGCGCCAGGTCGTCACGGCCTTCCTGCTCCAGCAGGGCCTTGACCTTGGCTGCGGCGGCGTCGGACAGGAGGATGCCGTCGCTCACGGTGGTGGTCTCGTCCGATACGGACATCTGCTTCTCTCCCGGGTTGTACGGAGACTGCTTGCCGACGTTGCAACCGTCGGGGCCGCGGATTCATTCCGGGCCGAGCGCTTGCCTGTTCCCTTCATGCTCGCACACCCGTCCTGCGGGCGGATGCGTCACATTGACGCTTTCGGCATCGTCAAAGTGACGTGAAGCGGCTATGATAGATAGCGTCAATTAGACGAAAAGGCTTTCTCTGCAGAGAAGTCCGCAGAAGAAAGGGTGCGTGACGTGACCACGGCCCACCCCGTCCAGGATCTCGATGTCCAGCCGACGCCGCTCGCCCTGCTCCTGCTGGGCCGCGACGCCGACCCCAGGAGCGAGCGCGGTGTCGAGTGCCCCGGCGACCTGCCCTCCCCGTCCGACCCGGACCTGGTGGCACGCGCCCGCGCGGCCAAGGAGAAGCTGGGTGAGAAGGTCTTCGTCCTGGGCCACCACTACCAGCGCGACGAGGTCATCCAGTTCGCCGACGTGACCGGGGACTCCTTCAAGCTCGCCCGGGACGCCGCGGCCCGCCCGGAGGCCGAGTACATCGTCTTCTGCGGTGTGCACTTCATGGCCGAGTCGGCGGACATCCTGACCACCGACGACCAGAAGGTCGTCCTGCCGGACCTGGCGGCGGGCTGCTCGATGGCCGACATGGCCACCGCGGAGCAGGTCGCCGAGTGCTGGGACGTGCTGACCGAGGCGGGTGTCGCCGAGCAGGTCGTGCCCGTCTCGTACATGAACTCCTCCGCCGACATCAAGGCGTTCACCGGCCGGCACGGCGGCACGATCTGCACCTCGTCCAACGCGAAGCGCGCCCTGGAGTGGGCCTTCGAGCAGGGGGAGAAGGTCCTCTTCCTGCCCGACCAGCACCTGGGCCGCAACACCGCCGTGCGGGACATGGGCATGTCCCTGGAGGACTGCGTCCTCTACAACCCGCACAAGCCGAACGGCGGCCTGACCGCCGAGGAGCTGCGGAACGCGAAGATGATCCTGTGGCGCGGCCACTGCTCGGTGCACGGCCGCTTCTCGGTCGAGTCGGTCAACGACGTGCGCGAGCGCATCCCGGGCGTCAACGTGCTGGTGCACCCCGAGTGCAAGCACGAGGTCGTGGCCGCCGCGGACTACGTCGGCTCGACGGAGTACATCATCAAGGCCCTGGAGGCGGCCCCGGCCGGCTCGAAGTGGGCGATCGGCACCGAGCTGAACCTCGTCCGCCGCCTGGCGAACCGTTTCGCCCCCGAGGGCAAGGAGATCGTCTTCCTCGACAAGACGGTCTGCTTCTGCTCCACGATGAACCGCATCGACCTGCCGCACCTGGTGTGGACCCTGGAGTCCCTGGCCGAGGGCAAGCAGGTCAACCGGATCGTGGTGGACCCGGAGACGGAGAAGTACGCGAAGCTGGCCCTGGAGCGGATGCTGGCGCTGCCGTAGGCGATCCGCGGACGACACCGTCCGCACAGGGGCCTGGCCCGCACGGGTGTGCGGACCAGGCCCCTGGTGCTGTGCCGGGCGGGTCAGGCCTTCGCCGGCTCCGGTTCGTCGGAGGAGCCCTGCGACTCGGCCGGGGCCGGGGTGCCGGCCTGCGCGGCCCGCTTGGCGGCCTTCTTGTTCCGGCGGCGTTCCTTGCGGAGCTCGACCATCGCGTACAGCGTCGGCACCAGGAGGAGCGTCAGCAGCGTCGAGGTGATCAGACCGCCGATGACGACGACGGCCAGCGGCTGCGAGATGAAGCCGCCCTCGCCGGTGACGCCGAGCGCCATCGGGAGCAGGGCGAAGATCGTCGCCAGGGCCGTCATGAGGATCGGGCGCAGACGGTGGCGGCCACCCTCCACGACGGCTTCGACCACGCCCATGCCCTGGGCCCGGTACTGGTTGATGAGGTCGATCAGCACGATCGCGTTGGTCACCACGATGCCGATCAGCATCAGCATGCCGATCATCGCCGGGACGCCCATCGGGGTGCCGGTGACGACGAGCAGACCGATCGCGCCGGTGGCGGCGAACGGGATGGAGACCAGCAGGATCAGCGGCTGGATCAGCGACCGGAAGGTGGCGACCAGCAGCATGAAGACGATCGCGATGGCCGCCAGCATGGCCAGGCCCAGGTTCTTGAAGGCGTCGTCCTGGTCCTCGGAGACACCGCCGATGGTGGCGGTGGCACCGTCCGGGAGGTCCAGGGCCTTGATCTTCGTCTGGAGCGTGGTACTGACCGCGCCGGTGTTGTCACCGGTGGGCCGGGCGGTGATGGTCGCGGCGCGCTGGCCGTCGATCCGGGTCATCGAGACCGGCCCGGGGACCAGCTTCACGTCGGCGATGGTGCCGAGCTTCACCTTGCCGAGCGGAAGGTCCTTCAGCTCCTGCATGGTGGTGGCCGGGTGGGCCGACTTCACGACGACGTCGCGCTCGGTGTCGTCCATGATCGCCTTGCCGGACGGGGTGCCCCGCACCGCTCCGGCGACGGCCGCGCCGAGCGTGGCCTGGGTGTAACCGGCGTCGGCGGCCCTCTCGTTGGCCTGCACCGAGATCCGCGGGACGCTCTGCGCCAGGTCGCTCTGGACGTCGGTGACGTCCTTCAGCTTGGCGACCTCGGCGCGGACCTGCTCGGACGCCTTCTTCAGGGCGTCCGCGTCGGCGGCCTTCACCACGACGCTCAGGTCCTGGCTGCCGAAGCCGTCGCCGGCGCTGATGGTGGTGTCGCCGATGCCGTCGAGCTTGGCGAGGCCCTTCTCGATGCGGTCCTGGGTGGCCTCGAACCCGGCGGAGTCCTTCAGGGTGACCTGGTAGGACGCCTGGTTGGAGCCGGTGCCGCCGCCGAAGGCGGCCATGAAGCCGGAGGAGCCGACGGTGACCTGGTAGTCCTTGACGCCCTCGTCGTCGGCGAGGAGCTTCTCGACCCTCTTCGCCGCCTCGTCGGAGGCCGCGAGGCTGGTGCCCGGGTCGAGCTTCTGCTTGATGGACAGGACTTCCTGCTCGCCCTGGTCGAAGAAGTTGGTCTTCAGCAGGGGGGCCATGCCGAAGGTGCCGAAGAGGACGACGAGGGCGAGGACGACACTGGTGATACGGCGCCGGGTGGCGAACCGCAGCACCGGGACGTAGATCCGCTGGAGGCGGCTGCGCGCCTCCTTCTCCTCGGCCTCGCGGCGCGCCTTCTCCGGGTCCTCGGCGGTGCCCTTGGGGGCGCGCAGGAACCAGTACGACAGGACCGGGACCACGGTCAGTGAGACCAGGAGCGAGGCCAGCAGGGCCGCGGTGACGGTCAGCGAGAACGAGCCGAACAGCTCGCCGACCATGCCGCCGACGAGGCCAATCGGCAGGAAGACGGCGACGGTGGTGAGCGTCGAGGAGGTGACCGCGCCGGCCACCTCCTTGACCGCGGTGATGATCGCCGACTGGCGCTCCTCGCCGTAGCCGAGGTGCCGCTTGATGTTCTCCAGGACGACGATCGAGTCGTCCACGACCCGGCCGATCGCGATGGTGAGCGCGCCCAGGGTCAGCATGTTGAGCGACAGGTCGCGGGTCCACAGCACGATCAGCGCGAGGACCACGGAGAGCGGGATGGAGACCGCGGTGACCAGGGTGGAGCGCAGCGAGGCCAGGAAGACCAGGATCACGATGACCGCGAACACCAGGCCGAGCGCGCCCTCGGTGGTCAGGCCGGAGATCGCCTTGGAGACGGCCGGGCCCTGGTCCGAGACGACGGTCAGCTCGGCGCCGGAGCCGAGGTCCTTGCGCAGGTCCGGGAGCTTGTCCTCGACGGCCTCCGAGATGGCGACGGCGCTGCCGTCCTTGTCCATCGTCGCCATGACGGCGAGGCTCGGGCGGCCGTTGGTGCGGGTGATGGAGTCCGCGGCGGCGGCCTCCTGCTTCACCGTCGCGATGTCACCGAGGCGGACCGGCTTGCCGGGCTTGCCCGAGGCCGGGTTCTGACCGATGACCCGCAGGTCCTCGATCTGCTTCAGCGAGGTGAAGGCGCCGCCGACCTGGACGGTGCGGCTCTTGCCGGACTCCGAGAAGGCACCGGCCGGGACGGTCGCGCCGCCCGACTGGAGCGCCTGGGAGAGCGCGGTGGCGTTGAGTCCGGCGGCGGCGAGCTTCTTGTCGTCCGGGGTGACGGAGACCTGGAGGTCGCGCACACCGTCGACGGAGACCTGGCCGACGCCGTCGATGTCCTCCAGGGCGGGGACCACGGTGCGGTCCAGCTGGTCGGCGAGCGCCTGCTGGTCCTTGTCCGAGGTGACGGCGAGGACGACGGTCGGGATGTCGTCCGTCGAGCCGGCGATGACCTGCGGGTCGACGTCCTGGGGCAGCTGGACGCGGGCCCGGTTCACGGCCTGCTGGATGTCGGCGACGAGCTGCTTGGTGCCCTCGTCACCGAAGTCGAAGGTCGCCATGATGACGGCGTTGCCCTCGCTGGCCTTCGACGTGACGCCGGTGACGCCGTCGACGGCCTTGATGGAGTTCTCGAGCGGTTCGACGACCTGCTTCTCGACCACATCGGGGGACGCACCCTGGTAAGGGGCGAGCACCGACACCATCGGCAGTTCGATGGTGGGCAGCAGCTGCTGCTTGAGCTGCGGGATCGCGATCGCTCCGAAGACGAGCGCGACGATCGAGATCAGACCGATCAGGGCCCTTTGCGCGAGGCTGAATCTGGACAGCCAGGACATGGGTGGGTCTCTTTCTGTGGCTTACGCGGCAGGCGGGCGGGATGCCGGGTCGTACCCGGGGGACAGATCCCGCCCGCTTATACGATCGCCGATGCCGGGGACGAAAGTCCTCGGCCCCAGGGTCGCTTTCTCACGCCCCGCATACCGCAGGTGGAGTACACCCCGGCTGCACCTTCACTCCACCCGTGGGCGCACCAGGCCCGATTCGTACGCGATTACCACCAGTTGTGCCCGGTCCCGGGCGCCCAGCTTCGCCATCGCCCGGTTCACATGGGTCTTGACGGTCAGTGGGCTGACGACCAGGCGCTCCGCGATCTCGTCGTTGGACAGCCCGCCCGCGACCAGGACCAGCACCTCGCGCTCCCGCGTCGTGAGGGCCGCCAGCCGCTCCGAGTACCCGGCCGCCCCCGGGCCTTCGCCGGCGCCGCCGCCCTGCGCGAGGAACGTGGCGATCAGGCCCTTGGTCGCGGCCGGCGAGAGCAGCGCCTCGCCCCCCGCGGCGATCCGGATCGCGTTGAGGAGTTCGTCCGGCTCGGCGCCCTTGCCCAGGAAGCCCGAGGCCCCGGCGCGCAGCGACTGCACCACGTACTCGTCCACCTCGAAGGTGGTGAGCATGACCACCCGGACGTCGGCGAGTTCCGGGTCGGCGCTGATCATGCGGGTGGCGGCGAGTCCGTCCGTGCCGGGCATCCGGATGTCCATCAGCACCACGTCGGGCCGCTCGGCGCGGGCCACCTCCACGGCCTCCGCCCCGTCCGCCGCCTCGCCCACCACCCGCATGTCGGGCTCCGAGTCGACCAGCACCCGGAACGCGCTGCGCAGCAGCGCCTGGTCGTCGGCGAGCAGGACCTTGATGGCCGGTGTCATGCGTTGTCCCCCGTCCGGCCCGCCGCGCCCGGCCGACCGGGCTCCTGCGCGCGGGCCTCGACGGGCAGGATCGCATGGACGCGGAACCCGCCCCCGTAGCGGGGACCGGCGGTGAGGGTGCCGCCCAGGGCGGTGACGCGTTCGCGCATCCCGAGCAGGCCGTGTCCACCGCCCGAGGCGGCGGCGCCCACGGTGTTCCCGCGGCCGTTGTCCAGGACCATGACCTCGGCCGTGGCTCCGACCCGTACGACGCTCACCTCGGCCTTGGCGCCCGGGCCCGCGTGCTTGCGGACGTTGGTCAGCGCCTCCTGGATCACCCGGTACGCCGCCAGGTCGACGGCCGACGGCAGCGGGGGGTCGCCCTCGGCCGCGCAGGCCACCTCCACGGGCAGCCCCGCCTGGCGGACGCTCTCCACGAGCTGGCCCAGGACCGCGAGGCCGGGGGCGGGCTCGGTGGGGGCCTCCGGGTCGCCGGACTGGCGGAGCAGGCCGACGGTGGCCCGTAGCTCGTTGAGCGCGGACCGGCTCGCCTCCCGGACATGGGCGAGGGCCTGTTTCGCCTGGTCGGGGCGCTTGTCCATGACGTGGGCGGCGACCCCGGCCTGCACGTTGACCAGGGCGATGTGGTGGGCGACGACGTCGTGCAGGTCGCGGGCGATGCGCAGCCGTTCCTCGGCGACCCGGCGGCGGGCCTCCTCCTCGCGGGTCCGTTCGGCCCGTTCGGCGCGCTCCCGGATGGCGTCGACGAAGGCGCGCCGGGAGCGGACCGCGTCGCCCGCGGCCCCGGCCATCCCGGTCCAGGCGAAGACGCCCAGGTTCTCCTGGCTGTACCAGGGCGGCGACCCGAAGAGCATGGCGGCGGCGGTGAGCGCGGCCATGGTGAGCAGCCCGACCCGCCAGGTGGTGGGGCGGTCGGTGCGGGCGGCGACGGTGTACAGCGCGATGACGGAGCTCATCACGACGGGGGTCGGCGGGTCCGCGGTGACCAGTTCCACGACGGTCAGCGCCCCGGTGGCGGCGAGCACCGCCATCGGTTCGCGGCGCCGCCGGATCAGGACCAGCGCGCTGAGCAGCATCAGCAGCAGGCTGCTCGCGGCGGGGGTGCGGGCGCCGAAGGTGGGCCCGTCGTGCCCGCCGGGGTCCACGAAGGACGCGAAGACCATGGCCACGAGCACGCCCAGGGCGAGCGCGCCGTCCAGCGCGAGGGGGTGGCCGCGCAGCCAGTCGCGGATGCGCAGGACCCCGGTTCCGAGGGTGGTCACGTCGGGCTACGTTACGGCGTGCCGCGCGCCGCCCGGTCCGGCCGGGAGCGGCCGGACCGGGCACCCCCCGCGGACGCACCTGTGCCCCGCGTCCGTCGGGACGGGCGCGGGGCACAGGTGTGCGGGTGCTGGAGAGCGGTCGGCGTCAGCCGGGGATCAGGCCGTCGTCGCTGAGCATGGCGCGTACTTCTTCGA
This sequence comes from Streptomyces sp. NPDC057249, assembly GCF_042669245.1. Classification (NCBI taxonomy): domain Bacteria; kingdom Bacillati; phylum Actinomycetota; class Actinomycetes; order Kitasatosporales; family Streptomycetaceae; genus Streptomyces; species Streptomyces sp. NPDC057249. The sequence continues at coordinate 92,899 of NZ_JBHUXS010000024.1, read as the reverse complement.
GAGTGGCGTCCGGCGACGGCAGGATCAGTTCGGACGGCTCCAGGGAGTCGTCCGGCAAGGGTGTGCCGAGTTCGCGCACGCGGGCCAGGAGCGCGTGGAGCGTGGTGCGGAAACCGGGCCCGTCACCGCGCTCCATCTCGGCCAGCAGGGCGTCGTCGAGCTTGTCGAGCTCGGCGAGATGGCTGTCGGCCAGGGTTGCCTGGCCCTCCCCCATGATCCGTACGATCATGACGCCGCCTCAGTTCTTGTCGAATTTGTGCGCCTGGCTGTTCTGCTGCTGGGCGTCCTGCCGGCCGCCCTCGATCGCCTGCTGGGAGGAGGAGCCGCCGGCCAGCTCGGCCTTCATGCGCTGAAGCTCCAGCTCCACATCCGTACCACCGGAGATCCGGTCCAGCTCGGCGGCGATGTCGTCCTTCGCCGTGCCGGTCGGGTCGTCCAGGGCCCCGGAGGCCAGCAGCTCGTCGATCGCGCCCGCGCGGGCCTGGAGCTGCTGCGTCTTGTCCTCGGCCCGCTGGATCGCCAGGCCGACGTCGCCCATCTCCTCGGAGATGCCGGAGAACGCCTCCCCGATCCGGGTCTGCGCCTGGGCCGCCGTGTACGTGGCCTTGATGGTCTCCTTCTTCGTCCGGAAGGCGTCCACCTTGGCCTGGAGCCGCTGGGCCGCGAGGGTGAGCTTCTCCTCCTCGCCCTGCAGCGTGGTGTGCTGCGTCTCCAGGTCGGTGACCTGCTGCTGGAGGGCGGCGCGGCGGGACAGCGCCTCGCGGGCCAGGTCCTCGCGGCCGAGCGCGAGCGCCTTGCGGCCCTGGTCCTCCAGCTTCGAGGACTGACCCTGCAGCTGGTTCAGCTGCAGCTCCAGCCGCTTGCGCGAGGTCGCCACGTCGGCGACTCCGCGGCGCACCTTCTGAAGCAGCTCCAGCTGCTTCTGGTACGAGTAATCAAGGGTCTCGCGCGGATCCTCGGCCCGGTCAAGGGCCTTGTTTGCCTTCGCGCGGAAGATCATCCCCATACGCTTCATGACACCGCTCATGGGCTTCGCGCGCCCCCTTCTGACTCAACTGGGCTCCAGCACTCCAACAGAACCCACAGTACGGGCCCTGTCTCTATTACCGCACTGTTCGGGCGTCGATGGGCTCCTCCCCAAGGACGACTGTGCTCCCGGTCCACTCCCGCCCAAGGAGTAGGTGACGCCCGTATCGCCCGCCCGTACACGGTCGAGGACGCGGGCCGTTGCCGGATCGTTCCCGGGCGGCCTGCGGGGATTCGCGACCGACCCCGTACCCTTGGGCCTTGTGTTCCGTAGCCGCTCCAAGGAAGAGAAGGCCCCCACCGACAAGGTGACGGCGGACCTCTCCAAGACGCCCCGCGACCCGCAGGCCCCCAAGGGTCGCCCCACCCCCAAGCGCAGCGAGGCCCAGACGCAGCGCCGTCGTGCCTCCAGTGGTGCGCCGCTCGACCGCAAGGAGGCCGCGAGGCGCCAGCGTGAGGCGCGCCGCGTGGACATGGCCAAGCAGCGGGAGGCCCTCGCCAACGGCGACGAGCGCTACCTGCCCGCGCGCGACAAGGGGCCGGTGCGCCGCTTCGTCCGCGACTTCGTGGACTCGCGCTTCTGCATCGCGGAGTACTTCCTGCCGCTGGCCGTGGTCATCCTGATCCTCAGCGTGATCCAGGTGCAGGGCATCCAGAACATCTCGCTGCTGCTCTGGCTGGTCGTGATCGTGCTGATCGTGATCGATTCGATCGGGCTGGCGTTCCGGCTGCGCAAGCAGCTGAACACGCGGTTCCCGGACACGCCCAAGCGCGGCGCGGTCGCCTACGGGCTGATGCGTACGCTCCAGATGCGACGGCTCCGCCTGCCGAAGCCGCAGGTCAAGCGCGGAGAGCGGCCCTGAGCACCGAGCCGTCCGGCCCGGTCGACGGTGCGTCCGCCGACCGGCCGGCCGGTGCCGTCTCCGGCTTCGCCGGGGCCTCCGCGGTCTGGACCAAGGGGCTGACCGGTCTGCGCAACACTGTGCGCCAGGAGCTGGTCGCCCGGCAGCTGGACGAGCAGATCGCGGCCCGCTTCCCGGTCGGGCAGCGGCTGCGCATCCTGGACGTCGGCATGGGCCAGGGCACGCAGGCGCTGCGGCTGGCCCGGGCCGGGCACACCGTGACCGGTCTGGAGTCCGACCCGGAGATGCTGCGGACCGCCCGTGAGGCGCTGGGCGGCGAGCCGGCCGGCATCCGCGAGCGGGTGCGGCTCATCGAGGGCAACGGCCAGGACACCGGGGTCCACTTCCTGCCCGGCAGCTTCGACGTGGTCCTCTGCCACGGCGTGCTGATGTACGTCCAGGAGCCGGACGCCATGGTGGCGGGCCTGGCCCGGATGCTGGCGCCGGGCGGGCTGCTGTCCCTGCTCGTGCGGAACGCCGACGCGCTGGCGATGCGGCCCGGGATGGCCGGGGACTTCGCCGGGGCCCTGGCGGCGTTCGACTCCGACCGGTACACCAACCGGCTCGGCCTGTCCGTGCGCGCGGACCGGTTGGAGGCGCTGACGGCGACGCTCGCCTCGATCGCGGCGCCGCTGCACGCCTGGTACGGGGTGCGGCTCTTCACGGACAACGTGAGCAACGACGTCGAGCTGCCGCCGGCCGCGGAGCTGGAGCGGGTGCTCGCGGCGGAGGACCGGGCGGGCCGGACGGACCCGTACCGCGGGGTCGCCGCGCTGCTGCATCTGTGCGGTGTACGGGGCTGAGCGGGGGGCCCGGGGCGTCCGGGTGGGCGTCTTGTCCTCAAGCGCCGGACGGGCTGAAGGATTGCCCTCAATCGCCGGGCGGGTTTGATTTTCGGCCGCCCGGCTCTGTCATGCGCTGCACGTCCCTCTGGATTGGCGGGTGCCCGCCCCGCCGTGTGCGGCACATCCCCCCTTGATCTGCGGGCGCCGACCCCGCCGCGTGCGGCTTTCCTCCCATGGATGCGCTCAGCGGGCAACCCCGGGGGGCAAAAGCAATAATCCGGACATGGATGCCATTCACTCACGCCGCCGTGCGCGCCGGCTGTCGCTGCCCCTGTCCGCGGGTGTCTGCGCGATCGCGCTGGTGAGCGGTTGCTCCGGTTCGAACGCCCCCGCCGCGGGGCCGGACGCGACGGCGTCCGGCTCCGCGCAGCCCGGGCCGGCCGCGAAGGCCACCGGTGATCTGCAGAGCGCGTACCAGTCCGCCATCAACGACGTGCTGCCGTCGGTCGTGCAGATCGACGCCTCCGAAAGCCTGGGCTCGGGTGTCGTCTACGACGCCAAGGGCCACATCGTCACCAACGCGCACGTCGTCGGTGACGAGAAGACGTTCAAGGTCACGGTGGCCACCGGCGAGAAGGTGCTGAAGGCGTCGCTGGTCGCCGCCTACCCCGAGCAGGACCTGGCCGTCATCAAGCTGGACGACGTGCCCGACGGGCTGCGGCCCGCCAGGTTCGGCGACTCGGAGAAGGTCGCGGTCGGGCAGATCGTGCTGGCGATGGGCTCGCCGCTCGGCCTGTCCAGCAGCGTCACCCAGGGCATCGTCTCGGCCCTCGGCCGGACCGTGAGCGAGAGCCGCTCGGGCGGCGGCACCGGCGCGACCATCGCCAACATGGTGCAGACCTCGGCGGCCATCAACCCGGGCAACAGCGGCGGGGCCCTGGTGAACCTGGACAGCCAGGTCATCGGCATCCCGACGCTCGCCGCCTCCGACCCCCAGATGGGCGACAGCGCGGCGCCCGGGATCGGGTTCGCCATCCCGGCCTCGATGGTGCGGACGGTCGCGGACCAGATCATCGAGAACGGCAAGGTCACCGACTCGGGCCGGGCGGCGCTCGACATCACCGGACGCACGGTCGTCAACGACGACTACCGGCCGGCGGGGGTCGCGATCGTCAGCGTCCAGAAGGGCGGGGCGGCCGACGAGGCGGGGCTGCGGGCCGGCGACATCATCGTGAAGGTGGACGACGCGAAGGTCACCACGATCACCTCGCTCTCCGAGGCCCTGGCCGGGCACAAGCCGGGCCAGAAGGCGAAGGTGACGTACACGCGCGGCAGCTCGGAGAAGACGGCCGAGGTCACCCTCGGCGAGATCTGAGCGACGCGGCGACGGCCGCGTCCGCCTGGAGGCTCATCGGGCCGTAGACCTTCGTCCCGTCGTCGAAGAGCGTGACCTGGTCCGCCCCGCCGTCCAGGAGTTCCTTCCAGTACTCACCGATCCAGGACTCGGCATCGCCCTGCGTCGTGAACTCCTCCGGCCGCAGGGCCGGCTCCGTCTCCGTACCGTCGGACTTCTCGAACCGCCACGTCCACGCCATGTCCGCCTCCTGGGTATGTCGTTCCCCTCGGCAGCCTAGCCCTTCCGACCAGCAGGGGAAGGGCCTCTCCGGCCTGTCCGGCGGATCTGCGCCCCCACGTCGCGCAACCCGCGCGGCGACGCGGGAGGATCGGAACGTGGAACTGACTCTGCTCGGCACCGGAGCCCCCGACGGGCTGCCGCGGCCCGACTGTCCCTGCGCCGCCTGCGCCCTCGCCCGCGGAGCCGGCAGCCGGGCCGCGACCGCCCTCCTGGTCGACGACGCGCTGCTGCTCGACCTCACGCCCGGGGCGGTGTTCGCCGCCGCCCGCGCCGGCCGCTCGCTCACCGGCGTACGCCAGGTGCTCCTCACCCACCCGCACGACGGACCGGCCGTCGAGCTGCCCCCCGGGCTGCCTCCGGCGGGCCGGGTGCCGGACGGGCGGGTGCTGACGCTGATCAGCGGCCACCGGGTGCGGGCCGTGCCGATGGACGCGCCCGGTACGGGGTACGAGGTCACCTCGCCGGAGGGCGCCCGGCTGCTGTACCTCCCGCCCGGCGGCGCACCGGCCGGGCTGGCGGGCCCGGTGGCGCAGCCGTACGACCTGGTCGCCGGGGACGTCGTCGGACGGCCCGACGCGGTGGCGCGGCTGCGGGCCGTCGAGGCGATCGGGCCCGCCACCGAGCTGATCGCCGTCCACCTGGACCACGACGCGCCGCCCGCCCCCGAGCTGGAGCGCCGGCTCGCCGCCGCCGGGGCGCGGGCCGTGCCGGACGGCACGACGCTGGCGGTCGGCGGCTTCCGCGCCCCGGCCGCGGTCCCCCGGCGCACCCTGGTCACCGGTGGCGCCCGGTCCGGGAAGTCCGTCGAGGCGGAACGGCTCCTGGAGACCTGTCCGGAGGTCGTGTACGTGGCGACCGGTGGCACCCGGGACGGGGACGCGGACTGGGCGGCCCGGGTGGGGCTGCACCGGGAACGCCGGCCGGCCGCCTGGCGCACCGAGGAGACCTGCGAGCTCGTGGAGCCGCTGTCCTCGGACGGGCCGCCGCTGCTCATCGACTGCCTGTCGCTGTGGCTGACGGACGCGATGGACCGGGTGGACGCCTGGGACGACGCCGCGTGGGCGGAGGGCGGCGAGCGCGCGTTGCGGGCCAGGACGGCGGAGCTGGCCGCCGCGGTGCGCGGGACGCGGCGCACGGTGGTCCTGGTGACCAACGAGACCGGCTCCGGAGTGGTGCCGGCGACGGCGGCCGGGCGGCGCTTCCGGGACGAGCTGGGCCGGCTGAACGCGGCGGTGGCCGGCGAGTGCGAGCAGGTGCTGCTGGTGGTGGCGGGCCAGGTGCTGGCGCTGCGCGGCTGAGGCGCGCGGGGCGGGGGTGCCTGGACCCCGGGGCCGCACCGGGCGGGTCCGGAAGGGGCGGCGGGTACTGTTCCGCAGGGAGCCCGCCGCCGGGCTCCCCGGACCACTCCCCGTATCGACCCGCGAGGCAGACCCCCGTGAATCTGGACGACTTCTCCGACCTGATCGAACGCCCCGACGGGGGCGTACGGCGCGACGCCGAGGAACGCCGGGAGCGGCTCGTCGTGCCCCCGGGCGCCCTGGGCCGGCTGGATGAGCTGGCCGAGTGGCTGTCGACCGCGCAGCAGGCGTCGCCGGTGCGGACGGTCGAGCAGCCGCGCGTGGTGCTGTTCGCGGGCGACCACGGCGTCGCCGGGCTCGACGTGTCGGGCCGCGCGGCCTCCACCGCGCACGAGCTGGTGCGGGCCACGCTGGACGGCTCGACCCCGCTGGCGGTCCTGGCCCGCCGGTTCTCCGTGCCGGTGCGGATCGTGGACGCCGGTCTGGACTGCGACCCGGAGCTGCTGCCGGAAGCGGTGGTCCGGACCCGGGTGCGGCGCGGCAGCGGCCGGATCGACGTCGAGGACGCGCTGACCGCCGAGGAGGCCGAGGCAGCGGTGCGGCTCGGGATCGCGGTGGCCGACGAGGAGGCCGACTCGGGCACCGACCTGGTGGTGCTCGGCGACCTGAGCGTGGGCGGCACGACGGCGGCGGCCACGCTGATCGCGGCGCTCTGCGGCACGGACGCCTCCGTGGTGACCGGGCGCGGCGGCGCCGGGATCGACGACCTGGCGTGGATGCGCAAGTGCGCGGCGATCCGCGACGCGCTGCGCCGGGCCCGGCCGGTCCTGGGCGACCAGCTGGAGCTGCTGGCCACCGTGGGCGGTGCGGACCTGGCGGCGATGACCGGCTTCCTGCTCCAGTGCGCGGTGCGGCGGCTGCCCGTGGTCCTGGACGGGGTGGTCGGCGCGGCGGCGGCGCTGGTCGGCCAGCGGGCGGCGTTCCGGGCGCCCGACTGGTGGCTGGCGGGTCAGCTGAGCGGGGAGCCGGCGCAGGCGAAGGCCCTGGACCGGATGGCGCTCAACCCGCTGCTCGACCACGGAGTCGTGGTGGGCCAGGGCTGCGGGGCGCTGCTCGCCCTCCCGTTCGTCCAGGCCGCCGCCGCGCTGGCCGCCGAGCTTCCCGAGCGGGAGCCGGAGGCGGCGGAGGACGGTACGGACGGTGGTGCGGACGACGAGAAGGACGACGCGACGGACTGATGCCCGCCCGGCCGCGGGGCGCGCCCGGCGGTCAGGGCTTGGCGGGCGGGAGCGGGACCCGGTCCGGCGCTCCGCCGATCAGGTCCTGGAACTTGCGGCGCGGGCCGACCCAGCGCACGTCGTGGTGGTAGGCCCGCAGCACCGAGCGGGAGCGGGCGCGGTGCCGGTTGCGGTAGAACCGCTTGGCCCACGGCGAGGCGGGCCGGGCCAGCCGGACCGCGCCGATCAGCGCCACGAACGGGACGAGCGTGCCGACCACCGCCATCCGGGCCTTGCCTTTGAAGAGGGCGATCAGCACGAAGCAGAAGTTGATGACGACGGTGAGCACGGCCCCCAGCCGGCCCTGCTCCTGATCGTCGCTCAGGTCGTCCACGCCGAGCGGCGAGAACCCGCCGAGCACCAGCAGGACCAGGGCCGCGGTGAGCACCACGACCTCCACGCTCCGGCGTCCCTCCTCGGTCCAGTACACGTCGTCCAGGTAGAGGATCAGGGCGAACTCGTCCAGCACCAGCCCCGCGCCGACGCCGAAGACGACCGCGCAGATCCCGGCCGTGACCCCGTGCCGTCCGCTGCCCACCGCGCCGAAGCCGCCGACGACGGTCAGCACCACGCCGGGCACCACGTGGTGGATGTGGACACCGCCCGGCGTGATGTTGCGGAACGGCCCCTTCCCCGCCCGGATCATCCGGGTCACGACCCGGGTGATCGCGAAGGTCAGGACGAAGGCGGCCAGGGCGAGGAGCAGGGGGAGTTTCCCCGGCTCGACGACGTTGCGATCGAACCAGTGACCCATGCCACCCACTCCCGCTCGTCCGCTTGTGCCCCGTTATGCGGCATCCGGTCAATCTAGCGGCCGTCCCCACCGATTAGCCTGCGCGCCGTGACCTCCCTGAACAGCCACGGCCTGCGTTTCGCCTTCGGCACCCTGACCGTGCTCCCCGTCCGCGTCACCCGCTGGGACCGCGAGACCGCCCGGACCGGGATGCTGTGCGCCCCGGTGGCCGGGCTGGCCGTCGGCGTCCTCGCGGCGGTTCCCGGCAGCCTGCTGCTGTGGGGCGGGGCGGGTCCGCTGCTCGCCGCGGTCGCCTCGGCCGCGGTGCCCGCGGCACTCACCCGGGGCCTCCATCTGGACGGTCTCGCGGACACCGCCGACGGTCTGGGCAGCGGCAAGCCGGCCGACGACGCGCTGCGGATCATGAAGCAGTCGGACATCGGCCCGTTCGGTGTGATCACCCTGCTCTTCGTGCTGCTGGCCCAGGTGGCGGCCCTTCAGCGGCTGTACGCGGAGGGCTGGGCGCAGGGTGCGGCGGCGGCCGTCGCGTCCGCCGTCGTCGCCCGGCTCGCGCTCACCCTGGCCTCCCGGCGCGGCGTCCCGGCGGCCCGTCCGGAGGGCCTGGGCGCGGCCGTCGCCGGTACGGTCCCGGTGGCCGGCGCCCGGGCGGTGGGGCTCGTGGTGGTGGCCGGGTGCGCGGCGGCGGGGGCGCTGCTGGGCGGGTACGGGGCGCTGCGGTACGCGCTGGCCGCCGTGGCCGCGCCGGTGGCGGCCGGGCTGCTGCTGCGGCACTGCGTGCGGCGGTTCGGCGGGGTGACCGGGGACGTGTTCGGGGCGCTGGCGGAGACGGCGGCGACGGCGGCGCTGGTGTGCCTGGCGCTGGGCTGAGGCGGCGGCCCGTCAGCCCGCCGCGCAGGTTTCGCGCTCGACGCCCAGCTCGTACTCCTTGCGCAGCGAGCTGAGCCCCAGCTTCCGGGACTGTGCGCAGAACTCCGCCGCCGGCAGCTCGTACTCCACGTGGAAGACCGCCTTGCCCGCCTTCACGAACGGGGTCAGCTCCTCGCACTCCTCGTACTGCGCGCACTGCTCGTTGACCGCGAAGTCGAAGTCCCCGACCAGCTCCGGGATCTGCGGGAGGTCGTTCTTGAGGCCGACGGACATGCCGTGGCGGTGGACCAGGCGGGCGATCAGGCGGTTGTAGCGCAGCTGGTCGGCGGCGGTCAGCGGGAAGCCGCTCTTGTTGCGGTAGCCGTCCATGTTGTCCGGTTCGACCGCGTCGAAGCCCTTCTTCGCGCACATCGCGATCCGGGTCTCCATCAGCGGCTCCAGGACCTCGGTGCGCCGGATGTCGAGCCAGCGCTCGCCCTTCCAGCCGTTGCCCTTCCCGAGGACGGCGGTGGGGAAACGGGCCGCGTCCGGGCGGAAGTCCTCCCAGGCGCCGGTGGACAGGTAGCAGATGACCTTGCGGCCCTCGCGGTGCAGCGCGGCGACCTCGGCGGCCGTCCGGTCGAAGCCGTCGACGTCGTACACCGGGGCGTCCACCGAGGTGTCGAGCTTCCCGGACAGCTGCCACTGCCAGTCCGTGCCCGGCGCCGGCCGCCAGCGCGCCGGGGAGGGCCGCGCGGAGCCGTCCGCCTTCCCCGCCGGGGCGTCCTTCCCACCCCCCGGGGAGCAGCCCGCCAGCATCGTGATCAGCGTCATCGCGGTGACGGCGAGAGCGCAGCGCGCCCCGCTCACCCGTGCGGCCGTGCGGTCGCGCATCGTTCTCCCATGTCCACCGGGACGATCTTCCCGGGGCCCCACCGTACGACGGCCGCGCACTCCGCGGACACCGTCTACGGCCCGCCGCCGTGTAGGGGCAGCAAAGGCGCGCGTAGGCTCATTCCCGGCACATTGCGGCCGCGTCTACGATGCGCCGGTCCGGGTCGGCCACCCCTTCCGACCAGCACAGGCCGGATAAGAACTCAACGAAAGCGAGATTTCACCACCGTGACTGCTCTCACTCTCAGCACTGCCGGTGCGGCGACGCTGCGCGCCGACGCCCTCGTCGTGGGCGTCGCCAAGGGCGCTGGATCCAAGCCGGGGGACTTGGTCCTCGCACCGGGCGCCGAGGCCGTGGACAAGGCGTTCGGCGGAAAGCTCGCCACCGTCCTGGCGACCCTGGGCGCCTCGGGTGCCGAGGGCGAACTGACGAAGGTCCCCGCCCCCGAGGGCCTGAAGGCTCCCGTGGTCATCGCGGCCGGTCTCGGCAAGGCCCCCGAGAAGGACGGCGCGTACGACGCCGAGGCGCTGCGCCGGGCCGCCGGTGCCGCCGCCCGCTCGCTGGCCGGTTCCAAGAAGGCCGGCTTCGCGCTGCCCGTCGGCTCCGTCGAGGACGCCGAGGCCATCGCGGAGGGCGCCCTGCTCGGCGCGTACGCCTTCACCGCCTACCAGGCCGGTGAGAACAAGCTGGCCCCCAAGGACGCGAAGCCCACCGGCGCCAAGCAGGCGCTGGCCGAGGTCGCCGTGCTCGGCGCCAAGCCGCGCGACAAGGCGTTCAAGGCCGCCGCCGAGCGCGCGATCGCCCTCGCCGAGGAGATCAACCGCGCCCGCGACCTGGTCAACACCCCGCCCAACGACCTGTACCCCGAGTCCTTCGCCGCCGTGGCAGCCGCCGCCGGCAAGGAGCACGGCATCAAGGTGCAGGTGCTGGACGAGAAGGCGCTCGTCAAGGGCGGCTACGGCGGCATCCTGGGCGTCGGCCAGGGCGCGGAGCGCGGCCCGCGCCTGGTGAAGCTCGCCTACACGCACCCGAAGGCGGAGAAGACCCTGGCCCTGGTCGGCAAGGGCATCACCTACGACTCGGGCGGCATCTCGCTGAAGCCGGCCGGTCACAACGAGACGATGAAGTGCGACATGGCCGGCGCCGCCGCCGTGTTCGCGACCGTCGTCTCGGCCGCCCGTCTGGGCCTGCGCGTCAACGTCACCGCCTGGCTGGCGCTCGCCGAGAACATGCCGTCGGGCAGCGCCACCCGCCCGGGTGACGTCCTGCGCATGTACAGCGGCAAGACCGTCGAGGTCCTGAACACCGACGCCGAGGGCCGGCTCGTCATGGCCGACGCGCTGACCCGCGCCTCGGAGGAGAACCCGGACGCGATCGTCGACGTGGCGACCCTGACCGGCGCGATGGTGCTGGCCCTGGGCAACCGCACCTTCGGCATCATGTCCAACGACGACGCCTTCCGCACCTCGATCCACGAGATCGCGGAGGAGGTCGGCGAGGCGTCCTGGCCGATGCCGCTCCCGGCCGACATGCGCAAGGGCATGGACTCCTCGACCGCCGACATCGCCAACATGGGCGAGCGGATGGGCGGCGGCCTGGTGGCCGGCCTGTTCCTGAAGGAGTTCGTGGGCGAGGGCATCGCCTGGGCCCACCTGGACATCGCGGGCCCCGCCTTCCACGAGGGCGCCCCGTACGGCTACACGCCCAAGGGCGGCACCGGCTCGGCGGTCCGCACGCTGGTGAAGCTGGCGGAGCGCACCGCCGCCGGCGACCTCGGCTGAGGCAGCGGCTGCGATACGGCCCCGGGCATACGTCCGGGGCCGTATGTGTTCCCCCCGAGGTGCCGGGGCCGGGGCGGTTTCGCTCTCGACGAAATGCCCTGTTCCCCGCGCAGCGGTTATCCACCGGGGCGGCGATGATCCGCCCCGGACACGGGCCCCGCGTCCCGCCCACCGTCAACAAGTGCGAAGATGGGTTCTCGGCAGGACAGGGCCCCCACCACAGGGCCGAAGACAAAGCGGCCGCACACCAGCCGACCGGCCGGTAACACCCCGAGGACGGGGCCCGGCGTACGGCGCACATGCATGGAGGACGTGACGTGGCGAACGACGCCAGCACCGTTTTCGACCTAGTGATCCTCGGCGGTGGTAGCGGCGGGTACGCCGCGGCCCTGCGCGGAGCGCAGCTGGGCCTGGACGTCGCTCTGATCGAGAAGGGCAAGGTCGGCGGCACCTGCCTGCACAACGGCTGCATCCCCACGAAGGCCCTGCTGCACGCCGGCGAGATCGCGGACCAGGCCCGCGAGTCCGAGCAGTTCGGCGTCAAGGCCACCTTCGAGGGCATCGACATGGCGGCCGTCCACAAGTACAAGGACGACGTGATCTCCGGCCTGTACAAGGGCCTGCAGGGGCTCGTCGCCTCCCGCAAGGTGCACTACATCGAGGGTGAGGGCCGGCTCTCCTCCCCCACCTCGGTGGACGTGAACGGCCAGCGCATCCAGGGCCGCCACGTGCTCCTGGCGACCGGCTCCGTGCCGAAGTCGCTGCCGGGCCTGGAGATCGACGGCAACCGCATCATCTCCTCGGACCACGCGCTGAAGCTGGACCGCGTCCCGAAGTCCGCGATCGTGCTGGGCGGCGGCGTCATCGGCGTCGAGTTCGCCTCGGCGTGGACGTCCTTCGGCAGCGACGTGACGATCGTCGAGGGCCTGAAGCACCTCGTCCCGGTCGAGGACGAGAACAGCTCGAAGCTTCTTGAGCGCGCCTTCCGCAAGCGCGGCATCAAGTTCAACCTCGGCACGTTCTTCCAGAGCGCCGAGTACACGCAGGACGGCGTCCGCGTGACCCTCGCCGACGGCAAGACCTTCGAGGCGGAGGTGCTGCTGGTCGCGATCGGCCGCGGCCCGGTCTCGCAGGGCCTCGGTTACGAGGAGGCCGGGGTCGCCATGGACCGCGGCTACGTCCTGGTCGACGAGTACATGCGCACCAACGTTCCGACGATCTCGGCCGTGGGCGACCTGGTCCCGACGCTCCAGCTGGCGCACGTCGGCTTCGCCGAGGGCATCCTCGTCGCGGAGCGGCTGGCCGGTCTCAAGACCGTCCCGATCGACTACGACGGTGTGCCCCGGGTCACGTACTGCCACCCCGAGGTCGCCTCCGTCGGCATCACCGAGGCCAAGGCCAAGGAGCTCTACGGCGCGGACAAGGTCGTCGCGCTGAAGTACAACCTCGCGGGCAACGGCAAGAGCAAGATCCTCAAGACCGCGGGCGAGATCAAGCTCGTCCAGGTCAAGGACGGTGCCGTGGTCGGCGTCCACATGGTCGGTGACCGTATGGGCGAGCAGGTCGGCGAAGCCCAGCTGATCTACAACTGGGAAGCGCTGCCGGCCGAGGTCGCCCAGCTCATCCACGCCCACCCGACGCAGAACGAGGCGATGGGCGAGGCCCACCTGGCGCTCGCCGGCAAGCCGCTTCACTCCCACGACTGATCAGTCGACCGGGCGCGACGACCGACCACTTCCGCATTTTCGTAAGGAGCAACTGAAACCATGTCGGTTTCCGTAACCCTTCCGGCGCTCGGCGAGAGCGTCACCGAGGGCACTGTCACCCGCTGGCTGAAGGCCGAGGGCGAGCGCGTCGAGGCCGACGAGCCGCTGCTCGAGGTCTCGACCGACAAGGTCGACACCGAGATCCCCGCCCCCGCCTCCGGCGTCCTGTCGTCCATCAAGGTCGCCGAGGACGAGACCGTCGAGGTCGGCGCCGAGCTGGCCGTCATCGACGACGGCTCGGGCGCCCCGGCCGCCGAGGCCGCTCCGGCCGCCGAGCCGGCCGCCACCCCCGCCCCGGCCGCCGCCGAGGCCCCGACCGCCCCGTCGACCGAGACGCAGGCCCCGGCCGAGGCGCCGAGCGCCGAGGCCACCACGGGCGCCTCCTCCGCCTCCGGCACCGACGTCACCCTGCCGGCGCTCGGCGAGAGCGTCACCGAGGGCACCGTCACCCGCTGGCTCAAGGAGGTCGGCGAGGAGGTCGCGGAGGACGAGCCGCTGCTCGAGGTCTCCACGGACAAGGTCGACACCGAGATCCCCGCCCCGGTCGCCGGTGTGCTGCTGGAGATCGTGGTCGGCGAGGACGAGACCGCCGAGGTCGGCGCCAAGCTCGCCGTCATCGGCGCGCCCGGTGCCGCCCCGGCCCAGGCCCCGGCTCCGGCGCAGCCCGCCCCGGCCCAGGAGGCTCCGGCGCAGCCCGCTCCGGCCCCCGCGCCGGAACCGGCTCCGGCTCCCGCCGCGCCCGCTCCGGCACCGGCCGCTCCGGCACCGGCGCCCGCCGCCCAGGCCCCGGCCCCGGCGGCTCCCGCCCCGGCACCGGCCGCCCCGGCTCCGGCTCCGGCCGCCGCCCCGGCCGCCACCTCCGGTGACGACGGCGCGTACGTCACGCCGCTGGTCCGCAAGCTCGCCGCCGAGAACGGTGTCGACCTGGGCGCGGTCAAGGGCACCGGCGTCGGTGGCCGCATCCGCAAGCAGGACGTAGTGGCCGCCGCGGAGGCCGCCAAGGCCGCCGCCGCTGCCCCGGCGCCCGCCGCCGCCGCTCCGGCCGCCGCCAAGGCGCCGAAGCTGGAGGCCAGCCCGCTGCGCGGTCAGACGGTCAAGATGACCCGCATGCGCAAGGTCATCGGCGACAACATGATGAAGGCGCTGCACTCGCAGGCCCAGCTGACCTCGGTCGTCGAGGTCGACGTCACCAAGCTGATGAAGCTGCGCGCCAAGGCGAAGGACGGCTTCGCGGCCCGCGAGGGCGTCAAGCTCTCCCCGATGCCGTTCTACGTGAAGGCCGCCGCCCAGGCGCTGAAGGCCCACCCGGTCATCAACGCCCGGATCAACGAGGACGAAGGCACCATCACGTACTTCGACTCGGAGAACATCGGCATCGCCGTGGACGCCGAGAAGGGCCTGATGACCCCGGTCATCAAGGGCGCGGGCGACCTCAACATCGCCGGTATCTCGAAGAAGACCGCCGAGCTGGCCGGCAAGGCCCGCGGTGGCGGCCTGACCCCGGACGACATGTCCGGTGCCACCTTCACCATCAGCAACACCGGCTCGCGCGGCGCGCTGTTCGACACCGTCATCGTGCCGCCGAACCAGGCAGCCATCCTGGGCATCGGCGCCACCGTCAAGCGTCCCGCAGTCATCGAGACCGAGGAGGGCACCGTGATCGGTGTCCGCGACATGACGTACCTGTCGCTCTCCTACGACCACCGTCTGGTGGACGGCGCGGACGCCGCCCGCTACCTGACCGCGGTCAAGGCGATCCTGGAGGCCGGCGAGTTCGAGGTCGAGCTCGGCCTGTAACCAGCCTCACGATCGGCGCCCCCGTCCGGAACCCTTCCGGGCGGGGGCGCCGCCGTATTGTCTAGACACCACCGGTCGCCCCGGCCACCGTGCCCGGTGCAGGCGTACCGGTCTGTCCGAAGGAGCCCGTCATGACCCCGCCCGTCGTCCACTCGCTGCGCGAACAGATCCGCGAGCACATCGTGGAGGGGATCGTCAGCGGGCGCTGGAAGCCGGGCGAGCGGATCGTGGAGCGGCGCATCGCCACCGAGCTGGAGGTCAGCCAGACGCCCGTGCGCGAGGCGCTGCGGGAGCTGGAGACGCTGCGGCTGATCGAGTCGGCGCCCAACAAGGGCGTCCGGGTCCGCAACCTCACCGCCGCGGACCTGGAGGAGAGCTACCCGGTACGGGCGGGCCTGGAGCAGATCGCGGCCGAGCTGGCGGCCCCCGGCCTCGGTGAGGACTGCTCGCTGCTCGCCCCGCACGTGGCGGCGCTGTACGAGGCGGACCGGCTGGCGGACGGCGAGGCCCAGGTCCGGCACACGGTCGGCTTCCACCGCGAGATGGTGCGGGCGGCGGGGAACGCGGTGCTGCTGCACACCTGGGAGGGCCTGGGCATCGAGGTGTTCACGGCCCTGTCGATCCGCTGGCTGGGGACGGTCCAGAAGTCGTACGCGGAGGAGCACGAGGCCCTCATCGACGCCTTCCTGCGCAAGGACCCGGACATCGGGACGCTGGTCAAGGCCCACGTCCTGGGGTGCGCGCCGCGCGCCTGAGGTGCTGCGCAAGTGTCGCACCCTCTGCTCTTCTGTGCAGGTCAGCGCCCGTTTTGACGGGTAAATCCCGTCACTCGGTGCCCCAATTCATGGCACCGCATGCCACTTTCTTCATATCGAGAAGTTTTGCCTTTCATCCTTTGATCGATCATCGATCGGCGATTTACAGTTCACCTCGCGGGCCCACCGGCCCCATCGCCCTGTCCTGCCAGTCAGGGACTTCTCCACCCCCCTCCTCACCGGAAGGCGGCGATCATGACCGACCCCGTTGGAAAGCTTCCGAGCGAGCTCGACCAGCTCCCGGACCGCGACCCGGAGGAGACCGCTGAATGGGCGGCCTCCCTGGATGCCGTCACCAAGGCCGCGGGCCCGCACCGTGCCGCGTACCTGATGCGGCGCTCGCTCCAGCATGCCGAGGGCGCCGGTCTCGCGCTGCCCAAGCTGCTGGAGACCGACTACGTCAACTCCATCCCGACCGCCGCGGAGCCCGACTTCGACGGTGACCTGGAGATGGAGTCGAAGATCACCGCGTGGAACCGCTGGAACGCGGCCGCGATGGTCACCCGTGGCGCGCGCTTCGGCGTGGGCGGCCACATCGCCACCTTCGCCTCGGCGGCCTGGCTGTACGAGACCGGCTTCAACCACTTCTTCCGCGGCAAGGAGGGGGACGGCTCCGGCGACCAGCTGTACGTGCAGGGCCACGCCTCCCCCGGCATCTACGCCCGCGCCTTCCTCGACGGCCGGCTCAGCGAGCAGCAGCTCGACAACTTCCGCCAGGAGGCGGGCGGCAACGGCCTGCCGTCCTACCCGCACCCGCGGCGGCTGCCCTGGCTGTGGGAGTTCCCCACGGTCTCCATGGGCCTCGGCCCGCTCTCGGCGATCTACCAGGCGCGCTTCAACCGCTACCTCGCCAACCGCAACATCAAGGACACGTCGAACTCGCACGTCTGGGCCTTCCTGGGCGACGGCGAGATGGACGAGCCCGAGTCGACCGCCGCCCTCGCGCTGGCGGCCCGCGAGAAGCTCGACAACCTGACCTTCGTCATCAACTGCAACCTGCAGCGCCTCGACGGTCCGGTCCGCGCCAACTTCCGCGTCGTGCAGGAGCTGGAGGGCGCCTTCCGGGGCGCCGGCTGGAACGTCATCAAGACGCTCTGGGGCAACGCCTGGGACGAGCTGTTCCAGCTCGACACCACGGGCGCGCTGGTCCGCCGCCTCCGCGAGGTCCCGGACGCGCAGTTCCAGACGTACGCCACCCGCGACGTCGCGTACATCCGCGAGCACTTCTTCGGCGCCGAGCCCGCCCTCGCCGAGCTGGCGAAACTGCTCACCGACGCGAAGATCGCCGAGTGCTTCTACACCTCGCGCGGCGGCCACGAGGCCCGCAAGGTGTACGCGGCCTACCGCGCGGCCGTCGAGCACAAGGGCGCGCCGACCGTGATCCTCGCCCAGACGGTGAAGGGCTACACGCTCGGCAAGGGCTTCGAGTCCAAGAACGCCAACCACCAGATGAAAAAGCTGACGATCGACGAGTTCAAGGGCATGCGCGAGCTGCTCGGCCTCCCGATCCCGGACAGCGCCTTCGCCGACGGCCTGGTGCCCTACGGCCACCCGGGCGCCGACTCCCCCGAGGTCCGCTACCTCCAGGAGCGCCGCGCCGCCCTCGGCGGCCCCGCCCCGGCCCGCCGGGTGCACGCGGTGGCGCTGCCGCAGCCCGAGGAGCGCGCGTTCGCCGCGCTCAAGAAGGGCTCCGGCAAGCAGGAGATGGCCACCACCATGGCCTTCGTCCGCCTGGTCAAGGACCTGATGCGGGACAAGGAGACCGGCAGGCGCTGGGTGCCGATCGTCCCCGACGAGGCCCGCACCTTCGGCATGGAGTCGCTGTTCCCGTCAGCCGGCATCTACTCCCCGCTGGGCCAGACGTACGACCCGGTCGACCGCGACCAGCTGATGTACTACAAGGAGGCCAAGGACGGCCAGATCCTCAACGAGGGGATCACCGAGGCCGGCGCCATGGCCGACTTCATCGCCGCCGCCACGTCGTACGCGACGCACGGCGAGACGATGATCCCGTTCTACATCTTCTACTCGATGTTCGGCTGGCAGCGGACCGGCGACCAGTTCTGGCAGCTCGCCGACCAGCTCGGCAAGGGCTTCATCGTCGGCGCCACCGCCGGCCGTACGACCCTGACGGGTGAGGGCCTCCAGCACGCGGACGGCCACTCGCACCTGATCGCCGCCACGAACCCGGCGTCGCTCAACTACGACCCGGCGTTCGCGTACGAGATCGCGGTGATCGTCAAGGACGGTCTGCGCCGGATGTACGGCCCCGATGCCGAGGACGTCTTCTACTACCTGACGGTCTACAACGAGCCGAAGCCGCAGCCCGCGATGCCGGAAGGCGTCGAGGAGGGCATCGTCAAGGGCCTGTACCGCTTCAAGGAGGGCACGCCCCCCTCGGCGGACGCGCCGCGCGCCCAGCTGCTCGCCTCCGGCACGGCGATCCACTGGGCCCTGGAGGCCCAGGAGCTGCTCGCCGCCGACTGGGGTGTCACGGCCGACGTCTGGTCCGCGACCTCCTGGGGCGAGCTGCGCCGCGAGGCGCTGGAGTGCGACGAGGCGCTGCTCCACGGTGAGCAGCGGGTGCCGTACGTGACGCAGGTGCTGGAGGGCGCTCCGGGCCCGGTCGTCGCGGTCAGCGACTGGATGCGCGGGGTCCCGGACCAGATCAGCCAGTGGGTCGAGCAGGACTGGACCTCGCTCGGCACGGACGGCTTCGGTCTCTCCGACACCCGTGACGCGGCCCGCCGCCACTTCGGCGTCGACGCCCAGTCCGTCGTGGTCGCGACCCTGGCCCAGCTGGCCCGTCGCGGCGAGGTGCCGGCGACCGCCGTCAAGGAGGCCCGGGACCGCTACGGTCTCTGAGCGTGATCAGGCCCGTCCGGCCCGAGGCTTCGTCCTCGGTCGCCGGACGGGCCTGTCCTCTGTTCACAATGGCCGCATGCGTGCTGCCCGGCTGATCCGAATGGTGCTGCTCCTCCAGGCCCGCCCCGGCATGACCGCCGCCGAGCTGTCCCGGGAGCTGGCGGTGTCCGAGCGGACCGTCACCCGGGACGCGCAGGCCCTCTCCGAGGCCGGTGTCCCGGTCTACGCGGAGCGCGGCCGGACCGGCGGCTACCGGCTCGTCGGCGGGTACCGCACCGGGCTGACCGGTCTCGCCCGCGACGAGGCGGAGGCGCTGTTCCTGTCCGGGCTGCCCTCCGCGCTGCGCGAGATGGGGCTCGCGGACGCCGCGTCGGCCGCCCGGCTGAAGGTGTCGGCGGCCCTGACGCCCGCGCTGCGGGACGCCCCGGCGGGGGCGGGCCGGCGCTTCCACCTGGACGCACCCGGCTGGTACCGGGAGCCGGTCACCCCGGAGCTGCTGCCCGCCGTGGCCGAGGCGGTGTGGCGCGACCGGCTGCTCCTGGCCCGGTACCGGCGGGCCGGCCGGGACTCCGACGCCGAGCGGGAGCTGGCGCCGTACGGGCTCGTCCTGAAGGCGGGCGTCTGGTACCTCTGCGCCCGCGCGGGCGACGACACACGGGTGTACCGCATCGACCGGTTCACCGCCGCCACCGTCACGGCCACCCCTTTCGTCCGGGACGAGGGTTTCGACCTGCCCGCCTTCTGGGAAGAGCGGTCCGCCGCGTTCGCCCGCTCCCTGCTGCGTACGGAGGTGACGCTGCGGCTCTCGGAGGCGGCCGCGCACCGGCTGCCGCACCTCGTGGACCGGGCCGCCGCCACGGAGGCGCTGGAGGCGGCCGGGCCGCCCGGTGGAGACGGCCGGGTCACGGTCACCCTGCCGGTGGAGTCCCTGGACGTCGCCTACGGCCAGCTGCTTGGCCTCGGACCGGAGTTGGAGGTCCTGGCCCCCGCCGGGCTGCGGGAGAGGTTCGCGACCGCTGCCGCCCGGCTGCACGCGCTCTACGGGGGCGCGCCCTGACGGCTTCGTATCGGTGTCTGGGCGTGCGTCGGCCGCCCTCAGGGCAGATGCTGGACCCGTGATGGACGAGACCGAGTTCTGGGAGCTGATCGACAGCACGCGCGAGGCCGCCGACGGCGACCCCGAGGACCACGCCGACCTGCTGGTCGACCAGCTGGTGCTGCGGGACCCCGAAGCGGTGCTGGACTTCGCCCGGCACTTCGAGGCCCGCTTCAACCGGGCCTACCGCTGGGACCTGTGGGGCGCCGCCGCCATCCTGCTGGGGGGCGCGGACGACGACGCCTTCGACTCCTTCCGCTGCTGGCTGATCGGCCGGGGCCGGGAGGTCTTCGAGGGCTCCGTGCACGACCCGGACGCCCTGGCCGAGCTGCTCGACTCGTTCGACGAGGAGCTGGACGGCGACGGCGAGGAGCTGGGGTACGCGGCCGACGAGGCGTACGAACAGCTCACCGGCGTCGTCGCGCCCGACCTCGGCCTGCCCCCGCAGCCCGAGGAGCCGGAGGGCACCCCGCTCGACCCGGACGACGACGCCGCCCTGGCGGCCCGGCTGCCCGCGCTCTGGGAGCGGTTCGGCGGCTGAGCGCGCCCGTCACGGGGTGAGCGGGCGCGCCATCATCACGTCGTCCACGTAACTCCCGCTCAGGAAGAACTCGCCCCGCAGCACGCCCTCGACGGTGAACCCCTCCGCCTCGTACAGCGCGCGGGCGGGGGCGTTGTGGCCGAGGACCCGCAGGGTGATCCGGTTCGCCCCCTCGCCGCGCGCCGCCGCGCAGGCCGCGCGGACCAGGGCGCGTCCGACGCCCCGGCCGCGCGCCCAGTGGGCCACGGCGAGGCCCTGGATCTGCCGGACGTGCGCGTTGCAGGCCAGCGGGGTCGGCGGCACGACGCGTATGTAGCCGGCCGTCGCCCGCTCCCCGGCCTCGTTCACGGCCTCCGCCACCAGGATGCCCTGGGGCGTGTGCCTCTCGTCGAAGAACGGCTCGTACGGGGGCCGCGGGCGCGGCTGCACCGCGTGCAGCGTCGACCAGGTGGTGCGGTCCAGCTCGCCGAGCGCGGCTTCGTCCGCGAGAACGGCGCGGCGGACGAGGGGAGCGGCGGATGCGGTGGAATCGGTCATGGGCGCCACCATGCCACGGCCGTGTACGGCGGCTCCGGTGGGGCAGGATGGACGCCATGCCGCACTCCCGTATCGCCGTCAGCGGATCGACCGGACTCATCGGAGCGGCGCTGGTGCGCTCGCTGCGGGCCGACGGGCACGAGGTGGTCCGCCTGGTGCGCCACCCGGCCCGTGACGGTGACGAGGTGGAGTGGGACCCGAAGCGGGGTTACGTGGACGCGGCCGGCCTCGTGGGCTGCGACGCGGTCGTCCATCTCGCCGGGGCGGGGGTCGGCGACCACCGGTGGACCGAGGCGTACAAGAAGGAGATCCGGGACAGCCGGGTGCTGGGCACCGCGGCGATCGCGGACGCCGTCGCCTCGCTCGACACCCCTCCCGCCGTGCTGGTGTCCGGCTCCGCGATCGGCTTCTACGGGGACACCGGCGACCGCCCGGTCGACGAGGAGGCGCCGCCCGGGGACGGGTTCCTGCCGTCGGTCTGCGTGGAGTGGGAGGAGGCCACGGCGGCGGCCGAGGAGGCCGGCGTGCGTACGGTGCACGCCCGCACCGGTCTGGTGGTCGCCCGGGAGGGCGGTGCCTGGGGACGGCTCTTCCCGCTGTTCCGGGCGGGGCTCGGCGGCCGGATGGGAAACGGACGGCAGTACTGGAGCTTCATCGCGCTGCACGACCAGATCGCGGCGCTGCGGCACGTCCTGGACACCCCGGAGCTGTCCGGGCCGGTGAACCTGACCGCCCCGACCCCCGTCACCAACGCCGAGGTGACCGCCGCGATGGGCCGGGTGCTGCGGCGGCCGACCCTCTTCACGGCGCCCGCACCGGCCCTGCGCCTCGCGCTGGGCGAGTTCGCCGGGGATGTGCTGGGCAGTCAGCGGGTGCTGCCCGCGCGGCTGCTGGACTCCGGCTTCTCGTTCGCCTTCCCCTCCGTCGACGCCGCGATCCGCGCCGCCCTGCGCTGACGGGCCGTCCGGGCGGCCCGGTTCCTTTCGGACGGGCGTGCGACCCCGTGCATCGGTGCACCGGTCCGCGCGCGACTGCGCGCGATCGGGCCACTCTCCTAGCCTCCTGACGAACTCACGCATTCCGGTGGGCGGTTGAGGGCATGAGCCCCCCACCACTCGCGTCGAACCGGGGAGGGTACGTGCTCAGCACGGCACACCACGCGGACGTCGTCATCATCGGGGCCGGGATCGCCGGCCTGTCGGCGGCCCACCGACTGACCAGCGCCGGGGTCAGTGTCAGCGTCCTGGAGGCCGGCCCAGGCGTCGGCGGCCGGATGGCCACCGACGAGGTGGACGGGTTCCGTCTCGACCGCGTCGGCCCGCTGCTCAACACCGCGTATCCGGAGCTCCGCACCACGCCGGGGCTCGACGGACTCGTCCTGCGCCCCTTCGATCCCGGGGTCCTCGTGCACAGCGAGGGCCGCCGCCACCGGACCGGCGAGACCCGCCGCGTGCCGGGCGCACGCGGCGCACGGGGCGCGCTCAAAGCGGCGCGCGCCCTCGCGCACGCCCCCCGGCCGCCGCGCGCGGGCGCCCTCACCGGGGCCATGGGCGGCGCGTTCGACCACGCCCGGCTCGGCGTGGCCCTGACCCGCCTCGCCGCGACACCGCCGGCCCGCATCCTCGCCCGGCCCGAACGCGCGGCGCTCGACGCCCTGGCCGGCCGGCTCTCCCCCCGTACGCTCGACGGCTTCGTACGCCCGCTGCTCACCGCACTGCTCAGCGACCCGGACCTCACCACGTCCAGCCGGTACGCCGACCTCGCCCTGCGGACGTACGCCGGCGGGCGGCTGTGTGTGCCCGAGGGCGGGGCGGGTACGCTGCCGGCGCTCCTCGCCGCCTCCCTGCCGCCGGGGACCGTACGCACCGGGGTGCACGTCACCTCCGCCGACATCACCTCCGTACGCACCAAGGAGCACGGCGAGCTGGGCTGCCGCTCCCTGCTGGTGGCCACCGGGGCGAGCGCCGCCGCCGAGCTGCTGCCGGGCCTGCGCCTGCCGTCCTTCCACCCCGTGACGGTGCTCCACCACACCGCGCCCACTCCCCCGCCCACCGGCGCCTCGCTCCTCCTGGACGCCGACCGGTCGGGCCCCGTCTCCCACACCGCCGTGATGAGCGAGGTCGACCCGGCCCGCGCCCCGCACGGCCGGACCCTGATCAGCTCCACCGTCCTCGGCACCCCGCCCGACGACCTGGACCGCACGGTCCGCACCCATCTCGCCGCGCTCTACGGCGTGCCCACCGACGACTGGGAACTGCTGGCCGCCCACCATGATCCGGAGGCCGTCCCCGCGATGCCCGCCCCGCACGACCCGCACCGCCCGGTCCGGGTCCTCGCCGGGCTCTACGTGTGCGGCGACCACCGCGACACCGGCACGGTCCAGGGCGCCCTGGCCTCGGGCGCCCGCGCCGCCGCCTCCATCCTCCGCGACCTCGGCGTCCACCCCGCCGCCGGGAACGCCCCCGCGCTCCCCGAGGCGGCCTGAAGCGGGGCCTCTCAGCCCAGCGCGGCGACACGCTCCCGGTAACCGCGCACGGCGGCGGCGTCCCGGTAGGGCTCCAGCCGCCGTTCGAAGTCCCGTACGTACTCCGTGGCCCGCGCCGACCGCATCTCGGCCGCCTGCTGGGCGGCCTCCGCGCCCAGCCGGCACGCCTGGTCCAGCTCCCCCAGGCCCAGCCGGGCGGACGCCAGCACCACCCGGCAGAACAGCCTGCTGCGGGCGTACGCGGGGGCGCGCAGCTGGAGCGCGCGCTCCGCGTACTGCGCGGCGGAGCGGTACTGCTGGAGGTCACGGTGGCAGTGCCCGAACTCGTCGGCGAGCTGCGCCTCGTCGAAGTGGCGCGCCCAGTGCGGCACCTCGTCCCCGGGGCGGGCCGTCTCCAGCGCGCGTTCCGCGCGGGCGAGCGAGGCCGTGCACGCCTTGGAGTCCCCGAGCACCGCGTGTCCGCGCGCCTCCACCGCGTGCAGCATGGCCATGACGGTGTGCGGCGCGGCCGAACCGATGCCTTGCTGGGCGACCCGGGCCAGCTGGACCGCTTCCCGGCCGTGGGCGAGATAGACCGCCTGGCGGCTCATGGTGATCAGCACATAGCTGCCGTACGCCCGGTCGCCGGCCGCCTGGGAGAGCCGGAGCGCCTGGACGAAGTAGCGCTGGGCGAGCCCGTGCGCCGCGATGTCGTACGAGGTCCAGCCGGCCAGCCTGGTCAGGTCGGCGGCGGCCCCGAACAGCCGCCGGCCGGTCGCCTCCCCGTACGTGCCGCGCAGCATCGGCTCCGTCTCGTGCTCCAGGTACCGCACGAGGGCCTGCCGGGCGTGCCCGCCGCCGTAGGCGTGGTCGAGCGTGCGGAAGAGCTCGGCCACCGAGCGCAGCGCCGCGACGTCCCCCTCGCCGACCCGCAGCCCCGAGGCCCGTTCGGTCTGCCGCTGCCGTGGCACCCCGGGGCCGGCCGTCGCACCGCCGGCCGGGGCGCCGGGCGGTGCGGGCACCCCGCCGGGCCGCGACGGCACCGGCCCCCGGGCGCTGTGCCGGCCGCCCTGCTCGGGCACGGCGGTCAGCGCCCCGGCGGGGAGCTGGGCGGCGGCCGTCCGCGCCGCACCGGCCCTGGCCCCGCCGGGCGCCGGGCGGCCGACCCACTCGTCGGCCCGGCCGATCAGCCAGTCCCGGCTGGGCACGACGAGACCGGCCGGGGTGAACGCGATCTTCCGCAGCTCGGCGTGGCTGCCGGAGTCCTTGCGCCAGAGCCCGCTGACGATGTCGACCGCCTCGGCGGGGGTGGCGGCGAACTCCAGGCCCGCGTAGACCGGGGCGCAGGCGTCCAGCCCGAGGTCCTGCGCGGAGAGCCGGCGGCCGAGGCGCCGCGTGAAGACCTCGGCGATCAGCGCGGGGGTGGTGCCCCGGGGCTGCTGGCCGCGCAGCCAGCGGGTCACGGAGGTCTTGTCGTACCGCAGGTCGAGTCCGTGTTCGAGGCCGAGCTGATCCACCCGGCGGGCGAGGCCGGCGTTGGAGAACCCGGCCTCGGTGATGAGCGAGGCGAGCCGGCGGTTGGGCGTGCGCTGCGGAGGTCGTTCGGACATCGGCTCTAGGGTCTCCTGCCTTCGGGGCCGGGCAGCCCTCTGACGAACGGCGCGAATTTAGCTGTCCGCGGGGCGTCCCCAGCACCCTTCGCTCCACATTCATCCGATCGTGTGAGGATTGTGGGCGGCGCTGACGGGAAGACCTGCCGGGCCCGCGCGCAGATGCCGGTCGTACAGTGACTGGGGCGCGATTCGTGCAGGGTGACGCGGTTCCGGGAAACCCCCGGCTCCACGGCACCGCGAGGAGAAAGGCTGCTGCCGTGAGTGAGCTCCGGTTCGTCCGCATGGGATTCGGCGAGAACGCCGTCGATTACCAGGAGGCGTGGCAGAAGCAGCGCGAGGTGCACGCGGCACGGTTCGAGGACACCGTCCCGGACACCTGCCTGCTCCTGGAACACCCGCCCGTCTACACCGCGGGCAGGCGCACGGAGGACAGCGAGCGCCCCCTCGACGGCACCCCCGTCATCGACGTGGACCGCGGCGGCAAGATCACCTGGCACGGCCCGGGCCAGCTCGTCGGCTACCCGATCCAGAAGCTCCCGCGCCCCGTGGACGTCGTCGCCCACGTGCGCCGCCTGGAGGAGGCGCTGATCCGCACCGCCGCCGAGTTCGGCGTCGCGACCAGCCGCGTCGAGGGCCGCAGCGGCGTCTGGGTCCTGGGCGACCCGGTCGAGCAGCGCCCCGCCCTCGGCGGCCTCACGCTCGACTTCGACCCGCGTCTGGCGGACGAGGAGTTCGACCCCCGGCTCAACGGCCCGGAGTACGCCCCGTCCAACGCCGGGCAGCGCCGCGAGGACCGCAAGCTCGCCGCGATCGGCATCCGGGTGGCCAAGGGCGTCACCATGCACGGCTTCTCGTTCAACGTGAACCCCGACAACACCTGGTTCGACCGGATCGTGCCCTGCGGCATCCGGGACGCCGGCGTCACCTCGCTCAGCTACGAGCTGGGCCGCGACATCACCATCGACGAGGTCCTGCCGGTCGTCGAGAAGCACCTCCGGGACATCCTAGAGAACGCCGAGCTCGCCCCCCGTACGATCGAGCGCACCGCCGACGCCGTGGCCACGGCGTGACCCACGGAACACGCTTCCGGGAATAGGCCCTGCCTGCCCCAGGTTGGGCAGACGTACAACCGAATGAACTACGGGCGTACCCTGGTGTTCGCCGAAGAATCCAATGCAGTGAAAGCAAAGGGGAGTGCCGGAGTGTCTGTCGCACCCGACGGGCGCAAGATGCTGCGCCTTGAGGTCCGGAACAGCCAGACCCCCATCGAGCGCAAGCCCGAGTGGATCAAGACCCGGGCGAAGATGGGCCCCGAGTACAACCAGCTGCAGAAACTCGTCAAGAGCGAGGGTCTGCACACGGTGTGCCAGGAGGCCGGCTGCCCCAACATCTTCGAGTGCTGGGAGGACCGCGAGGCCACGTTCCTCATCGGCGGTGACCAGTGCACCCGGCGCTGTGACTTCTGCCAGATCGACACGGGCAAGCCGCAGGCGCTGGACCGGGACGAACCCCGCCGCGTCGGCGAGTCCGTCGTCACGATGGACCTGAACTACGCCACCATCACCGGCGTCGCCCGCGACGACCTGGAGGACGGCGGTGCCTGGCTGTACGCGGAGACCGTGCGCCAGATCCACGCGCAGACGGCGGACCGGGAGGCCGGCCGCACCAAGGTCGAGCTGCTGATCCCCGACTTCAACGCCGAGCCCGCCCAGCTCGCGGAGGTCTTCTCCGCGCGCCCCGAGGTGCTCGCGCACAACGTGGAGACGGTGCCGCGCATCTTCAAGCGCATCCGCCCGGGCTTCCGCTACGAGCGGTCCCTGGAGGTCATCACCCGCGCCCGCGAGGCCGGCCTGGTGACCAAGTCCAACCTGATCCTCGGCATGGGCGAGACCCGCGAAGAGGTCAGCGAGGCGCTCCGGGACCTGTACGACGCGGGCTGCGAGCTCATCACGATCACGCAGTACCTGCGGCCCTCGGTGCGCCACCACCCGGTCGAGCGCTGGGTGAAGCCGCACGAGTTCGTCGAGCTCAAGGACGAGGCCGACGCGATCGGGTACTCCGGCGTCATGTCCGGCCCGCTCGTCCGCTCCTCGTACCGCGCGGGCCGCCTCTTCCAGCAGGCGATGGACCGGCGCGAGGCCCAGGCCCCGGTGCCGGCCGCGTAAACCGCACCCGCCCGACGCGGTCCGTCCCGTCCCCGCAGGTCCGAGAGGCCCGGGGGCGCGGACGGACCGCGTCGGCGTGCGCGGGGCCCGCATCGAGGTTTCATTGGTGTGTGACCGACCGGTCACGCACTGGTAACACCGAACGGTGACGCTGGACGCACGCGCGGCGCGGTGACGACACCGCCACCGCCGTTCCCGCGCCCCGTCTCCAGTCCGCGCAGCACACGTACATCGTTTCCGAGGGGACTTGCCACGATGCAGGCCGCGCCGGTACGCGCCACCGTCATCCCGACCGTCACCAACACCCTCCGCGCCGTGGAGTCGCTGCTGCTCGGCAGCGGCCAGCGCACCGCCCGCCGCAACGCCTGGACGGCCGTCCTGGAGGACCGCCGCCGGGCGAAGGACCGGGCCGAGTCCGGCTACGTGCCGGAACGGGAGGCCGTGGCCGCCCGTCGTTCGAAGGCCACGTAAACTTCATTGCATGGCGAGGAAGGCAAACACCACTGAAGGCGCGGACAGCGCCGAGAACGCGGGGCGGCTCAAGCAGATCGCTCTGACCTACAAGATGACCAAGCGGACCGACTCCAAGATCGGTCTTGTGGTCGCGGGTGTGGGAATCGTCACCTTCGGTGTCATCCTCGCGATCGGTTTTCTGATCGATCACCCGATCTACCTGGGCATCCTGGGCTTCGTGCTCGCGCTCCTCGCGATGGCGATCATCTTCGGACGCCGCGCCGAGCGCGCCGCCTTCGGACAGATGGAGGGCCAGCCGGGCGCCGCGGCGGCGGTGCTGGACCGGGTGGGCCGGGGCTGGACGACGACCCCGGCGGTCGCGATGAACCGCAACCAGGACGTCGTGCACCGCGCCGTCGGCAAGGCGGGCATCGTGCTGGTCGCCGAGGGCAACCCCAACCGGGTGAAGAGCCTGCTCGCGGCCGAGAAGAAGAAGATGGCCCGCATCGTGGTGGACGTCCCCGTCCACGACATCATCGTCGGCAACGGCGAGGGCCAGGTGCCCCTGAAGAGGGTCCGCACCAAGATGCTGAAGATGCCCCGCGTCCTGACCGGCCCCCAGGTGACGGCCGCCAACGACCGGCTCCGCGCGATGGGCGACCTGATGAGCAACATGCCGCTCCCGAAGGGGCCCATGCCGAAGGGCATGCGGATGCCGCGCGGCGGCAAGATGCGCTGACGCGCACGGAACGCCAAGAGGGCGGGCCGCGAACCTGGTGGTTCGCGGCCCGCCCTCTTCGGCTTCGCTACGCCTCAGACGCGGATCTGGACCGCGCGGGCCAGGCGGTCGTGGAGGCCGCGGCCGTCGCGGTCCCAGACGAGGGCCGGGATCGCCAGACAGAGCAGGACGCTGCGGATGAGGACCCGCACGAGGCCGAGACGGCCGCCGTCCTCGGCGACGACCCGGGTGCCCATGAGGCGCTTGCCGGGGGTGCAGCCGATCGTGCCGACGGTGAGCACACTCATGACGAGGAAGATGCCGAGCGCCCAGTTCCCGGACGCCTGCTGGTCACCGCGAGCGAACAGTCCGTATGCGATCAGCATGCACAGGGCCCAGTCGATGAAGAGGGCCCCGAAGCGCCGGCCGAGCGGGGCGATGGCCCCGGGGCCCTGCTCGGGGAGGCCGAGCCGCTTGCCCCGGTAGCCGAAGTCGGCGCCCATCTCCTCGGCGGCCGCGCGCGGCCCGGAGAGCCACGATCCGATTGCTTGCCTATTGTCCACCCGACCACGGTACTGCGCCCGTCCGCGCGCCTTTCCGCGCGGGTGCCGTCCCACGCGTCGTCCCACTCCTCGGACGCCCTTCGCTACGGCCGGGAGGCCCCCGGGACCACGCGGAGAAGACGGCCCGGGGCCCGTACGACCGCTCCTCGCACCCGCGCCGGTTAACTTCGGCGAAACAAATGGGTCATGCTTGAGAAATCCGGTCTGCCTATGGTCGGGTCCAGCGTGTGCCACCGCACTGGCCACAACGAGCTGCAACCCCGTCCCCTCCCGGGCCGGGAGTAGGAGGAGTTGGATGTTCCAGAACGCCGACGACGCGAAGAAGTTCATCGCCGACAATGACGTCAAGTTCATCGATGTCCGGTTCTGTGACCTGCCCGGCGTGATGCAGCACGTCACCGTCCCGGCGGCGACCTTCAACCCGGCCGACGAGCTTGCCTTCGACGGCTCGTCGATCCGCGGCTTCCAGGCCATCCACGAGTCCGACATGTCGCTCCGCGCGGACCTGTCGACCGCCCGGGTCGACCCCTTCCGCCGTGACAAGACCGTCAACATCAACTTCTTCATCCACGACCCGATCACGGGCGAGCAGTACAGCCGTGACCCGCGCAACGTGGCCAAGAAGGCGGAGGCGTACCTCGCCTCCACCGGCATCGCCGACACCGCGTACTTCGGTCCCGAGGCCGAGTTCTACGTCTTCGACAACGTCCGCTTCCAGACGTCGGCGAACGAGAGCTTCTACCACATCGACTCCGAGGCCGGCGCCTGGAACACCGGTGCGATCGAGAACAACCGCGGTTACAAGGTCCGCTACAAGGGCGGCTACTTCCCGGTCTCCCCGGTCGACCACTTCGCGGACCTGCGCGCCGAGATGTCCCTGGAGCTGCAGAACAGCGGCCTGGAGATCGAGCGCCAGCACCACGAGGTCGGCACCGGCGGCCAGGCGGAGATCAACTACAAGTTCAACACGCTGCTCGCCGCGGCCGACGACCTGATGCTCTTCAAGTACATCGTGAAGAACGTCGCCTGGCGCAACGGCAAGACCGCGACCTTCATGCCGAAGCCGATCTTCGGCGACAACGGCTCGGGCATGCACGTCCACCAGTCCCTGTGGTCCGGCGGCGACCCGCTGTTCTACGACGAGCAGGGGTACGCGGGCCTCTCGGACACCGCCCGCTACTACATCGGCGGCATCCTCAAGCACGCCCCGTCGCTGCTGGCGTTCACCAACCCGACGGTGAACTCCTACCACCGCCTGGTCCCGGGCTTCGAGGCCCCGGTCAACATGGTGTACTCGCAGCGCAACCGCTCCGCCGCGATGCGCATCCCGATCACGGGCTCCAACCCGAAGGCCAAGCGCGTCGAGTTCCGCGCCCCGGACCCGTCGTCCAACCCGTACCTGGCCTTCTCGGCGCTCCTGATGGCCGGCCTGGACGGCATCAAGAACAAGATCGAGCCCGCCGAGCCGATCGACAAGGACCTGTACGAGCTGGCCCCCGAGGAGCACGCCAACGTCCAGCAGGTCCCGACGTCCCTCCCGGCCGTCCTGGACGCCCTCGAGGCCGACAACGAGTACCTCCAGGCCGGCGGCGTCTTCACGTCCGACCTGATCGAGACGTGGATCGACTACAAGCGCACGCACGAGATCGCCCCGATCCAGTTGCGCCCGCACCCGCACGAGTTCGAGCTGTACTTCGACCTCTAAATCGCGGCTGCGCCGGACGAAGCGCTCTGTCACTCTCCGCGGAGAGTGACAGGGCGCTCTGCTTTTCCTCCCGCGCCGAGGCCCGGCATGGCACCAGACTGGCGGCGGAGCCCCGGGCCGCACCGCTCTCGACGCTTCTCCACACGCCGTCCCGACGATCGGAGACACCCGTGACCGAGCCCACTCTGTGGCTGACCGCCGAGGCGTGCGGCCTCGGTCCCTACCGAGCGGATCTGGTCGAGACGTACTGGAATTGGGAGCAGGACCCGACCGTCATGGTCGGTTACGGCCGCCAGGTCCCCGAGTCCTTGGAGGCGCGTGCCGAGGGCATGCGGCACCAGCTCCGGGGGGCCAACATCCGCTTCACCGTCTACGACCTGGCGGGCACGGAGCCCGTGCCCGTTGGTGTCACCACCCTGCTGCCCGACGAATCCGTGCGTACCGCCGAGTTCGTCGTCATGCTGGCGCGCGAAGCCCGTGGGCGCGGCCTTGGTGCCGAGGCGACCCGGCTGACGCTCGACTACGCGTTCCACGTGGCCGACCTGCGCATGGTGTGGCTCAAGGTGCTGGCCCCGAACGCGGCCGGGATCAAGGCGTACGAGCGTGCCGGGTTCCAGCGCGCGGGGCGGCTGCGCGCGGCCGGGTACTGGCTGGGGCAGGTCTGCGACGAGGTGCTGATGGACGCCCTCGCGCAGGACTTCGCCGGGCCCTCGGCGGTGCGGGCGCTCCTGGGCGACGGGACGGAGTGAGTCCTCACTCATTGACGGAGTGAGGACTCACTCCGTACTGTCGTCCCCATGACCACATCCGAGGAGAACAAGACCACCCGCCGCCGCGCCCCCGCCATGTCGCCGGAGCAGCGGCGCGCGATGATCATCCAGACGGCGATCCCGCTGATCGCCGAGTACGGCTCCGCCCTCACGACCGCGAAGATCGCCCGGGCCGCGGGCATCGGGGAGGGCACGATCTTCCGGGTCTTCGCCGACAAGGAGGAGCTGATGCAGGCGTGTGTGGCCGAGGCGCTCTCGCCCGAACACGCGATCCGGGAACTCGACGCGATCGATCTGACCCAGCCGCTGTCCGACCGGCTCGTGGAGGCGGCCGAGGCGCTTCAGGCGCACATGTCCAGGATCGGTGCGGTCATCGGGTCGCTGGGGCATGGCGGCGGCAAGCACCCCGGCCCGGTGCGCGGGGCGGGGCGGAATGAGTCGTCGGCCCTTGTTCGTGCGGCTGTGGCGGAGTTGCTGGAGCCCGACCGGGCCACTCTGCGCCGGCCCCCCGAGCAGATCGCGGCGCTCTTCTTCGGGCTGCTGTTCACTCAGCCGCGTACGGAGGACGAACCGGACCTCACCCCCCGGGAGCTGGTCGAGGTCTTCCTGCACGGAGCGGTCGCGGGGTAGGCGCGCCGACGGAGCCCGGGGGGGGCGGCCGCTCCCCCCGGGCCCCGTGGGGCCTGTCCTCAGTGCCCGCCCGTCAGCTCGCCGCTCAGCGTGCGGTGCAGGGTCTCGCTCGGCTGGTTGAGGCCCACGATCTCGACCGTCTTGCCGCGCTGGGCGTACTTCGTCTCGATCGCGTCCAGGGCCGCGACCGACGAGGCGTCCCAGATGTGGGTGGCCGTGAGGTCGATGACGATCTTGTCGGGGTCGGTGGCGTACGCGAAGCGGGTGACCAGGTCGTTGGAGGAGGCGAAGAAGAGTTCGCCGGTGACGGAGTAGACGACCTGGCCGCCGTCCGGGTCCACGACCGCGGTGACGTCGGCCAGGTGCGCGACGCGGCGGGCGAAGATCACCATCGCGGTGACCGAGCCGACGACGACCCCGATCGCCAGGTTGGACGTGGCGACGACGATGGCGACGGTGATGACCATGACCGCCGTCTCGCCCACCGGCATGCGGCGCAGGGTCTTCGGGGCGATGGAGTGCCAGTCGAACGTGGCGAAGGAGACCATCACCATCACCGCGACCAGCGCCGCCATCGGGATGTCGGAGACGACCGGGCCGAAGACGATGCAGAGGACCATCAGGAACGAGCCCGCGAGGAACGTGGAGAGGCGGGTGCGGGCGCCGGAGACGCGGACGTTGATCATCGTCTGGCCGATCATGGCGCAGCCGCCCATGCCGCCGAAGAAGCCGGTGACGATGTTGGCGATGCCCTGGCCGACCGACTCGCGGGTCTTGTTGGAGCGGCTGTCCGTGATGTCGTCGACCAGCTGCGCGGTCATGAGGGATTCCATGAGGCCGACCAGCGCCATCGCCAGGGCGTACGGGGCGATGGTCGTCAGCGTGTCCAGCGTGAACGGCACGTCGGGCAGGCCGGGCACGGGGAGCGAGGAGGGCAGGTCGCCCTTGTCGCCCACCGTCGGGACCGCGATACCGGCCGCCACGGTGGTGACGGTCAGGATCACGATGGAGACCAGGGGCGCCGGGATCACCCGGGTGACCTTCGGGAAGAACACCATCAGCAGCAGGCCCCCGGCGATCAGCGGGTAGACCGCCCACGGCACGTCGTGCATCTCGGGCACCTGGGCCATGAAGATCAGGATCGCCAGGGCGTTGACGAAGCCGGTCATCACGGAGCGCGGCACGAACCGCATCAGCTTCGCGACGCCCAGGGCGCCCAGCGCGATCTGGAAGACGCCGGCCAGGATCACGGTGGCGATCATGTAGCCCAGGCCGTGTTCGCGGTTGACCGGGGCGATCACCAGGGCGACGGCGCCCGTAGCGGCGGAGATCATCGCGCGGCGCCCGCCGACGATCGAGATCGTGACCGCCATCGTGAAGGCGGCGAAGAGACCGATCGCGGGGTCCACCCCCGCGATGATCGAGAAGGAGATCGCCTCCGGGATCAGGGCGAGGGCGACGACGAGTCCGGCGAGGACCTCCGTGCGCCACACCTTGGGGTCGGAGATCCAGTCGGGTTTGAGGGCGCGCAGCCGGAACGCAGGGGCGGACGCGGTCGAGGGCGGTGCAGAGGACAAGAGGGCATACCTGTCGGTCGGGCACGCCCGTGGAAGGGGCGTGCGGGGGTAGACAGCGGGGAAGGCGGGGTCCGGCGGGCGCGTGCGTACGCGCGGGGGCCAGGGGCCGGCCAGGGGCGGGTCCGGCGGGTCGGCGCACGGACGGGGCCCGGAGGCTCAGGGCTGAGGGGTCACGGCGGGCAGGCGGCGGTGCGGGGCGTCGTCATGCGCATCCGCTCGCTCGCTCTCTCTCCACCGGAATATCGGGGCTCTCCCCGGCCCGCACAACTGAGTGCGGGGCCCGTGCACGCGTGCGCGCGCCGCGGGGTGCCCAAACCATTGTACCTTCCCGCCCGGCGCCCGTAAGGTCGTGCCCGTGAACACCGGACCGGCGATACGCCATGCACGGAACGGCTACCCGGTGGTGGGCTGAGCCCCCGCCGTGGTCCCGCCGGGTGTTCCGCACGCCTGGCGCGAGGGCCTCCCTCGGCTCGTACACCGTACGAATCCACTGTGTCGAGCCGAAGAGATCACGAGGTCGTCAGCCATGTCCGTTTCGTTCAACCACACCATCATCGCCGCCGTGGACCGCCATGCGTCCGCGCGGTTCTTCCGGGAGCTGCTGGAGCTGGACGAGGCCCCGTCCTGGGGGCCGTTCGTCAACGTCCGGCTGGAGGACGGCGTGCTGCTCCAGTTCGCGGAGCCGCCGGTGGAGATCCAGATGCAGCATTACGCGTTCCTCGTGGACGAGGAGATGTTCGACCGGGCCTACGGGCGGCTGGTCGGGAACGGCGTCGAGCACTGGGCCGATCCGCAGATGAAGCGGCCCGGCGAGACCAATGGCGAACACGGCGGGCGGGGCGTGTACTTCAAGGACCCGGCCGGGCATGCGATCGAGCTGATCACCCGGCCGTATCTGTAGGCAGGGCAGCCGGACGGCCCCCGAGGGGTCGCGGTGCGGGGCCGGAGCGCGGAGGCTGGGGGGATGAGTGAGCAGGCTCCGCCCGGCGGTCCGGTCCCGCCGCCTCCCCGGCGGCGGATGTGGCCGTGGGTGCTGCTGCTGATCGCCGTGCTGCTGGCCCTCGCCGCGGGCGCGGTGATGGCGGTGCTGTCGGACGTGCTCCGCTCGGAGAGCTCGCGGAAGGTGCACATCCGGTACGAGGTGACGGGGACCGCGCGCGACGTGGTGCTGACGTACAGCACCTGGCGGGGTGAGGAGCTGTCGACCGGGCGGCTGGCGCTGCGGTCGCTGCCGTGGGCCGGGGAGCTGGACACGAAGGGCTTCATGAGCGGCGGCTCGTTCGTGGTGAGCGTGGGCCGGGGCGGCGGCGACGTGTCGTGCTCGGTGACCGTGGACGACGGCACGCGGCGTACGGACTCGGCCTCGGGTGCGTACGCGACGGCGACCTGCGACGGGTACTGAGAGGCGGGCCCCGGAAGGACTGCTTCCGGGACCCGCCCCGTCGGTCTGCGGTCAGCGGCCGTAGCGGATGAGGGCGCGGACCATGCGGCAGGTGATGTCGGACGGCGGGTGGATGCCGAGGCGCGCGGCGGTCGTGCGTATGCGGGCGTTGTTCGCGCTGGACGGGAGGTAGACGCCGGTGTCGAGCAGGGCGATGGCGAGGCGCATCGCCTTCAGCCGGCGGTTGTGCGAGACGTACCACTCGCGGGGGCGTCCGGCGGGGAGCGGCTTCTTGGTCAGGGGCTGGTGCAGGGGCTTGTCGAGCGGCTTGGTCGTGACTGCGGCAACGGCCATGGGCTACCTCCTGGCACGGTGGCGGAACTCTTCGGAAACCCTCACGAACTGACTCCCATTCTACCGGCCCGCACTGACAATCGGCCCTGGCCAGAGGCGCTTTCGGCCCTTCCGGCGAAGTCCATCCCGTACCTTTGGCCCCATGGAGATCTGGATCAATCCCGCGTGTTCCAAGTGCCGCAGCGCGGTGCGGCTGCTCGACGCGGAGGGGGCCGATTACACGGTCCGCCGTTACCTGGAGGACGTGCCGTCGCCGGACGAGATCCGGGCGGTGCTCGACCGGCTCGGCCTCGAACCGTGGGACATCACGCGGACCCAGGAGGCGGACGCCAAGGAACTGGGCCTGAAGGACTGGCCGCGTGACGCGGATGCCCGGGAGCGCTGGATCACCGCGCTCGCCGAGCACCCGAAGCTGATCCAGCGGCCGATCATCACGGCGGAGGACGGCACGGCGGTCGTGGGCCGCACGGACGAGGCGGTCCGGGACGCGCTGGGGCGTCGGGATTAGGCCAGGAACTCGCCCATTCTGCGGTTGAGTTCCGGGGCCGTCCGGGTGTGCAGCGGCAGTGCGTGGTGGGAGACGTCCGGGAGGACGGCCGTCTCCGCGCCCGGCAGCAGCCGGTGCGCGGTGGCGGCCGCCTTGCGGGCGTCGTGGGCGCGGCTGTCGCCGGCGAGCAGGATCAGCGTCGGTACGGCGAGGGCGCGCAGGGCGTCCGGCTCGGGGCGGGGTCCGGTCACCGGCCGGGCCGACGGGAAGCCGGCCGCCGCCTCCCGCAGCCGCATCCAGTGGGGGTCGAGCGCGGCGCCGCCGGTCTCCCAGTCCAGGAAGGCGCGGACGCGGGCGGCGTTCGGGCGGAGCAGCATCGGCAGGGCGTGGAGCAGGTAGCCGGGGCGGAATCCGCTGAAGCAGCCGGTGGGGTCGAGGAGGATCAGCTTCCGCAGCCGGCCGGGCGCGCGCAGGGCGTAGTGCAGGGCGATCCAGCCGCCGTACGAGTGGCCGGCGAGGGCGACCGGTCCGGTGGCGCCGAGGCCGTCGAGCAGGGCGTCGAGCCAGCCGCAGAGGTCTTCGACGCTGCGGACGGGCCGCTCCCCCGCCGTGCTGCGTCCCGGTTCGCCGATGAGGTCGGCGGCGTGGACGCGGTGGGCGCGGCCGAGGGCGGCGGCCTGGGCGTACCAGGCGGTGGAGGTGGCGCCGCCGCCGGGCAGCAGGACCAGGGGCGGGGCGTCCTCGGGGCCGTAGCTGTTGAGATGGGTGGTGCCGTAGGGGGTGGGGACCGTGGTCGGCGTGGTGCCGGGCGGCCAGGTGGCCGCGACGGTCGCGTCGTAGGCGGCGAGGAAGGCCGCGTCGGCGGTCGTCGCGGGCGGGGTGGGTGTCATGGGCGCTCCCTGGACTCCGTACGCCTGGATATTATCTCGCTGAGCGAGACGATAGCGGGAGGTGCCGGAGATGACCGAGCAGGGGCCGGAGTTGGAGATCGTCCATCTGCTGCGGAAGGTGACGTCCGCGTTCGGGCTGCGCCAGGCGGAATTCGCGGCCCGGCACGGGATGCATCCGACGGATGTGCGCGCCCTGGTGTGCCTGCTCGACGCGGAGCGCGCTGGGTCCGGGGTCACCGCCGGGCGGCTGGGGGCGGAGCTGGGGCTGAACTCGGCGGGCACCACGTCGCTCATCGACCGACTGGAACGGCTGGGGCATCTGACGCGGACGCGGGACGAGCGGGACCGGCGGCGGGTGCTGCTGCGGGTGACCCCGCAGGCGGTGGAGCTGGGCTGGGCGGCGTTCGGCCCGGCGATCGGGAGCGCGGTGGCGCTGCTGCGGGAGTTCGACGAGGGGGAGGCCGCCGCGGTGCGGCGGTTCCTGGAGGGGTTCCTGGCGGCGGTGTCGGGGGACGGCGGGGCGGGCGCCGGCGGGCGGGCGGGGACCACCGACGGCACGGGCTCCACCGGCCGGGCCGAAACCCCCCGGCGGGCCGGGACCGCCCGCTGACCCCGCCCCGCCCGGCGCCTACTCCCCGCCCCGGACCTGGGCCTCCGCCTCCGCCAGGAGCTCCGTCAGCCGGAGGCCGAACCGTACGTCGCAGGGGTGGGCCTCGCCCGTACGCACCGAGGTGATCAGCGCGTCCACGGCCGCCGCGAAGGCGTCCACCGCCCCGTCCCACCTCGGCAGCTCGGCGACGCCGTGCTCGCCCCGGAGGACGACCTCCACCCCGGCGGCGGCCACCGGCGCGCCGAGGGCCAGGGTCACCGTGCTGGAGGCACCCGAGGTGTGGCGCAGGAGCAGGTGGTGGGCGTCGGAGGGGCCGCGGGCGGCGGTCAGCGCGGTGACGTCGCCCAGGACCGGGAGCAGGACCGAGAGGGCGTGCGGGCCGACGTCCCAGAGGCCGCCCCGCTCGTGGCGCCAGGGGGACGCGGCGTACTCGCTGTCGGTGCCGGGGGCCCAGAGCGCGCCGATCCACTCGGCACGGGCGGTGAACCAGTCGCCCGCCGCGGCCTGTTCGGCGATCCAGGCGGCGGGCCGCGGGGCGAACCTGAGCGTGCAGAACACGACGGAGGCGACCCGGGCCTGCTCGGCGGCCTCGGCGACCTCGCGGGCACCGGCGACCGTGGTGGCGACCGGCTTGTCCAGGATCAGGTGGCAGCCGGCCGCGGCGGCGCGGGCGGCCAGCGGGGCCTGCACGTCCGGCGGCAGCGCGAAGGCGACGGCGTCGCTCGTGGCGAACAGCTCGTCGAGCCCCGCGTCACCGGAGTACGCCGGCGCGCCGTGCGCGGCGGCCAGCTCCCCGGCGGCCTCGGCCCGGCGGCCCCACACACCGCTGAGCACGGCGCCGGGGTGTGCGGCGAGGGCGGGGGCCTGGGTGTTGCGGGCCCAGGGTCCGGTGCCGGCCAGGCCGATGCGCAGGGGGGTCTCGGGTGTCGTCATGGGTCCAGTGTGCCGGGTGGCGGGCAGGGGGCCGAGGTCCCGGGTGTGCCCGTGCGCCCCGCAATGCGGTGGCGCCGTCCGGGCCCGGGCGGTTACGTTGGCCGGGCCGGCCGCGGGACTCCGGTGCGACTTCCGGGACTTGCCTCTGAAGCAATCATTTCGCTGCTCGCCCCTCCATTCCCCGGCCGGCTTCCGCATGCGCGAACCGCCGTGCGGGAACACCACGGGGGACCCACCATGACGACCGCCGCAACCGGCACCGA
The DNA here is from genome assembly GCF_042669245.1 of Streptomyces sp. NPDC057249. NCBI lineage: Bacteria > Bacillati > Actinomycetota > Actinomycetes > Kitasatosporales > Streptomycetaceae > Streptomyces > Streptomyces sp. NPDC057249. Next base: position 54,706 of record NZ_JBHUXS010000024.1, on the reverse strand, counting down.
GACCTTCGCCGACCTGGTCGCCGCCGAGGACGTGCTCCTCTTCGTGAACGCCGCGATCACCGCGACGGGGCAGCGCGAGTTCCGCTCCCAGGCGTACCGGCAGCGGCTCTCGCTCGACTTCCTGCACGAGTACGTACGGGTCAACTACCGCCGGGTGTACGCGGCGTCGCTGGCCCTGGACATCAACGACCACAACGCCGTGCGAGTCGTGCGCGGGCTGCTGGAGTCCGCGGCCGACGCCTCGCCGGAGGAGAAGCGCACCGAGGGGCGGCTGATCGCGGCCCGGCTGTCGGCGCTGCCGCCGCAGCGGGTCTACCGGCTGTTCCGGGAGCTGCGTGCGGCGAAGGTGAACAACCGCCGGACCCGGGCGATCATGCGGGACTGGCTGGCCGCCCGGCCGGACGCGGCGCACGACGCGGTGAAGTACCGGGCCGGACTGAAGGCCGCCGTCCGCCACGCCCATCTGCGGCTCGACGGGCCGGGCGGGGAGCTGGGCGCGTTCCTGTTCCAGCCGGGGGCGCTGCCGCGCTACGAGCACCGGCTGCTGGAGGCCTGGCGCCGGGCGCACTACGAGCAGGACGCGGTCGGCGAGCTGCCGTTCACCGTCGCGGAGGGTTTCGCGGCCCGGCACGGGATGGCGCGCGAGGCGTTCGTGGAGCGCATGGCACCCCGGATGACCCGCCTGGAGCGGCTGCGCACCCAGGGGCAGCGGGCGGCTGCGTCGGACGGGCTGCCGGACACCGATCCGACGGGGATGCCGCTGACCCGGCTCGCCCTGTACGTGCTGTCGCTGGACCGGGACGCGAGGGTGCGGCACCGGGCGGAGCTGACCCGCGCCCTGCGCGCCGCCGCCCGGCGCGCGGCCGGTCCGCACGCGGGGAGCTGGGGCCGGGTGGCCGCCGTGCTGGACGACAGCTACTCGTCGTCGGGCTCGGGCGAGAAGCGGCGGCGTCCGCTCGCCGTGGCACTGGCCTGCCACTACCTGCTGGAGGCGCTCGCCGGGCCCGGCGAATACACCCCGCTGTGGACCTCCGGGACCGGTGACCCGCTGCTGGTGCGGCCGTGGGGGCCGACACCGCTCGGCACCCGGATCGTCGACGCCCTGGAGCACGCTCCGGAGCGGCTGGTCATCGTCTCGGACGGCTGGGACAACGCGCCGCCCGGGCTGGCCGGCGAGGTGCTGCGGGTGTGGCGGACCCGGCTCGATCCGGACCGGCGGACGGCGGTGGTGCATGTGAACCCCGTATACGACGCGGACGGTTTCGACGTGCGGCGGCTGTCGGCGAGTGTGCCGACGGCGGGCATCCGGGACGCGGAGGACCTGCCGGCGCTGGTGGAGATCGCGCGGTTCTCCGAGGGGCGGACGGGGGCCGCCGAGCTGTACGCGTATCTGGACCGGCGGGTCGCCCGGTTCACGGGGACGGGTGAGGAGGGAGGGCCGCGATGAACAGGCTGGAGCTGACCGGGCTCGCCGTCCGGCCGTCGCAGGTGTGGGGCGGCATCCGGCTGGTGCCGCTGGTGCGCGAGAGCCCCGTCGACGGGCTGCGGCTGCACCGGGAGGTGTACGGCGGCCTCGGGGCGGTGGCGGTGGGTCCGCGTGCCCACTACACCTCGTACGTCCCGCACGGTTTCGTCGCCGACTGGTCCGGCGAGGGGGCGCGGAGCGCCGCGTACGGGACACAGCTGGGCACGGACGGCGGGGCTCCGGCCCGGACCGTCCGGCTGCCGCGCCACCGCCATCACCGGCTCGCCAAGCGGCGGCCCGGGGACCGGCTGCGGTTCCTGCCGCTGCACCTGGCGCTGGAGGGCTATCTCGCGCTGCACTTCGGGGGCCCGTCGACGGCCTGGGAGGAGTGGTCGCGGCAGGCGCTGCGGGACGGGCTCTCGCCGCGCGCCGAGGACGCGTACCTCGGCTGGTCGGTGCGCGGGCTGGGGGACGCGCTGCGGGCGTTCGAGATCCACCCGGGCCAGTGCGGGGTGCTGGTGTACGCGGCCGATGCCCTGGCCGCCGCCTTCGTCGTGCCGCACCCCGACGACTACCGGCTCCTGCACCCGACGCTGGTGGAGGACCTGTACGGGGAGCTGGTGCACCAGTACGCGTGGTACGGGGCGCCGGTGCCGGAGTTCGGGGCGCGCATCGCGGACGGGCCGCACCTGCGGACGCTCGACGCGCTGCGGGCGGCGGCGCGGGAGCAGGAGCGGGTGTGGGCCGAGGCGCACGACGCGCTGTTCGCGCGCGACCTGCTGGACGGCTCGTACGGCTTCGACCAGGTGTACCGGATGGGGGCGTTCACGCTGTGGCGGTTCCTGCCGCCCTTCGTACGCGACGGCCGCGGGCAGCACATCGGCGAGACGATCACCGACCACAAGGGCCGGGTCGCGTACCTGAAGACGTTCCGCCTGTCCGACGCGCAGATCCGCCGGGGCCATCTGCTGCACCGGCTGGCCGACGCGGACTGGCGGCTCCCGGACGCCGCGCGGGGCCTGGGGACGAGCGAGGCGGAGCTGCGGAGGCGGATCACGAGGGCGGGCTTCGAGGCGCTGCTGAGGGACCGGCACGGCTGAGGACACCGTCGGAAACCTCGGTAACACGGGGTTCACACGAGGGCAACGGCCGGGAAATCGCGGCTTGCGAAGCTGCGGCGCATAGACCGCAGCACCCGCAAAGGATGGCTTCCGTGACGTTCAAGGCTGAGTACATCTGGATCGACGGCACCGAGCCGACCGCCAAGCTCCGTTCCAAGACGAAGATCATGTCCGGCAGCGCCTCGTCCGACGTGTCCGCGCTGCCCGTCTGGGGCTTCGACGGGTCGAGCACCAACCAGGCGGAGGGCCACGCCTCGGACCGGGTGCTGAAGCCGGTCTTCAGCTGCCCGGACCCGATCCGCGGCGGCGACGACATCCTCGTCCTGTGCGAGGTCTTCGACATCGACATGACCCCGCACGCGTCCAACACGCGGGCGCTGCTGCGTCCGGTCGCCGAGCAGTTCGCCGGGCAGGAGGCGATCTTCGGCATCGAGCAGGAGTACACCTTCTTCGACGGCCACCGGCCGCTCGGCTTCCCCGAGGGCGGCTTCCCGGCCGCGCAGGGCGGCTACTACTGCGGCGTCGGCTCGGACGAGATCTTCGGCCGCGAGATCGTGGAGAAGCACCTCGACAACTGCCTGAAGGCGGGTCTGGGCATCTCGGGCATCAACGCCGAGGTCATGCCGGGCCAGTGGGAGTTCCAGGTGGGCCCGCTGTCGCCGCTGGAGGTCTCCGACCAGCTGTGGATCGCCCGCTGGCTGCTCTACCGCACCGCCGAGGACTTCAACGTGTCCGCGACCCTCGACCCGAAGCCGGTCAAGGGCGACTGGAACGGTGCGGGCGCGCACACCAACTTCTCCACCAAGGCGATGCGCGAGGGCTACGACGCGATCATCACGGCCTGCGAGTCGCTGGGCGAGGGCTCGAAGCCGATGGACCACGTCAAGAACTACGGCGCGGGCATCGACGACCGGCTGACCGGTCTGCACGAGACCGCCCCGTGGAACGAGTACAGCTACGGCGTGTCCGACCGCGGCGCCTCGGTGCGCATCCCGTGGCAGGTCGAGCAGGACGGCAAGGGCTACATCGAGGACCGCCGTCCGAACGCGAACGTCGACCCGTACGTCGTCACGCGGCTGATCGTGGACACCTGCTGCTCGGCCCTGGAGAAGGCCGGCCAGGTCTGATCCGGCCCGGCACACGCGAAGGGAGCCCGCCGCGGGGGAGGTGGGCTCCCTTCGTCGTCAGTGCCGTGTGCCAGGCTGGGCGCATGCTCAGCGTCAAGGTCGAGACCGAGAACCAGCAGACCCACACCCGTGTTTCCGCCGAGGAGCTCGGGGACCTCGTGCACCGCATCGGCGGGCGCGGGGACAACTTCCTGGTCGTCCAGCGGATACCGGACATCCCCGGCACCTTCATCCAGGTGTGGCACGAGGCCGGCGGAGACTACGAGTTGGAGCACCGCACGGGCACGGCGGCGAGCCATGTCCGTACGGTCGTCCGCGACCCCGAGCGGGTCGCCGCGCTGATGACGCGCTGGGCGCGCGAGGAGCCCGGCTGGGACGCGGGGACCGGCTGGGAGAGCGCCGGGATACCGGAGCCGGAGCCCGTGCCGGAGCTCGCGCAGGAGGTCCGGCAGACGCTGGAGACGCGCATCCGGGAGCTGCTGCGCGGCGGTTACGGCACTGTGCGCACGCTCACCGAGACGGCCGAGGACTATCTCGTGAAGGACGGGGAGCGGCCGGTCTCCCGGGCCCAGGCGGGGGAGTTGGTGGAAAGGCTCTGGCTGGAGCGGGTCGAGGAGCAGCGGGGCTGGGCGGAGGTGACGGACCCGGACCGGCTGGAGCGGGCGTTCGCCCGGCTGGACCGGAGCGGCATCACGGCCCGGGAGCATTTCACGTGCTGCCGCTCGTGCGGGATGAGCGAGATCGGGGCGGCCGGGCGCGAGGACGCCAGGGGCTTCGTCTTCTTCCACAACCAGGGCACGGAGAGCGCGGCGGCCGGGCACGGCCTCGCGCTGTACTACGGCGGATTCGACGACTCCGCGGAGGCGACGGCCGCGGTGGGCCGGGAGGTGGTGGCCGCGCTGCGCGAGGCCGGGCTGACGGTGGAGTGGGACGGTTCGCCGGACAAGGCCATCGAGCTGACGGACCTGGACTGGCGCAAGCGGTTGGTGGGTTAGGGCCTGTATCGAGTTGTGGCGCGACACCGCGCCACAACTCAATACAGGCCCCAGGGCCCTTCGTCCGGATCATGCCGGGCTCGCGGGAGGGGGGGCGCGTCGGCGCGGGTTCTCTGCTTCAATGGGGGCATGGCCAGCTTCCCGCACACCTCGACCGGTCGCAGCGACCTCGAGCCGTTCTGGCCCTCCCGTCAGCACCACGACTTCGACCGGGTGTGTTGCCGCGCGCTGACCGCGCCGGCCCTCTGAAGCCCTCACCCGGCCTCCGGTCCGCGCGCACGCGGCAAGTCCGTCCACCGACGACTCCTTCGCGCGAAAGAGCTGACCCCTCATGGCGAACACCCGTACCTTCTCCGCTGTCGCTGCGACCTCCACGGTCCGCCCCTCCTCCCCCGACCGGCACCGGCTGCGCGCCGTCGCCCCCGACGAGGGCGTCCGGCCGGCCGACGTCTCGGCGCTCCTGACGCCGGGTACGACCTGGCTGCCCGCCCCCCAGCACACCCTGCCCAGCCTGCCGGGCCGTCCGCCGATGGTCGGTTACCTGGTGCTGGTGCCCGCCGACCAGCAGCCGGCCTTCGCCGCCGTCGCCGCGCGGTACGCGGTGCCGGAGCCGGCGACGCCGGAGCCGGGGCCGGCGGGCCCGGTGACCATCGACCCCGTACAGCGCTCCGCCTCCGTGGACGGCCGGGCGCTGGACCTCACCTACCTGGAATTCGAGCTCCTCGCCCACTTGGTGGCGCATCCCCACCGCGTCCACACCCGCGACCAGCTGGTGACGACGGTCTGGGGATACGGGCACGTGGGCGACGGCCGCACCGTCGACGTCCACATCGCCCGGCTGCGCCGCAAGCTGGGCGCCGAGCACCGCCGGTCGATCCAGACCGTGCGCCGGGTCGGGTACAAGTACACGCCCTGACGGGCAGACCGAAAGGGCGGGCCCCGGTACCGGTACACGTCACCGGAACCGGGGCCCGCCTGGTGCGCCGGGTCAGCGCGGGGCGGGCCCGACCGGGTCCGGCGCCGGTGCCTGGGCGGCAGCGGGGTCGCCGTGGTCCAGGACCGGCAGCCGGCGCAGGCCGCGCGGGGTGCGCCAGTTGCGTTCGCCGAGCAGCGCCATCACGGAGGGCAGCAGCACCATCCGTACGAGCGTGGCGTCCAGCAGGACCGCGACCGCGAGGCCGACGCCCATCTGCTGCATGTCCTGCATGGACAGGGTCGCGAAGACCGAGAACACCGCCACCATGATCACGGCCGCCCCGGTCACCGCGCCGGCCGTGCGTCGGACGCCCTCGTCGATCGCGGCCCGGTTGCCGATCCCCCGGCCGTGGGCCTCGCGGATACGGGAGACCACGAAGACGTGGTAGTCCATCGAGAGGCCGAACAGGACGACGAGGACGAACAGCGGCATCCAGGACTCGACCGCGCCGACGCCCTCCGAGCCGATGAGGTCGGCGCCCCAGCCGTGCTGGAAGACCGCCGTCATCACCCCGTACGCGGCGGCCACGGAGAGCAGGTTGAGGACGATGGACGTCACGGCGATCACGTACGAGCGGAAGCAGAACAGCATCAGCAGGAACGTCACGGCGGCGATGAAGAGGAAGACGGGGGCGATTCCGCGCTTCAGCTGGTCGTTGAAGTCGACGGACCCGGCCACCTCGCCGGTGACGTAGGCGCGGGCGCCGGTGGGGTCGAAGGCGGCGGGCAGGCGGTCCTCGCGCAGGGCGGTGAGGTCCTTCTCGCCGCCGGGCAGCGGGACCTCGAACTCGGCGACGTTCTCCGCCCGGTGCACGGTGACGTGGTCGAAGCCGGCGAGGGCCTCGCGTACGGCCGGGGCGGTGATGTCGTCGGCCGCGACGACGACCTGGGCCGGCGCGGGGCCGCCGGGGAAGGTCTCGCTGATGTGGCGGTAGGCGACGGACAGCGTGGAGTCGGAGCCGAACTGCTTCTCCAGGCCCAGGGATTCGGTCTTCATGCCGATCGCGGGCGCGGCGAGCACCAGCAGGACGGCGACGGAGGCGGCGGCGAAGAACTTCGGGCGGCCGAGGACGGGGCGCAGCACCCGGCCGGCGATGCGGCCGCTCTGCTTGTCGCCCCGCTTGCCGCGCCGGTTCAGCAGCGGCACCCGGCCGGCCTCGATGCGGTCGCCGAGCCAGGACAGCAGGGCGGGCAGCACGGTGACGGAGCCGAGCATGGCGATGAACACGACGGTGATCGTGGCGAGGGCGAAGCCCTTGAAGAGCATCAGCCCGGACAGGAACATCCCGGCCATGGCGACCATCACGGTGACCCCGGAGACCAGGACGGCCCGGCCGCTGGTGGCCGCGGCGATGCGCAGGGCGGTGTCGGCGTCCCGTCCGGCGGCCCGCTCGTCGCGTTCGCGGCGCAGGTAGAACAGGCAGTAGTCGACGCCGACGGCGAAGCCCATCAGGAACATCACGGAGTAGGTGGTCTGGAACAGGTGCAGCTGGTGGCTGGCGAGCGAGAGCAGGCCGAAGGCGGCCATGCACGCGGTGAGCGCGAGCCCGACGGGCAGCAGGGCTGCGACGACGGCGCCGAAGGCGACCAGCAGGATGCCGAGGGCCAGCGGTACGGCGGTGAACTCGGCCTTCTTGAAGTCGTCCGCGAGCAGGTCGCCGAGCCACTTGCCGGCGCTGGCGTCGCCGAACTGGCTGACGGTGACGTCGGGGTGCCCCTGCCCGACGCCGGCGACCGCGTCCAGGACGGGCTGCACCCGGTCGGGGGCCGTGTCGGGGTCGCCCTTCATCTCGAAGGTGATCAGCGCGTCCTCGCGGTCCTTCGACGCGACCGGGTCCGCCAGGCCGGTGACCTCGCCGGTGCCCTGGAGGGCGGCGGTCAGCTCACGGGCGGCGGTGCGCCAGCCGTCCGGCTCGGCGGAGGACACCATGACGAGTTCGCCGGCCCGGTGGCTGAGCCCGGCGTCGGAGAGGATCTGCTCGGCGCGGGCCGAGTCGCCCGCGCCGTTCTCGGCGTCGGTCGTCTCGACCATGCCCGAGGCACCGCCGATGCCCGCGGCGAGTACGACGAAGAGCAGCCAGCCGAGAACGGCCGTCTTGCGGTGGTGTGCGCTCCACACACCGATACGTGCCGCGAGGTTACGCCTCATGGCGGGTTCGCCCCCTGTTTGGTGGAAGTCCGACGATGCCCCTCGAATCTAGGAACGCGGGGCCGGCCGCCCCAGCCGGTGAAACCCCCGGTCACGCGGCACATAGGGCGAGGAACGGGGGGTGGTGCTGGGTACACCCCCACCGGGTGGTGGACCGGCTGCCCCGCGCCGGGTGTGCCGGGTCAGACTGTGTGCGACACGGGGCCGGTACGAGGGCCCGGCGAGGGGAAGAGGGACCGGGATGGACGCGAAACGGGGACGGATCGGGTCGGCGCTGCTGGCCGCGTGGCGCGGGCTGGTGGTGTCGTTCGCCGCCCTCGCGGGCTCGTGCACGCTGTTCTCGCTGGCGCTGGTCTCGATGGCCATGATCCCGCTGGGCATCGGCCTGGTGACCACGCCGTACATCCTGGAGGCGGTCCGCAAGCACGCCAACCAGCGCAGGCTGCTCGCGATCACCTGGTCGGACGTGCGCATCCCGGTCCCGTACCGGCCGTTCCCGAAGGATCTGCGGAGCGGGTTCACCGGGCAGGTGGAGCGGACCACGCTGATGCTGAAGGACCCGGCGACCTGGCGGGACATGCGGTGGATGCTGGTCGACATGACGGCCGGCTACACGGTGGCGATCCTGGCCGCGGCGCTGCTGCTCTACCCGGTGGAGGGGGTCGTCCTGGCGGCGGGGCTGTGGCGGGTCTTCACGGACGACCGGTACTGGTACGCGTTCGTCCCGGTCGACAGCCAGGCGACGGGGCTGATGGCCGCCGCGCTCGGCGTGGTCATCTTCGCGGCCGGGGTGCTGCTGAGCGAACAGCTGCTGCGGACGCACTTCGTGCTCGCCCGGTCGGTGCTCGCGCCGACCCAGGAGCAGGAACTCGCGCTGCGCATCGACCGGCTGACCGAGACCCGGCACGAGGCGGTGGACACGGCCGCTTCCGAGCTGCGGCGCATCGAGCGGGATCTGCACGACGGGGCGCAGGCCCGGCTGGTCGCGATGGGGATGAACCTCGGCACCGTCGAGGCGCTGATCGAGAAGGACCCGGCGCAGGCGAAGCGGCTCCTGGCGATGGCCCGGGAGTCCTCGGCCGAGGCGCTGACGGAGCTGCGCGACCTGGTCCGGGGCATCCACCCGCCGGTGCTGGCCGAGCGCGGGCTCGGGGACGCGGTGAAGGCGCTGGCGCTGCGACTGCCGATCGCGTGCGACGTGGACGTGGAGCTGGGCGGCCGGGCGGAGGCGCCGGTGGAGTCGGCGGCGTACTTCGCGATCAGCGAGGCGCTGACGAACGCGGCGAAGCACTCGGGGGCCGACCGGATCTGGGTGGACCTGCGCCACAGCGACGGGTCGCTGAGGTTCACGGTCACGGACGACGGGAAGGGCGGCGCCTCGGTGGGCGCGGGCTCGGGGCTGAGCGGAATCGAACGGCGGCTCGGTACATTCGACGGCATCATGGCCGTCAGCAGTCCCGCGGGCGGTCCCACCATGGTGACCATGGAGATTCCTTGCGAGTTGTCCTAGCCGAAGATCTCTTCCTGCTGCGCGACGGCCTGGTGCGGATGCTGGAGGCGTACGACTTCGAGATCGCGGCCGCCGTCGAGACCGGGCCGGAACTCGCCAAGGCCCTCGCCGAGTTGGAGCCGGACGTCGCGGTCGTCGACGTCCGGCTCCCGCCGTCCCACACGGACGAGGGCCTGCAGTGCGCGCTGGCGGCCCGGCGGGCGCGGCCCGGGCTGCCCGTCCTCGTGCTCTCCCAGCACGTCGAGCAGCTGTACGCGCGCGAGCTGCTGGCGGACGGCAACGGCGGGATCGGGTACCTGCTCAAGGACCGGGTGTTCGACGCGGACCAGTTCATCGACGCGGTCCGCCGGGTCGCGGCGGGCGGTACGGCGATGGACCCGCAGGTCATCTCGCAGCTCCTGACCCGGCGTTCGCAGGACAAACCGATGGGCGGGCTGACCCCGCGGGAGCGGGAGGTCATGGAGCTGATGGCCCAGGGCCGGTCGAACGCGGCGATCGCCTCGCAGATGGTGATCACGGAGCGGGCGGTGGCCAAGCACACCTCGAACATCTTCGGGAAGCTGGGCCTGCCGCCGTCCGACGACGACAACCGCCGCGTCCTGGCCGTCCTGGCGTATCTGGACCGGGGTTAGGAGCGCGACAGCGGCTGCGCTCAGCCGTTGAACCAGGCCGCCACATCGAGCCGGAAGGCGCCGTCCGGGGCCATCGTGCGCAGGTCGTCCTCCAGGGCGCGGACCCGTTCGGCACCGAGGACCCGGACCCACTCGGCGCGCAGCCGGTCGAAGCCCTCGGCGGACCGGCGGAGCACGTCGATGCCGCGCGGGGTCAGCAGGACCAGCTTGCGGCGCCCGTCGGCCGGGTCGTCGGCGCGTTCCACGTAACCGAGGCTCTCCAGCCTGTCGACGGTCTTGCCGGCGGCCTGCTTGGAGACACCGAGGCGGCGGCCGATCTCGCTGGCGGTCGCCCCCTCGACGCCGACGGCCTGGAGGGCGTAGCCGTAGGCGGGCCGCATGTCCGGGTGGCCCTGCTCGGCCAGCTCGCGGTGGAGCGCATCGATGACCGTACGGAAGCCGGCGAACAGCAGGAGGGGCAGCTCGAAGCCCCGGCCCGCCTCGTCGGGGCGCGCCCCGGCACGGCCGTGCTCACGCTCAGCCATTGCGAAACTCGACAACCTGGTTTACGTTTTCGTCAATCACGTTGTCGAGTTTAGCCGAGAGGTCCCACCATGCCCGCGACCGCCTTCCCCGACCACACCGTCGAATCCGCCCCCGCCGCCGCCCGGTCCGGACTGGCCGCCATCGCCCGGAAGCAGGGTTTTCTGCCGGCCGCCGCCGGGCGGATGGCCACCTCCCCCGAGGTGCTGGACGGCTTCCTCAGAATGAACGCGCTCTTCGAGTCCACCACCCTGGACAAGCTCTCGCGCGAGGTCCTGAGCATGACCATGGCCACCCGGAACGGCTGCCACCTCTGCGTGGCGATGCACACCGGCATACTCACCGCCCTGGACGCCGAGCCCGCCCTCGTCGCCGCCCTGCGCGAGGGCACCCCGCTCCCGGGCGAACGGCTGGAAGCCCTGCGGCAGTTCACACTGGCCGTCCTCGCCGCGAACGGGGCCGTCGACGACGCGGCGATCGAGGCGTTCACGGCCCACGGATACACCGCGCGCAACGCGTTGGAGGTGACCCTCGGCATCGCCACCTACACCCTGTCCACCTTCGCCAACCGGATGACGGGCGCCCCCGTCGACGGCCCTCTGGCCCGGTTCGCCTGACGCCTGCGGGGCGTCCGGCGTGCGCCGCCCGGAGTGACCATCGCACCATTCGCTCGTTCAGCTGAATGTGCGCCCACCGTCAGAGCTACCGCCGGCCGTCGCCCCGGCCGACGCGGAACAGGCCGAGGCCGCGCTGGTCGAGCACTACCCGCGGCTGGTGCGGATCGGCTACCTCCTGCTGCCGCCCTCGCCGAGCCGTGCCCGGCGGGTGTTCGCCGCCCACGCCCTCGCCCAGCGCTCCCTCCAGGCGGCCCGCCGCGCCGGTGCGGCAGCCGTCCCCCGCCCCCGCCGCGCCGACGACGCCGACCCCGGGTACGCCCACGTGCGGCGCCAGGTGCTGCGCCGGGCACTGGCGGCCGGACGCCCGCGGTTCCGGCCGCGCCGCACCCCGTTGCCGCCCGCCCTGCCGTGGGCGTGGGGCCTGCGCCTGCTCCCGCACCCGGGCGGCGCCGGGGAACTCGCCCTGGAGCGGGAGCTGGCGGCGCTCACCGCCCCCGCCCGGGCCGCGTTCGTCCTGCGCGGCCTGGAGGGGCTCCCGGACGGAGAGGTCCGGCGGGAGCTGGCCGCCTCCGGGGTCGCCGATCCGCACGCGGCCCTCACCGAGGCGGACGGGGTGCGGGCCGGCTACGCGCTGCTGGGCTCGCCGGAGTTCGACCCCTGCTCGCTCCAGGCCCGGCCGCCCGATCTGCCGGCCCGCCGCAGACGGGCCCGCACCGCGCTGGCGGCCGGCGCCGCGCTCCTGGTGTGCGGGGCGCTGTTCGCGCTGCCCGGCGACGGCTGGGGGCACGCGGCGCGGTCCGCCCCGCTGTACGCGCGCAATCCGGCGGCCGAAGCGGCCCTGGACCCGGGGGCGTTGCGCCGGGTGCCCGCGGGGTACTGGCTCCGCTCGGCGCGTACCGACTTCACCGTCTGGCCCACGCGCGGCGACCGCACTCAGGACACCCGGCTGCTGCGGCGGGCCCTTGAAGTGTGGGCCCGGCCCGGCGCCGGGGTCCGGACCTCGGCGACGCCCGGCACGCCCACGGGCCCCCCGATGGGCGCCCCGCAGCTGCTGTACGCGGGTGAGGTGGGGGACTCCGCGGTGGTGCTGTTCCACGACGGACTGCGCGTCGTGCGGTACGCCGAGCCGCGCAACGCCGACCCGGCGCTGGGTGCCGCCCTCGACTTCGCCCGGGTGGACGGGGCGGACGAGGCGTCGTCGGGCGCGCTGGTGGTGGCCAGGACCGGGGACGGGGTGCGGTATCTGACGGCGCCCTGGGTGCGGGGCGTCCGGGTGCGGGACCTGCGCGCCCCGGACCGGGCGCCCCGCCCGCTGGACCGCTCCCCGGACGGGGTGACCGGCCCGCTGGCCGACCCGGCGGCGGGCTCCGGCTGCCGGTCCTGGGCGGCCGTCGAGCTGACCGGGGACTCATCGGTGCGGCTGGTCACGGACCTGGGCGAGCTGGCCCCGGCCCGGCTGACCTCGGGCGCGCCGGGGAGCCCGCACGACGTCACCGGGCGGGCCGAGCGGGAGAGCTGGGCGCGGACCGCGTGTCTGCTGCGGGAGGTCCGGTCGCACGGGGTGCGGTCGGTCAACTCCTGGACCTACGCCCGGCAGGCGCTGCCCGAGGACGGTGGCACGGCGCGCTGGCTGTGCACCCGGGCGGAGACCTGGCGGGGTTCGGGGAGCAGGGTCGTCGCCCAGTTCCAGGCCCCGGCGGCCGGCCCGGCGGCGCCCGGCGCGGTCGCGGCGCGCGCGGAGGACGCGCCGGAGTGCGGGGCACGGGCGCCCAGGGTGCTGGCGGGCGTGCTGTGGCAGTCGCCGGGCGGGCGGTGGTACGTCCTGGCGGCGGGCAGCGCGCAGTTCGCCTCGTTGTCCACGTCGGGCGGGGTGACGGGGGCCGCCCGGGGGCGGCTGCTCGCGGTCCCCGCGGCCGAGGGCATCCGGCCGCGGCTCCACGGACGGCTGAAGGACGGCAGCCGGGTCGACGCGCTGCACTGAACCACCGCCGCGGGCCCCCGGCACCGGAAGTCGGCGCACACCCCTGTTCCCCCGGCTTACCGCTCAGTATTTTGACACCATGTCCAACAAGCAGCCTGCGGCGGTCATATCGGAGCGGACCTCCCTCAAGGCCCGCCGGGTCAGCTTCGCCTGGGACCGGACGCCCCTGCACTGGGTGCCGGGCGACCCGTTCACCACGCACACCATCAACGTGCTCCACCTCCTGCTGCCCGCCGGGGAGCGCTGGTTCATCCACGTCTACCGCCAGGTGCTCCCGTACATCCACGACGAGGAGCTGCGCCAGGACGTCATCGGCTTCATCGGCCAGGAGGCGATGCACTCCCAGGCCCACGACGACGTGCTGCCGCGCCTCAAGGAGCTGGGGCTCGACCCGACGCCCTACACCGCGCAGGTGGACTGGCTCTTCGAGAAGCTGCTCGGCGACCGGACGCTGCCGCCGGGGCGGGCGCGCACCTGGTGGCTGAAGGAGCGGGTGGCGACCATCGCGGCGATCGAGCACTACACCGCGTTCCTGGGCGACTGGATACTGAACGCCGACGAGCTGGACCGGCGCGGGGCCGACCCCACCATGCTGGACCTGCTGCGCTGGCACGGCGCCGAGGAGGTCGAGCACCGCTCGGTCGCGTTCGACGTGTTCACGCATGTCGACGGCGATTACCGGCGGCGGGTGCGGACCTGGGCGACGGCATTCTCCGCACTGCTCTTCCTCTGGCAGCGCGGCACCCGGTTCTTCATGGAGAACGACCCGAGCCTGCTGGACGGCAAGGCGTCCTTCGGGCAGTTCTACCGCAGCGGCCGGCGCGGCACCCTGCCCAGCACCCCGGCCATGCTGCGGTCGGTCCCGCGCTACCTGAGCCGTACGTACCACCCCTCGCAGGAGGGCAGTACGGCTCAGGCCGTCGACTACCTCACCCGCTCGCCCGCCGCCGTCGCGGCCGAGGCCCGTACGACGGAAGCCCGCTGACCATGCCGCGTTCCCTGCCCCTCCCCCGCCTGCGCACGGTCGCCGTGGCGGCCGGAGCCGCGCTGCTCGCCCGGCGGGCGATACGCCGCCGCGTCGCCGCGTCCCCGCTGTGGCCGATGCCCGCGCTGGAGGTACCCATATCCGGCCGGAACACGCGCCGTTCGACCACCGGGCGGCGGCTGCTGGTCACCGAGCGGACCAGCCCCGCCGAGGGCGTCGTCCGGCTCCGCCTGGAGGGGCCGGACCTGCCCGCCTGGGAGCCCGGCGCCCATCTGGACCTGGTGCTGCCCTCCGGCCTGGTCCGGCAGTACTCGCTGTGCGGGGACCCCGCCGACACCGGCTCGTACACCGTGGCCGCCCGGCTGGTGGCGGACGGGCGGGGCGGCTCCCGCGAGGTGCACACCGCGCTCCACGAGGGCGCCGAGGTCGAGGTGCGCGGCCCGCGCAACCGCTTCCCGCTCACCGCCGCCCCCGCGCACCTCCTGATCGCCGGCGGCATCGGCATCACCCCGGTCCTGCCGATGGCCCGCCGGCTGGCCGCCGAGGGCGCCGACTGGCGACTGCTGTACGGGGGCCGGAGCCGGGCCACGATGCCGTTCCTGGAGGAGGTCGAGAAGCTGGGCGCCGCGGGCGGCCGGGTCACGGTCGTCCCGCAGGACGAGGCGGGCCACCCGGACATCGCCGCCGCCCTCGCGGACGCGGCCGACGGCACGGCGGTCCACTGCTGCGGCCCGCAGCCCTTGATGGACGCGGTCGCCGCCGCCCTGCCGCCCGGCTGCGCCCTGCACCTGGAGCGCTTCACGGCAGCGGGGCCGGACCCGGCCGGTGCGGCCCCGTTCGAGGTGGAGCTGCGCCGGTCGGGGCGTACGGTCCCGGTCGCGGCGGACCAGTCGGTGCTGGCCGCCGTCCGCGCGGAACTGCCGCATGTCACGTACTCCTGCGAGCAGGGCTTCTGCGGTACGTGCCGACAGCGCGTCCTGGCGGGCGAGGTGGAGCACCGCGACGAGCTGCTGACGGACGCGGAGCGCGCGGACTCCATGCTGATCTGCGTCTCCCGCTGCCGGGGCGGCGGCCGGCTGGTGCTGGACCTCTGATCCCGCCGGACCCACCGGTCGGTACGCTGGAGGGCATGACGACCGGGGTGCGGCGCAGGATGGGCGTCGAGGAACGCAGGCAGCAGCTGATCGGCGTCGCGCTGGAGTTGTTCAGCCACCGGGCGCCGGACGAGGTGTCGATCGACGAGATCGCGGCGGCGGCCGGGATCTCGCGGCCCCTGGTCTACCACTACTTCCCGGGCAAACAGAGCCTGTACGAGGCGGCGTTGCGCCGGGCGGCCGACGAGCTGGCGGCCAGGTTCCTGGAGCCGCACGAAGGGCCGCTCGGCGCACGGCTGCTGCGGGTGATGCGCCGGTTCTTCGACTTCGTGGAGGAGCACGGGCCCGGGTTCGCCGCGCTGATGCGGGGCGGTCCGGCGGTGGGCTCGTCCACGGCGAACGCCATGATCGACGGGGTGCGCCAGGCCGCCTGCGAACAGATCGTGGCCCATCTGGACGTCGGAGAGCCCCCGGCCCGGCTGGAGTTGGTCGTACGGTCCTGGGTGTCGCTCGCCGAGTCGACGGCGCTGCTCTGGCTGGACGGGCGGCGGGTGCCCCGGGCGGAGCTGGAGTTGCAGCTCGTGCACGACTTCGCCGCGCTGGCCGCCGTGAGCGCGGCGTACGACGACGAGATGGCGGGGATCGTGCTGCGGGTGCTGGCGCAGGAACCGGCGGACGGGCCGTTCGGGGATCTGCTGGCCCGGCTCTCCGCCCTCGCGCCCGCCGTGCCGGCGGTGCCCGCGCAGCGGCTGCCGTAGGGGCGGCACGGGCGCCGCCCCCCGGGCCTTCAGCGTCGTACGGACACGAACGGCTGGGGTTCCGCGCCCCGGGCGGTCGAGGTGCCGACCACCGTGAGCCCCGCCCGGCCGCCGGTCACCGCGCTCGCCACGTTCTCCGCCGGGTCCGTCGCCGCGGGCTGCGGGAGCGCGAGGTCCTTCCAGCGGTCCCGGCCCGCCGGCTGCCAGGCCCATGCCAGCGCGTCCCGCCGCTCGCCCAGGGTCTGGCCGACGACGGCGATCCCGCCACCGGGGCGGGCGGTGACCCCGAAGAGCCGGGCGGGCACGTCCGGCACCGCGAGCCCGTGCCAGCCGGTGGCGTCGTGGCGGGCGACCAGGGCGCGCGTCGAGCCGTCCTCGGGCGACCAGTCCTCGCCCACCAGCCACAGCGCGCCGTCTCCGGTCACCGCGAACTTCTGGGCCTGCCCGGGGATGTCCGTGACGCCGGGGGCCTCCACCCGCTGCCAGGAGGTGCCGTCGTAGTGCAGCAGCAGCGGACGGCCGCCGTCGCCGTCGTAACCGGCCGCCCAGACGTCGTCGTCGGCGACCGCCTGGATGCCGTTCAGGTACCAGTAGTCGCCGGGCAGTTCGGGGAGCGGCACGTCGCGCCAGGCCGTTCCGTCGAAGTGGCGGACGATTCCGGCGGTCCGGTACTGGATGTTCCAGGTCCCCTTCGCCTCGTTCCAGGTGCGGGAGACCTCGATCTGCGCGTTCCCGGCGGCCCAGGCACCTCCCGGCCGGGCGTCCACGTCCAGCAGCGAACCGGCGTCCGACTTCTCCGGCAGCGCCGCCGGCACGACCCGCCAGCGCCTGCCGTCGAAGTGCTGGGTGTACACCTTTCCGTCCAGCACCGCGGAGTCGTCGCCGACGAGCCACACGTCACGGCCTCCGTTCGCGTCCATGGCGTTGACCCGGCTGCTGACCTCCCCGGCGGCCGCGGTCGCCGACTCCACGGGCGTCCACGCCGCCCCGGGCTCGGCGCGTTCGGCCACGACGGGCCGGAAGCGGGTCACCTTGCCCTCGTCGCGGATGGTGAACCCGGCCGCCCAGGTCCTCCCCCGCCCCACGTTCGCGACGTCGAGGAGCGTGGCGTCGCTGTACGGGGCCGCCTCGGCCGCCCAGGTGCGCCCGGCCCCGTCCTGCGCGGCGGCGGGCACGGGAGCGGACAGGGCGACGGCCAGGGCGGCCGTGGCCACGGCGGCGTGGAGCAGTGAGCGGCGGCGGTGCTTCAGCACGGGGTGGTTCCTTCCGGAGACGGTCTCACCCGGTAAGTGCCGTGGTCCGCCCGCCGGGTTGCACCCGGTCCCGGTCAGACCTTGCGGTACGAGGGGTCCAGGTCCCGCGCCTCCGCCGAGAGGTGCAGCGTGTGTCCGGTGACCGCGCCGAGGTGGGCGCGCAGGAGCTCCAGGACGGCCTCGGTGAGCCGGGCCTTGGTCTCCGGGGTGCGGCCGGGCAGCAGCGAGATGTCCACGTGCACGAGCGCGTCGCCGTCCGGCGCGTCCGCGACCACGGTCTCCTCGGCCCGGCGGAACCGGGTCTTGCAGGCGGCGATCTTGGTGTCGACGGTCTCGGCGACGACCGGGTGCAGCGCGAGGGCGAACGCGGGGCGGTCGAAGGCTTCGGCGAGCTCGGCGGAGTAGTCGACGGTGATCTGCGGCATGACGGCCTCCGGGGCGGTCGGGGCGTGGACGGACGCCGCCCAGCCTTCCCGTGCCGGCGAGGGCGCACAACCGGGATTCACTATGTGAGCAGCTCCCCGTGCAGCGCCAGCGCGAGGCCCGCCTCCGCGCTGGCGGCCCGGCCCTGTTCGAAGGCGCGCCGGTACGCCGCGTCGCCGACCGCCTCCCGGGCGCGCCGCTCGCAGGTCTCGCGGACCGGGCCGAGTTCGGGGGTGCCGCGCTGGGGGTGGCCGACCATCCGCCAGTAGACCTGTCCGGTGCCGTAGACCCGGGCGGCCCTGGCCCCTTCGCCCTGGGCGGCGATGGCGGCGGCCAGGATGTCCAGGCCGAGCGCGATGCCGAAGCGGTCGCGGAGCCGGTGCTTGCCGGCGAGCATGGCCCGGGCGTGCGCGGCGGCGGGTTCGGCGCGGCCCTGGAGCAGGGCGATCAGGGCGAGTTGGTAGTCCACGTAGGACCGGGTCCAGCACTCGTCCTGGGCCTCGCAGGCCGCCCGCAGCACGACGGCGGCCGACGCGGCCTCCTCCAGCCGGCCGAGCCCGGTGAGGGCGAAGACGGTGATGAGGTGGCAGCGCAGCCGGTAGGCCGCTTCGAGCCGGGTGCCGGACGCGGTGGTCCGGAGCACCCGCTGCGCCTCGCGGAGGCCCTTCTCCGGTTCGCCGGTCATCAGGTGGGTGAGTCCGCGCAGATACGCGGCGGCGAGGATGCCCTCGTCGGTGCCGTCCACGGCGGCCTCGCGGACGCACTCGCGGCCGATGCGTTCGGCGGCCGGGTAGTCGCCCTGGAGCAGGACGCAGATGCCGAGCACCCACAGCACCCGGGTGCGGTGGGGGCCGCCGGCCGGTCCGGTGTCCAGGGCGCGCTGGGCGTAGCCCCGGGTCTGCGGGAGGTGGCCGCAGCAGCACCAGAAGAAGCCGATGCGGCCGGCCATCTCCTGGGCGGCGGCCGGGTCGTGCACGAGGAGGTGGTCGAGCGCGGCGCACAGGTCGGCGTGCGCGTCGGCGATGCGGTGGTACCAGAGGATCTGGTCGTCGCCGGTCCAGCCGGCGTGGGCGTTGCGGGCGAGGCTCAGGAAGCAGGCGGCGTGCCGGTCGGCGGCGGACCGTTCCTCGCCCAGCTCCGCGAGCCACATCCGGCCGTACTCGCGCAGGGTGTCGAGCATGCGGTGGCGGGCGCCCTCGCGGGTGACGACGGACTTGGCGGCCAGGCCGCGCAGGGCGGTGCGGACGCCGTCCCCGGTGAGGGGGCCGCCGACGCAGACGGTGACGGCGGTGTCCTCGTCGAAGTCGCCGCGGAACACGGTGAGCCGGGCCCACAGGAGCCGTTCGAGCGGGGTGCACAGCTCGTGGGACCAGCCGATGGTGGTGCGCAGGGTGCGGTGGCGGACCGGGCGGAGGGTGGTGTCGGCGAAGACGTCGAGCCGGGAGCCGAGGCGCTGGGCGATCTCCTGGACGCTCTGCCGGCCGACCGCCGCGGCGGCGAGTTCGATGGCGAGCGGGATGCCGTCGAGGCGGCGGCAGATGTCGGCGGCGGCCTCGGCGGTGCCGGGCTCCCGGAAGGGGGTGGCCGGGGCGGCGGCCGTGGCCCGTTCCCGGAAGAGGGTGAGCGCGTCGGCGGCGCCGTCGACGGGCAGCGGGTCGACCTCCACGAGCTGTTCGCCCCGGAGGTCCAGGGGCTGGCGGCTGGTGGCGAGGACGGTGAGTCCCGGCGAGGTGGTCAGGATCTCGCCGAGGAGGTGGGCGCAGGCGGGGCGCAGGTGCTCGCAGGAGTCCAGGACGAGCAGGAGCCGTTTGTCGGCGAGCCATTCGCACAGCACGTCGACGGGCGGGCGCAGGGTGTGGTCGCTGAGGCCGACGGCGTCGGAGACGGTGGCGAGGAGGAGTTCGTCGTCGTGCAGCGGGGCGAGGTCGGCCCAGCGGACGCCGTCGCGGTAGCCGGGTACGGCACGACGGGCGGCGCGGAGCGCGAGCCTGGTCTTCCCCACGCCTCCGGTGCCGGTGAGGGTGGTCAGCCGGCCGGTGGCGAGGGCGTGTTCGAGCCCGGTGAGCTCCGCCGTCCGTCCGACAAAGCTGGTGGTCTCCTCGGGAAGGTTGCTGGCCATCGTCACCGTCGCTGCACAGGTGGAGTGAAAGGCGCGCGCCCGGGGGTGGCGTGGAGCGACACCCCCGGGCGGCTGCCCACACGGTAGTCCCGTAACGGTCAGCGCAGGGTGAACACCGCCACCGTGCGTCCCGGAACGGTGAAGCTGCCCGAACTCCGCTCGTACGAGGCCTTCTTGACGGTAGAATCCGCGCCCTTCGCCTGTACGGGGTGCAGGGCGTAGTTCTGGCCGGCGAGCGCGGCGACCTTCTGGGTGGTGGCCTTGGGGGCCGCGTTGAAGACGACGACCAGCTTGCCGAGGCGCATGGTGATCACGCCGGGCGTCTCGTCCTCGCCGGACAGCGGGAAGGAGAGCCGGGACTGCACCTGTGCGGCGGATGTCAGGTCGAAGTCCTTCTCCGTGGTGCGGATGGTGAGCAGGTCGCGGTACGCGGCCGAGGCGCCGTCGATCTGTGCGCAGCCCGGGGTGACCGTGGCGTTGGTCAGCAGGGGCTTCGCGTAGGGCCACTTGGCCTCGTTGTCCGCGGCCGGCGGCAGTCCGCGCCCGAAGCCGTTGCCGGCCCGGCAGTCCCAGTGCAGGGCGTTGAACCAGTCACCGCTGTCGAAGGAGTTGCGGTCCAGCGACTTGGAGCGCAGCAGGTCCGTGCCGGCCTGGGAGAGCGCGGGGCCCTGCGAGAGGGTCGCCGTCGCCATGGCCAGGACCTGCATGCGGGCCCGGTCGGCGGCCGGGGTGTCCGCCGGGAGCTTGAAGGCGAGCGCGTCGTACAGGGTCTCGTTGTCGTGGGCGTCGGCGTAGGCGAGGGCGTCACCGGGTGCGGCGGCATAGCCGGCCGGGGCGCCGTTGTAGTCGACCCCGGAGCCCTTGACGGTGTTCCCGGAGGTGTCGGTGAAGGTGTAGTCGGCGAGGTTGCCGGTGAGGCCGACCTTGATCAGGTCCTGGTAGTGCAGCAGACGGGCCTTCTGCTCGGCCTTCGTGCCGTTGGCGGTGGAGGTGTTGGGGTCGGTGTAGAGGCCGGTGGCGAAGCCCTGCACGCCGGGGTCCTCGTCGAACGGGGAGCCGCCGCGTACGGCGTCGCGGGCCCGGTCGGAGAAGGTGGCGATGCCGGTGCCGGCCATGTTCTTCTGGGTGGCCTGGACGAAGCGGGCGTCGTCGGCGATCTCTCCGAAGTTCCAGCCCTCCCCGTACAGGATGATCTTCTTGCCGTCCACGCCGTCCTTGGCGGGGGTCAGCGCGTCGAGGGCCTTGCGGACGGCCAGGATGTTGGCCTTGGGGTGGTGTCCCATCAGGTCGAAGCGGAAGCCGTCGACCTTGTACTCCTTGGCCCAGGTGACGATCGAGTCCACGACGAGCTTGCCCATCATGGTGTTCTCGGGGGCGGTGTTGGCGCAGCAGGTGGAGGTGGCGACGGTGCCGTCCTCCAGCAGCCGCTGGTAGTAGCCGGGCACGATCCGGTCGAGGACGGACTTGCCGTCCTGGCCGGAGGCGACGGTGTGGTTGTAGACGACGTCCATGACGGTCCGCAGTCCGGCGCCGTTGATGCCCTGGACCATCCGCCGGAACTCGACCGTGCGCTTCGTGCCGTCCGGGTCGGAGGCGTAGCTGCCCTCGGGGACGGTGTAGTGCAGCGGGTCGTAGCCCCAGTTGAAGGCGTCCTTCGCGGCGGCCTTCGCCACGCACGCCTGCTGCTCGGCGGAGTCGGGGGCGTAGACGGAAAGGTCGCAGGCGGGCTTCTGCTGGTCCTTCTTCTTCTCGGGGATGGTGCCGATGTCGAAGGCGGGCAGCAGGTGGACGTAGCTGGTGCCCGCGTCGGCGAGCTGCTTCAGGTGCTTCATCCCGTCGGAGCGGGTGTCGGTGAAGGCCAGGTACTCGCCGGGGTGCTTCGAGGTGGGGTCCGCGATGGAGAAGTCGCGGATCTGGAGCTCCTGGATCTGTGCGTCACGCAGCGGTACGGCGGCGGGCTTGCGGAGCTTGTCCCAGCCCCTGGGGGCGAGGTCGCGGTCCTCCAGGTCCACGACGAGGCTGCGGGCGGAGTCGGCGGTGAGCGCGGTGGAGTAGGGGTCGGTGACCTTGTTGGTGACGAGCTTCTGGACGGTGGGCGCCCAGACGTTCACCACGTACCGGTAGGGCTTGCCCTTCCAGTTCCTCCTGCCGGTGACGGACCAGACGCCGGTGCGGTCGTCGCGCCGCATGCGGACCGTCTTCCCGTCGAGTTCGAGCGCGACGGTACGGGCGGTGGGCGCCCACACCGAGAGGGTGGGGGTGCCGTGGCGGAAGACCGGGCCGAGGGCGGCACCGCTCGCCTTCGCGCCGTAGAGGTCGTCGAGGACCCCGGCGCTCTGCACCCCGGTGGCGGCGAGCAGAGCCCCGTTGGCGGCGCGCTGCGTGGCGATGAGCTGGCCGCGCAGGGCCTCGCGGACGCGGTCGCGGTCCCGGGCGTCCACGGTGAAGGCGGGGTAGTCCTTGAGGTGCGGGTACTTCGCCTTCTGGGCGTCGGTCAGCGCGGACGGGGTGAGGCGCAGCCACTGGCCCTCGTCGCTGAGGGCGCCGTCCTCGACGGTGATGCCGCCCTTCTGGGCGTACACGAGCTGCTGGCTGGTGGCCTCGGTGGCCTTCACCTTCCAGACGACCGTGCCGGCGTCGATCCACTGCGCCTCGGCCTTGGTGAGGTCGGGCGCCGGCACTCCGCCGGCCTGCGGGAGCAGGTAGCCGGGCCGGCCGCCGAGCAGCCACACCTCGTGGCCGTACGTGGCGAGGTCGAGGGCCTGGTCGCTGGGGAGGTCCTTCTCGTCGCCCCGGTGCAGGATGTAGCTGAGCGAGGTCGCCCCGTCGGTGAGCGGGACCTCGAAGGTGAGCCCGGAGGCGTCCTTCCGCACGGGCTGGAGCGGCTTGGCCCAGTCCGTGGGCTCCGCGGCACCGGTCCAGGTGTGCAGCCCCCAGCCGTCGTAGTCGCCGTCGGCGCGGTAGTAGTGCAGGACGGCCTTGGTGGTGTCCTGGGCCGGGTAGGCGCCGTCGGGCGCGGTGTCGGCCTGGCCGTCCTCGCCCTGCTCGATCCACACCTCACCGGTCTTCGCGAGGTCCACGGTGCGCTCGGGCCCCTCGGCGGTGCCGTCCTTCTCGACGGTGTAGGAGACGGTGGCGGCGCCCTCGGGCACCTCGACCCACGCGAACGCGCCGTAGGCGTCGCGGCCGGTGAAGGCGGCGGTGGTCCCGCCGGACCTCAGCTGCCGGCCGTCGTAGTCGCCGTCGGCGCGCTTGTAGTGGACGACGGCGTAGTCGCGTTCGACGGCGACGGGCTTGGCGGGGGCGGGCGCCTGTCCGGCGGTGGAGGAGGCGGTGGCGCTCGCGGTGCGGCCGGCGCGGTCCACCACGACGGCCTTGTAGCGCAGCGGTGTGCCGGCGGCGGTGTCGTCGCCGATGACCTGGGTGACCTTGTACGGGGCGTGGTCGGCGGTGCCGAGGGTGGTCCACTTGCCGTTGCCGGTCTGGGCGGCGAAGACGACCCGGTTGAGCGAGCCGCCGTCCACGTCGGCGGTCAGCTCGACGGTGCCGGTGGCGCCGGCGGCGGGGGCCTTCAGGGTGACGGAGGGCTTGGCCGCCGGGGCCGCGAGGGGCTTCGCGGCGCGGAGCACGGTGCTCGACAGGGCCGGGACGGTGACCGTGATCTTCTTGTCGGCGCCGCTGCGGACCGTGCCGGAACCGCCGTACAGGGTGCGGAAGTCCATGCGGGCGGACCCGGTGGACAGCTCCACGGTCTTCGCGGAGGTGCCGTTGTTGACGGCGACCACGTACTCGTCGCCGCGCCTGGCGTCCGTACGCGAGAAGGCGTACACCGGGCCCTCGGCGTACCGCTCGGTCTGGACGCCGTCGCGGAGCGCCGGGTTGTCCCGGGTCAGCTTCGAGAGGGCGGCGATGGTGCGGTAGAGCGGATGGGTCTCGTCATACGCGTCGGAGGCGTGCGTGCGGTCGGTGCCCAGCTCGTCGTCGTCGAGGTAGTCGGCGGTCTTCGAGGCGAACATCGTCTGGCGGGCGTCCTTGTCGCCGCCGGCGCCCGTGAAGCCCTGCTCGTCGCCGTAGTAGACGACCGGGTTGCCCCGGCTGAGGAACATCAGCTCGTCGGCCAGCTGCGCGCGCTTCACCAGTTCCGCGTCGCCGGCCTTCGGGTTGTCCTGCTTCAGGAAGGTCCCGATGCGGCCCATGTCGTGGTTGCCGAGGAAGGTCACCTGCTCGTAGGCGTTGGCCTTGTCGGTGGTGTACCGGTAGTCGTCGCCGAAGACGGCGGCGAGCTTCGAGGCGGGGGCGCCCTGCGAGGCGTACTGGCGGGCCGCCTCCTGGAAGGGGAAGTCGAGCGTGGCGTCGAGCCGGCCCTGGGTGACGTAGGGCGAGGTGACGGCGGTGTCCGAGGAGTAGACCTCGCCGAACATGAAGAAGTCCTTGCGCCCGTGCCTGGCCGCGTACGCGTCGAGCGCGGTGGCCCACTGGGTCCAGAAGTCCATGTCGACGTGTTTGACGGTGTCGATCCGGAACCCGTCGATGTCGAAGTCCCGGACCCACTTCTCGTAGATCTTCTCCATGCCGGAGACGACCTCGGGGCGCTCGGTCCACAGGTCGTCGAGGCCGGAGAAGTCGCCGTAGGTGGTGGACTCGCCGGCGTACGTGGAGTCGCCGCGGTTGTGGTACATCGTCGGGTCGTTGAGCCAGGACGGCGTCTTGCCGCCGCCGCTCACCGGCTTGTACGGGAAGGAGTCGGCGTCCGTCTTCGCCATGCCGGCGGCGTCGTCGAAGGGACGGCCGTCGCGGTCCAGGTAGGGGTAGGCGCCCTTGGACTTGTAGCCGTAGGTCTTCTCGGCGTAGTCGACGGTGTCCGCGGTGTGGTTGGTGATGACGTCGAAGAAGACCTTCATGCCCTTGCGGTGGGCCTTGTCGATCAGCTTCGTCAGGTCGGCGTTGGTGCCGAAGTGCGGGTCGACCTGGGTGAAGTCGGTGATCCAGTAGCCGTGGTAGCCGGCCGAGGCGTCCTTGCCGGTGCCCTGCACGGGCCGGTTCTTGAAGATCGGCGCGAGCCAGATGGCGGTGGTGCCGAGCCCCTTGATGTAGTCGAGCCGGTCGGTCAGCCCCTTGAGGTCACCGCCCTGGTAGAACCCCTTGTCGGTGGGGTCGTAGCCGGTCTCCAGGCGCGAACCGGTGAGCCCGCCCCGGTCGTTGCCCGTGTCCCCGTTCGCGAACCGGTCGGGCATCACGAAGTAGAACTGCTCGCGGGTCAGGTCGTGCCGGGTGGCCTGGGCGGCCAGCTTGGCGTCCGAGGGAGCGGCGGGCGGCCGGGCCGCGGCGGCGGGCAGCGCGGGCACCAGGGCCGCGCACAGGGCGGCCGCGACGACGGCGGTCGCCGTTCTGCGTGCGGGCACGCGCGGGTACGGACGTTTCACTCGGACTCTCCTCGGAGGGGTACGGGGGTGTGCGGGGCCGGACGGGCCGCTGGGGGACGGCCCGTCCGGCGGGTGAGTGGCTTGCGGGGTCAGCCGCGCCAGACGTCCGAGGTCAGCGTGACCCTGCCGGAGGACGGCACCGTGGCCGTGCGGTTGGCACCGCTCTCCCAGGTCACGTTGCCGTTCGCGTCCTTGCGGATGTACTTGTACTCGAACGTGGTGCCCGCGGGCATGTTCACGTCGAGCTTCCAGACCGGGTACGTCGCCGGGTCCAGCTTCAGCGCGCTGCCGGTGTTCCAGTTGCCGAGGGCGGACTGGTTGCCGGTGACGTAGATGTTCTGGCCGAGCCGGGTGGTGGCGTTGACGCCGAAGGAGGCGCCGGAGGTGCCGGTCTCCGTGCCGGGGTCGGTCGGGTCGGTGGAGCCGCCGCCGCAGGTGCGGGCGCCGGTGTGCAGGGCGAGCGCGGTGTTGGCGCCGAGGGTCGCGGTGAACTGGCCGGAGCCGTTGACCGTGACGCCCTTTCCGGACTGGACGTCGCAGTAGTCGCCGGCGGGCAGCGAGGTCTGGAACGTGCGCGTCAGCGAGGAGCCCTCGTGGTTGATCGCGACGTACGCCTTGGAGCCGCGCCCGAAGGCGATCTGATCGCCGCCGTTGTCCCACCAGTCGGTGACGGCCTCACCGCGCGCGGTGTTGCGGAAACCGACCATCGAGGAGATCTCGCGCCAGGCGTGCTGGCACTTCCAGCCGTCGCTGTAGCAGGCGTTCACCGTGCCGCCGTTGGGCGGGCCGGCGTCCTTGTCGGACCACTCGTAGCCGGAGTGCACGTCGGGTGAGCCGTAGGGCCAGGCCAGCATGAACACGCTGGCGAGCGTGTAGGTGGCGCCGTCCTTGTAGTTCAGCGTCTCCCCGTTGCGCTCGGTGTCGTGGTTGTCGACGAACACCGCGGCCTTCGAGGAGGACATGAAGCCCCAGCCCTCGCCGAAGTTCTTCAGGTTGGCGAGGTTCTCGTTGTTGAAGACCTGCTTGAGGCTGCGGGCGTAGCGGAACTCCTGGACGTCGCCGTTCCCGGCGTACTCGTCGGGCGAGACGGCCTCGCCGGCCCCGTAGATCGCCTCCTGCTTCCAGTAGACGCCCGGGTTGCTCAGCCGGGACTTGATGTTGGCGAGGTCGCCTGCGGGCATGTGCTTGGCCGCGTCGATGCGGAATCCGTCGACGCCGAGCGAGAGCAGGTCGTTGAGGTAGCCGGCGATCTTCCCGCGTACGTAGTCCTCACCGGTGTCCAGGTCGGCGAGGCCGACCAGCTCGCAGTTCTGGACGTTGGCGCGGTCGCGATAGTTGTTGATCTCGGAGGTGCAGTCGTTCATGTCGTACGAGGAGTACAGCCCGGGGTAGTTGTACTTCGTGTACGAGGTGCCGCCCGTGCCGGTGCCCGAACCGCTGGTCATGTGGTTGATGACCGAGTCCGCGACCACCTTGACGCCCGCGCTGTGGCAGGTGCTGACCATGTTGGCGAAGGACGTACGGTCCCCGAGCCGCCCGGCGATCTTGTAACTGACCGGCTGGTAGGAGGTCCACCACTGGCCGCCCTGGATGTGCTCCTGCGGCGGCGAGACCTGGACGAAGCCGTATCCGGCGGGGCCGAGGGTGTCCGTGCACGCCTGGGCGACGGAGTCGAACTTCCACTCGAAGAGGACGGCGGTGACGTCCTTGGTGCCCGGGGCGGACGCCTCGGCCGTCGTGGCGGGGACCACGAGGGCGGCGGCTCCCGCGACGAGGGCGAGCGCGGCAGACAGGGGTCTGCTGGCCATGTTTTCCTCCTGCTGTGGGGGAAATGCGGGTGACGGTGCAGCCTCATCGGCAACGCGCCTTGCCCTCAAGGCTCCTGAAGGTTCTTGCTGCAAGAATGCAAACCTTGCCGCAGCGAGACCGTACGAGCCCGGCAGGTCCCGGTCAACCCTTTGGACACCGCCTGCTCACATCCACGAAATACCGCGGATTTCTTCCTGCAAGGTCTTACGCAAGACATTGCAGCCCTGTTACGTTTCTCCCGACTCCGGTCCGGTCGGCCGGGGGTCCCGTTACCCCGGGCCCCACGCGCCCGGCCGGCCGGACCGGTCAGGACATGAGAGGCACCGGCAGTCACACCTCCCCGCCGGCCCGACCGGGCCGACTGCCGGTGCCTCTCCTGTGACCGGCCGCCCCGGGCCACGGACCGGTCCCGGGCCGCGGCTAGGCTCGCCCCATGTGGCCAGGAGAGCAGTCGTCCCCCGATCAGCCGAACACGCCGGGCGTCCGGCGCGGTTCGCCCCCGGCGCAGCCCGGCCGGGGCAGCCCCGACTGGCACGCCGCCCCCACGGTCGGCATGAGCACCCCCGAACCGCCCCGCCCCCGCCGCAACCGGACCACGGTCGCCGTGGTGGCCGCCTCCGCGGCGGTCGTCGTGGCCTGCGCCGCGGTGGGCTACCTGACCCTGCGCGGCGACGGGAACGACGAGGCCGGTCCGCAGCCGACGCCCACGGCGTCCGCGAGCGCGTCCGCCGGCTCCGACGGCACGGCCCGGGGCGGAGGCGGCGGCTCGGAACCGCTCGTCCCCGGCTGGAACACCGTGGTCAACGCCAAGCGCGGCATCACCTTCGACGTGCCCGCCTCGTGGAAGCGCCAGTCCGCGAGCTGGGTGAGCTACGTCACGGAGAACGACGACCCGGAGGAGAAGCCGCTGGTCGCGATGATGGCGCCGGCGGTCCTCAAGGAGAAGTGGTGCACCTCCGACGACGGCAAGGACGGCACGCCCGACGCGTACTCGCTCGCCTCGGTCGGCACCACCGGCGAGCAGGGTGCCAGGAGCGCGGCGGAGGCCGCCGAGGACACCGCCGAGACCTGGGTCTACGGCCTCTACACCCAGCCCGACCGCTCGCGCCTCACGGTCGGTGAGCCCGAATCGTTCCGGACGAAGTCGGGCGTCGAGGGCAGCCTCGTGACCGTCACCTCGTCCGGGACGCCGGAGAAGGGCAAGTGCGACACCGACGGCAAGGCGGTGACCTTCGCCTTCAAGAACGCGGAGGGCAAGTTCGTCTCGTGGACGTACGTCGGAGCGCACGGCGTCCAGGACGAGGTGTCCGACGCCACGATCCGCCAGATCCTGTCCACCGTCCGCCTCTTCGAGAAGGGCGACGGCGAGGGCTGACCCGGCGCCGATCGGCAGGACGGATGCCGCGCCGGCACCGCACCGCCGCTCCCGGACACGCGTCAGGGGCCGGGTCCCCCCTCCGGACCCGGCCCTCACGACCACCCGCTCACGCGCTCCGCAGCGCCGCCGTCGAACCCCGGACCACCAGCTCCGGCTGGAACACGTACTCCGTGCGCTGCACGGGGCTGCCGCCGATCTCCTCCAGCAGCGCGCCCACCGCGGCCGCCGCCATCGCCTGGACCGGCTGGCGGACCGTGGTCAGCGGCGGGTCCGTGAACGCGATGAGCTGCGAGTCGTCGAAGCCCACCACGGACACGTCACGCGGCACGTCGAGCCCGCGGTCCCGGGCCGCGCGGACGACGCCCAGCGCCATGAGGTCGCTGCCGCAGACGATGCCGGTGCACCCGCGGTCGAGCAGCGCGCCCGCCGCGACCTGGCCGCCCTCGACGCTGAACAGCGTGGAGCAGACCAGGAGTTCGGCGTCCGCGCGGTCCAGGCCGAGCACCGAGACCGCGGCGTCCACGAAGCCGTCCCGCTTCCGGCGCGAGGGCACATAGCGCTGCGGCCCTATGGCCAGGCCCACCCGGCGGTGGCCGAGTTCGGCGAGATGGCTCACGGCCATCCGCACCGCGGCGGTGTCGTCGGGCGAGACGAACGGGGCGCTGATCCGCTCGTTGTAGCCGTTGATCAGGACGAACGGCACCCCGCGCTCGGTCAGCGCGGCGTAGCGCGCCGGGTCGGCCGAGGTGTCGGCGTGCAGCCCGGACAGGAAGACGATGCCGCCGACGCCCCGCTCGACCAGCTGCTCGACCAGCTCGTCCTCGGTGGCGCCGCCCGGGAGCTGGGTGCAGAGCACCGGCGTGTAGCCGTGCCCGGCGAGGACCTGCTCCACGGACTGGGCGAACGCCGGGAAGATCGGGTTGGTCAGCTCGGGGGTGATCAGCCCGATCAGCCCGGCGCTGCGCTGCCGCAGCCGCACGGGCCGTTCGTAGCCCAGGATGTCGAGCGCCGCGAGCACCCGCTGACGCGTGGTGTCCGCGACGCCCGGCTTGCCGTTGAGCACCCGGCTGACGGTCGCCTCGCTGACGGCCGCCTGACCGGCGATGTCCGACAGCCTGAGCGCACCGCCCGCGCCGGGGCCCCGCGGCAGGGGGACGGTCGTCACACCGTCCACCACACCGTGGTGTCGGCGGGCAGCTCGACCGTGTCGCCGTCGGTGGCGACCGGCGCGCTGGACAGCAGGGCCGTGCCCGGTACGGGGATGCGGACCGGGGCGCCCGTGGTGTTGACGGTGCAGACGAACCCGGGGCGCGCGAAGGCGAGCAGCCCCTCCGGGGCGTCCAGCCAGCGCACCTCGGCGCCCGCGCCGAGACCGGGGTGCGCCCGGCGGGCGGCGATGGCGGCCCGGTACAGCTCCAGGGTCGAGCCGGCCACGCCGGTCTGCGCCTCGACGCTCAGCTCCCCCCAGCCGGTGGGCTGCGGAAGCCAGCTGCCGCCCGCACCGAAGCCGTACGAGGAGCCCTCGCGGGTCCACGGGATCGGGACGCGGCAGCCGTCGCGGAAGCCGTCCTGGCCGTCGGCCCGGAAGAACGAGGGGTCCTGGCGGGCCTCGTCGGGCAGGTCGGTGACGTCGGGCAGGCCGAGCTCCTCGCCCTGGTAGACGTAGGCGGAGCCGGGCAGCGCCAGCATCAGCAGGCTCGCCGCGCGGGCCCGGCGCAGGCCGAGCTCGCGGTCGCCGGGGGTGCGGATCTGGGTGCCGAGGCCCGCGGGGTTGGCGAACCGGGTGGCGTGCCGGGTGACGTCGTGGTTGGACAGCACCCAGGTGGTGGGGGCACCGACGGGCCGCATCGCGTCGAGCGAGGTGTCGATGACCTCGCGGAGCGCGGCGGCGTCCCAGGCGGTGGCCAGGTACTGGAAGTTGAACGCCTGGTGCATCTCGTCGGGGCGCACGTAGTTGGCGGTGCGCTCGACGGTCGGCGTCCACGCCTCAGCAACCGCGATCCGCCCACCCGTCGCCCACCCCCGCCCTTCTGCGGAAGGCCCTGCGGGCCCCATTGTGTCGGGGTACTCGTCCAGGATGGTGCGCCAGCTGCGGTAGATCTCGTGCACCCCGTCCTGGTCGAAGAACGGCATGACATCGTTTCCGAGCAGCTTCAGCTGGTCGTGGGTGCCCAGGTCGGGCAGCCCGGCCGCCTTGACGAGGCCGTGCGCGACGTCCACCCGGAAGCCGTCGACGCCCATGTCGAGCCAGAAGCGCAGGATCGAGCGGAACTCGTCGGCGACGGCCGGGTGCTCCCAGTTGAAGTCGGGCTGCTCGGGCGCGAAGAGGTGGAGGTACCACTCGCCGGGGGTGCCGTCCGGGTCGGTGGTCCGGGTCCAGGCGGGGCCGCCGAAGATGGACTCCCAGTCGTTGGGCGGGAGTTCGCCGTTCTCGCCCTTGCCGGGGCGGAAGTGGTAGCGGTCGCGCAGGGCGGAGCCGGGGCCCTCGGCGAGCGCGCGCTTGAACCACTCGTGCTGGTCGGAGGAGTGGTTGGGCACCAGGTCGACAATGATCCGCAGGCCCAGCTCGTGGGCGTCGCGGATCAGCGCGTCGGCGTCGAGCAGGCTGCCGAACATCGGGTCGATGGCCCGGTAGTCGGCGACGTCGTACCCGGCGTCGGCCTGCGGGGACGCGTAGAACGGGCTGAGCCAGACCGCGTCGACGCCGAGCTCCTTGAGGTACGGGAGTCTGCCGCGTACGCCTGCGAGATCGCCCATGCCGTCGCCGTTGCCGTCGGCGAAGCTGCGCGGATAGACCTGGTAGATCACCGCGTCCTGCCACCAGCCGGTGCGGTGGCCGGCGGCGTCGTCGGACGTACCGGTGGAGGGGGCAGCGAGGTGCTGGGTCATGTCGTCCCTGGGGTGTCTGGGTGGGGGGTGGCGCCGGGACCGGGTCGGGATTCCGGCGCCACCGTGACTGGTGCGTGCGGTCGTACGGGCGTGCTCAGCCCTTGACGGCTCCGGCGGACATGCCGGTGACGAGGTGCTTCTGCGCGAACAGGAACACCAGGGCCGCGGGTATCGCGATCAGTACGGACGCGGCGGTCATCGGGCCCCACTGGGCGCCGTACTGGTTGACGAACTTCTGGAGGCCGCCCGCGAGGGTCAGGTTCTCGTCGCCGACCATGAAGGCGGAGGCGTAGGCCACCTCGCCCCAGGCGGTGATGAAGGAGTAGAACGCGGTGACGGCGAGGCCGGGCTTGGCCAGCGGCAGGATGAGCCGCCAGAAGGTGCCGAACGGGGTGAGGCCGTCGACCATCCCCGACTCGTCGATCTCGCGCGGGATGGTGTCGAAGAAGCCCTTCATCATCCAGGCGCAGAACGGCACCGAGATCGTCAGGTAGGTGATCACCAGACCGGCGGGCTGGTTGATCAGGCCCATCGAGGACATGATGTTGTAGATCGGCACGATGAGGACGGCGACCGGGAACATCTGGGTCACCAGCAGGGTCCACATCAGACCGCGCTTGCCGGGGAAGCGGAAGCGGCTGACGGCGTAGCCCGTGGTGGCGGAGACGAAGACGCCGAGGACGGTGCTGAGCCCCGCGATGACCACGGAGTTGCCGAACCAGGTCAGGAACTCGGTGTCCTTGATCAGGTTCGTGTAGTTCTCGATCGTCGTGTCGCGGAAGAAGTCCGTGGTGGTGGCGTACTTCGCGGGCTTCAGCGAGGTCAGCAGGACCCACAGCACCGGGAAGACGGCGATCACCGAGGCGACGATCAGCGTGAGGTGCAGGGCCACGGACGCGATCGGCGAACGCTCTCCGCGCTTGCGGGGCGGGCGGCCGGCGTGCCGGGCGGTGGCGGGGGTGTGCGCGGCGGTGGTCACCAGTTGTCTCCCTGGGTGCGGAGCACTCGCCGGTAGACCACGGCGAAGAGCATCAGGAGTACGAGGATCAGTACGCCCCAGGTCGACGACTGGGCGAAGTCGCGCGGGCTGATCTCGAAGGAGAACTTGTACGCCTGGGTGACGAGGATCTGCGTGGACTCACCGGGGCCGCCCCGGGTGAGCAGGAAGATCACCGGGAACATGTTGAAGGTCCAGATGGTGGAGAGCAGGACCACCGTGGTGGAGACCGGGCGCAGTCCCGGCAGCGTGACGTGCCGGAAGCGCTGCCAGGCCGTCGCGCCGTCCATCTCCGCGGCCTCGTACTGCTCCGACGGGATGGCCTGCAGGCCGCCGAGCAGGGCGACCATGATGAAGGGCACGCCGAGCCAGACGTTGACGGCGATGACGGAGAACTTCGCCCAGGTGGGGTCGTTCAGCCACGGGATGCCGTCGATGCCGGCGCCGCCGAGGATCTTGTTGAGCAGGCCGCGCTCCTCGTTGTAGAGGAAGCGCCAGGCGAAGACCGAGACGAAGCCGGGGATGGCCCAGGGCAGGATCAGGGCCATGCGGTAGAAGGAACGGCCGGCGATCCTGCGGTTCAGGATGTTGGCCAGGGCCATGCCCAGCACGAAGGTGATGCCTACGCAGGAGACCGTCCACACCAGGGTCCAGACCAGGGTGTCGAGGAACTGACCGCCGGTGAGGGCGTCCGCGTAGTTGTCCAGTCCCACGAACTTGTAGGTGGCCGGCATGTCGTTGACGCCGATGGAGCGGGCGACGTTGCGCTCGTTGGCGTCGGTCAGCGACAGCCAGATACCACGGACCAGCGGGTATCCGATGATCACGCCGATCACGATCACCACCGGGGCGACCATGGCCCAGGCGTACCAGTGAACGGAGAAGGCCCGCCGGAGCACGCCCGGCCGCGGAGGGGTGCCAGTACCGCGGCTCCGGCCGCGGGCGACGTCGTCGCCCGCGGCCTTCGCCACCGACTGGCTGGTGTGGACAGCCATCAGTCGGCCTGCCTTCCTGGTTACTTCCAGCCCTTGAGGAGCTTGCGGTAGGAGTCACCGGTGGCCTTGGCGGCCTTCTCCGGCGTGGTCTGACCGGTGAGCACCTTGGTGTACTCGGTGTTCAGCGGCGCGAAGAGGCTGCCGGTCTCCGGAATCCAGGGCCGCTCGACGGCGGTCTCGACGACCGGCTTGAAGAACTGGACGATCTCGCTGCCCACGGCCTCCGGCTTGGCGTACGCGGAGGTGCGGGTGGGGAGCAGGTTCAGCTCGCCGGCGGTCTGCGCCTGGGTCTCGACCGACGTCATGTAGTCGACGAAGGCGTAGGAGGCTTCCAGGTTCTTGGAGCCCGCGTAGACGGCCAGGTTGTGACCGCCCTGCGGGGCGCCCTGCGCGGCGGAGCCGGACGGGACCGGGGCGACGCCCAGGTTCGCCTTGTCGGTGAACTGGTCACCGGTCAGCGTGTCGGCCACCGCCCAGGGGCCGTTGATCATCATCGCGACGTCGCCGTTCTTGAACGACTGCATCATGTTCTCCCAGCCGTCCGTGGCGTCGGTCTTCGCCGCCCCGGAGTCGACCAGGTCCTTGACGACCTCGAACGCCTTGACGCCCTCGGGCTTGTCGATGGTCACCGTCTTCGAGCCGGCGTCGACCAGGTCGCCGCCCTCGCCGTAGAGGAAGGAGAGGAAGTAGTACGAGTCGTCGCCGCG
Source organism: Streptomyces sp. NPDC057249 (assembly GCF_042669245.1). Lineage (NCBI taxonomy): Bacteria > Bacillati > Actinomycetota > Actinomycetes > Kitasatosporales > Streptomycetaceae > Streptomyces > Streptomyces sp. NPDC057249. Next base: position 20,782 of record NZ_JBHUXS010000024.1, on the reverse strand, counting down.
CAGGTAGAGGCCGGTCTTGCCGGTCTTCGACTTGATCTTCTTGGCGACCGACTTCAGCTCGGAGATGGTGTTCGGCGGCTTCACGCCCGCCTTCTCGAACATCTTCTTGTTGTAGAAGATGCCCATGGAGTCGATGACCTGCGGAACGGCGTAGGTCTTGCCGTTGTACTTCGTGGAGGCCACGGCCTGCTTCAGGAAGTCGTCCTGGTCCTTCAGCGCGGACGTGCCGTCCAGCGGCGCGAGGTAGCCGAGGTCGGCGAACTCGGGGGTCCACGCGACCTCGGAGCGGATCACGTCGGGGGCGCCGGAGCCGGCCTGCGCCGCGTTCTTGAACTTGTTCTGCGCCTCACCGAAGGGCACGTTGACGTACTTGACGTCGACCTTCGGGTGCTTCTTCTCGAAGCCCTCGGCGATCTTCTTGAAGACCTTGTCCTCGGTACCGACGCTGGACGTGTCCCACCACGTCACGGTGCCGGAGAGCTCGCCCGAGCCCTTGGAGGTGCTGCCGGACTTGTCGTCATCGCTGCCGCAGGCGGTCGCCGCGAGCGCCAGGGCCGCGACCAGGGCGGTGGCCGTTATGCCACGTCGCATCTGAACTCCTTCAACTGCCGTACCGCTCCGTCGCGGCGCCGGGTCGACGTGAACGTAACAAGGATGAAAGGCGACCGAAAGACTTTGCGGAAGATTTCTGCAAGCTCCGGCGATCGTTACATTGGCGTGTCCTCAAGGTTGCCGTCAAGCCACTTGACGAAACTCCCCGATCCCTGCCACACCAGGCCCACCAGCCCCGATTCCGCAGTGCGACGATCTGACCGCAGCCGGCAAGCGGGGCCCGCAAGAGCTTGCAAGATGTTGCCGCCGGACGCGGCGGGGCCCCGCTCCGGGCGCCACGAGGCGGCCGGTCCCGCCCGATTCCTGTGCATGGTGGGCAATCCGACCCGCTCCCGGTACAGTCCATTGCCATGACCGCACGGCTTGCCGATATCGCAACTCAGGCGGGGGTCAGCGAAGCGACGGTCAGCCGCGTACTGAACGGCAAGCCCGGGGTAGCCGCTGCCACCCGCGAATCCGTACTCGCCGCTCTCGACGTACTCGGATACGAACGGCCCGTACGGCTGCGCAGGCGCAGCGCGGGGCTCGTCGGCCTGATCACGCCCGAGCTGGAGAACCCGATCTTCCCGGCGCTCGCCCAGGTCATCGGGCAGGCGCTGACCCGGCAGGGCTACACCCCGGTCCTCGCGACCCAGACCCCGGGCGGCTCCACCGAGGACGAGCTGACCGAGATGCTGGTCGACCGGGGCGTCTCCGGCATCATCTTCGTCTCCGGGCTGCACGCCGACACCTCGGCGGACATGGGGCGTTACGAGCAACTGCGCGCCCAGGGCGTCCCCTTCGTCCTGGTCAACGGCTTCTCGTCCAAGGTGCAGGCACCCTTCATCTCGCCGGACGACCGGGCGGCGATGCGGCTGGCGGTCACCCACCTGGTGTCGCTGGGCCACACCCGGATCGGCCTCGCGGTCGGCCCGAAGCGCTTCGTGCCGGTGCTCCGCAAGATCGAGGGCTTCCACGCCACGATGCGCGAGCAGTTGAACCTGACGGCGGACGAGGTCGAGGAGCTGATCCAGCACTCCCTCTACACGCTGGAGGGCGGCCAGGCCGCCGCCTCCGCGCTGATGGAGCGGGGCTGCACGGCGGTGGTGTGCGCGAGCGACATGATGGCGCTCGGCGCGATCAGGGCCGCCCGCCGGCTCGCCCGCGAGGTCCCGCGCGACCTGTCGGTGGTGGGGTACGACGACTCGCCGCTCATAGCGTTCACCGATCCGCCGCTGACCACGATCCGCCAGCCGGTGACGGCGATGGGCCAGGCCGCGGTGCGCACCCTCCTGGAGGAGATCGGCGGCACGCCCGCCCCGCACAGCGAGTTCGTCTTCATGCCGGAGCTGGTGGTACGCGGCTCCACCGCGGCGGGCCCGGGGCAGGACACGACCGCCCCCGCCGCCCTTCCAGGATCGCACGCGAGGGCGTAACCGGCCCGTCGCGCACCCTGGGCACCCCCGCCGGACGTGCAACTCGCGCCCCGCCGGAGGATCATCGGGCAGAGAGGGCAAATCTGGCAGACTCTGTGCCTATGGGTGAATTGAGCGTGAAACGACAGGAAGGCCGCACGGAGGCCACCCCGTCACCCATCGTGAACGAGGCGGCTCCCGAGGCGAACACCAAGCAGTCCGGTCGCGCACACGGGCTCGGCAGAGCGCTCGACAGACCACTCGATCACGTCGTGTCCCGGCTGCGCTCCCCCCGGTCACCCCGGCGTCCGCGCCTCTGGTTCGAAATCCTGCTGGTCGCGGTGAGTTACTGGGTGTACTCACTGGTGCGCAACGCGGTCCCCGAGCAGAAGACCGCCGCCCTCGCCAACGCGGACTGGCTGTGGTCGGTGGAACGCTTCCTCGGCATCGGGGTCGAGCGGTCGGTCAACCACGCGGTGAACTCGGTGACATGGCTCATCGTGTCGATGAACTACTACTACGCGACGCTGCACTTCATCGTCACGATCAGTGTGCTCGTATGGTTGTTCCGCCGGCATCCGGGCCGGTACGCGGCAGCCAGGCTGGCCCTGTTCGCCACCACGGCCGTCGCGCTCCTCGGCTACTACCTGTACCCGCTGGCACCACCCCGCCTGATGAACGGCGGCCACTTCATCGACACGGTCCTGGTCCACCAGACCTGGGGTTCGATGGCGTCGGGCAACTTCAAGAACATGTCCAACCAGTACGCGGCGATGCCGTCGATGCACATCGGCTGGTCCCTCTGGTGCGGCCTCACCGTCTTCGCCCTGGCCTCCGCCCCCTGGGCGCGCATCCTCGGGCTGCTGTACCCCGCGGTCACCCTGATGGTGATCGTCTCGACGGCGAACCACTTCTGGCTGGACGCGGTGGGCGGGATGGCATGCCTGGCCTTCGGCTACGCGGTGTCGTACGCGTGGTACGGGTCGCTGCCGCACCGGCTGCCCAGGTGGATCCCGCCGAAGGCGGGGCGTCCTCGCCTCAGCGCGCTGGGGGTGCGGCCCCACCGCGAGCCGGCGGCAACCCGGCACTAGCCTCCGGGGCTCCGCCCCGGACCCCGCTCCTCAATCGCCGGAGGGGCTCGGTGCCGGCTGTTGCCCGGCCTGCACCCGCAGGATTGCTCCCGCGGGGAATACCCGGCCCGCGGCAAAATCAAGCCCCTCCGGCGATTGAGGAGCGGGGTGCGGGGCAGCGCCCCGCGAAGCCTCCGGAGGGCGCCCCTCACCCCCCGTAGAACCGCTCCTCCACCACACCCCGCGCCCTGCGCGTCACCCGGCGGTAGTCGTCCAGCATGTCCCCGACGTGCCCCTCCTCGTACCCCAGGTACCGCCCCACGGCGGTGAGCTCGCGCGGGACCGAGGGGAAGGTGTCGCCGGGGCGGCCCCGGACGAGCATGACCGCGTTGCGGACGCGGGTCGCCAGGACCCACGCCTCGTCCAGGGTCTGGGCGTCGTCCTCGGAGATCAGGTCCGCCTCGCGCGCCGCGGCCAGCGCCGCGCGGGTGCGGGTGGTCCGCAGGCCCGGGACCTCGTGGCCGTGGCGCATCTGCATCAGCTGGACCGTCCACTCGACGTCGCTCAGCCCGCCGCGCCCCAGTTTCGTGTGGAGCGTCGGGTCCGCGCCGCGCGGCAGCCGCTCCGACTCCATCCGGGCCTTGAGCCGGCGGATCTCGCGGACGGCGTCATCCCCCAGCCCGTCCGCCGGATACCGCAGGGGGTCGATCAGCTCCACGAACTCCGCGCCCAGGTCCAGGTCCCCGGCCATCGGCTCGGCCCGCAGCAGGGCCTGGCTCTCCCAGCCCAGGGACCAGCGCCGGTAGTACGCGTCGTAGGACTTCAGGGTGCGCACGAGGGGGCCGTTCTTGCCCTCGGGGCGCAGGTCGGGGTCGATGACGAGCGGCGGGTCCGCGGTGGGCAGCTGGAGGAGGCGCCGCATCTCGGAGACCACCCGGTTCGCCGCCCGGCCGGCTTCCTGCTCGTCCACCCCCTCCCGGGGTTCGTGCACGAAGAGGACGTCCGCGTCGGAGCCGTATCCCAGCTCGTGCCCGCCGAACCGCCCCATGCCGATGACGGCGAACCGGGTCGGCAGCGTGTCGCCCCACTCCGCGCGCACGGCGGCCCGCAGCGCGCCCGCGATGGTGACGGCGTTCAGGTCCGTGACCGCGCCGCCGACCCGGTCCACGAGGGCGCCGGGGTCGGACTCGGCCGGGCTGTCCTCCGTACCGTACGAGCCGATGAGGTCGGCGGCCGTCGTGCGGAACAGCTCGCGCCTGCGCACCCCGCGCACCACCGCGACGGCCGTCTCCGCGTCGTCCGCGCGGCCGACGGCGGCCAGCACCTCCTGCTCCAGGTGGTCCCGGCTGCGCGGGGCGAGGCCCTGCGGGTCGCCGAGGATGGAGACGGCCTCGGGGGCGCGCAGCAGCAGGTCCGGGGCGAGCCGGCCGGCCGACAGGACCCGGGCGAGGTTCTCGGCCGCGGCCCCCTCGTCGCGCAGGAGCCGCAGGTACCACGGGGTCTTGCCGAGCGCGTCGGACACCTTGCGGAAGCCGAGGAGCCCGGCGTCCGGGTCGGCGGAGTCCGCGAACCAGCCGAGGAGCACGGGCAGCAGCGTGCGCTGGATGGCGGCCTTGCGGGAGACCCCGGACGACAGGGCCTCCAGGTGGCGGAGGGCCGCTGCCGGGTCCTCGTAGCCGAGGGCGACGAGCCGGGCGGTGGCGGCCTTGGTGCTGAGCCGGGACTCGCCGGGCGCGAGCTGGGCCACGGCGTCGAGCAGCGGCCGGTAGAACAGCTTCTCGTGCAGCCGCCGCACCACGGACGCGTGCCGCCGCCACGCCTGGTTCAGCTCGGCGATGGGGTCGGTGCGCAGCCCGAGGGAGCGGCCGAGGCGCCGCAGGTCGGGTTCCTCGTCGGGGACGAGGTGGGTGCGGCGCAGCCGGTAGAGCTGGATGCGGTGCTCCATGGCGCGCAGGAAGCGGTAGGCGTCGTCCAGCTGCACGGCGTCGACGCGCCCCACGTACCCGCCCTCGGCGAGCGCCTTCAGCGCCTCCAGGGTCGAGCCGCTGCGCAGGGCGGGGTCGCTGCGGCCGTGCACGAGCTGGAGGAGCTGTACGGCGAACTCGACGTCCCGCAGCCCGCCGGGCCCGAGCTTCAGCTCCCGGTCGACGCGGTCGGCGGGGATGGTGTCGACCACGCGGCGGCGCATCTTCTGGACGTCGGGGACGAAGTTCTCCCGGTCCGCCGCCTGCCAGACGAGCGGTGACACCGCCTCGACGTACTCCAGGCCGAGCGCCCGGTCCCCGGCCACCGGCCGGGCCTTCAGCAGCGCCTGGAACTCCCAGGTCTTGGCCCAGCGCTGGTAGTACGCGAGGTGCGAGGAGAGCGTGCGGACGAGGGGGCCGTTGCGGCCCTCGGGGCGGAGGTTGGCGTCGACGGGCCAGATGGTGCCCTCGACCGTGGTGTCGGAGCAGATCCGCATGAGGTGCGAGGCGAGCCGGGTCGCGGCCTGCATGGCCTTGCTCTCCTCGGCGCCGTCGGCGGGCTCGGCGACGAAGATGACGTCCACGTCGGAGACGTAGTTCAGCTCGTGACCGCCGCACTTGCCCATCGCGACGACCGCGAGCCGGCACTGCGCCGCGTCGTCGGGGGCGGCGGCCGAAGCGATGCGCAGGGCGGCGCGCAGGGTCGCGGTGGCGAGGTCGGCCAGCTCGGCGGCGGTCTCGGCGACGTCGGTCGTGCCGCAGACGTCCCGCGCGGCGATGGACAGCAGGCACCGCCGGTAGCCGACGCGCAGGCCGTCCGGCCCGTCCGCGCCGGCGAGCTCCTGCTCGAACTCGGCGACCCCGGGGTGCAGGTCGGCGGCCTCGTACGTGACGAGGGCCTGCCAGTCGCGCGGGTGCCGGGCCAGGTGGTCGCCGAGCGCCTCCGACGCGCCGAGCACCCCGAGCAGCCGGTCCCGCAGCGGCTTGGCGGTGACGAGCGTGTCCAGCAGGATCTGCCGCTCCCCCGCCTCCTCCGCCTCGACCAGCCGGACGAGGCCGCGCAGCGCGAGGTCGGGGTCGGCGGTGGCCCCGAGCGCGTCGAGGAGCACGGAGTCGGAGCGTACGGACGAGAAGTCGGGCAGGTCGAGCAGCCGCTCGGCGGCGGACGGGTCGGTGAAACCGTGCCGCAGCAGTCGGGTGAACGTACTGCTCCTGCGCCCCGGCACCATGGTCATCCCGCGCTCTCCCGCTCGCCGCCCGATCAGCTCCCAGCCTTCGGAGTTTAGGCGGTGCGGGGTCGGGGCGCGGGGAGCGGCCGGGGTGTGGGGCGCGGCCGCTCCTTCGGCATCCCGGTCAGCCGGCCGCGGGCCGTACCGGCAGCGTCCCGGTGACGACGGTGGCGTACCGCTCCTCGCAGGAGTCGACGCGCGCCACGAGCCCGCCGCCCGCCAGGACGCCCGCCGCGGTCTCCGCCTGCCGCTCGCTCGTCTCGACCAGGAGGCTGCCGCCCGGGGCGAGCCAGTGGGCCGCCTCCGCGGCGACCCGGCGCAGGACGTCCAGGCCGTCGCCGCCGCCGTCGAGCGCGACGAGCGGTTCGTGGACCCGGGCCTCGGCGGGGAGGAGGGCGACATCGCCGGTCGGGACGTACGGCACGTTGGCGAGGAGCACGTCGACGCGCCCGCGCAGGGCGCCGGGCAGGGGTGCGAAGAGGTCGCCCTCGTAGACGCGTCCCCGGTCCCCGATGTTGCGCCGGGCGCAGCGTACGGCGGCGGGCTCGACGTCGGCGGCGTGGAGTTCGACCCGGTCCAGCGCGGCGGCGAGCGCGGCGCCGAGCGCGCCGGAGCCGCAGCACAGGTCGACCACGACGGCCGGGTCCGGGGCGAGGGCGACGGCCCGGTCGATCAGGAACTCGGTGCGGCGGCGGGGGACGAAGACGCCGGGGTCGACGGAGATCCGCAGCCCGGCGAACTCGGCCCAGCCGAGGACGTGTTCCAGAGGGTGCCCGGCGGCGCGCCGTTCGGCCATGGCGGTGACCTGGGCGGGATCGGCGGCGGTGGCGGCGATGAGCCCGGCCTCGTCCTCGGCGAAGACGCAGCCGGCGGCGCGGAGGGTGGCGGCGAGGGAGGAGAGGTCGGACGGTGACAGGGGGACCGGCATGGTGCGGAGCCTTTCGGAGGAAAACCGAGGGGTGCTCCGCGGCAGGCCCTAGGTCCGGTCGGCCACGCGTTCGCGGAAGGGGAGCACCCGTGTCGAAACAGCGGTAATGGGTCCCACCTCCTTGGTCATGTCCCTGTGCGGGAAGCGAAAGACTACCTCAGGTCTCAGCCCCGCCTGGGCCGGTAGTCGTTGCCGCCGTTGACGAAGCCGTTGTGAACGGCGCTGGACCTGTTCGCGGCGCGGACGTGGCGTATCTCCGCACTGTGGTGCCGCTCGATCTCCTGGCCGTCGAAGTTGTGCGTACGCCGCCGCTGGCGCAGGCTCACCTTCGCGATCAGGAACACGATGGCCGCGAGGAGCAGCCCGAACACGATGAGGACCGCGTGCATGATGTGCCTCCCCCGTTCCCCCGGGTCACGGCGGCCCGCAGGACGCGTGATCTTCCACCCATTGTCGGTCACCGGCGGGGGTTGGTCCAGGCTCTCCCGCACCGGCGCGTGGCGTACGGGTCGTTGCCAGGCGGTGGGCGAGGTCGCGGCGGGAGAGCGCACCGGTCTTGCGCATGGCGCGGGCGATGTGCTGCTCCACCGTCCGGGGGGACAGGTGGAGGGTCGCGGCGATCTCGCGGTTGGTCAGCCCGGAGACCGCGAGCTGGGCCACCTCCGCCTCCCGGGGGGACAACTCGTCGGCGTGCGACGGGCGTCCGGGCGGGCGGCCCCTCTTCACCGGCCGCTGGGTGCGGAGCAGGGCCCTGACCCGTGCCGCGTCCCAGACGGCGCCCAGTTCGGTGAAGCCCCGGGCGCAGGTCTCCAGTTCGGCGACCGCCGACAGGGTGGAGAGGCAGACCGGCCCCGGAGGTTCGGCGGTGTCCCCGCCCTCGTCGGCCGGCCCGGCATCCGCTTCGGCGGCCACGAGCACACAGCGCCCGGCGCCCTCCGCGGTCAGCGCCCGGCCGTAGGGGTGAGGCATGGCCGCGTACGCGGCCGCCGCTTCCTGGTACAGCTCCGCGGCGCGCAGCAGCCGGTGCCGCTCCTCCCGGGCGAGCGCTTCCGTTTCGGTCAGGACGGCCCTGCCCCAGATCAGTGCGGCCTGGGCGGCGGGCGCGTCGCGTCCGTCGATCCCCTGGGAGAAGGCCCGGACCATGGCGTGCGCCTCGATCGTGTCGCCCGCGCGGGCCACCGCCTCCACGGCCCACGGCAGGAGTTCCGGACCCCACGTCCACACCCCCTTCTCGGCGAGGGCCGCCCAGGCTGCGCGTGCCCGGTCCGCCGCGGCTTCGATCTCCTGGCGGGCCAGGGCGAGGCGGATCGCGGCGCCGGCCGCCGTCGCGGCCAGGGGGACGGGCAGGTTCTCGGCCCGGGTGGTCCCGCGCTGGGCCAGCCAGGCCCCCGCCTCGCCCCAGTCGCCCTGGGCGAGGGCGAGCAGGCCACGTACGACGTAGGCGTCGGAGGCGAGGAACGGCATGTCGGCGGTCGCCGCGACGAAATCCTCGCACCGCTGGGCCAGGCCTGCCCACCGGCCGGTCCACCACTCCTGGAGCAGCCGTGCCCCCAGCGCCGTGTGCTCGAGGTAGGGCGCGCCGCTGCGTGCGGCCAGGTCGAGTCCTTCCGCGAGCAGGTCCTCCGCCCGGTCGTGGAAGCCGAGCCAGACCGCGGAGTTCGCGGCGTTGCACAGGCCGCGCGCGGCCTGCCGGGCGCACGCGGGGTCCGGGTCCTCGCCGGACAGCTCCCCGGCCAGTTCCCCGACCAGTTCCCACGCTCCCGGGTCGGCGCAGCTCAGGGCGAGGTCGGCCCGGTTGGCGAGGACCGCCGTGCGCATGGCCCGGTCCCCGCCGGCCTCCGTGAGGGTGACGGCCTTGGCTATCCACTCCCGGTCGGCGTCGATGTGGTTGCCCGGTACGAAGGTGCTGGACAGTGCCGCCATGGCGCGGGCGGCCAGGACCGGCCGGACCTCGCACAGTTCGGCGGCGGCGATCTCCAGCACCTGGCGCCCCTCGGGCCCCCGGCCCATCTGATTGGCGAGCATCAGGCCCAGGTCGAGCCGCAGTTCTCCGCGGACGGCCGGGGGCAGGGACGCGTCTCGCACGATCTGGGTGAGCACCTCGACGGTCTGGTCCGAGCGCAGTCCGGTCACCGCGCTGCGGGCGAGGAGCGGCGCGAGGCGGGCGCGGCTCTGCGGGGGCAGGCCGGGCGTGGCCAGGGTCCGTTCCAGCAGGGTGACGGCCTGCTGGTGCCGGCCGGCCGCGGCGGCGGCCCCGGCCGCCTTCTCGACCGCTCGGAGCCAGGTGCGGGTCTCCCCGGCCGCCCTGTGGTGTTCGGCGACGTCGGCCCAGGGCACGGGCTGCCTGCCGCGCAGCACGGCAGCCGCCCGGCCGTGCAGGTCCTGGCGGACGGGTCCCGGTACGGAAGCCCGTACGGCCGGGGCGGCCAGCGGGACGGCGAAGCCGTAGCGGCCCTCGGCCGGCTCGGCGAGGGCGGCCGTCTCCAGGGCCCGCAGCAGCGCCCTGGTCCCGGCCTCGGCTCCGAGCCCCGACACCGCGATGAGTTCGCCCCTGGGGACGGAAGCGCCGAGGACGGCGGCCGCCCAGACCACCGGCCGGTGTTCCGGGGGCAGCGCGTGCGTACGGCTCAGCACGAGTTCCGCGAGGCGGGTCGGCACACCGGCCGCCTCCACCTCGGCGGCCGTGCCGGTGAACGCGGGCTGCCGTTCCCGCAGTACGGCGAGGAGGTCGACGGCCACCTGGGGCACTCCGCCGGTGAGTTCGTGGAGTCTGCGCGCAGCCTCGGCCGTGCAGCTCCCGCCCAGCGCCTCCGCGGCGGCCCGGTGGACGCGCTCCTCGTCCCAGGGGACCAGCCGGTGCCGGAGCACGGTGAGCCGGGAGGGGTACGTCACCGGCCGACCGCCCAGCGGGAGGCCGGGTACGGGCAGTTCCTCGGGCCGGTAGGCGACGGCGGCCGCCGAGCCCGGCTCCAGCCCCCCGAGGACGCGGCGCAGCCACCGCAGTTCGTCCTCGTCGGCCCGGTGGACGTCGTCCACGAGCCACAGGGTGGGCGCCCGCCGGAGCCCGTCCTCGCCGGGAGGTCCGGCGCCGGCTCCGCACCTCCACCGCACGCGGACCGTGTGCGCCGTCCCGGGCAGGTCTGCCAGGGCCTGGAGCAGGTGGCTCTTCCCCTCGCCGGCGGCGCCCTCGACGTACAGCAGTACCGGTTCGGCACCCTCGTCGGTGAGGGCCCGGGCCAGGGGCCGCAGAGCGGGACCACGCGTCTGGATCACGGCGTCATCCTCGCTCTCGTTCATCCGGAAGGTGCGGGGACGGGCGCCCGGCACCTCGCCGCCGGTGCCCGCACCGTACCAAGGCCGTGGCGGAGGCGAGGGGGCGCCGGAGTTCAGTCCGCCCAGCCCCATTCGATGCCGTAGACGCCCGGCGCCGGCTTCGTGGGCAGCAGGTGCGTCGTATGGAGGCCGTCGAGGGCGGCGAGTTGCCGGCCGGGCTCGGCACCGAGTCGTCTGCGGTAGTGGTGCCAGCACGTCGACGGCACGGCCGACGGGTGGAAGCGGACCTGGAGCAGATAGCTCTGCAAGGGTGTGGTGACGCGGGATTCGTGCTGGTGGGAGACGCCCTCGGTCGCGGCGGTACGCAGGGTGTACTCGACCACCGCGGTCTCGTTCCTGACCAGTCGGCGGCCGAAGGGGATCTCGGCGACCACACAGTTCAGGTCCGGCCGGAACCGGGTGCGCGGGGCCGGCCCCGAGGGAGCGGTGACCTCGCACGCGTCGCCCTGCGCGCCGTCCAGAGCGTGGACGACCGTGAGGTGCCGCGCGTCGTGGTGGGCGGCCCTGACCGCGACGGTGACGCGGATCTCGTCCACGAGACGGTGCTCGTTCACGCGTACCGCCTCGTGGACGACCAGCCTTCGCAGGCCGGCGTTGAAGTGCGGGAAGGCGTCCCCGAGGGCCTGTTCGACGTCGGAGTTCTCGCCGTACAGACCGCGGACGGCGGCCGGGTCGTGGGGCGGGGCCCAGCCGCGGGGCCGGCGCCGCAGCAGGGAGCGCAGGGCGCCGCCGGGGAGACCGAGGAACGGCTCCAGGATGTCGACGGCGCGCAGGGACCGGGCCTTCTCCGGCTGGCTGCGGCCGCTCTGCCAGTAGCTGAGGGTGGCGACGCTGACGGTGATTCCGTGGGCCTCGAGGTGCTCGCGTACGTGCTCCAACGGCAGACCGCGCCGCCGCAGGGCCTCTTTGAAGGTGGTCGCGAACATCGTGTCCGGGTCGGTGGTGTGGGGGGTGTTCGCCATGGCGTCTTCCAGCGGGTGGAGGTTCTTCGGGCGGAGTCGGGCGTTCGGGGCCGGAGCGGACACGTCGCACCGGGAAGCAGCCGGGGGCCGCTCGCCCTGTCGCGCGAACGGCCCCCGGCCTTGCCTGCTGCGGACGTGCTCAGTTGGTGTTGAGCGTCAGACCGTAGTACTGGAGGGCGTCACCGAGCGGCTGGAAGTACGAGGAGCCGCGGGAGTAGACCCCGCCCGTGCACTGCTGGTTGGTCGGGCCGCCGGAGGTCATGCCCTGGGCCTGGTTGCCGGAGATGTAGGCACCGCCGCTGTCACCGCCCTCGACGCAGACGCTGGAGGCGCCCAGGCCGGTGATCACCGTGTCGGGGCCGCCGTTGAGATCGACGTACGTGACGGTGTTGTTGTACGAGGTGATCGAACCGCACGTCCAGCCCGTGGTGGCGCCGGACTTGCAGATCGCGGCACCGACGGCGGCCCGGCTGCTGCCCTTGACGGCGACCGTCCTGGTGCTGCCCTGGCCCCAGGTGCCCACCGCGGTGACGATCGAGTGGCCGGAGTTGACGGTCGCGATGCCCATGTCGACGCTGTTGCTGCCGAGCTTGTAGCGGGTGTGGTAGCCCTGGGCGAAGGCCGTTCCGTCGTAGCGCAGGGTGTTCACGACGCAGTGTCCCGCGCTCACCAGGTACTGCCTGCCGGAGCTGTCGTGGGCGCCGTAGCCGACGGAGCACCAGCCGGTGGTGTTGTTCAGCGTCATCTTGCTGCCGGGGTAGATCGCGGCCTTGGGCTCGAGCTGCTCCTGGCCGCGCACGATCTCGACGGCGGCGCCGTACTGGGCGGCCTTGGCGAGGAACGCCTTGGCGGCGGCGCCCCGGTCGTTGTTGACCTTGACGGTCACCTTGTCGGAGGCCAGGTCGACGGACCAGGAGGCGACTCCGGAGGGGACCTTCTTCGCGGCGAGGGCGTCCAGCCGGGACTTCACCTGGTCGAGCTCCGCCTGGCCTCTCGCGGGCACCCGGGCCGCGAGGCCGGCCTTCTCGACCTTGGCCGCCTCGGCCTTGTCGCCGACGTTGACGGTCAGCTTGCCGGAGGCGTCGAAGAAGGCCCCGTCGCCGGCTATGCCGCTCTTGGTGAGTGCGGCGAGCTTGGCCTGCTGGGCGTCCTGCCGGTCCAGACGGTCGATCGCGGCCTTCTCGCTCACACCGAGCGAAGCGGCCAGCGCCCGGACCATCTCGGGCTGGTAGCGGGGGGCGGGCGCCGGCTCCTGCGCCTGGGCCAGGGTCTGGGTTCCCAGGACTGCCGAGGCCGAGAGCGCGAGGCCCAGCGCTGCCATGCGGTACTTACGGGAGTTACGCACGTTGATCCCTTCTGATGGCAGCCAGAAACTCAAGGGGGGTGTACGCCGGAATGCGTGAACAACACGCCGGCGAAGGCGGTTTCTGGCTAACGGAAAGTCATCGACTCGCCGCGAACGGAACTATTGCCCAGCGATCGAAGGGATTTCAAGACGCATGCGTCGGTAATCTTTCTTAACAGGGCCTGCGGTATTCCTGTTGAACGAGAACCAAGCAAAAGGCCGTCGCCTGAAAGTGTTTCGGGGCACGCCTCGGTTCGGGCGGCGGCGCCCCGCCCGAACCGTAGAGGCAGCGGGCCCGCCGTTACATCAGGGGGGGCGGATTCACGTATACGCAGAAAACCCGGCGCGCCCGGGGGCGCAGCCGGGAGCCCGGGATACGTATAGGTGATTGACCGTTCCGGATATGAGGGGCCCGGGCCGCTTCGTACGCTGGCGGAGGCCGCCCGGCGACCGCCCGGGCATGAAGCCGAGCGGCCGCGAAGGAACGCGACCGCTCTACGGAGGAGACGGTGCCATGCCCCAGACCTACTACCAGGTCAACGTCCCCATAAGGAACTGCGGACGGCCCGAGCAGCGCGGGCTGCACATCTTCACAGGGCCCGCCGACACCTGGTCGGACGCCCTCCGCATCGCACGCGAGACCTGCGACACGGCCGCCACCGCGCAGCAGGCGGGCCACCCGCTCCCCCGCCGGCGCCCGGACGGCTGGGGAGCGCGCGGCCTGCGCCCCGGCTGGGTCTTCGACTGGGCTGCCGCGACCGTGGACGTCTGGCCGTGCGGAGGGACGAGCATGGCGCAGCATTTCTGACCGACCCGTCATTTTCTACGTATCCGTACATCGCTGCTCCGTATGGAATCGACAGCGATCCGGTCCCTAGAATTCCGACGGAGCCCGAGAGACATCCACAGATGATTTCCGTGGTTCCGGCCCGGCACGGTGCCGGTGGCTGCGAAGATCACCCTCCTCTTCGCAGCCACCGCCGCCGATCAGACCATGGGCCGCGGCGAAAAAGCCCGCCGCGGTCCATGTATCGACGCAGACGCGTGTCATCGGAACTCGTGGGTCACCGCGATCCTCCCGACGATGTGCGCGTTGAACCGGCCCAACTCCTCGGCCGGTACCCACAGTTCCAGGATGGTCCGCCCGCCCGCCTGCTGAACGGGATACCGGCGCAGGAATTCCGTTTCGACTTCGAAGCGGGTCACATAACCGACGCCACTGTGCTTGACGTTCCAGTCGCGGGCGATCCGGATCGCGTAGTCCTCGTTGACGACCGGGTAGAAGATCGGCTGCTCGGGAAGGCGAGGGGGCCAGGCGCGCCAGTCCAGGTCGCGCACCAGGGCCAGTTCCTCGGGGCCGGTGGGGCGCCACAGTGTGGTCGTGGCCTGCCGGCCGGTCACGTGCGCCCCTCCGCCTTGTTCCGCCGGGTCGTCAGCACGTTCCGGGTCCACCGCGTATCGGGGTCATCCTCCCCCAGCACGCGCACCATGTCGGCCAGGACCTCTTCGTACGCGGCCAGAGCGCCGGCCTTGTCCCCGGCTTCCCACATGTGGCCGGCGTGATTGAAGCGTGTGACGAGCACATGCGGGTCATCCGCGCCCAGCGCGTCCGTCCGGGCGGCCAACAAACGTGCGTGGACCTCCAGCGCACCGTCCGCGTCACCGAGTTCGCGCAGCCGATGAGCCTCGTGCCGGAGGCCGGCGGTCCCGGGGTCCTCCTGGCGCAACACCCGGTCCCGCACATCCAGTTCCCGGTTCGCCCGAGCCACCCAGTCCCCCCGCCGCCGCCTGCGCACCACTTCGGCAGCGCACCCGGCGGCCACCAGGGCCGCGGCGACCTTCCATCCACGTGACATACCCGTCCTCCCCGTCACACCAGAGTCTCCGGTATCGACGGCCCACACGGGTGCCCGGGTTCCCGCAACCGGTTCACTCTCCTCGGCCGCCGCTACGCCGCAAGCGGCCGCACGCCCTCGATGGTTTCGAAGATGTCGGCGTCGGTCTCCCGCTGCCACACCGGCAAGCCGTCCCAGTCGGCCACGTACCCCGGCTTCGGCTCCTCGAAGTGCTTGTACATCTGGGCCGTCCAGCACAGCGCGACGAACCGCCCCTTCTGCTCCCGCGAAAGCCGCGCCACGTGCCCGCCACTCACCTCGACGAACTGCCGCACCTGCGCGTACACGGCCCCGGCCGCGTCCCGCTCCCACTGCGGGGTCTCCTCCCACGGCGTGACGTAACCGGCCTTCGGCTCCCCGGGAAAGTGCCGCCGCACACCGGCGATCCAACTCTCCCGAAACAGCCGCGCACCCTCGGTCTGCGACATAACCACGTCTCTCCTCACAGTGTGTTGAGCACGCCGATCTCCGCACCCAGCTCCGCCACACGCCGGTCGTGACTCAAGGGTCCGAACTCGTCGCGCAGGGCTCGGAGTTTACGGGCGACGTAGCCGGACCCCGAGGTGCGCGCCAAACTGACGGCTTCATTTCCGTACGTAACCACCTGGTCGGGATCGCGGCGCTTCGCGCCGACAGCGGCCAGGTCTACGAGCACCGCCGCACGTCGCCGGTAGGACGGCCCGGACGCCAGAGCGGTCTGCTTCAACGCTGCCTGCAACGCCTGCTCCGCCAGGTCCAAGCGCCCAAGCTGGACGTAACGCGAACCCCGCTCCTCCATGAGGCGCGCGCCGTCGAACCTGAGCCAACCGCCACTGATGCTGCCTCCCGTCACGTCGCGTACGCGCTCTGCTTGGTCCATTGCGCGCTCGCACGCCTCCAGGTCACCGAGCCCGGCATACGCCTCGGCCTGAACCGAGGCGACCCAGTGGCGAGTCGAGAGCTGACTGTCGCCCCGCG
The DNA here is from genome assembly GCF_042669245.1 of Streptomyces sp. NPDC057249. Classification (NCBI taxonomy): domain Bacteria; kingdom Bacillati; phylum Actinomycetota; class Actinomycetes; order Kitasatosporales; family Streptomycetaceae; genus Streptomyces; species Streptomyces sp. NPDC057249. Next base: position 5,093 of record NZ_JBHUXS010000024.1, on the reverse strand, counting down.
CCGCCAGCCTCGCAGCAGCCCCGAGCATCTGCGCGGCCTGCTGATAACGACGCTCCGACATGTCGACATAGGCATGCCGAACGAGTGCGCACGCCCACAGGTCGTACGCATCGGCGTCTCTGCTGACCGATGCCGCCAAGGAGTAGGAAGCCGCCGCGTCGGCGTACCTACTGCCGTCGAACGCAACTTCACCGGCAAGCTGAAACAGATCAGCCGCTGCGTTCAACAAGGGGCGAGGACTTCCGCGTTCGCCGGCCAGCGCCTCGGTCAGATTCGTCAGCTGATCACGGACAACCGGGTAGACGGATCCCTTGGAGCGGGCCAGTTGATAGACCTGCCAGAGATGACTGTTCATGCGCGCGAAATCGGCCGGCTCTCCCCGGCGTACACCGTCCACAAGAGCCTCGGCCTCTTCCACCGGCAAGATGGTCAGAGCCCCGCTGATGGTCAGTATCCGAAGGAATTCACGGCGAATCATGTCGTCGGGGTCTCCCGCGTAGTGGGGACGTGCGGACTGGCGCCCTGCTGGCTGCCTCACTACCGCTGGTGGCGGTGACAGGAGGGCATTCAACTCCTGGGGACTGATCTCCAGCGCTGACGCAAGCCGCCGCCGCTGCGAGGGCTGCGGCTGGATCGAGTCTCTCTCCCAGCGCCCGACCGTCGTACGGTCCACGCCCACCAGCTCAGCCAGTCTTTCCTGACTGTAACCCAGCGTCCTGCGCCGTTCCGCCAACCCCATGACGCCTCCCTCACGCCGACTCCGACCGGCTCCGCGCCGTGCCCGAATCTGCATCAAGAATGCCGCAGTGGTGCCGTGGAGACCTGCGACTTCGCGCGATTTCCTGGTGTCCGACCAGGACGGATGCACGAAATCACCAAGGAGTTCGATCATGACTACGGGAAGAGGATCTTCGGCGAAGGACAGCGATGCGCGGGTGATCATGACCCTCCGCGTCTCCCGCGACTCCGGCCGGTCGTGGGGGCCGAGGACGGACGTGCGGGCGGACAACGACCGGATGCTGCCCATCGGCTCCGGCGTGCTCCCACCGTGCATGTGTCCGCGCTGCACCGACCGCCCCGCCCGCACGGCCCTGTGATGCGCTGCGCGCTCTGGCGCCGACTACCACTGTCCCTTACCGAGGAAGCGCGCCAGATGACGGCGTCGGGTTGCGTCGACGCGGCCGCGCAGTGCCAACTCCCCCGCCACACCGCCGGTCCGCACTACGCGCTCCTGGACGAGGCCGGTCCCGCCACGGCCGTGTGGCTCCGGTGGCACGACGCCGAAGTCGGACTCTGTGTCCTCCCGGACTGCCCGTCCACCGCCCCCGGGCACGACGGCGACGCCTGCTGCCTGTTCGCCGGGCACGCCGGCCGGCACACGTGGGCCGAGGCCGACAATGAACGCCATGGGCCTTTTGACGCATCTCGACCGCACGCTCGATGAGCTGGACCCGCCGCGTTGGCCGGATCCGTCCTCCACCGCGACCCATCTGGTACGGAAGGTGCACACGCTACGGCGCGTACCGCTGCGCGATCTGCGGCCGGCGGATCTGCGGACGCTAGTCTCCCAGCAGGTGGCGCTGCCCTACGTCGTCCCGCTCGCCGTGCGCCTGTTGGTGGAGGAGCCGCTGCTCGACGCCTACTTCTACGAGGGTGACCTGCTCCTGGCCACCGTAAATGTGCCCTCGACCGTTTGGGCCCTGTTGCCGGAGTTCGCACAGCAGTTGGGTGCCGTCGCAGCGGGCCTGCCAGAGTCGGCGTACACCGATCTTCCGAGCCGGGCCGTGCAGGAGACCGGCCGCTTCGTAGCCGAACACCGCACCATCGACGGGACCGGGGCGACGGGAGGCTCGAAATAGCATCGCCGCAAGGTTCTTGCGTCCGGGCAGAGGAAGGGCAGCGTGCGATGAGTACGGCTGAGAGTTGGTCCCATGTGATGGCACTCCTTCGGCAGCACGCCCCGGCCGATCACGCGAAGTTGCCGGGGCCTGCTACGGAGCAGGTGCTCACGGCCGCCGAGGAGCGGATGGGCATATCCCTCCCTGAGGACCTGCGGACGTGGCTGTTGCAGAACAATTTGGATCTATCCGAGGAAGACTTCGATGACGACGTGGCATGTTGCGGCTTCGCCGGGTTCCCGGACGAGGGAAGCTTCTTTCTGGGCATCCGGTCGATGGAGGGGCTCTACGCGAACCATTCCATGCCCGGCGGGTTCAACCCTCCCGACGAGCCGGACAATCCGTTCTGGCGCAATGAGTGGATCCCCTTCCTGTCGGACCACGACGGCTGGATGGGAAAGTTCATCGATGTGCGGGACGGACGTGTCGGCAGTTGGTTCGTCGGTGACATCACGGTCACGGGCGAGTACGAGTCGCTGGCCCAATACTTCGACTCCGTGGCGGAGAAGCTGACGGAGATCGCCGAGGGACGCTACCCCGTCTGCCAGATCGCCGAAGGCCGACTCGTCTGGTCGTAAGGCGGTTCCCCACCCCTACGGCGGCCGTGCCGCCGCGCACGGCTGCGGGCGGGTCACCTCGGTTGAACCGGGTGACCCGCCCGCTTTCTGGTCTCTGGACGCCTGACCTGCGCCTACAACACCGGCAGCAGCGCCTTCAGTTCGAAAGCGGTGACCTCGCTGCGGTACTCCTCCCACTCCCGCTTCTTGTTGCGGAGGAAGAAGTCGAAGACGTGCTCGCCCAGCGTTTCCGCGACCAGTTCGCTCTTCTCCATCAGGGAGATCGCCTCGCCCAGGTTCTGCGGGAGGGGTTCGATGCCCATCGCGCGGCGTTCCGCGTCGGAGAGCGCCCAGACGTCGTCGTCGGCGCCGGCCGGGAGTTCGTAGCCCTCCTCGATGCCCTTGAGGCCGGCGGCGAGGAGGACCGCGTACGTCAGGTACGGGTTGGCGCCGGAGTCGATGGAGCGGACCTCGACGCGGGCCGAGCCGGTCTTGCCGGGCTTGTACATGGGGACGCGGATCAGCGCGGAGCGGTTGTTGTGGCCCCAGCAGATGTACGAGGGGGCCTCGCCGCCGGCGCCCGCGGCGCGGGAGGAGCCGCCCCAGATGCGCTTGTAGGAGTTGACCCACTGGTTGGTGACGGCGGAGATCTCCGCGGCGTGGCGGAGGAGGCCCGCGATGAAGGAGCGGCCGACCTTGGAGAGCTGGTACTCCGCGCCGGACTCGTAGAACGCGTTGCGGTCGCCCTCGAAGAGGGAGAGGTGGGTGTGCATGCCCGAGCCGGGGTACTCCGAGAACGGCTTCGGCATGAACGTCGCCTGCACGCCCTGCTCCAGCGCCACCTGCTTCATCACCAGGCGGAACGTCATGATGTTGTCGGCCGTCGACAGCGCGTCCGCGTACCGCAGGTCGATCTCCTGCTGGCCGGGCGCGCCCTCGTGGTGGCTGAACTCGACCGAGATGCCCATGGATTCGAGCATCGTGATCGCCTGGCGGCGGAAGTCCATGCCGACGTTCTGCGGGGTGTGGTCGAAGTAGCCGGAGCTGTCGGCCGGGGTGGGCCGGGTGCCGTCGACCGGCTTGTCCTTCAGCAGGAAGAACTCGATCTCCGGGTGGGTGTAGAAGGTGAAGCCCAGGTCCGAGGTCTTGGCCAGGATGCGCTTGAGCACGAAGCGCGGGTCCGCGAAGGACGGTGAGCCGTCCGGCATGAGGATGTCGCAGAACATCCGGGCCGTGCCCGGTGCCTCCGCGCGCCACGGCAGGATCTGGAACGTCCCCGGGTCCGGCTTGGCGATCATGTCCGACTCGTAGACGCGCGCGAAGCCCTCGATCGCGGAGCCGTCGAAGCCGATGCCCTCGTCAAACGCCTGTTCCAGCTCGGCCGGTGCCACCGCCACGGACTTCAGGTACCCGAGGACATCGGTGAACCACAGCCGTACGAACCGGATGTCGCGCTCCTCAAGGGTCCTGAGGACGAATTCCTGCTGCTTGTCCATAGCCACATCCTTGCAGTTCAGACGGTCCGTGCTCCACCTCCCGGGGCTGGGGAGAGACTCCAGTATCACGACCCCGGATTTCCCCCAGATTACGCACCCGACGTGACATGGAGCACTCGGCCACCCACTACGATCGGCGGCCGTGGTGTGTACGGGCGGGAACCGCCCCGTCACCCCGAGCCGCCGCTCCCCGTCCCCTTCGCAGAAGGACCACACGACATGAGCTACGACCGCAGGGCCCGCATAGAGCAGATGCGCAACGCCGACCGGGCGCGGGACCGCCGCAACCGGATTCTGGCCGTGAGTCTCAGCGCCGTCGTCGTCGCCGGGCTCGTCGCCTTCGGTTCGTACACGATCCTCGACAAGGAGTCCGACGGCTCGGACAGTTCGATGGTCGCCGACGGGAAGGGCGGCACGCCTTCCGCCGGCGAGAAGGACGAGAACCTGGCCACCGGGCCGATCAAGGGCGAGAAGTCCTGGGACGCGAAGAAGCTCACCCGCAACCATGTGACGGACGACGTCCACTACCCCATGAAGCCGCCGGTCGGCGGGGACCACAACCCGGTCTGGATGAACTGCGACGGCGAGGTCTACAAGAAGCCGATCCCCGACGTGAACGCCGTGCACGCCCTGGAGCACGGTTCGGTCTGGGTGACGTACACCGACGACGCGCCCGCCGCCGACCTGGCGAAGCTCGCCGACCGGGTCTCCAGCACGCCGTACTCGCTCATGAGCCCCTACAAGGACCAGGCCGGTGCGATCATGCTGACCGCCTGGGGCAAGCAGGTCACCGTCGACGGAGCGGACGACCCGCGCGTGGCGCAGTTCTTCGCGCATTACGTGCAGGGGCCGCAGACCCCCGAGCCGGGTGCCGCCTGCACGGGCGGCCTCGACGGCTCCTGACCCGGGCCGCGGCGACGGAGCGCCCGGAAAGTTCCCTCGTGTCGTAAATACACCCGAATGGGCTATAGCGGTCGCATCCCCCGAACGGGCCCATGACGATGGGTTCGCTCGGGGATGTTCGTACGGCCGCCCCTCGGTACGCAGGAGGAATCTCAATGATGAAGTCAAGCCGTCTGCGTGACCGGTGGGGCGGAGGTGAACAGCCTCTTGTCACGCAGCATCGCCCAGAGCACGTCGAC
>NZ_JBHUXS010000023.1:0-111875 GCF_042669245.1 Streptomyces sp. NPDC057249 | reverse complement strand
GGGTCTGGCGCGGGCTGTGGTGCGGGCGGCTCGAACGGTCGGTCATGCCGGCCTCGCCGAGGAGGCGGTAACGGTGTGCCCAGCGTTGGGCCGTGATGGGTGAGACCTGGAAGCGTTCGGCAGCCCGGCGCAGGGGCCAGCCGTCCTCGACCACGCAGCGCGCCAGACGCAGGCGGCCGGTCTCGGTCAGGGGTGCATTACGGTGGGGCACGAGGGCCTTTCTGGTCGGTGTAGACGTCGCAATCCACACCGAACCCGGAAGGCCCTCACCCATTCAAGAACCCACAGCCGAGACCTGCCTCACCCGTCCACAACCTCCCGGGACAGAACAGCTAGGGCCTGTCCGACAGGCCCTGGTCCTGGTCCGCCCGGACCGGGACACCCCGGGCCGTGGTCCGGGCCGCCGCGGGTGCCGGGGTGCAGACTGACCGATATCCGGCACATCGGCGTTTCGGGAGGTTCGGTCATGACCGGGGTACTGCTCACCGTGGGCACCCGCAAGGGGCTCTTCATCGGCCGCGGGCGCGGCGGCACGTGGGAGTTCGACGGCCCGCATTTCAACGCCCAGGCGGTCTACTCGGTCGCCATCGACACCCGGGGCGACCGGCCCCGGCTGCTGGTCGGCGGGGACAGCGCGCACTGGGGCCCGTCCGTCTTCCACTCCGACGATCTGGGCGCGAGCTGGGTGGAGCCGAAGATCCCGGCGGTGAAGTTCCCGGAGTTCACCGGGACCTCGCTGGAGCGGGTGTGGCAACTGCATCCGGCGGGGCCCGAGGCGCCGAACGTCGTCTACGCGGGCACGGAGCCGGCCGCGCTCTTCCGGTCCGAGGACGGGGGCGAGTCCTTCGAGCTGGTGCGCCCGCTGTGGGAGCACCCGACGCGTTCGCGGTGGGTGCCCGGCGGAGGCGGCGAGGGACTGCACACGATCCTGACCGACGAGCGGGACGCGCGCGCCGTGACGGTCGCGGTCTCCACCGCCGGGGTGTTCCGGACGTCCGACGGCGGCGAGAGCTGGGCCCCGGCCAACAAGGGGGTGTCGGCGGTCTTCCTGCCCGACCCGGACCCGGAGTTCGGCCAGTGCGTGCACAAGGTCAGCCGGGACGCGGCCGACCCGGACCGCCTCTACCTCCAGAACCACTGGGGCGTCTTCCGCAGCGACGACGCCGGGGGCAACTGGACGGACATCGGCGCGGGCCTGCCCTCGGACTTCGGCTTCGCCGTGGCCGCCCACCCGCACCGCGCGGACACCGCATACGTCTTCCCCATCAACGCCGACGCCGACCGGGTGCCGGCCGAGCACCGCTGCCGGGTCTTCCGGACCACCGACGCGGGCGCCCACTGGGAGCCGCTGTCGGCGGGCCTGCCCGAGAGCGCGCACTACGGCACGGTGCTGCGCGACGCGCTCTGCACGGACGACGCGGACCCGGCCGGGGTGTACTTCGGCAACCGCAACGGCGAGTTGTACGCCAGCGCGGACGACGGGGACAGCTGGGAGCAGCTCGCCTCCCACCTCCCGGACGTGCTGTGCGTACGGGCGGCTGCGGTGGAGCTGTGAGCGCCGCGGAAGCCCCTTACGGCAGGCGCCAGTCGACCGGCTGGGAGCCCTGCTGGACCAGGAGTGCGTTGGCCCGGCTGAAGGGACGCGAACCGAAGAAGCCCCGGTCCGCCGACCTCGGCGAGGGATGGGCCGACTCGACCGACGGGTAGTCGCCCAGCAGGGGCCGCAGATTCTGGGCGTCGCGGCCCCAGAGGATGGAGACGAGCGGGGTCCCTCGCGCGACCAGCGCGCGGATGGCCTGTTCGGTGACCGCCTCCCAGCCCTTGCCCCGGTGGGCGCCCGCGCGACGCGGTGCGGTCGTGAGCGCCCGGTTCAGCAGCAGTACGCCCTGTCGCGTCCACGGCGTCAGATCGCCGTTGGACGGACGGGGCAGCCCGAGGTCGGTGTGCAGCTCGCGGTAGATGTTCTCCAGGCTGTCCGGAATCCGGCGCACCTCGGGGGAGACCGCGAAGCTCAGCCCGATCGCCATTCCCGGTGTGGGGTAAGGGTCCTGACCGACGATCAGGACCCGTACGTCCGCGAAGGGCTGCTGGAACGCGCGCAGCACGTTCGCCCCGGAGGGGAGGTAGGTGCGGCCGGCCGCCACCTCCGCGCGCAGGAAATCGCCCATCTCGGCGATGCGCCCCGCCACGGGGGCCAGGGCGTCGGCCCAGCCGGGCTCGACTACTTCGTTCAACGGTCGCGCTGTCACGGAAGATCACCCTACCGGCGCAACGCGGCGCCCCGGGGTTAGGGTGCTGCCGTCCCTCACCTTCTCGTCCCGGGAGCCGGTCCATGACGTCGCACGGACAACCGGGCACCTGTGTCATCGGTGTGGATTCGGGCGGCTCCGGGCTCCGGGTGGCGCTGGGCACGGCGGAGGCCGACGCCCCGCTGTCCACCGTCGCGTGCGGCGGTCCGGTGCGCACCGGACCGCGCGGCATCGACGCCGCGCATCTCCTGGAGCAGGTGCTGCCCGCCGTACGCGGCCTGCTCGACGAGCACGCCCCCGGTGGGCGGATCACCGCCGCGGCGGTCGGCGCCGCGGGGATGGCCACGCTCGGCGACGAGCTGCGCGCCGAACTGCCGGGCGCCCTGGCGGACGCGCTGGGGGTGCGCCGGATCGCCCTCGCGGCGGACGCGGTGACCGCGTACGCCGGGGCGGTCGGGCAGCGGCCCGGGGCCGTGGTGGCCGCCGGCACCGGGCTGATCGCGCTGGGCACGGACCTGACGCGGTGGCGGCGGGCGGACGGCTGGGGCCACCTGCTGGGCGACAGCGGGGGCGGTGCCTGGATCGGGCGGGCCGGGCTCGACGCCGCGATGCGCGCCCACGACGGGCGGCGCGGCGGTTCGTCCGCGCTGCTGGCCCGGCTGGAAGCGGTGTTCGGGCCGCCGCAGGAGCTGCCCGGTCTGCTCTACCCGCGCGCCGACCGCCCCGCGCTGCTGGCCTCGTTCGCGCCGGAGGTGGCCGCGTGCGCGGACCGCGACCCGGTCGCCGAGGGCATCCTGCGGGGAGCCGCCGCGCACATCGCGGAGGCCGCCGCGGCGGTGTGCCCGGAGGCGGCGGCGGACGAGGAGGCCTGCGAAGTCGCTCTGACGGGCGGGCTGTTCCGGATGGGCGAACCGCTGCTCGGACCGCTGCGCGAGGAGCTGGCGCGGCTGCTGCCCCGGGCTCGGGCCGTCCCCGGTTCGGGTGATCCCCTGATCGGTGCGCTGCGCATCGCCCAGGCCCTGGCCGCCGGACGGCTCAGGCTGCCGCACCACGCGACGCTGCTCTGCGTTCCGGCGCCGGGGCCCCGGCCGTAGGGCGACGGGTGGCGGACGCTGACGACAGATCAGGGCAGTCTCCGGGTAAGCCACTGATCGGATAAAAGCGGACAGAGGCCGCTCGACCGGACCCTCCCCGCGCAGGCCACCGTCCAAAACCAGTAGCATGCGGCGCCATGAGCACCCCCACTGGGCCCGCTTCCGGCCTGCCTGTACGAATGCCGCGACCTCGCCAGTCCGGACGGCACCGCCGCCCGGAGCCCGTGGTCGCACCCGAGGGCGCTGCCGCGCTCGTTCTCGCCGTTCCCGGTACCCCCTCCTCGACGAGCCGCAGTCTGGCCGAAGAGGTCGTCAGCATCGCCCGTTCCGAGCTGCCCGGTCTGAACGCCCTGATCGGTTACGTGGACGGGGACGACGCCGAGTACCCGGCACTGGCCTCCGTGATCGCGCATTCCGCCGCCGAGCGCACCGCGCGCTACGAGCAGGCGCTGGCCGTGGGCCGTGAGGTCGCCGAGCCCGAGGGCCCGGCCGCCGTGGTGGTCCCGCTGCTCGCGGGCCCGGACACCTCGCTGGTGCAGCGGATACGTCAGGCGATCACCGACAGCGAGGCCCCGGCGGAGCTGACCGACGTGCTCGGCCCGCACCCGCTGCTGGCCGAGGCGCTGCACGTCCGGCTTTCGGAGGCCGGGCTGGCCCGCGCGGACCGCGCCAGGCTCTTCACGGTGGCGACGGCCGCCGACGGCATCGTGCTCGCCACGGTGGGCGGCGAGGAGGCCGTGCAGGCGGCGGGGATCACGGGCATGCTGCTCGCGGCCCGGCTCGCGGTGCCGGTGATGGCCGCCGCGCTCGACGTGGAGGGCTCGGTCGCCGCGATCGCCGATCAGCTGAAGGGCTCCGGCTCGCTCCAGCTGGCCGTGGCGCCGTACCTGGTGGGCCCCGAGGTGCCGGAGGAGCTGCTGGACGCCGCGGCCAAGGAGGCCGGCTGCGCGAGCGCCGAGCCGCTGGGCGCGTACCCGGCGATCGGCAAGCTGGTCCTCTCGATGTACACCTCCGCCCTCGGGATCGCTCCCGCGGTGGCGCAGGGGGCGCAGGCCCGCTGACCCTTTCGGCATGAGCGGCGCCCCGGCCCGGACGGCAGTCCGGCACCGGGGCCCCGGTCGTGTCCGAGGGGGATCAGCCGAAGACCACGCAGGAGGCCGCCGGGGCGTCCAGGGTGCCGTCGTGGCGCGGGACACCGGTCTGTGGGTCCACGGTGAACCAGGCGACGTTCCCGCTGCGCTCGTTGGCCGCGTACAGCCGGCGCCCGGCCGGGTCCAGCGCGAGGTCGCGGGGCCAGTGCCCGCCGCAGCCCACGGTCGTGACCAGGGACGGCTTCTCACCGGTCGCGTCGAGCGCGAGGACGGAGATGCTGTCGTGGCCCCGGTTCGCCGCCCACACGAACCGGCCGTCGTGGGCGACGACGACCTCGGAGGCGTAGCTCTCGCCGGTCGCGTCCTCGGGGAGCACCCGGGTCTCGCCGACCGGCTCCAGGACGCCGGCCGCGGCGTCCCAGCGGCACACGGTGAGCGTGGGTTCCAGCTCGTTCAGCACATAGGCGTGGCGGCCCGAGGGGTGGAAGGCCAGGTGGCGGGGGCCGGTGCCGGGGCGCAGGGCCGTCTCGCCGTGCGGGCGCAGCTCGCCGGTGGCCGGGTCGACCACGCTGACGCGTACCGAGTCGGTGCCGAGGTCGACGCCGAGCAGCCAGGCCCCGGAGGGGTCGGGCAGGACCTGGTGGGCGTGCGGGCCCTCCTGGCGGTCCGCGACCGGTCCGCCGCCCTCGTGCGCGAGGACGGCGGCGACGGGGCCGAGGGTACCGTCCCCGGCGACGGGCAGCACGCTGACGCTGCCCGAGCCGTAGTTCGCGGTGACCAGGTGGCCGGCGGCGAGGGTGAGGTGGGTGGGGCCGTCGCCGTCCACCGCCCGGACCCCGCCGAGCGGACAGGGCTCGTCCGTGGTCACGTCCAGGGCCGCCGCGCCGCCCGGCTCGGTCTCGCTGACCGCGTACAGGACCGTGCCGCCGGGGCCCAGCGCCAGGTAGGAGGGGTCGGGCACGGCGTCCGTGGCCCCCAGGACGGTGAGCGCGCCGGTCTCCGCGTCCACGGCGGCGACGGTGACGCCCCGCCCTCCGGCCGAGGTGAACGACCCGATGAATGCCCGTCCCGCTCCGTTGCTGCTGTCCACCGCTGCTCCTCCCCGCCGGCTGTGCGCGGCGGACGTGGCCGTCGTGATCTTTGCCGCGACGGTAGCAGGGCGAGGCGTGGTCCAGACCAGGGGTGGTGGGTCGGGACAGCCCTCAGGCCGTGACCAGGGGTGCGCTCGGCGGGCTGTGGAGCGGCGCGGCGAGTTCGGCGAGCGCGCGTTCCAGGCTGTGCAGGTGGGCGAGGGCGGGTTCGGTGGCGGCGGGGGGCGCCGGGACGGCGGACGCGACGGTCGTGCGCCCGGTCAGCGCCTCCACCGCGTTCTCGACGCGCCAGCAGGCGGCGGCGAGCCGGGCGTCGTGGGACGCCTCCGGGTCGGCGGCCACCGAGGCGAGGCCCCGCACCTCGCGGGCGCACTCGTCGAGCAGGGCCAGCACGTGTCCGGCCCGGGCCCGGCGGGCGCGGAGCGGGCTCAGCGGGTGGACCAGCGGGGCGAGCGAGAGGCGGACGCGCCCGAGAAGCGCTTCCAGCTCCGTGACGCGCGGGGCCGGGTCGGCGGTGGCGGAGCCGGAGAGCCGGGCGGCGGCCTCCTCGGTGCAGGCGTGCACGCAGCGCAGGGCGCGCTGGATCCAGGCGTCGGTCGTGGCGTGCGTGGTGACGGGCAGGACGCACAGCACCGCGAGCATCGCGCCGAGCGCGCCGACAGCCGTCTCGCCGAGCCGCAGGGCGAGCAGCCCGGGGTCGAGCACGCCCAGCGCGCCGTAGAGCGCGCCGGCCATGACCGTCACGGAGAACATCATCCAGGTGTAGGAGACCGCGGCCGTGTAGAAGATCCCGAAGACGCCGGCGGCGACGACGAGGGCCGTGGGCACGGGCGCCCCGTGCAGCGGGACGACGACGGCGAGGCCGACCGGGATGCCGATGAGCGTGCCCAGCACCCGGCGGAAGCCGCGTACCAGGGTCTCGCCGCGCGAGGCGGTGTTCACGAAGACCCACCAGGTGGCGCCGACGGCCCAGTACCAGCGCTGGTCGGACATCAGCTGCCCGGCCATGAGCGCGACGGCTCCGCCGGTGACCGCCTGGACGGCCTGGCGGGTGGTGACCCTGGCCAGGCCGGTGCCGGAGGGCGGGGCGGGGACGGTGGGGACGGCCGACCGGCGCTCGTAGCACCAGAGACCGAAGCGGACGGCCGACGCGGAGAGCAGGGACAGGGCGACGGCGGAGTAGAGCTCGGGGAGCTGCCCGGGCAGGGTGTGGAGGAACTGGGTGGTGAAGAACGCCATGAAGGCGAAGACGCCGAGGGAGTGCCCGCGCGGCCCCCACCGCCTGGCGTAGACCCCCGCGCCCATGACCGCGAGGAACGCGGTGTCGCGGGCGAGCGGGTGGTCGTGGAGCACGGCGGCGAGCGCGAGCACCGGGAAGCCCACGGCGGGCAGCAGCGCGGTGGTGACCGCCTGGCCCCGGACCGTGGGGTCGGTCACGGTGAACAGCGCGAGGAGCGCGGCCAGGCCGCCGGTGACGGCCGCCACGAGCGAGTGGCCGACGAGCCCGCACACCACGACGGCGAGCCCGATGCCGAGCACCGCGCGACCGGCGAAGCGCAGGCGCAGCCGTCCCGGGTCCCGGGCCACGAACGCTTTCCTGAGCAGCACTGCCGCTCCCCCACTCCGGTCCACCGGCTCTCCGTTCCAGGCATGAAAAAGGCGCCGCGGAGGTCCGCAGCGCCATCGACGGATACATCAGACCATCCGAAGGGCGGTTGGCTCAAATTGAACTCGATTCACTGGACCATTGGTACACCCAAGGGCGCCTCCGGGCGACCAGTCGCCGGCCAACGGACCAGCGGTGGCAGCCCTGCCCGCGCCACACACCCGCGCAGGGGGCACATCCGGCCGGGACGGTGCCGCGCGGCCCGCCGCGGACGAACGCCGTTGGTACAGTCGCTGGCCCCCGAAGGACGCACCGAAAGAGGCCGGCGAAGCATGGCGGTGGACGCGCTCGACACCCGTATCCTGCGGCTGCTCATCGAGCAGCCGCAGACGAGCGTGCGCGAGTACGCACGCATCCTGTCCATCGCCCGGGGCACCCTCCAGGCGCGGATCGACCGGCTGGAGCGCGACGGCGTGATCACCGGGAGCGGCCCCTTCCTCTCCCCCGCCGCCCTCGGCCACCCCGTCCTCGCCTTCGTGCACCTGGAGGTCACCCAGGGCCACCTGGACGAGGTGGGCGACGCGCTCGCCGCCGTGCCCGAGATCATCGAGGCTTTCTCGACCACGGGCGGCGGCGACCTGCTGACCAGGGTGGTCGCCCGGGACAACGGGCACCTGGAGGACGTCATCCAGCGGCTCATCCGGCTGCCCGGCGTGGTCAGGACCCGGACCGAGGTCGCGTTGCGCGAACGCGTGCCGCACCGGCTGCTCCCCCTGGTCGAATCGCTGGGCGGGGCCGCGCGTTGAGGAGGTCCGGTCGTACGGGGTCCGCACGCCGGATATCCTGATCTTGTCGCGCTCCCCCACCCCGCTCTCGCCCCGGCGAGGCCGTCGCCGCGGCAGTCGAAGCGGTCCTCGGTCCGGGCCGTGCGAGCCCGAGCTATCGAGATTGGTGTGCACAGGTGCTGGTTGCTGGTCGGTACCGGTTGATATCCGCCATCGGCCGGGGCGGGATGGGTGAGGTCTGGCGGGCCACCGACGAAGTCCTCGGCCGCGCCGTCGCCGTGAAGCTGCTCCTCGGGGAACACGCCGACGAGTCGGCCACCGCGCGGTTCCGCCTGGAGGCCCAGACCGCCGCCCGTCTGAGCCACCCTCATCTGGTGGCCGTCTTCGACTTCGGGGCCTGGGAGAACCGGCTCTTCCTCGTGATGGAGCTGGTCGAGGGGCGGAGCCTGGCGGATCTGCTGCTGGCCCAGGAACGGCTGGGCCCCGAGCAGGCCGCCCGCATCGCCGGGCAGGCCGCCGCCGGGCTGGCCGCCGCGCACCGCCAGGGCATCGTCCACCGCGACATCAAGCCCGGGAACCTCATGCTGGACGGCGAAGGCACCGTCAAGATCGGGGACTTCGGCATCGCGCAGTTCGTGGACGACCCGTCCGCCGCGCTGACGACGACGGGCCACATCGTCGGCACGAGTCTCTACCTCGCCCCGGAGCGGGCGCTCGGCCGCACCGCCGACGCCGCGTCCGACATGTACTCGCTCGGCTGCGTCGTCTACCAGCTGCTGCTCGGTGAGCCGCCGTTCCGTTCGGACACCGCGACGGCCACCCTGTACCAGCACGTGGACACGCCTCCGGTGCCGCTGCGCCGGCGTGGCGTGGACGTCCCCGCCGCCTTCGACACGTACCTGCTCGGCCTGCTCGCCAAGCAGCCGGAGGACCGGCCCACCGCGCAGCAGGTCGCCGACTGGTTCCACGGCGACGCCTGGCGGGGCCGCCCGGAACCACTGCCGCCGCACCAGCCTGCGCCGGAGCGGGCCCCCGCCCCCGCGCACTTCCCCGCCGCACCCGCCCCGCTGCCGGCGACGGACTCCGGTGCGCCGACGACGTACCGGCTGCCGCAGGCGCCGGCGGGACACGGGACCGTGCACGGACAGGGCGGGCACGGTCGGCGTGCGGCGGCCAGGACCGGGAAGGGCCGGCGCCGGACCGCCGGCGAGGCGATCCGGCGCCGGCCCAGGGTGGCCAGTGCCATCGCGGGCGCGATCGCCTTTCTGGCGGCCGTGTTCCTGGGGATGAGCCTGTTCTCCGGGCGGTGACTACCAGCGGTCGTGGACCGTCGCGCGGAACCTCCGGTCGTAGAGGTCGCGCACCGCGTCCAGCGTGCTCTGCGGGAGCGGGGCGAGCGCGGCGGCGGACGCGTTGGCCCGTGCCTGCTCCGTGGAGCGCGCGCCGGGGATGACGCTGGTGACGCCCGGCTGCTGGATGATCCAGCGCAGCGCCGTCTGTGCCGGGGTCGCGCCCTCGGGGGCCAGCCCGGCGAACTCGGCGGCGGCCGCCACGCCCGTGCCGTAGTCGACGCCGGAGAAGGTCTCGCCCTGGTCGAACGCCTCGCCGTGCCGGTTGTAGGTGCGGTGGTCCTCGGGGGCGAAGACGGTGTCCGCGGTGTACTTGCCCGAGAGCAGCCCGGAGGCCAGCGGCACCCGGGCGATGATGCCCACCCCTGCCGCCCGCGCCGCCGGCAGGACCTCGTCCAGCGGCTTGAGGCGGAACGGGTTCAGGATGATCTGGACGCTCGACACCCCCGGGCGGGCGATGGCCGCCAGGGCCTCCGCGCACGTCTCGACGCTGACCGCGTAGGCCGCGATCCGCTGCTCGGCGACGAGCGTGTCCAGCGCGTCGTACACCTCGTCGGAGGAGTAGACGGCGGTGGGCGGACAGTGCAGCTGCACGAGGTCGAGGGTGTCGACGCCCAGGTTGGCGCGGGAACGGTCGTTCCAGGCGCGGAAGTTCTCCAGGGTGTAGTTCTCCGGCAGCTGGTCGACGCGGCGGCCCATCTTCGTCGCCACGAAGACTCCGGCGTCGGGCCGTTCCTTCAGATAGCGGCCGATGAGCTGTTCGCTGCGGCCGTCCCCGTAGACGTCCGCCGTGTCGAAGAAGGTGACCCCCGCTTCGACGGCCGCGTCGAGCACCCCGAGGGCGTCCTCCTCGCGGACCTCGCCCCAGTCCCCGCCGAGTTGCCAGGTGCCCAGTCCGACGACCGACACGTTCCGTCCGGTCCTGCCCAGTTCGCGCTGTTCCATGGGGATCATGCTACGTCCGCCCCGGCGGCCTGCCCGAGCGCGGTGAGGCGCGCCATCTCCTCGCCGGTCAGCCGCAGGGCGCCCGCCGCCACATTGGCCTCCAGGTGGGCGGGGTCGCCGGTGCCCGGGATGGCCAGGACGTGCGGACCCTGCTGGAGCGTCCACGCCAGCCGGACCTGGGCGGGCGAGACGTCCCGGGCGCGGGCCACGTCGAGCAGCGCCTCGTGCTCGGCGACGGCCCCGGACTCGCGGCCGGCGCCCGCGATGGCGTAGAAGGGGACGAAGGCGATGCCCCGTTCACCGCACATGCGCAGGACCTCCTGGGAGTCCGCGCGCCGCTCGCCGATGCCGTAGCGGTTCTGCACGCAGACGACGGGCGCGATGGCCTGGGCCTCGGTTATCTGCTCCGGCCAGACGTTGGAGAGGCCCAGGTGGCGGATGAGCCCTTCCTCGCGCAGTTCGGCCAGGGCGCCGAAGAGGTCGGAGACGGGGCGGTTGCCGTTCATCCGGAGGTTCACCACGTCGAGGTGGTCGCGGCCGAGCTGGCGGATGTTCTCCTGGACCTGGCCGCGCAGCTGCTCGGGGCGGGCCCAGTCGAGCCAGTCGCCGGAGGGGCCGCGGCCCGGGCCCACCTTGGTGGTGATGACCAGGTCGTCCGGGTAGGGGCCGAGCGCCCGGTTGATCAGCTCGTTGGCCGAGCGCAGGGGCGAGAAGTAGAAGGCCGCCGTGTCGATGTGGTTCACGCCCAGCTCGACGGCGCGGCGCAGCACCGCGACGGCCCGGTCGCGGTCGTGCGGGGTGCGCTCGTCGCTGAACGCCCGGCCGTTCTGGGTCAGCCGCATGGCGCCGAAGCCCATCCGGTTGACGGTCAGATCACCGAGCCGCCAGGTGCCGGCGGCCGCTGCGCTGAGGGAGTGTGAGGTCAAGGCGGGTGCCTTCCTTGTGGTCGATGCGTGGAGAAGGGGCACCTGAAGGGATAACTTCCGTCTCCCCGCCTGTCCATCCACTTTTTTCGCGGGTGCTTCCTGCGGCACCTCCGCCCTACTTGACGAGACTTGCCAACTCCCTCGCGGGCGCCCGCAGTTCGTTGACGGGGTCATGACCACATGTGAGTGTTCGGTCGCTCGATCACGGACCCCATGAGGAGCCTCGATGAAACGCAGACCGATGACGGCCGGGACGACCCTGGCCGTCCTCGCCGGAATGCTGGTCGCCGTCAGCGGCCCGTCCGCCTCGGCGGACCCCGCCCCGCCGCCCGCCCCCAAGGCGCTCACCACCGCTGTCTCGGCCGCCGACAAGGCCGCTGCCAGCGGGCTCGACACCCTGGCCAAGGGGCCTGACGAGCGCTACGAGCGCCGGATGGTCACCCCGTGGATCAACGGCCTCTACTCCGTCGCGTACGAGCGCACCTACCGCGGCCTGCCCGTCGTCGGCGGGGACGCCGTCGTGGTGGCCGACTCCAAGGGGCGGGTGCGCGGTTCGCAGTCGGCGGTCTCGCGGCGCATCAACGTGCCCACCACCGCGACCGTCTCCGCGAAGGCCGCCGAGGCCACCTCCCGCAAGCAGCTGCGCACGGTGGACGAGGTCGAGAGCCACCGGCTCGTCGTCCGGGCCACCGGCAAGCGTTCCCGGCTGGCCTGGGAGACCGTGCTCACCGGCCGGACCGCGAAGGCGCCCAGCCGGCTGCACGTGTTCGTGGACGCGGGCACCGGCGCGGTCCTCGACAGCTACGACGACGTCCGGGCCGGCACCGGCAACAGCCAGTGGAACGGGCCGAATCCGCTCACCATCGACACCACCTCGTCCGGCAGCGGTTACTCGCTGCGCGACCCGAGTCGCACCGGCCTCAGCTGCGCCGACTACAGCACCGGGAGCGTCTTCACCAAGTCCACCGACTCCTGGGGCAACGGCAGCGCGTCCAGCAAGGAGACCGGCTGCGTCGACGTGATGTGGGCGGCCCAGCACGAATGGGACATGCTGCGCGACTGGCTCGGGCGCAACGGCCACGACGGCAACGGCCGCAGCTGGCCGGTCAAGGTGGGCCTCAACGACGTCAACGCCTACTGGGACGGCTCCACGGTCTCCATCGGCCACAACCAGGCCAACCAGTGGATCGGCGCCATGGACGTCGTGGCCCACGAGTTCGGCCACGGCATCGACCAGTACACCCCGGGCGGCGCCAA
The DNA here is from genome assembly GCF_042669245.1 of Streptomyces sp. NPDC057249. Lineage (NCBI taxonomy): Bacteria > Bacillati > Actinomycetota > Actinomycetes > Kitasatosporales > Streptomycetaceae > Streptomyces > Streptomyces sp. NPDC057249. The sequence goes on along the minus strand of NZ_JBHUXS010000023.1, from coordinate 99,482 downwards.
TCACGAGTCGGGGCTCGGCGAGGCCACCGGCGACATCATGGGCGCGCTGACCGAGGCGTACACCAACGAGCCGGCCCCGTACGACGACCCGGACTACACCGTCGGCGAGAAGATCAACCTCGTCGGCAACGGACCGATCCGGGTCATGTACAACCCCGGCCAGACCGGCGACCCGAACTGCTACAGCTCCTCCATACCCAACACCGAGGAGCACGCGGCGGCCGGGCCCCTCAACCACTGGTTCTATCTGCTCGCCGAGGGCTCCAACCCCGGCGGCGGCAAGCCCTCCAGCCCCACCTGCAACAACTCCACGGTCACCGGTGTCGGCATCCAGGACGCCGGCAAGGTGTTCTACGGCGGCATGCTCCTCAAGACCAGCGGCATGACGTACAAGCGCTACCGGACGGCCACCCTGACCGCCGCGAAGAACCTCGACACCACCTGCACCCTGTACAACCGCACGAAGGCGGCGTGGGACGCGATCAGCATCCCCGCGCAGAGCGGTGACCCCAGTTGCTCGCCGAGCGGCAACAACGACTTCTCGCTGTCCCTGGACCCGGCGTCCGGCTCGGTGAAGCCCGGCAGCTCGGTGACGGCCACCGTGCGTACGACGGTCACCTCCGGCAGCGCCCAGACGGTGAGCCTGTCCGCGAGCGGCCTGCCCAGCGGGGTGACCGCCTCCTTCAGCCCGGCCTCGGTGCAGTCCGGCGGTACCTCCGCCATGACCGTCACGACGACGTCGGCCGCCGCCCCCGGCTCCTACACCTTCACCGTGAAGGGTGACGGCACGCAGGACCACACCGCGCAGTACACCCTCACCGTCAACGACGGCGGCGGCACGCCCGGCGGCACCCCGCCCGACATCGACGTCGCCAAGGTGCAGGCCCACCTCACCCAGTTCAACACCATCGCCTCGCAGAACGGCGGCAACCGGCGGGCCGGGAGCAGCGGCTACAACGCCTCGCTCTCCTACGTGAAGGGCAAGCTCCAGGCGGCCGGCTACACCGTCACCGAGCAGACCTGCGCCACCTGCACCTACACCGGCAAGAACCTCATCGCCGACTGGCCCGGCGGGCCCGCCGACAGCACCGTGATGTTCGGCGCGCACCTGGACGGCGTGTCCGCCGGACCCGGGATCAACGACAACGGCTCCGGCTCCGCCACCCTGCTGGAGAACGCCCTCGCGCTCGCCCAGCAGAACCCCACCATGACCAAGCACGTCCGGTTCGCCTGGTGGAACGGTGAGGAACAGGGCCTCCAGGGTTCCAAGTACTACGTGAGCCAGCTGAGTTCGGCACAGCGCAGCGCCATCACCGCCTACTACAACTTCGACATGGTGGCCTCGGTCAACGGCGGCTACTTCATCAACAACCTCAACTCCGCCGCGTCGGCCCCGATGAAGGCCTACTGGGACTCCCTGGGGCTCGCCCCGGAGGAGAACGTGGAGGGCCAGGGCCGCTCCGACGACTACTCCTTCCAGCAGGCGGGCATCGCCACCTCCGGGTACGCCACCGGGGCCAGTGACACCAAGACGTCCGGGCAGGCGTCCAAGTGGGGCGGCACGGCGGGCCGTTCGTACGACCCGTGCTACCACTCGGCCTGCGACACCACCGCCAACATCAACGCCACCGCGTTGAACCGCAGCGCCGACGGGGTCGCGTACACGCTGTGGAAGTCCGCCGTGGGCTCCACCGCGCCGGACGACGACTTCTCCGTCTCGGTGAACCCGGTCTCGGGCAGCGTCCAGCCGGGCGACTCGGTCACCGCGACCGTGTCCACGGCCACCACCGGCGGCGACGCGCAGAGCGTGCGGCTGTCGGCGTCCGGCGCGCCGAGCGGTGTGACCGTCTCCTTCTCGCCCACGTCCGTGCAGTCGGGCTCGTCGGCCACCATGACGGTCTCGGCGAGCGCCCAGACCGCGGCGGGTACGTACACGCTCACCGTCACCGGAACCGGCACGGCCACCCACACCACCACCTACTCGCTGGTGGTCGGAGGCGGCGGCAACTGCCGGCCCCAGCAGGTCGTGGCCAACGGCGGGTTCGAGAGCGGGACCGCGCCGTGGACGCAGACCGACGGCGTGATCAACAACCGGACCTCCGAGAAGCCCGCGCACAGCGGCTCGTACCAGGCGTGGCTCGGCGGCTGGGGCAGCACCCACACCGACTACGTCACGCAGTCGGTGACCGTGCCGGCCGGCTGCTCGTCGTACCGGCTGTCGTTCTACCTGCGCACCGACACCGCCGAGACGCCCGACGGGAACGCGTACGACACGTTCACCGTGAAGCTGGGCTCCCGGACGCTGGCCACGTACTCGAACCTCGACGCGGCCGGCGGCTACGTCCTGCGGACCTTCGACGTCTCGTCGGCCGCCGGGCAGACGGTGACGCTGGGCTTCACCAGTAAGGAGGACGCCTACTTGCAGACCAGCTTCGTCGTGGACGACGTGGCCCTCGACGTGAGCTGACCACCGAGGGCGTGTGTACGGGGGCGGGGCGTGGACCACACGCCCCGCCCCTGTGCGTCAGCGGACGACGGCGGCCAGCCTGCGGACGAAGTCCTCGGTCTCCGCGCCCCCGTCGGAGCGGCCGGCCAGCCGCCCGTACAGCCCGCGCAACTCCTGGCCGAGCAGGGTCTCGGGGTGCACCTCGGTGCTGTCCAGGACCGGTCCGGCCACCGCCGACGCGGCGGCCGGTTCGCCCGCGCAGACGTACGCGTCCGCCGTGCGGGCCAGGAACAGCCTGCGGGCCGAGTGCAGCCCCGGCGGCAGCAGCCGGATCGCGCTGCCGGCCGCGTCCAGGGCGCGCAGCGCGTACCGGCGCTCCCCCGTCGCGGCGGCGAGGTCGCGCAGGGCGCCCGCCGCGCCGGACTCCACCCGCAGGCGCACGGAGGCGACGGAGAGCCAGGGCGCCTCGGCCTCGTCCCGCTCACCGGCCAGGTCCATCTGCGACCAGGCCCGGGCGATGTGGTGCAGGGTGCGGTCGGCGTCGCCGCGCACCGCGTGGCCGCGCGCCTGGTACAGGTCGCTCATGGCCCCCGCCCAGTGGCGGCCCGCCGCTGCCGGGCGGATGGCCTCGCCGTATGCGAGCGCGGAGGGGCCGTCGCCCTCCAGCCGGGCCAGGGTGCTCATGTCGCTGAGCGCCGCGACCCGGACGCCGACGTGGCCGGACATGGCCGCCCACACCAGGGAGCGGTCCAGCCAGGCCATCGCCGTGCCGTTGCGGCCCCACAGGAGCCTGAGGCAGCCGGCCGACTGTGCGTACTCGGCGGCCAGCGGGGCGAGTTGGCGCTGGTACGGGGCGGCCGGGAGGGACATCCAGCGGAGCATCGCGTGCAGGGTGCGCTCGACCACGGCGGTCGCTCCGGGCCAGGCCCGTTCCTCGTCGGCGCGCAGGCAGACGGCGAGCAGCGCGGTCAGGGCGTGCACCGTGTCGGTGTCCAGGGCCGGGTGGCCGGCGGTTTCCGGCCCCGGAGCGCAGAACCGCGCGTGCAGGGCGACGACGTCGGCTAGCGCCGGGACCGCGCAGCCGTCGCGCCCGTGCAGCGGGCAGACCAGGCCGTACGCCGGCAGCCGTCCGGGCAGGACGGTTCCCGGGGGCAGCATCGCCGGGAGTTCCCCGCCGATGGGCTCGCCGGGCAGCGGGTGCTGCCGGACCGGGTCGGGCAGGGGCCCGGGCGCAACCGGGAGCACTTCCGTCCGCTCCCCCGCCTCGGCCTCCTCGCAGGCGGCGACGAGGTCCCCGTCGGCCCTCAGCAGCTGGTCCAGGCGGCGGGCCAGCGGGAGCGGGGCGCGGCGGCTGCCGTGTTCGAGTTTGCTGATGGCGGTGTGGTCGTAGCCGACCCGGGCGCCCACCTGGGCCTGGGTGAGACCGGCCCGCCTGCGCCACCGGCGCAGCCGGGTGCCGAACGCCCGCCATGCCGGGACAGTCCGGGCGTCCGCGGGCGCGGGGCCCGTCATCTCGGTCACCCCTGGCCTCGTCGCGCCTGGTCAGGGGTGCTTCTCGCACCACACTCACGGCTCATGCCCCGGAGGATAGCGAGGGGCCGGGGCCGCTGTCCCCGGGGCGGCGACAACATGTCCGGTAACAGGCGCGGCCGTTGGCTGCGGAGGGGTCCGCGCGTCGGGCGCGCCCGGCGCGTGATTGCGGTGGCAACGACCCGCAGGACCGCACTCACTCCCCGTACGCGCCCCGTCATCACCTGAACCGACGGCGCGTCAGCCCGCGGGCTCCGGTACCCGCGAGATGGCCGCAAGGCGGACACTCGTGAGCTTTCCGTCGTCAACTGTTGTTCCCAAGGTCACGCCAACAAGCTTTTGCGGCACACCTATTGACGCGTCGGGAGCCAGGGTGAAGTATCCCCATCGGCCGGAGAGAGCGCTCTCCGGCTTCGTGTCGTGCACCCGTTCCGCGACTCAGGAGACAAGCCCCCATGTATGGACCCCCCTCGCTCCGCAGACCCGCACCCTCGACCGGAAGGAGACGCACGGGCGTCCTGGCCGCCGTCGCCGGTCTCGTCGTCTCGCTCCTCGCCTTCGTGCCGTCCACCGCGGCCGGCGCGGCCCCATCCCTGCTCTCGCAGGGCAAGACGGTGACCACGTCCAGCCAGGAGAACGCCGGCACCCCCGCCACCGCCGCCGTCGACGGTGACAACGGCACCCGCTGGTCGAGCGCGTTCTCCGACCCGCAGTGGATCAAGGTCGACCTGGGCACCTCCGCCTCGGTCAGCCAGATCGCGCTGAGGTGGGAGGCCGCCTACGCCAAGAGCTACAAGATCGAGTTCTCCACGGACAACAACACGTGGAACACCGCCTACTCGACCACCACGGGCCCCGGCGGCAACGAGACGCTGAACGTCTCGGGCACCGCCCGCTACGTGCGGCTGACCGGCACCACCCGCGCCACCGGGTACGGCTACTCGCTCTGGGAGTTCCAGGTGTTCGGCACCACCGGCGGTGACGGGGGTCCCCAGCTCCCGGGCGGCGGTGACCTCGGCCCGAACGTCCTGGTGTTCGACCCGTCGACGCCCGGCATCCAGGCCAAGGTCGACGAGGTCTTCAAGAAGCAGGAGTCGGCCCAGTTCGGTGACGGCCGCTACGCGCTGCTGTTCAAGCCGGGCACGTACAACAACATCAACGCGCAGATCGGCTTCTACACCTCGATCGCCGGTCTCGGCCTGAAGCCGGACGACACCACGTTCAACGGTGACGTCACCGTGGACGCGGGCTGGTTCAACGGCAACGCCACACAGAACTTCTGGCGTTCGGCGGAGAACCTGGCACTGAACCCGGTCAACGGCACCGACCGCTGGGCCGTGTCCCAGGCCGCACCGTTCCGCCGGATGCACGTCAAGGGCGGCCTCAACCTCGCCCCGAACGGCTACGGCTGGGCGAGCGGCGGCTACATCGCCGACAGCAAGATCGACGGCCAGGTCGGCCCGTACTCGCAGCAGCAGTGGTACACCCGCGACAGCTCCATCGGCAGCTGGGGCAACGGCGTCTGGAACATGACCTTCTCCGGCGTCGAGGGCGCACCCGCCCAGAGCTTCCCCAACCCCCCGTACACCACCCTCCAGAACACCCCGGTCTCCCGCGAGAAGCCGTTCCTCTACCTGGACGGCGACGCCTACAAGGTGTTCGTCCCCGCCAAGCGCACCAACGCACGCGGCGTCTCCTGGAGCGGTACCCCGCAGGGCGAGTCGATCCCGCTGAGCCAGTTCTACGTGGTCAAGCCGGGGGCCACCGCCGCCACCATCAACGCGGCCGTCCAGCAGGGCCTGCACCTGCTGTTCACACCCGGCATCTACCACGTGAACCAGACGATCGACATCGACCGCGCCAACACGGTCGTGCTGGGCCTCGGCCTCGCCACGATCATCCCGGACAACGGGGTCACCGCCCTCAAGGTCGGTGACGTGGACGGCGTCAAGCTGGCCGGTCTCCTCGTGGACGCCGGACCGCAGAACTCCCAGGTCCTCGTACAGGTCGGCCCCGAGGGCGCGTCCGCGAGCCACGCGGCCAACCCGACCAGCGTCCAGGACGTGTTCGTCCGGGTCGGCGGCGCGGGCGCCGGCAAGGCGACCACCGGCATGGTGATCAACAGCAACGACACCATCATCGACCACACCTGGCTCTGGCGCGCCGACCACGGCGAGGGCATCGGCTGGGAGACCAACCGCGCCGACTACGGCCTCCAGGTCAACGGCGACAACGTCCTGGCCACCGGACTCTTCGTCGAACACTTCAACAAGTACGACGTCCGCTGGTCGGGCGAGAACGGCAAGACGATCTTCTTCCAGAACGAGAAGGCCTACGACGCCCCCAACCAGGCAGCCGTCCAGAACGGTGACATCAAGGGCTACGCCGCCTACAAGGTCGACGACTCCGTCAACACCCACGAGGGCTGGGGACTCGGCAGCTACTGCTACTACAACGTCGACCCCAGCATCCGCCAGGACCACGGCTTCGAGGCCCCGGTCAAGGCCGGCGTGAAGTTCCACGACCTGCTCGTCGTCTCACTCGGCGGCCAGGGCCAGTACAACCACGTCATCAACAACACGGGCTCCCCGACCTCCGGAACCTCGACCGTACCGTCGAACGTGGTGTCGTTCCCCTGACGGGGACACGCAGGACATCCGGCACCTGAGGTGAACCGGCGCGGGGCCCGGCAGTGAGCCGGGCCCCGCGTCCGTCCCCTAGAACAAGCCGGCGGGCGGCGAGCCGCCGAGTGCCTGCTCGGACCAGATGACCTTGCCCCGGTCGGTGTACCTGGCTCCCCAGCGCTCCGCGAACTGGGCGACGAGGAAGAGGCCCCGGCCGCCCTCGTCCGTGGTCGTGGCGTAGCGCAGGTGCGGGGAGGTGCTGCTGCAGTCCGACACCTCGCAGGTCAGGGCCTTGTCGTACAGGAGCCGGACCGTGATGGGCTCGGAGCCGTAGCGGATGGCGTTGGTGACGAGCTCGCTCAGGATGAGCTCGGTGACGAAGCCCTCCTCGTCCAGGCCCCGGTCGGAGAGCCAGCGCATGGCCTGCTTGCGGATTCCGGCGACGGCGGCGGGGTCCGGGGGCACGTCCCACTGGACGCGCCGGGAGGGGTCCAGGGTGCGGGTCCGGGCGACCAGCAGGGCCACGTCGTCGCCGGGGCGGCTGGGCAGCATGGCCTCCAGCACGTCGTCGCAGGTCTCCTCGGGGGTGCGGTCGCGGTCGGCGAGCGAGCGGCGCAGCAGTTCCAGGCCGTCGTCGATGTCCCGGTCGCGGCGCTCCACCAGACCGTCCGTGTACAGGACGAGGCGACTGCCCTCGGGGACGTCCAGCTCGGTCATCTCGAAGGGCATGCCGCCGATTCCGAGGGGCAGCCCGGCCGGGATCTCCGGGAAGCTGACCGTGCCGTCGGGCAGCACGAGCGCGGGCCCGGGGTGGCCGGCCCTGGCGACGGTGCACCGGCCGGACACGGCGTCGTAGATCGCGTACAGGCAGGTGGCACCGGTGATCGCGCCGCCGCCGGACTCCTCGTCCTGGTCCATCCTGACCACCAGCTCGTCCAGGTGGCCGAGGAGTTCGTCGGGTGCCAGGTCGAGCGTGGAGAAGTTGAGGACCGTCGTGCGCAGCCGGCCCATGGTGGCCGCCGCGTGCAGCCCGTGCCCGACGACGTCGCCGACGACGAGGGCCACCCGGGCGCCGGAGAGCGGGATCACGTCGAACCAGTCGCCGCCCACACCCGCCTGCGCCGGCAGATAGCGGTAGGCGACGTCCAGGGCGTTCTGCTCGGGCAGGCCGCGCGGGAGGAGGCTGCGCTGGAGGGTGACCGCCATCTCGTGCTCGCGGGTGTAGCGGCGGGCGTTGTCGACGCTGACCGCGGCGCGGGCCACCAGTTCCTCGGCAAAGGAGAGGTCGTCCAGGTCGAACGGCTCCTCGTTCTGCGCGCGCCAGAAGTTGGCGATGCCCAGGATGACGCCGCGGGCCCGCAGCGGGACCGAGAGCAGTGAGTGGTAGCCGTGGCGCAGGAGGCGGTCGGCCAGGTCCGGTTCGGCCTCCCGCCACTGCCGGGAGGTGGCCAGGTCGGAGACGATCCAGGTGTGCCCGGCGGCGGAGCCCAGGCCCTCGGCGGTGGTCGGCCGGTAGCCGACGACGTTCCCGGCGGGAAGGAGCGGGTGGTCCTCGGTGGCGGTGCGGACGGCGGTGCGACGCAGCTCCAGGGTGTCGCCCGTGGGCGGTCTCGGCTCCCCGCCGCGCAGGACGGCGTCGGCCAGATCGACCGTCACGCAGTCCGCGAATCCGGGGGCGGCGACGTCCGCGAGTTCCTGGGCGGTGGTGGTGACGTCGAGGGTGGTCCCGATCAGGGCGCCCGCCCGGTACAGGAGCGTCAGCTGTTCCCGTACGGTCTCGGCCCGGCCGGTGAGGGCCCGGAGTTCGGTGGTGTCACGGAGGGTGGCGACCATGCCGGGCTGGCCGCCGCGCTCCTCCGTGGGGCGGAGGTTGACGGCGAGCAGCCGGTCCCCGGCGGGCCGCAGCTCGTCCGTGGCGACCTGCCCGGAGGCCAGCAGCTCCGCGGTGCCGGACGCCAGCCCGAGATCGGTCACCGCGCGGCCCTCGGCGTCCGCCGGGAGATCGAGCAGCCGCCGGGCCTCGTCGTTGGCGAGCAGCAGCCGGTGGTCGGCGCCGATGATGAGGACGCCCTCGCGCACGGCGTGCAGCACGGCGTCGTGGTGTTCGTACATCCGGGTCATCTCGGCCGGGCCGAGGCCGCGCGTCTGGCGGCTGAGCCGGCGGCTGACCAGGGCGGCGCCCACGGTGGTCAGGGCGAGGGCGGCGACCCCGGCGCCGACGGTGAGCGGGATGCTGGGGTACGCCAGCCTGTTCACGGCCTCGGCCTTGATGCCCACCGCGACCAGCCCGGCGACCGTTCCGTCCCGCCGCGGGACGGGGACCGCCGAGACGACGGCCTTGCCCCGGCTGGCGGAGACGGTCCGGGTGACCGGCTCGCCGTCCAGGGCGTCCTTGTAGGGGCCGGGGATCTCCTTGCCGATGAGCGCGATGTCGGGGTGGGTGTAGCGGATGCCGTTGGTGCCGGCCGCGATGACGAATTCGACGCCGGTGCTCTTCCGGATATCCTCGGCGCGCGGCTGGAGGACGGCCGTGGGGTCCTTGCTGTCGAGCGCCGCCGCCACGCCCGGGGCGTGCGCGAAGGTCTCCGCGACGCTGCGCGACTGGGCCCGCGCCGCGCTCATGCTGTCGCGCCGGCCCTGGACGACGAGGGCGACGACGGCAGCGGCGTCGAGCAGGACGACGATGCCGAGCATGAGGACGAAGAACTGCCCGGCGACGGTCCGGACGCTGAACAGGGAGCGCAGACCGCGCCCCGGTGAGGTCCGCCCGGACGGCGGCTCGGAGGGCGCGGGCGCGTGACCGCCCGGGCGGCCGCCCTCGTGTCGCTGCGGACGCCAGGCGGAGCGGTGAAACCTCGCCCGGAATCGACCTGTGCCACCCACATATCCAGGTTTAACACGGATCGTCGTAGGGCGATCGGCGTGCGGGACCGGTCCGCGTGGACCGGCGGGCCGGGCCGGGCGCGATCGGGTGACGCGCGGGCGACGGGCGCGTGCCCGGGCGCCGGGGCCGCCGCCGTCGCCCGATGATCCGGAAATGGTGCCTGTATTCCTGACCAAGGCGGTCGAGCTGCTGCTCGGCCGGGAGAACCGCTCACTGCATCTCAAGGCGGCGGGCTGGGCGACGGTGCTGCTCGCCCTGACCGTGCTGGCCGGCTCCTGGCTGGTGGTCCTGGCCGAGCGGCACGCGCCGGACGCCACGATCACCTCGTACCCGCGGGGGCTGTGGTGGTCGGTGGAGACCGCGACGACCGTCGGTTACGGGGATCTCTTCCCGGTGACGCTGTGGGGGCGGATCGTCGCCGTCGTCGTGATGGGTGTCGGCATCACGACGTACGGGATGGTCACGGCGGCGCTCGCGACCTGGTTCGTCGGGCACGAGCAGCGGCGCCGTCACCGGTTGGCCGCCGAGGCCGAGCACGCCGCGCGCCGGATGCGCGACGACACCGAGCGCCTGCTGCACGAGCGCTTCGACCGCATCGAGCGGCTGCTCGCCGATGCCGGGCGCAGGCCGCCGGGCTGAACGGCGGGACGTCGCGGCCGACGGGACAGCCCTCGGGTCACCCTGCCGTGTATGAACGGCCCGGTACCGGGCACCGGCACTTTCGATCACCCTCCCCGGGGCCCGGGAAACCGGCAGGATGGCGGTGTACAGGGTCGTCGTCCCCGGGCGGCGGCGCCGGACCGAGGAGGGAGCCCCATGCGGGAGACGCGTGCCGAGCAGTCGCCGGACGAGGAGACCGCTCACGACGCGGCCGAGGAGGCGCAGGTCATCGTGGTCGGTGCGGGCCCGGCCGGTTCGTCCGCCGCGTACCACCTCGCGAGGGCCGGGGTCGATGTACTGCTCCTGGAGAAGTCCCGCTTCCCCCGCGAGAAGGTGTGCGGGGACGGCCTCACCCCGCGCGCGGTGCACCAGCTGATCCGCATGGGCGTCGACATCCAGGCCCCCGGCTGGACCCGGTCGCGCGGGATGCGCTGGGTGGCCGGTCCCCGGCAGGTGGAGATCGACTGGCCGGCGCTGGGCGGCTTCCCGGACTTCGGGCTCACCCGCAGCCGGCACGACTTCGACGACATCCTGGCCCGGCACGCCGTGGCGGCCGGAGCCCGGCTGCGTACCGGGGTGAAGGTGAGGGAACCGGTGACCGACCGGGCGGGCCGGATCACCGGGGTGACGGCGGTGTCCGAGGCGGGCACGGTGGTGCACCGGGCCCCGGTCGTGATCGCCGCCGACGGGGCCTCGGCGCGCATCGCCCTCGCCATGGGCCTCCAGCGGGACGCCAAGCGGCAGATCGCCACGGCCGCCCGGCGCTACTACCGCAGCCCGGAGCGCTCCCGGGAGGACTTCCTGGAGCTGTGGGCCGACCTCCGCTTCCCGAGGAACGACGCCTATCTGCCCGGGTACGGCTGGATCTTCCCGATGGGGGACGGCCGGGTCAACGTCGGCCTGGGCGCGCTCCCCCACCGCCGGCACGGCAGCGCGGACCTGCGGGCCACGCTGGACCGGTGGCTCGCCCGCACGCCCGAGGAGTGGGGGCTGCGCGAGGAGAACGCCGAGGGGCCGGTGCGGAGCGCCGCCCTGCCGCTGGGCTTCAACCGCCACCCGCTGTACACCCGGGGGCTCCTGCTCGTCGGTGACTCCGGGGGCATGGTCAGCCCGTGGAACGGCGAGGGCATCGGGCAGGCCCTGGAGGCGGGCGAGGTCGCCGCCGAGACGACGGCGCTCGCGCTGGCGCTGCCCACCGGGCCGCGGCGGGAACGGGCGCTGCGCCACTACCCGGCCGAGATGAACCGGCGCTGGGGCCGCTACTACCGGCTGGGCAACACGGCCGCCGATCTGATCTTCAGCCGGTCGGGCTTCCAGCCGGTGCTGAACCGGTACGTGATGGGCTCGCCCGCCCTGCTCAACACCCTGGCCCGGCTCCTCACCAATCTCACGGAGCATCCCTCGCGCGACGCGATCGACCATGTGCTGAACACGGCGGTCCGCCTGGTGCCCGCGCCGGGCGCCCGGCGCCGCTGATCCGGAACGTGTCCGCCGCCCGCCGGTGGACCCCCTGTACACCAGACGTGAGAACCGAAGGCGATCGATGCACGAGCAGAAGACCGAAGAGACCGGCCGAGGAGCGGGCGTGCGCCCGGAAGCCTGGCTGCGCCGCTACCACGCCACGGACGCCCGGGCCGAGCTGGTGTGCTTTCCGCACGCGGGCGGTGCGGCGGGGTTCTGGCGCCCGCTGTCCGACACCGTGCGGGACGCGCTGGACGTGCGCGCCGTGCAGTATCCGGGCCGGCAGGACCGCTACCGCGAGGAACCCCTCGACGATCTGCACCGGCTCGCCGACCTGATCGCGGAGGCCCTGTCGGCCGGGCCCGCCCCGGCCGGTCCGCGCGTCCTCCTCGGGCACAGCATGGGCGCCTCGCTCGCCCACGAGGTGGCGCTGCGGCTGTCCGGCGTACCGGGCCACGGGGCGGCGGCGCTGATGGTGTCCGGCCGGCGGGCGCCCTCGCGGCTCGGCTCCGGCGGGCCGGACACGGACGAGGCGCTGCTCGCGCGGGTCCGCGAGCTCGGCGGCACGGACCCGGCCGTGCTGGCCGATCCGGAACTCCTGGATGTGATCCTGCCGGCGCTGCGCGCCGACTACGCGGCCGTCGCGGGGTACGTGCCGGGCGGCGGTCTCCTGTCGTGCCCGGTCGTCGCCCTCACCGGGGACGGCGACCCGGAGGTGACGCCGGAGGACGTGGGGCCGTGGCGTGAGACGACCACCGGCCCGTTCGCGATGCGGGTCCTGCCGGGCGGGCACTTCTTCCTGAACGACCATCTGCCGGCGGTCGCGGAGCTGGCCGTGTCCCTGTCCGCCGCTCCGGCGCCCGTACGGGCGCCGCGCGGCGCCTGAGGGAGGCCGGGCGGCGGCTGAGGAAGGCGGCCGGGCGGCGGCTGGGCGAGGCCGGGCTACGGCTGAGGGAGGCGGACGGGCGGCGCCCCGCTCATCCGCCGTCCTGCCCGGTCCACCGGGCCGCGAGGAGCAGGGCGATGTCGTCGGGGCGGTCCGCGGCCTGGCGGGCGCGGCGGATGACGTGGTCGGCGGTGTCGGCGAGCGGGGCGGCGCCCAGGCCCGCGAGGGTGGAGCGCAGCCGCTCGATCCCGACGTCGATGTCCGTGCCCGCCTGTTCGACCAGGCCGTCGGTGTACAGGGCGAGCGCGGCACCGGGGTCGAGGTGCAGTTCGGTGACGGGGTAGGCGGCCTCGGCGTCGATGCCCAGGACGATGCCGCCGGGGAGCTCCATGACCTCGGCGGTGCCGTCGGGCCGGCGCAGGACGGGCTGGGGGTGCCCGGCGCGCACGGCGTGCGTCCGGCCGGTGGCGGGGTCCGTGACGATGTAGCAGCAGCTCGCGAACTGGCCGGTGTCCAGGTCGATGAGCAGGCGGTTGGTGCCGCCCATGACCTCCTGCGGGTCGTGGCCGCTGAGCGCGAAGGCCCGTACGGCGCTGCGGAGCTGGCCCATGGTCGCGGCGGCGGCCACGCCGTGCCCCTGCACGTCCCCGATGACGAGGGCGAGGCGGCCGTGGGTCTCGATCACGTCGTACCAGTCGCCGCCGACGTCCATGCCCTGGGTGCCGGCGAGGTAGCGGCCCTGGGTGTCGATGCCGCGGACGGCGGGCAGCCGGTGCGGCAGCAGCGCGTCCTGGAGGCCGCGGGCCAGGGCGGCCTCGGTGTCGTAGCGCTGGGCCCGCTGGAGGGCCTGGGCGATGAGGCCGGCCAGGGCGGTCAGGACCGTACGCTCCTCCGGGCTGAAGCCGCGCGGCTGGTCGAAGCCGAGGATGCAGGAGCCGACGAGCCGCCCGGAAGCGATGAGCGGGAGGAAGGCGCGGGCGCCGACGTCGGCGTCCATGGGAATGCCCGGGTAGGCGGCGGCCAGGCGCTGCATCGACTCGAAGAAGATGGGGCGGCCCGTGGTGAGCGTCTCCACGCCGGGGATGCGGGCGTCCAGGCCGACCGCGTCGAACCGGTCGAGGAAGCCCGGCGGGAAGCCGGTCTCCCACTCCAGGTAGAGGTGGCCCTCCTTGAGCAGGTAGATCGCCAGTTGCCGGCCGCCGAAGGCCGGGAGCAGCTCCTCGGTGACCACGCGGGAGACCTGCCGGGCGGTGACGGCCTCGGTGAGCGCGATGGCGAGGGCGACCGGCCGGTAGAGGGCGGCGGACCGGTCGGCCGGTGAGCCGAGCCCGAGTCCGGGCGTGACGACGGAGTCCGGGGCGTAGGCGGGCTTCTCGGCGGGCGTGAGGACGGCGGTCAGGCCGTCGTGCCCCGGGTACAGGGAGACGGAGAGCCAGGGGGGCGGGTCACGGCGGACGAGGAAGTGGACCGGGGCGTCGGAGATCATCGCGGCCCGGTAGTGGTCCTCGTAGGCCGGGTTCGCGAACCAGGGCAGTGCCTCCCAGAACACCCGGCCGACCAGCGCGGCACGGGGCCGGCCGAGCATGTCCTCGGCGAGCGGGTTGACGTAGGTGATCCGGCCGAAGCGGTCGAGCGAGAAGATGCCGCGCGGCAGCCGGTCGGCGGCCTCGGCGACGACCGGACCGATGCCCAGGTCCACCAGGAAGCCGGTCAGGTGCCCGGCGGGTCCCTCGTCGTCCTGCCTGCGGCCGGAGACCTCCAGCAGGTGGGAGCGCCCGTCCGGGCCGCGCAGCCGCATCCGGCGTACGACGGGGCCGCCGGAGTCCGCCGCCTGCCGGGCCAGCGCCCAGAGGCCGTAGACGTCCTCCGGTGCGAGCCGGGCGGCCAGGGCCCCGATGGTGCCGGGGAATCGCCCGGCTCCGGTGCCAAGGATCGCGGCCAGGTCGTCGTCCGCCTCGACGGCACCCGTGGCGAGGTTCCAGTCGAAGCGGCCGATGCGCACGGGCGGGGAGGTCCTGGCGGGCAGCTGGACGGGGAGCGGCTCGCCCTCCCACTCCGGCCGGATGCCCGCCTCCGCGAGGGTGGCCAGTTCGGCGCCCAGGCCGTGGGCGATGTGCTGGAGCCGGTCCCGGTCGGCGGCGGGGACCGGCTCGTCGCCGGTCGCGGCGCGCAGGACGACGAGGACGCCGACCGGTGCGCGGCGGCGCGGCACCGGCACGTACAGGGAGCCGAAGGGGAACGGCAGTCCGGCCATGAGCTGCGGGAAGCGCCGCATGGCGTCCTCCGCGTCGGCGAGGTAGACCGGGCTGCCGGTGCGGAACGCCTCGGCGACGGGGAACGGCCGGTTCACGTGCATCCGCCACCAGGGGCGGAACAGGGGGCCGGGCAGCCCGGCGAGGACGGCCAGCCGGAGCAGGCCGGGGGTGCGCGAGGGGAGGTAGACCCCGCCGGCCCGGCCGCCGACCGCCTCGATGGCGTTCACGACGGACTGGGCGAGCACCAGGGACAGGTCGTCCGGCGCCCGGCCGTCCTCCGGTCCTCCGGGCGGGCCGTCGCTCGGGCCGGACGGAAGCCGCCCGGCCGCGCCGTGCCAGGTCACACAGTCAGGATGCTCCCGGGCGGCCGGTGCGGCACGTCGGAGGCACCTCCGGCCCGCGCGGCCGGCGGGGGCACGACGCGCGCGAGCGGTGGACGCCACGGCTGTGGCGTCCACCGCTCCCGTACGGTCCGTGCGGGCGCTTACCGGCCCTCGTCCGGCGGCCGGTCGCCGAACTGGTCGTTGAGCTTCTGCTGGGCGGAGTCGACCTGGCCGCCGTACTTGCCGCCGGTCTTCTTGTCGACGTAGTCGCCGCCCTTCTCGACTCCCTGGCGGGCCTGGTCCGGATGCCCCTTGATCATGTCCTTGATCTTGTCGAGCATGCTCATGACTGACCTCCTAGAGACGCTGACCGTTCCAGCATCCACGCCCTGCCGCGCCCTCGCATTCCGGGACGGGCGGTCGCGGCGGTCCGGCCGCGGAGGAGCGGTACGGCATGCGAAAGGGGTGGAAAGAAGCGTTCCGCTTCTTTCCACCCCTGCTCACGGCCCTGCCCCGAGCGCGGGGCCGGTGTGGATCAGTACGCGCCGAAGACGTTGTCCATCGAGCCGTACGTGGCGGCGGCGTAGTTGCACGCGGCCGTGATGTTGGCGACCGGGTCGTAGATGTCCATCGACGTACCGGGCACGTGGTAGGCGTCGAAGGTGGGCTGGATCACCTGGAGCAGACCCTTGGAGGGGGTGCCGTTGACGGCGTTGATGTCCCAGTTGTTGATCGCCATCGGGTTGCCCGAGGACTCGCGCATGATGTTGCGGTAGATGCCGTCGTAGCTGCCCGGGATGCCCTGCTCGGCCATGACGGCCAGGGATTCCTTGATCCAGCCGTCGAGGTCGTCGGTGTACGTGACGGCCGCCTGGGTCTCGGCGGGCTTCTCGGCGGCGACCGGAACGACGGAGCGCTCGGAGCGGTCGGCACGGTCGGCGCTCTCGGCGCGGGGGGCCGTGTCGCCGTTCTTCTCGGCGGTCTCCGCCTTGAACGCGCTCTTCTCCGCGGCCTTAGGGGCGGCGGTCTCGGACTTGGCGCCGATGGTGAGCTTCAGGCCCGGGTGAATGAGGTCGGGGTTGCTGCCGACAGCACCGCGGTTGTCCTTGTACAGCCGCTCCCAGCCGCCGCTGAGGGAATGCCCCTGGGCGATCTTGTAAAGCGAATCGCCGGACACCACGGAATAGGTGGTGGGCGCGGCCTTGCGCACGGCAATTTCCTTGCCGGCGACGGAAGTCGGGGCCGCGGCCTTTTCGGCGACGACGGTCTTGGCGGGGGCGGCGGAGGCCGATCCGGCCGTGATCAGGGGGAGCGCGAGAACGGCTCCGCCCGCGCTGACGGCGATGAAACCGCGGGTCAGGGACGCGGACTTGGCACGACGGTGCTTACCCGTGAGGGGCATGGCGTATTTCCTCTCCGTCGCCTGCGAGGTGAGCTGTCGGGTTCGGACTGGAGATGTCCGGTCGCGCATGGCGACTTCACCCCTAGCCGCTCCGGATTCCGGACCGGCGGCAAACCTGGGTCCCCCGCTCCTGCCGTACGTGAGTGGTCGGGTTACCGGACGGCGGCAGGATTCGGCGTTCCATCCGGATTGATGACGGGACCGTAAGCGAGAAACGACGGCCGGAACAAGCCCGGAATTGCTGATCACAATTGTTTTGCAAGATCAATCAAAGGAAATACTCATGATCGCCCGCGCCGGGGGAAGTCAAATTTCTTGGCACGACTGGGAACCGGGAGATCGGATCGTGCGTCAGAAACGGCCGACGTGACGCTGCCCACTGGAAGCGCAATGTGCATATTCGTCCGTTTTGGGCACATCTGACAGCATCAAAACGGTCCCGATCGCCCTCAATTGACCTTTTGCCTATATGTGAATAAAAGGGACATCCCATGCTGCCCGGGCGGCCGGATCGCCGGTTCCCGCCCCCTCGTCTCCGTGATCACTCTATGGTTAGGCTTACCTAAGTGTTCCCGTCCCCGTTCACCGTCGCTTGGAGATCCCAGGACCATGGCGCCGCATTCCGCCTCTCCCTCTCTTCGCCCCACCGCCTCCGCCCCCGCCGAACAGGAACTCACCGGCCGGCTGGCCCTCGTGACGGGAGCCGGACGCGGCATAGGCGAGGCGGTCGTGCGGGCCCTCGTCGCGCGCGGCTGCCGGGTCCTGGCGACCGACGCGGACCGGGAGGGTGTCGGCGCCCTCTCTCGGGAGCACGACGGGAGCGTCGTCGCCCGGGCCCTGGACGTCACGGACGCGGCGGCCGTCGAGGCCCTGGTCGGCGAGGCCGAGGACACGCTCGGCGCCCTCGACATCGCGGTCAACGTCGCCGGGATACTGCGCTGTTCACCCGTCACCGAGCTGACCGACGAGGACTGGCGGGCCACCTTCGCCGTGAACACCGACGGGGTGTTCCACGTCTCGCGGTCCGTCGCGCGCCGGATGGCGGACCGGGGCGCGGGCAGCATCGTCACCGTCGCGTCCAACGCGGCCGGCATCCCCCGTACGACCATGGCGGCGTACGCCGCGTCGAAGGCCGCGGCCGTCATGTTCACCAAGTGCCTCGGCCTGGAACTGGCCCCCCGGGGCGTCCGCTGCAACACCGTGTCGCCCGGCTCCACGCTCACCGACATGCAGCGCGGGATGTGGCCCGCCGGGGAAGCCCACGACGACGGGCCCGCCGCGCAGCGCGTCATAGCCGGCGACCTGGCCAGCTACCGCACGGGCATCCCGCTCGGCCGGATCGCCGAACCGGCGGACATCGCCGAGGCGGTCGCCTTCCTCGTGTCCGACCGGGCCCGCCACATCACCCTGCACGACCTGTACGTCGACGGCGGCGCCACGCTGCGCGCCTGACCCGTCCGCCCGGCACCCCGCAAACGGCCCTCCCCCTGGAGACGTGGATCGATGACCGCCTCACCGTACGAAGACGCCCCGACCTGGCCCGCCGAGTTCGCCGCCCGTTACCGCGCGGCAGGGCACTGGCGCGGCGAGACCTTCACGAGCATGCTGCGCGAACGGGCCGAGGCCCACGGCGACCGCGTCGCGCTGATCGACCCCGCGCCCACGCGCCGCGCCTGGACGTACCGGGAGCTGGACGAGCGCGCGGCCCGGCTGGCGGCCGGCTTCCGGGCGCGCGGGATAGCCAGGGGCGACCGGGTCGTCGTCCAGCTGCCCAACATCGCCGAGTTCGCCGAGGTGGTCTTCGCCCTCTTCCGCATCGGCGCACTCCCCGTCTACGCGCTGCCCGCCCACCGCGAGACGGAGATCGGCTACTTCTGCTCCTTCGCCGAGGCCGTCGCCTACGTCGTCCCGGACCAGCACGCCGGATTCGACCACCGCGCGCTGGCCACCGCCGTCCGGGAGCAGGCGCCCACCCTGAAGCACGTGTTCGTCGTCGGCGACCCGGGCGAGCACACCGCCCTGTCCGACGTGCCGTGCGACGCGGACGGGGAGCCCGAGGACGGGCCCGAGCCGCACGACCTGGCCTTCCTCCAGCTGTCCGGGGGCACCACGGGGGTGCCCAAGCTCATCCCCCGTACGCACGACGACTACATCTACTCGCTGCGCGGCTCCAACGAGATCTGCGGCGTCGACGCGGACACCCGCTTCCTGGTGGTCCTGCCCGCCGCGCACAACTTCCCGATGAGCTCGCCCGGCTGGCTCGGCACGCTGTACGCGGGCGGCACCGTCGTCCTGTGCCCGCGCCCCGACCCGGCCACCGCGTTCCCGGTCATCGAGCGGGAGCGCGTCACCATGACGGGCATGGTCCCGCCGCTCGCCCTGGTGTGGACGGACGCGGCGGCCTCGGCGGAGCAGGACCTGTCGAGCCTCGGTCTGGTCCTCGTCGGCGGCGCCAAGTACAGCGAGACGGCGGCCCGGCGCCTCGAACCGGCGCTCGGCTGCCGGCTGATGCAGGTCTTCGGGATGGCCGAGGGACTCGTCAACTACACCCGGCTGGACGACGACCACGAGACGATCGTCTCCACCCAGGGCCGTCCGATCTCCGAGGACGACGAGATCCGCATCGTTGACGACGCCGGACAAGAGGTCCCCGACGGGCAGTTCGGGCATCTGCTGACCCGGGGCCCGTACACGATCCGCGGCTACTGGCGCGCCCCCGAACACAACAGGACCGCGTTCACCGAGGACGGGTTCTACCGCACGGGCGACATCGTGCGCCGTACCCCGAGCGGCCATCTCGTCGTGGAGGGGCGGGCGAAGGACCAGATCAACCGGGGCGGCGAGAAGGTCGCGCCCGAGGAGATCGAGAACATCATCCTCGCCCACCCGTCGGTGCACGACGTGTCGGTGGTCGGTGTGGCCGACCCGTATCTCGGTGAACGCACCCTGGCGTACGTCATCCTGCGCGAGGGCGCCGAACCGCCCGGGGCGCTCGCCGTGAAGCGGCATGTGCGCGCACACGGAATCGCCGCGTACAAGGTGCCCGACCTCGTGGAGTTCGTGGACGCCTTCCCGCAGACGGGGATCGGCAAGGTCAGCAAGAAGGGCCTGCGCACCGATGCGGCACCCGTCACCGCGTCAACTCCCCCCGTTCAGAACTGAGTCCGCTCCGCGCGGCACCGAAAGGCTGCTCCCATGGCACTTCCCGCCATCGCCCCCTATCCCCTGCCCGGCGCCGGCGAGCTCCCGGCGAACCGGGTCGGCTGGACCGTCGACCCGGCGCGCGCCGTGCTGCTCGTCCACGACCTCCAGAACCACTTCCTGCGCGCGTACCGCCCCGGCGAGGAGCCGCTGACCGGCATGCTCGCGAACACCGCCCGGGTGATGGAGGCCGCGCGCCGCGCCGGCATCCCGGTGGTGCACTCGGCGCAGCGCGGCGGGCAGAGCGCCGAAGAGCGCGGTCTTCAGCTGGACTTCTGGGGGCCGGGGATGGCGGACGATCCGGAGGCCCTGGCCGCACCGGCCGAGGTGGCGCCGGCGCCGGGCGACACGGTGCTCACCAAGTGGAAGTACAGCGCCTTCGTCCGCACCGAGCTGGAATCCCTCATCCGCGACGACGGCCGCGACCAGCTGGTGATCACCGGTGTGTACGCGCACATCGGCGTGCTGATGAGCGCGGCCGACGCGTGGATGCGGGACATCCAGGCGTTCGTGGTGGCCGACGCGGTCGCGGACTTCTCGCGCGAGGACCACGACATGGCGCTGCGCTGGGCGGCGGGCCGCTGCGCGGTCGTGACGACGACGGACGCGCTACTGAAGGAGATCTGAGCCCGCGCGCCTCACGGCCGGAGGCGGCCCGCCGCCTCCGGTGCGAGGTGCCGGGCGAGCACGTCGAGTGCCTCGCCGACCGTGCGCAGCGTCTCCGGGTCGTCCGTGCCCAGCGCCGCGCTCAGGGCGCCGTCGATCCGGGCGGCCCGCACCTCGGCCACCCGCTCCGAGGCCTCGGAGGCCGTACGGATCAGCTGCCGCCTGCCGTCCGCCGGATCGGGAGCCGTCACGAACGATCCGGTCTCCTTCAGCCGGGCCACGGCACCGGACACCTGGCTCTGCGGCAGGCCCGTGCGCCCGGCGATCTCGCTCACGGAGGTGTCCTGGTGCCCCAGGACGTCGCTCAGTACGACCAGGGCGGCCCGGGTGCCTCCGCGCTTCGCCGCGCCGGCGGCGGACGACGGCTCCGGCAGCGCTTCCTCACCGATCTTCATCAGCGTCCGCCCGAGCAGGAACAACCGGACCGGTGTCATCTCAGCACTCATGGCCGAACCCTACCTCTGCCCATCACTACCGATACATCTCTTTAGATGCATCTCTATTGATGCATCTAAAGAGATGGAGTACGGTCGGGGGCACCCGCCGGCGCCCTCCGCGCCGGCCACCTCACCGACCGGGAGACCCCGATGTTCCTCGACACCGACGGCGCCACCCTCTACTACGAGGTCCGGGGCACCGGCCCCCTGCTGCTCCTGTCGCAGAGCGGCGAGGGCGGCGCCGGCCGGAGCACCGACCTGGTCGACCACCTCACCGACCGGTACACCGTGGTCACCTACGACCGCCGGGGCCTGTCCCGCAGCACGCTCGCCGGCCCCGAGCGCGGCGTGACCATGGAGCAGCACGCCGACGACGTGCACCGACTGCTGGCCGAACTCACCGACGAGCCCGCCCTGATGCTGGGATGCAGCATGGGCGCCGCGATCGGGCTCCACCTCGCGGTGGCCCACCCCGGCCGGCTGCGCACCCTCGTGGCGCACGACCCGGTCTCCCCCTCCCTGCTGCCCGCAGGCCCGCGCGCCGGGCACGCGGCGGAACTCACCCACCTCCAGGAGAAGTACCGCGAGAGCGGGCTGCGGGCCGCGCTCCCGGAGATCGCCCGGGTCCTCGGCATCGACCCGGCCCGCCAGGAGACCGAGCCGGACCTGACGCCCATGCCGCTCACCCCGGAGCGGGCCGCCGACTTCGGCTTCTTCATCGCGCGCGACTTCACGGCCGTCATCGAGGCCGAACTCGACCGGGAGGCGCTGCGGACGTCCCCGGTGCGCATCGTGCCCGCCGGCGGCGCCATCACCGCACCGGACGTCTTCGTCGGACAGTGCGCGCAGCGGCTGGCCGGGCTGGTGGGGCGGGAATTCGTCACCTTCCCCGGCGGGCACAACGGAAACACCACCCACCCCCGGGCGTACGCCGCACGGCTGCGCGAGGTCCTGGGGTAGACGCGGCCCGGGACTCCCAGGGCAAAGAGAAATCCCCGGTCCGAAATTGCGGACCGGGGATTTGCCCACGTATATTGAGTGATTCTGTGCACCCACAGAAAAGGCCCCGCACCGGGGGCCAACAAGAATCACCATATCCGTCAGGGAGCTGTTTTGTCAACTCGGGAAAGCGCCGAATTGCAGAAGGAACAGGAATACATCGACCGGCTCCACCACCGCGTCGACGTCCTGCGCGGTGACGCCGCCGAGCAGGTCCAGGACGCCCTGACGCCGGTCGGCACCGGCCAGCAGGCCCGCCTCGAACGCGATGTCCTGGTCGCCGAGCGCTCCGGACTGCTCGCCGCTCTGAACGCGGTGGACGGCTCACTCTGTTTCGGCCGTATCGATCTCACGGACGGCGACACGCACCATATCGGCCGTATCGGAATCCGAGAGGACGACAGCGAGCACACGCCTTTGCTGATCGACTGGCGCGCCCCGGTCGCCCGCCCCTTCTATCTCGCCACCCATCACACCCCGATGGGCCTGCGCAGACGCCGCCACCTCACGACCGAGGGCCGCACGGTGACCGAGCTGCACGACGAGATCCTGGACGTCGGGGACCAGGAACGCACCGGTTTCGAGGACCCGAGCGGCGACACGGTCCTGCTCGCCGCGGTGAACTCGGCGCGCACCGGACGCATGGCGGACATCGTGCGGACCATCCAGGCGGAGCAGGACCGCATCATCCGGGCGCCGCACCGGGGCGTCCTGGTGGTCGAGGGCGGGCCGGGCACCGGCAAGACGGCCGTCGCGCTGCACCGGGCGGCCTTCCTGCTGTACGAGCAGCGGGAGCTGCTGGCCAAGCGGGCGGTCCTCATCGTGGGCCCGAACCCGGCCTTCCTCAGCTACATCGGCGAGGTGCTGCCCTCGCTCGGTGAGACCGGCGTCCTGCTCGCCACCCAGGCCGAGCTGTACCCGGGCGTCCACGCGCGCGGCACGGACACGCCCCGGGCCGCGGCCGTGAAGGGAGGCGCGTCCATGGCGGAGGCGCTGGCGCTCGCCGTGCGGGACCGGCAGCTGCTGCCCGAGCCGGGCGCCCCGCTGGTCGTCCCGCACGACGACGGCGACCTGGTCCTGGACTGGGAGATCGCCTACGAGGCCCGGCAGGGGGCCCGGGACACCCGGCTGCCGCACAACCTCGCCCGGCCGCACTTCGCCTTCCGGATCATCGACGCGCTGACCGCCCAGCTCACCGAGCGCATCGGCGCCGACCCGTACGGCGGGCCGAACTTCCTGGGCCCGGACGACGTCGCCCAGCTCGGCAAGGCGGTCGCCGTCAGCCAGGAGGTGCACACCGCGATCGAGGGGCTGTGGCCGGCCCTCACCCCCGAGGGCTTCCTCGCCGACTACCTGGCCGAGCCGGTGCACCTGCCGGAGGCGGACGCGGCGGCCATCCGGCGGGCGCCCGGCGACGGGGCGTGGACACCGGCCGACGTGCCGCTGCTGGACGAGGCCGCCGAGCTGCTCGGGGTGGACGACAGCGCCGAGCGGGCGGCGGCCGAGGCGGAGCGCCAGGAGCGGATCGCGTACGCCCAGGGCGTTCTCGAACTGTCCCGGGGCTCGGAGTCCTTCGAGTTCGAGGACGAGGAGTCGGAGCTGCTCGCCGCCCACGACGTCATCGACGCGGAGCGGATGGCGGAGCGCCAGGAGGAGGCCGACCACCGCAGCGCGGCCGAGCGGGCCGCCGCCGACCGCACGTGGGCGTTCGGGCACATCATCGTGGACGAGGCGCAGGAGCTGTCGCCGATGGCGTGGCGGCTGCTGATGCGGCGGTCGCCGACCCGGTCGATGACGCTGGTGGGCGACCCGGCGCAGACCTCGGAGGAGGCCGGGGTCGGCTCGTGGCGGGAGATCCTGGAGCCGTACGTGGGCGACCGGTACGAGCACGTGCGGCTCGGGGTCAACTACCGTACGCCCGCCGAGGTGATGGAGGTCGCGGCGAAGGTGCTGCGGGCCGTGGACCCGTCGTTCGAGCCGCCGGGGTCGGTGCGCTCCACGGGCGAGGTGCCGTGGGTGCGGGACGCGGGGGCGGATCTGGCGGGCGCGGTGGCGCGGGCGGTCGGGGAGCTGACGCCCGCCGAGGGGCGCCTCGCGGTGATCGCGCCGCGCGAGCTGCACGAGGAGATCGCGGCGCCGATGGACGGGATCGTGCCCGGCGGCGAGCCGGATCTGACCCGGACGGTGGTGCTGCTGGGGCCCCGGCAGGCCAAGGGCCTCGAATTCGACCACGTCCTGGTGGTGGAGCCCGGCCGGTTCGGCACCAGCGACCTGTACGTGGCGCTGACCCGGGCCACGCAGCGGCTGGGCGTCCTGCACCGGGAGGCGCTTCCGGCGTCCCTGCGCTGACGGGCCGCAACCGGGTGCGCGGGCCGGGCTGTTGTACGCGGACAGCCCGGCCGGACGGATGGATTCCGGAGAGCCTTGACACCCCGGACCGGCAGGAGGAGCATCCTCACGTCGTTGACAACGTTGTCGGGGCGACGCCGTTCCTCCTCGGTCACGGCGCCGGCCTCGCGCCGCGTTGACCGTCCGTCACATCAGAAGGGCAGGAACGGTGCCACAGACGCACAAACGTCGTACGCACACCGCGATCCGGGCCGTGGGCTCCGTCACGGCCGCCGCGATGGCCGTCGCGGGGCTCGCGGTCGCCACCGCCCCCGCTTCGGCCGCGCCGGGCAGGGACCTCGTGAAGAACCCGGTGTCGTACGTCGATCCCCTCATCGGCACGTCCAACGCGGGCAACACCTACCCGGGCGCCGTGCAGCCGTTCGGCATGCTGGCGTGGAGCCCGCAGAATTCGAGGGGCAAGCAGGTCTCGACGCCCGCTCCCGGCGGCTACCAGTACGACGCGAAGAAGATCCGCGGCTTCAGCCTCACCCACCTCAACGGTGTGGGCTGCTCGGGCGCGAACGGCGACATCCCGATCATGCCGTACGTGGGAGACGTGGACTCCTCCCCCACCTCGGACACCAAGGACGCGAAGTACGCGAGCGACTTCTCGCACGACGACGAGACGGCCACCCCCGGGTACTACCGGGTCGGCCTGGCCGGCGGTGCTTCGGCGGCGCTGACCACGACCGCCAGGACGGGGTCGGGGAAGTTCGGCTTCCCGGCGGACAAGCCCGCCAGCCTGCTCTTCCGCACCTCCAACTCGGAGACCGGCAGCACCGACGCCACCGTGCGGATCGACAAGGCCGCGCGGACGGTGACGGGTTCGGTCACGGCCGGCAACTTCTGCGGACCGCAGAGCGCGAACAACCGCAAGGACCTCTACACGCTGTACTTCACCGCCCACTTCGACCAGCCCTTCGCGAAGGTCGGCACCTGGAAGGACGGCACGCTCACCCCCGGCTCCACCTCCGCCTCCGGCGGCACGGGCTACAGCTCGTCCGGCAACGCGGTCGAGGGCAAGGGCTCCGGCGGGTACGTCACCTTCGCGGACGGCACCACCGAGGCGCGCGTCAGGGTCGCCGTCTCGTACGTGAGCGCCGCGAACGCCGAGGCCAACCTCCGCAAGGAGAACGGGCCCGGCCGGAGCTTCGACTCGGTGAAGCGGCGGGCGGCGGCCAACTGGAACAAGGCGCTGAAGGCCGTCGAGATCGGCGGCGGCACCGACACGCAGCGCACCGCGTTCTACACCGCGCTGTACCACTCCATGCTGGAGCCGACCCTGACCAGCGACGTGGACGGCCGCTACCTCGGCGCCGACCGCAAGCCGCACCGGCTCGCCAAGGGGCAGAAGGAGCAGTACGGCACCTTCTCGGGCTGGGACCAGTACCGGGCG
Source organism: Streptomyces sp. NPDC057249 (assembly GCF_042669245.1). Classification (NCBI taxonomy): domain Bacteria; kingdom Bacillati; phylum Actinomycetota; class Actinomycetes; order Kitasatosporales; family Streptomycetaceae; genus Streptomyces; species Streptomyces sp. NPDC057249. The sequence continues at coordinate 73,921 of NZ_JBHUXS010000023.1, read as the reverse complement.
CAGGTGCAGCTGATGGCGCTGCTCAACCCGAGGGCGGGCAGCGACTACGCGCAGTCCCTGTTCAACTACGCGAACCAGCGGGACGGCGAGTGGGACCGCTGGCTGCTGGAGAACGGCAAGACGAGCGTGATGTCGGGCGACCCGTCCGACGCGGCGCTCGCCGGGATCTACGCCTTCGGCGGCCGTGACTTCGACGTCGAGGGCGCGCTGAAGTCGCTGGTGAAGGCGGCGACCGTGCCGACCGCCAACGACTCCGACAGCGCCGGCTGCAACGTCGAGTGCGTGGGCCAGCGCCCCGCGCTGGACAAGTACCTGGAGCTCGGGTACGTACCGGCGGACAACTGCCACTGCTGGGGCGGGGCGGCCGAGACGCTGGAGGACGCGGCGGCCGACTACGGTCTGTCGGAGCTGTCCCGGCGGCTGGGCCACAAGGGCGACGCCAAGATGTTCCTGGACCGGTCGGGCAACTGGACGAACGTGTTCGACGCCAACGCCACCGAGCACGGCGGGTACATACGCGACCGGAAGTCCGACGGCAGCTGGGCGGGCACCTTCACCCCCGGCACCGGCGCCGGGTTCGTGGAGGGCACCAGCGCCCGGTACACCTGGATGGTCTACTCCGACGTGGCCGGTCTCGCCGGTGCGATGGGCGGCAACGAGCGCGCCACGGAGCGGCTGGACGCGTTCTTCCGCACGCCCGACGGGAAGTTCGACTTCTCGGCGAAGGACGCCACGCGCTACGACCCGACGAACGAGCCCGACATCAACGCGCCCTACCTGTACAACTACTTCGGCGCCCCGTACAAGACGCAGGAGACGGTCCGCGCCGAGCTGGACCAGCTGTGGACCGACGGTCCCGGCGGGATTCCGGGGAACGACGACGCGGGGACCATGTCGTCCTGGTACGTCTTCTCGGCGCTCGGCGTGTACCCGCAGAACCCGAGCCGCGCCGATCTGACGCTGACCGCGCCGCTGTTCCCGCACGCGGTCGTGCACACGGGGCACGGCAAGCGGATCACCATCGAGGCACCGGCCGCGTCGGCGGACCACACGTACATCCACGGGCTGAAGGTGAACGGCCGCACGTCCACGAAGGCGTGGGTCGGTGACTCGCTCGTGGAGCACGGCGGGCGGCTGGACTTCACGCTCGGCACCGAGCCCGACACCTCCTGGGGCAGCGCACCGGCCGACGCGCCGCCGTCCTTCCCCGGCGGCGGGCTGAAGTACTTCACCGGGGCCTCCCCCGACCAGCTGAAGGTCGAACCGGGCGGCGAGGGCGCGCAGACCGTGGTCAAGGTGCAGAGCCTGGAGACGAAGGCCACCACCGTGCACTGGACGGCGGACGCGCCGGACGGGGTCACCGTGAGCCCGTCCGAGGGCGACTTCACGGTCCCGGCGAGCGGCGCGGCGCAGGCCAAGCTCACCGTGGCGGCGGGGAAGGACACCGCCGAGGGCTACTACACGGTCCCGGTGACGCTCACGTCCTCGTCGGGTGCGGACCTGCCGAAGACGTCGGCGGCGGTGACGGTCGCCGAGAAGAACGGTCTGCTGTGGAACCGCAACAGCACCGGGATCTCGGCGGACGACGAGAACCCACAGGCCAACTTCGACGGTGAGGGCTGGAGTTACTCGGCCCAGGCGCTGGCGGCGGCCGGTGCGGAGCCGGGCGCCACGGTCTCCTCGGGCGGCTTCGACTTCAGCTGGCCGAAGGTGAAGGCCGGTGACCCGGACAACATCGAGGTGACCGGGACGACCCCCCAGGTGCTGGACGTCGCCTCGGACGAGGGTGACACGGAGCTGGCGTTCCTCGGCAGCGCCGCCGAGGGCAAGGCGTCGGGCACGGTGACGCTCACGTACACCGACGGCACCACGCAGCGGGCCGAGATCGGCTTCAGCGACTGGACGCTGGGCGGCGGCTCGCAGCAGCCGTCGTACGGGAACACGGTGGCGGTGCACACCGAGTACCGCGATGTGCAGGGCGGCGGAAAGGACCCGGTGGGCACCGAGGTCTTCACGACCGCGCCCATCGCGCTCCAGGCCGGGAAGCGGCTCGCGTCCGTGACGCTGCCGGGCACCACGGACGGCGGGATCATCCACGTCTTCGCGGTGGCCACCGCCTGACGGCATCCGGACGACGGCAAGGGCCGGTCCCCCTCCTCGGGGGCCGGCCCTTGCGGCGTCATCGGATCAGACGAGGTCGAACCGGTCCAGGTTCATGACCTTGTCCCAGGCGGCGACGAAGTCGCGCACGAACTTCTCCTTGGCGTCGTCGCTCGCGTAGACCTCGGCGACGGCGCGCAGTTCGGAGTTCGAGCCGAAGACCAGGTCGGCACGGGTACCGGTCCAGCGGACCTCACCGGTGACGGCGTCCCGGCCCTCGAAGGCGCTCTGGTCGTCGGCCGTCGACTTCCACGTCGTGCCCATGTCGAGCAGGTTGACGAAGAAGTCGTTGGTCAGCGTGCCCGGGGCGTCGGTGAGCACACCGTGCGAGGTCTGCTGGTGGTTGGCGCCCAGGACGCGCAGCCCGCCGACGAGGACCGTCATCTCGGGCGCACTCAGGTTCAGCAGGTTCGCCCGGTCGAGCAGCAGGTACTCGGCGGGCAGCCGGTTGCCCTTGCCCAGGAAGTTGCGGAAGCCGTCGGCGACCGGCTCCAGCTCGACGAAGGACTCCACGTCGGTCTGGTCCTGCGAGGCGTCGACCCGGCCCGGGGTGAACGGCACCTCGATGTCCGTACCGGCGTCCTTGGCCGCCTTCTCGACCCCGGCGGCGCCCGCGAGGACGATCAGGTCGGCGAGGGAGACCTGCTTGCCGCCCTGCTGCTCGGCGTTGAAGGACTCCTGGACGGACTGGAGCGTACGCAGGACGCCCGCGAGGCGGTCCGGGTCGTTGACCTCCCAGCCGTTCTGCGGTTCGAGGCGGATGCGCGCGCCGTTGGCGCCGCCCCGCTTGTCGCTGCCCCGGAAGGACGAGGCCGAGGCCCAGGCGGTGGAGACCAGCTCGGAGACGGACAGGCCGGAGGCGAGGACCTTCTCCTTGAGCGCCGCGACGTCGGCGGCGTCGATCAGCTCGTGGGTGCGCTCGGGCAGCGGGTCCTGCCAGATCAGGGTCTCCTGCGGGACCTCGGGGCCGAGGTAGCGGACGACCGGTCCCATGTCGCGGTGGGTCAGCTTGAACCAGGCGCGGGCGAAGGCGTCGGCGAACTCCTGCGGGTTCTCGTGGAAGCGCCGCGAGATCTGCTCGTACGCCGGGTCGAAGCGCAGCGACAGGTCGGTGGTGAGCATGGTCGGGGCGTGGCTCTTCGACGGGTCGTGCGCGTCGGGCACGGTGCCCGCGCCCGCGCCGTCCTTCGGGCGCCACTGGTGGGCGCCGGCCGGGCTCTTGAACAACTCCCACTCGTAGCCGAAGAGGATGTTGAAGAAGCTGTTGTCCCAGGTGGTGGGGGTGTCCGTCCAGATGCCTTCGAGGCCGCTGGTGATGGTGTCGCCGCCCTTGCCGGTGCCGTGCGAGCTCTCCCAGCCGAGGCCCTGGCGCTCCATCGGGGCCGCCTCGGGGTCGGGGCCGACGGCGTCGGCGGGACCGGCGCCGTGCGTCTTGCCGAAGGTGTGGCCGCCGGCGATCAGGGCGACGGTCTCCTCGTCGTTCATCGCCATGCGGCGGAACGTCTCGCGGATGTCGCGGGCCGCGGCGATCGGGTCCGGGTTGCCGTTGGGGCCCTCCGGGTTGACGTAGATGAGGCCCATCTGCACGGCGCCGAGCGGGTTCTCCAGCTCCCGGTCGCCGGTGTAGCGCTCGTCGCCGAGCCAGGTGGTCTCGGGGCCCCAGTAGACGTCCTCGTCGGGCTCCCAGGCGTCAACGCGGCCGCCGCCGAAGCCGAAGGTCTTGAAGCCCATGGTCTCCAGGGCGACGTTGCCGGTGAGGACGAGCAGGTCGGCCCAGGAGAGGTTCTTGCCGTACTTCTTCTTGACCGGCCACAGCAGGCGGCGCGCCTTGTCGAGGCTCGCGTTGTCCGGCCAGCTGTTGAGGGGGGCGAAGCGCTGCTGGCCGGAGCCGGCGCCGCCGCGGCCGTCGCTGATGCGGTACGTGCCGGCGCTGTGCCAGGCCATCCGGACCATGAAGGGGCCGTAGTTGCCGAAGTCGGCGGGCCACCAGTCCTGCGAGGTGGTCAGCACCTCGGCGATGTCCCGCTTGACGGCGGGCAGGTCGAGCGCGTTGAAGGCCGCGGCGTAGTCGAAGTCCTCGCCGAGCGGGTTGGCCACGGCGGGGTTCTTGGCGAGAATCCGCACGTTGAGCCGCTCCGGCCACCACTGGCGGTTGCCGCCGCCCTGGGTGGGGTGCGGCGCGCGACCGTGCGCGACGGGGCAGCCGCCGGCCTCCTCCGACTTGGGGTCGGTGACGATCGCGTCGTGGTTCTCAGTCATGGAATTCCTTCCGGACGGGGCGGATCTCGGTGCTCTGAGAAGGTGCGGGCGGGTGGCCTGGCCGGTCTCGCCCGGAGGGGCGTCCTGCCCTGGCTTCGGCCGGAACCGATCCTACGATGGACCCAGTCCAAGTCAATACGAACCCGCGACAGCCCTCAAGCACCGTTCCGCCGCCGGTGGACGCTGACCGCGTAGCCGCCGCCGTCGTACGGGGCCGCGTCCCAGGTGGCGAAGCGGTCGACGGGGGTGAGCCCCGCGGCGGCGCAGTGGGCGTCGTACTCGTCGAGCGTGAGGCCGGGCGGTACGGGGAGGTGGGCCTCGTCCAGGCCGAACCCGGCGACCAGCAGGCCGCCCGGGCGCAGGGCCCCGGCCAGGCGGGCGACGACGGTGGCCTCGGTACCGGGGGCGACCAGCGCCATCACGTTGCCCGCGGCGACGACGAGGTCGAACCCCGGTTCCACGGAGAGCGCAGCCGGGTCGAACGCGGCGAGGTCGGCCCGGTACCAGGGCAGTCCGGGCGCCTGCTTGCGCGCGACGGCCAGCATCGAGGCGTCGACGTCCACCCCGGTGCAGTCGTACCCGAGCTCCGCGAGCCGGATCGCGACCCGGCCGGTGCCGCAGCCGGCGTCCAGCACCCGCGCCCCGGCGGGCACCAGCGCGGCGCAGAACCGCGCCTCGCCGTGCATGTCCTTGCCGCTGCGGGCGAGGGCGGCGAAACGGGCGGCGTAGTCCTCGCCCGAGGTGTCTCCGGTCAGTTCGGTCCAGCGATTCATGCGGGCCACTGTAAGCGGAGCGCGTGGGCCGGAGCCGGATCAGCCCGAGGGCGGCGGGTGGCCGGCGTCGAAGGCGAAGAGGGTGTTCCGGGCCGCCGCCACGACCACGACGCGTCCGGCGACGGTCACGCGGGGGCTCGCGCCCTCCTGGCCGGTCAGGCCGTCGGCCCTCGGGTCCGTCGCCCACAGCACCGTGCCGTCGGACGGGGAGAGGGCGACCACCCGGCCGGTGGCGGAGCTGAAGAACAGGGCGCCGTCCCCGGCCGCGGGGCCCGACGCGCCCTCCACGCTGGTCTGCCGGGACCACTTCGCACGGCCCGTGGCGGGGTCGAACGCGGTGACGCGGCCGGTCTGCCCGCTCACGTACACGGTGCCGTCCGCCATGCCGGGCGTGCCCGCGTACGTGGTGGGCAGCGGGGCGTCCGTGACCTTCCCGGAGGCCGGGTCGACCCGGACCACCGCGTCGTACCCGGTGAGCGCCGGGCCCTCCAGGTGTTCCCTGAGCAGGACGAGCCGGCCGCCGGCGACGCCCACCGGCACGGCGGGTCCGTCGACCGCGACGGCCTCGCCCCAGGTGCCGGAGTCCGGGTCGAGGGGGTACAGGGCCGGGTGGCGCACCGCCGAGGCGTCGAGTTCGGCGTCGGTCGCGCACATCGCGAGCAGCCGGGCGCCCACGGGCACGGGGGCGCACCGGGAGCCGGCGGGGAACGGCGCCGTCCAGGCGAGGTCTCCGGTGCGCGCGTCGCGGGCCTCCAGGGCGGTGTCCGCGGCGTCGACGGTGATCACGTCGGTGCCGAGCACCACCGCGTCCCGGGTCCGGCCGGTGACGGCCGTCGACTGGGCGCCCGAGGGCGTGGACCACAGCTCCCTGCCGCTGTCGGCGTCGAGGGCGACCACCTCGTCGGAGGTGCCCCGCGGGTCGTCCTGGGCCGCGATCCGGTAGCCGAGCACGGTGTCGTCGGTGGCGCCCACCAGGTGCATGCCCTGGACGGGCACGCCGGGGCTCTTCGCCGTCCAGGCGCGTGAGCCGTCCCGGACGTCGATGCGGGCGGCGAGGACCCCGCCGCCCCCGCAGAACACGGCGTCGGCGCGGGCGACGCACCGCAGTTCGTCCGGGATGTCCTCGCGGCCGCCCGGCACGGTCACGCGCCAGGGCGTGAAGCCGTCGGGCAGGGTGCCGGCGGGCGCGGCGACCGTGCGGGCCTTGCCCTCGTCCGACTCCTCACCGAAGCCGCCCGCCTGGAGGACGGCCACTCCCCCGCCGATGGCCGCAACGGCGACCGCCGCCGCGAGGACCGGCCGCCAGCGTCCGCGCAGCCCGCGTCCGCCGGGGGCAGCGGTCTCCTCCGGGGCGGGGGCGTTCGGCGCCGGGGTGTCGCGCGTGGCGAGGTGGTGCTGGGTGGCCACGTCCCGGGTGCGGCCGGTGGCACGCCCGGCCACCGCCGCGCCGCCGGGGTCGGCGGGCAGGTCCCGTAGCAGTTCCAGGAGTTCGTCGGCCGAGGGCCGGCCCTCGGGTTCCTTGACCAGGCACGGTTCGACGACGGCGCGCAGCGCCTCCGGCACCGCGTCGAGCGACGGCTCCTCGTGCACCACCTGGTAGGCCGTGAGGTACGGGCTGTCCGCGTCGAAGGGGCCGCGGCCGGTGGCCGCGTACACCAGGAGGGTCGCCAGTGAGAAGACGTCCGAGCGGGGTCCGACGCCGCGCGGCGCCTGGAGCTGTTCCGGGGACATGAAGGGCGGGGTGCCGATGACGCGTCCGGTCATCGTCAGGGTCTGCTGGTCGGCGGCGCGCGAGATGCCGAAGTCGATGACGCGCGGCCCTTCGGGGGACAGCACGACGTTCGACGGCTTCAGGTCGCGGTGGACGACCCCGACGCGGTGGATGTCGCGCAGCGCCTCGGCCAGCCCGATGGCCAGGCTGCGCAGTGCCGGCCCGTTCAGCGGGCCCTCGGCGGCGATGCGCTCGGCGAGCGTGGGGCCCTCGATGTAGGTGGTCGCCATCCAGGGCTGCTCGGCCTCGGGCGCGGCGTCCACCACGGCGGCGGTGAAGGCGCCGCTGACCCGGCGCGCCGCGGCGACCTCCTGGCGGAAGCGGATGCGGAATTCGCTGTCGCCGGCGAACTGCTGGTGGATGAGCTTGATCGCGACGGGCCGGCCGGAGCTCGTACGGGCCAGGAAGACCGTGCCCATGCCACCTGAGCCGAGCCGCGCCTCCAGCGGATAACCGCCGATCTCGGCTGGATCGCCTGCGCGCAGCGACACTCTTCCCGACCTCTCGTCCCCGTGCGCCCGTGCCGTCACGGACCGCCCGTCTGTGCTGGACACAAACTAGCCGCAGGGTGGTGGGGGTGGGCAAAGCGGGTGACACGTGCGGGCGGGTCACCGTCCCTGGTGGGACTGCAACCGCCTCCGTCGGGCGCCAGGATGAAGACGGTGACCGATATCAGAACGCTCTCCGTCCGCATTCCGAGGTACCTCGGCTAGGGTGTCGCGCGTGTCCTTCCCTCTCGCCTTCCGTCACCTCGTGGACGACGCCGCGGTCTTCCCGCCCGGCCTGGCTCCGCTGCCGCGCGCCGTCGCCGAGCACGCCGGGCACCTCGCGTCCGGGTACGCCGAGCTCGTGGGCCCCTTCGTGATCGGCGCCGACCGCCTCGGCGAACTGGCCGGGCTGGCCGAGCCCCGGCTGTTCCCCGGCGGGCTGCGGGTGAGCGTGGTGGCCGGGCCGGCCGCGCTCCCGGCGGTCCCGGCCGCCTTCGCGGAAACCGGCCGGCTCGTGCCGGCGGCCGTGGAGTTCAAGCCGGACCCCGCCCGGCCGCTCGGGCCCCAGACCGAGGAGCTGGCCGCGCTGCGCTTCCCCGGGGCGGCGTACGTCGAGGTACCGCGCCCCGGTACGCCGGAGTGGGAGCGGGCTCTCGCACTGGTGGTACGCCACGGCTTCCGGCTGAAGTTCCGCACCGGCGGGACCGAGGCGGCGGCGTTCCCGTCCGAGGACGAGGTGGCGGCGTGGGTCCACGGGGCCGTCGCCGCCGGCGCCGCCTTCAAGTGCACGGCCGGGCTGCACCACGCGGTCCGGCACACCGCCGCCGCCACCGGGTTCGAGCACCACGGCTACCTCAACGTGCTCCTGGCGACGGCACGGGCCCGCGCCGGAGCGCCCCTGCCCGAGGTTCGCGCGGCCCTCGCCGAGCGCGATCCGGAGGCGCTGGCCCGTGCCGTGACCGCGCTCCCGGCCGCCGAGGCCGCCGCCGCGCGGGAGGCGTTCGTCTCGTACGGGTCGTGCAGTGTGCGCGAACCGCTGGAGGACCTGACCGGCCTGGGCCTGCTCGGCCCCGCCACCACCTGATCACCCGTCACCGAAGGGCGCCACGCATGACCATCCACCCCGTCACCTGGGTCGAGACCGCGGCCGGCAGCGCGTACGACGTCGACAACCTCCCGTACGCCGTCTTCTCCACCGCGGACACCGCCCCGCGCATCGGCGTCCGCATCGGCGACCGGGTCCTGGACCTGGGTGCCGCCGCCACCGGCCTGCGCCCCGACTGGGCGCCGCTGCTCGACGCGCCCGCGCTCAACCCGCTGATGGCCGCGGGCGCGACCGTGTGGGCGGAGGTCCGGGCCTGGGTGACCGGTCTGCTCACCGACACCGCGCACCGCGACCGCGTCCGCCTGGTGCCGCTGACCGATGTCACGCTGCACCTGCCGTTCGAGGTCGGCGACTACGTCGACTACTACGCCTCCGTGGACCACGCCACCAACGTCGGCCGCATCTTCCGGCCCGACGGCGACGCCCTGATGCCCAACTGGCGCCACCTGCCGGTCGCGTACCACGGCCGCGCGGGCTCCATCGTCGTCTCGGGCACCCCCGTGCACCGCCCCGCCGGACAGCGCAAGGCGCCCACCGACCCGGCGCCCGTCTTCGGCCCGTCCCTGCGCCTGGACATCGAGGCCGAACTCGGCTTCGTCGTCGGCCGCGCGGTCCCGCTCGGGCAGCGCGTGGCCACCTCCGAGTTCGCCGAGACCGTGTTCGGCGTCACCGGGGTCAACGACTGGTCCTCGCGCGACATCCAGGCCTGGGAGTACGTCCCGCTGGGCCCCAACCTGGGCAAGTCCTTCGCCACCAGCATCGGCGCCTGGGTGACCCCGCTCGCCGCGCTGGAGCACGCCCGCACCGAGCTGCCCGGCCAGAGCCCCGCCGTACTGCCGTACCTGCGCGAGGACGGCCCGTCGGGCTACGACATCGAGGTGGAGGTGGAGGTCAACGGCACGGTGGTGGCGCGTCCGCCGTACGCGTCCATGTACTGGTCGCCCGCGCAGATGCTGGCCCATCTCACGGTCAACGGCGCCTCGCTGCGGGTCGGCGACTTCTACGCGTCGGGCACCATCTCCGGCCCCGGGAAGCACCAGCGCGGCTCGTTCCTCGAACTGTCCTGGGGCGGCAAGGAGACTTGGACGGCGGGCGGCGAGGAGCGCACGTTCCTCCAGGACGGCGACGAGGTCGTCCTGCGCTACTCGGCGCCGGGCGCACGGGGGCGCATCGGCCTGGGCGAGGTCCGTGGCAAGATCCTCCCCACCATCCGGCCGCTCCCCGAAGAGGTGGAATGACACCGCCGAACGACCCCGAGAGCGGCGGCTCGCAGACCCTGGAGCGCGGACTCGCCCTGCTGGTCGAACTGAGCCGCCACCCGGAGGGGCTGACGACCAGCCAGGTGTCGGCCGCGACGGGGTTCCACCGCTCCATCGCGCACCGGCTGCTCGTCTCGCTCCACCGGACGGGGTTCGCCGCGCGCGACGACAGCGGCCGGTACACCGTGGGGCCGGCCGTGACCGGGCTCCTCGGCGGCACCGGCCCGAGCCTGCGGTCCGTCACGGAGCCCGTCCTGCACCGCCTCGCCCGCCGCCTGGACGCCACCGCCAGTCTGGTCGAGGCGGTCGGCACCGCCGCCGTCACCACGGTGGTGGCCGAGCCGCCGACGGACGGCCCCCTGTTCTGGTACCGCAAGGGCAGCCGGGACCCCCTGGACCACGGTTCCGGCGGCCTGGCCGCCCTGGCCTCCGGCCCGCCGCGCGCCGCCGAACCGCCCCGTGTGCAGGCGATCCGCGAGACCGGCTACGTCATCACCCACAGCGAGGTCAACATCGGCGCCCACGGCATCGCGGCCCCGCTGCCGGGCTGGCCCGTCCGGGCCGCGATCAACGTGGTGACCTCCGACCCCGCACTCGCCGACCGGGCCGTCCCGCACGTCCTGGAGGCCGCCGCCGCGATCGGCACACTGAGCGACCACCTCGGCACGGGGTGAACGGCGTACCGGCCCGCCACGGCCGGTACGCGTCCGCCCGTCAGCAGCCGATCGGCTCGGAGCCCACGGCCACGTCGTCGAACCACAGGGTGTCGTCGCCGACCCCGTAGCTCTCCCAGCCCAGCCGCAGGGCGGTGGGCCGGGGCGGAGTGGTCCGCGAGAGCCACTGGTCGTCCACGTCACGCGTGGGTACGCCGTCGGCGTGCAGGCCGGGCACCTGCTCGTCGCCCAGCCAGGTGTCGAGCCCCGGGGCCGAGGTGTCGACCGCGAACCGCAGGCACTGCCAGCTGCCCGTCGGCAGGGGCCTGCTCAGGCCCACCCCGGTCGGGCTCTGCGCCGGGAGCGTGGCGTCGTCGATCTCCCGGTTCCACTGGAGCGCCCCGTTCTGCCCGCCGATCCGCAGGGCCTTGCCGCCCTGGGAGCTGTCCGGCATCGACACGAAGGCGACGTGCGCCGCCGGGAGCGCCGTGGTGTGCCGCACCCACATGCGGACGTACAGCACGGGACCGACCGCCGACAGGTCGGCGGTGGAGGCGACGAAGGCGTGGTTGCAGTAGCCGGCCTTCCCGTCGAGCCTCAGCGAACGCGTGCCGCTGTGCGCGGTCTCCGTGTCCACGGCGGCCGTACCGGTGCCCTGGCAGTCGGGCGCGGTGAAGCGCCAGTCGCCGGCGGGGGCCGGGCCGGCCTGGTCCTCGAAGTCGTCGCAGACGACGGCGTCACCGCACTCGGCGGAGGGCGGCGTGGTGGGGGGCGGTGTCGTGGGAGGCGGCGTGGTGGGGGGCGTGGTGCCGTCGCCGCCGCAGGAGACGCCGTTGAGGGCGAAGTCGGTGGGCGCGGGGCCGCCCGACTGCGAGGTCCCCTGCACCCCGAAGGAGACGGTGCCGCCTTCGGCCACCGCCCCGTTCCAGGCCGTGCTGACGGCGGTCACGGCGTGGCCGGTCTGCGTGACGGTGGCGTTCCAGCCGGAGGTGACGTGCTGGTCGCCGGTGTACGTCCAGGTCAGCCGCCAGTCGCTGAGCGCCGGGCCCTCGTTGGTGACGCGGACCTCGGCGGTGTAGCCGCCGGTCCACTCGTTGGCCGTGTAGTCGACCTGGCACCCGGGCGCGGACTCCGCCGCCGCGGCCGGTCCACCGGCGGGCATGGCCACGAAGAGCGACAGGGCCAGCGCGACGGCGGAGCCGGCCGCGGTCCAGGGTCTGCGCAGTAAGCGGCGGGGGTGGATGGTCATGTGCGCCTCCTCGGGGCGGGGAAAGTGGTGGGAGCGCTCCCATGTATGACAGCGAGTTGACGGCGCACTGTCAATACGGTGGCGGGTCGAGACTTCATGAGGCCCGAAAGTTTCGCCGCCCAGGCCTCCGCCTCGACGCCGCATCGGCCCCGCGCGCCATCGCGGTGTACCGGCTCGCAGCCACGCATGCCCCTGACATGCGCTGTTTCGGTCCGGACGGACACCGTACGAGACCGAAGCTTTCGAAATGATTGCCGAAACCATTGACAGCCACGGAAGTGGCCCAAAAACTCCGTGCTCAGGCCCGGCCGCACCGCCCGTGCGGCCGGAACTCCCCTCACCTGGAGGACCCCCTCATGCGTCTCCGATTCCACCGCCGCCCGGCCGCCCTGGCGGCGGGGCTCGTACTCGCCGCGGCGAGTTCCCTGGGCCTGACCGCCACGGCCGCCGCCCCGGCCCAGGCCGCCGCCTGCAACGGCTACGTGGGCCTGACGTTCGACGACGGCCCGTCCAACGACCACACCCCCGCCCTGCTCAACGCCCTCAAGCAGAACGGCCTGCGGGCCACCATGTTCAACGAGGGCCAGTTCGCCGCCTCGTACCCGGCGCAGGTGAAGGCCCAGGTCGACGCGGGCATGTGGGTCGGCAACCACAGCTACACCCACCCCCACCTCACCCAGCAGAGCCAGGCCCAGATCGACTCGGAGCTCTCCCGGACCCAGCAGGCCATCGCGAACGCCGGCGGCGGCACGCCGAAGCTGTTCCGGCCGCCGTACGGGGAGACCAACGCCACGCTCAAAGCCGTCGAGGCCAAGTACGGGCTCACCGAGGTCATCTGGGACGTCGACTCGCAGGACTGGAACGGGGCGAGCACCGACGCGATCGTCCAGGCCGTTTCACGCCTCTCCAGCGGCCAGATCATCCTGATGCACGAGTGGCCAGCCAACACCCTGGCCGCCATCCCGCGCATCGCCCAGTCGCTCGCCTCCCGGGGCCTGTGCTCCGGCATGATCTCGCCGCAGACCGGGCGGGCCGTCGCACCCGACGGCAGCAGCGGCGGAGGCGACGGCGGCGGGAACACCGGCAGCTGCACGGCGACCCTGTCCGCCGGCCAGAGCTGGGGCGACCGCTACAACCTCAACGTCGCCGTCACGGGCTCGTCCAACTGGACGGTGACCCTGCGCCTCCCCTCCCCGGAACGGGTCCTCACCACCTGGAACATCAGCGCCTCCTACCCCAGCGCCCAGGTACTGACCGCGAGGCCCAACGGCAGCGGCAACAACTGGGGCCTGACGATCCAGACCAACGGCACCTGGACCTGGCCCACGGTCTCCTGCGCCACGGGCTGACACCGGCCCGCCACTGAGCGGTGCGGGGCCGCCACCGGGGGCGGGGGGCGGGAGGTGCGCGGGGCCGGCGGCAGCGCCAGCCGGAATCGATCACTTATGTGCCTCTTATGGCCCTTCGTCCCGGTTCTCCCGCCGGGGCACGGGCATCACCCTGTGAGCCCGGCCCCGTGCCGGGTCCGTCCGCCCCGCACCGCCCAGTGGAAGCGATACGCATGTCCTCTCAGCACCTGCCCCGGCTCGACGCAGACGGCCTCGCCGACCTCGCCGTCGCGGCCTTCACCCGCGAGGTGTTCCTCACGCCCAAGCCGGGACTGCCGGACTGCCGCACCGCACAGACCCCCGCCAACTCGGTGTTCTCCTCGCTCGTGAACGTCGGGGTACGGCTCCACGGGCCGCTGCGCGCGGCCGGCGGCGCCGGAGCGGACACCGCCCAGCTCGCCGCCGCCTGCCGCGCGGCCCAGGAGGTCGTGCCCCACACCGCGTCCCTGAACGGGTTCGATGTGGCGGCCCGCGCGCTGTGCCTGCTCACCACCGCGTGGGCACAGGGCGCCGTCGACCCCAGGGACGCCTGCGCGCGGGCCCTCGCCCTCGATGAGCGGGTGGAGCCGTCGGGCGACTTCCACGAAAGTTACCGGCTGCTGTCGGGCCGCACGAAGTGGCGCGGTCTGACGGCCATCGAGGCGGCGCTCTCCGCCGTGCGCGAGGCCCGGACGCGGAGTCTCACGGAGGAGACCGCGCAGCTCGACGCGCTGCTGACGCTGATGGCGGCGATGGACGACGAGCGCGTCGTACGCGACAAGGGGCCGCTGGCGCTGCGGATCGTCCAGGAGGACGCCGCCGCGGTCCTGGCCGCCGGGGGCGCCGGAATGCCCGAGGGGCGGCGGCGCCTGGCCGAGCTGGACGAGCAGCTGACCCGGTACGGGATCTGCCCGGCGACCAGCGGCGCACTGCTCACCGTGGTGCTCTTCCTGGACTCCGTGGACAGCCGGCCGCTCGGCGTCGCCGCCTGAGCCGGGCAGGGGGCCCGGGCACGCCCACCCGGCGTACACCGAGTGGCGGCCCGCGGCCCGCCGCCCGATGCTGTTGCGGCGCCGCCCGTACACCCGCGGCCCGCCGCCCGATGCTGTTGCGGCGCCGCCCGTACAACCGCGGCCCGCCGCCCGATGCTGTTGCGGCGCCGCCCGTACACCCGCGTCGAGAGGCCCGACATGCCCGTGGACGTCCCCCCGCCCGCGGGCAGCGCACGCGCACGTCTGGAACTCCAGGCGATCCGGGCGCTCCTGGACGCGCAGCGCCGGCGCGTCACCCGGTACGCCGAGCGTTACGGGGCCCCCGCACCCGCCGCCGGGCCGCCGGCCCCGCAAGCCGTCGCCGCTCCCCCGCCCTCCGGTCAGGCGGTGCTCGACGCCCTCCCGGTGGCGGCCCTGCTGCTGGCCCCGGAGTTCGACGAAGGCGGCGAGGTCCGGGACGTCGTCCTCCTCGCCCGCAACGCCACGGCCCGCGACGACGAGGCCTCCCGGTTCCCCGGCGAGGCCCTGCCCCGGTGGACCGGACCGGTGTCGCTGTTCGAACGCATCCCCTCCCTGGCCGGCACCGCGATCCCGCGCATGCTGGCCGACGCGCACCGCCAGGGCGTGCCGCAGCACAGCGACACGGTGGAATGGCTGGTGAACACGCGCACGGGGCCGGTGCGGGTCAACGCGGAGGTCCGGATCGCGCGCTGCGGCGACCACTTCCTGCTCACCTGGGAACCGGGCGGCCGGCTCAGCATGGCCGGCGCGGCCCAGCAGCTGGTGCGCACGTGCTGGGCGGAGTGGAATCTCGCCGACGACGGAATCCAGCCGTCCCGGGGGTTCCGCCAGGTGCTCGGCCTGGCGGACGACACCCCGGTGCCCAGCCTGTACGAGCTGGCCGCCGCCACCACGCCGGAGTGTCTGACCACGCTGTACCAGACCTTGTACGACGTGCTCCTGCGCAAGCGCGTCACCCAGTGCGAACTGCGCTTCCGCAACAGTGAGCGCGTGATCCGCATGGTCGCCGAGCCCGTCCGCATCGTGTCCGGCGGTCTGGTGTGGGCTCTTCGGGCCGTCCTGATCGACGTCACCACGGAACGGCGCAGGCGGGAGGCGGCACAGCGGGCCGAGCGCGCCGCGCGCCGCGAGCACGAGCGGGCCGAGGCCGTCGCGGAGGTGGCCGGTGTCCTGCGGGACGCGGTGCTGCCCCACTTCCAGGACGAGCTGGACGGCTACGGCCTGGAGGCGGCGGCCGTCTACCGCCCCGACGCGCCCGGGGCCGGGGTCGGCGGCGACTGGTACAAGGCCCGCGGGCTGCCCGACGGACGTCTGCTGCTCGCGCTGGGCGATGCCCGGGGGCACGGCCTGGAAGCGGTCACCCTGATGGCCAAACTCCGCTACGCGCTCGCGGGGCTCGCGTACACGTCGGAGCCCGTGGAGCGGCTGACGCAGTGGCTCAACGAGGTGGCCTGCGCGGACGACCGGGAGTCCACCGCCACCGCGATCATCGCCCTCTACCACCCCGAGCGCACCCTGCTCCGCTGGACCTGCGCGGGGCATCCCCGCCCGGTGCTGCTCCGGGACGGTCGCGCCGGTCAGCTGCCCGCGCCGGCCGGAGGACCCGGGCTCACCCTGGGAGTGCTGCCGGGGACGTCGTACAGCGCCACCGAGACGACGCTGGAGACGGGCGACATCGTCCTGATGTACTCGGACGGGCTGACCGAACGCCGGCCGGCCGATCCCGAGAAGGACACGCTCCGCTTCCTCGACGCGGTCGAGCGCTGTTTCCGGGAGACCCCGCCGGGCCCCGGGCACGACGGGCTCCAGGACTACGTCGAACGGCTGGTGGCCCGCCTGAACGGTCCCCACTGCACCGACGACGCGACGCTCCTGGCCCTGCGCCGGCCCTGACCCGTGCCCGGGCGGTGTCAGTGGGCTCCCGTAGTCTTCCGGCCACCACTCACCACCCGGAAGGACCAAGAGAGTTGACTGGCCTGTCCCCCTTTCCGCTGCCGTTCCACAGCGCCCGCCTCCGATCGTCGGCCGAGCCCCGGACCGTGCGCGAGCTGGAGATGATCACGTGCAGCGCGCACCTTCGGGCGAAGCCGGGGTGGTTCGAGAAGATGCACGACACGGCCATAGCCGCCACATGGACGCGGGAGGCCGTCGACCAGGGCCTCACCGAGGCGCAGGTGCGCCATGTGCTGGCCGAACTCGCGTACTACGCGCAGCTGCGGGACGCCCGTACCGGCATCGAGGTGTCCGCCGTCGACGGTGTCTGGCAGTCGGACACGCTGATCGACGAGGCGCTCCGGTCACGGCTGCGCGAGGCCGTCCGGGTGCTGGAGGAGGTCCCCGAGGAGGAGAAGGACTGGCATCCGGGGTCGGACGGACAGGTGCTGGACCTGGTGCATCCTTCGCTGTTCTGCCTGGTACGGGACGTGAGCGGCGGCCCTGAGCGGGCCTGGGAGAACCCGACGAACCGCTACTCGAAGTACGAGTTCTCGGAGCGGTTCCAGTGGCTTCCCACGGACGTCGACGTCAGCGCGGACGGCGTGGCCGCCTTCCGTTCGTACGTGAACAACGTCCATCCCGAGGACCACCGGGAACTGGCCGCCGTCCTGCCGGAGCTGTTCACCCGGATGCTCCCGCTGTGGGAGAACGTGCTCACCGATCTGCGCCGCCCGCGGCCCCCGCGGATCGAGGCCGACCCGTTCGGCTGGTACGGGCCCGAGCCGGAGTACCCGGACGAGGAGGACTTCAGCGACAAGGAGGCGTACGAGCGAGCGGTCCAGGCGCACGAGGAAGCCCAGGACGACTGGTACGAGACCCGTCGTCCGGACGTCCCGGACGCCCCGGAGTTCACCCCGCCCGAGCCGGGCGAGGACTTCGCGCCGGTCGGTCTGCGCGGCCGCCGGCTCCAGGTCATCACCAAGCTGGCGACCATCCGTCTGACGCCGGAGAAGCCCGAGTACGCAGGGGGTTCCTGGCACGTCGAGGGGATGCTGAACGAGCGGATCGTCTCGACCGGCATCTACTACTGGGACAGCGAGAACATCACGGAGAGCCGGCTGGGCTTCCGGACCGCGGTCGACGAGCCGGAGTACGAGCAGAGCGACTACGACGGCGTGCAGGAGGTGTACGGCCTGGAGAACGAGGGCGCGCTGAACCAGGTGCTGGGCTCCGCCTCGACCCCGGCCGGCCGCTGTCTGGCGTTCCCCAATGTCCTCCAGCACCGCGTCGGTCCGTTCCGCCTCGCGGACCCGAGCCGCGCCGGGCACCGCAAGATCCTGGCGTTCTTCCTGGTGGACCCGTCGGCGTCGGTCGTCTCGACCTCCGACGTGCCCCCGCAGCAGCCCTGGGCCGAGACGTCGACCATGACGCTCGAAGAGGCCAAGGCGTACCGCGAAGAGCTGATGCGGGAGCGCAAGTTCTTCGTGGACGAGCACAACGACCAGCTGTTCGAGCGGGAGTTCTCCCTCTGCGAGCACTGAGCACGCCTTCCGGATCACACCCGGGCCGGGTGTGATCCGGAAGGACGGGCCGAAGGGCCGGGGGTCAGCGCAGTCCGGCGAAGAGGTCGTTCTCCGGGAGGGGGGCGCCGGTGGTGTCCCGGACGCGCACGAAGGTCTCCATGCCCATCAGCTCGCCGAACCGCTCCTTGCCCATCTTGAGGAAGAAGATGTTCTCGCCCTGGCTGGCGTGTGCGGCCAGGGCGTCGAACTTCTGGCCGCTGAACGCGGCGGTGTCGACCCAGGTGGTGATCTCGTCGTCGGGCAGGCCGATCCGCGCCATCGCGGCGGCCTCCTCGGGGTCCGGCTCCGGCAGGTCCTCGCCGCCGAACTCGCGCATCATCTCCCCGAAGCGCTGCATCATCGAGCGCGGTGCCGTCGTCCAGTAGACCTTCGGCGTCAGCTCGGTCAGCTCCAGGGCGGCCATCGTGATGCGGTTGGCCTGGATGTGGTCGGGGTGGCCGTAGAAGCCGTTCTCGTCATAGGTCACGACCACATCGGGGCGGTAGTGGCGCATCAGTTCGGCGAGCCGCGCGGCGCCGTCCGCCACGGGCGTCCCCCAGAAGGAGTCCGGCGCGTCGTTGGCCGGCCAGCCCATCATCCCGGAGTCGGCGTAGTCGAGCGTCTCCAGATCGCTGATCTTCAGGACCTCGCAACTGGCCTCCAGCTCCCTGCGCCGCATCACGGCGACGGCGGCCGGGTCGTGGCCGGGATCGCCCGGCTTCGCCCCTCCCGGTCCGTCACCGCAACCGCCGTCGGTACAGGTCACCAGCACCGTGCGGAAGCCTTCCGCCGCATACCGGGCGAGCACGCCCCCGGTCCCGGTGGCCTCGTCGTCGGGGTGGGCGTGCACTGCCATGAGGGTCAGCGGCCGGTCGGTCATCACACGGTCCTCCAGCGGAATCGAGCATGCGGTACGGAGGCGCGGCTGACGCACCGCGCTCCCGGTCGGTGCAACCGCACCGACCGGACCCGGTGTTCCCGGTGCCGCCGATCGGTCTGGCCGAAAATCGCCCGGCGTGCGCCCGCTCGCCCGGTTCGCCCGCGTCACGGGCAGGCGATCACCTGGGCCGCGTAGCTGAGGCCGGCGCCGAAGCCCATCAGCAGGACCGGGTCGCCGGGTCTGACCTGGCCGTGGTCGATCAGCCGGGCCAGGGCCAGCGGTACGGAGGCCGCCGAGGTGTTGCCGGTCTCCACGATGTCGCGGGCCACCACGGCGTTCGTGGCGCCGAGGCTCTTCGCCAGGCGTTCGATCATGCGCAGGTTCGCCTGGTGCGTCACGAAGCCCCGCAGGTCGGCGGGTGCGATCCCGGCGCGCGCGCAGGCCGCCGCCGCGACCGCCGCCAGCTCCGTGGTCACCCAGCGGTACACGGCCTGGCCCTGCATGCCCACACTGCCGTGCCGGTCCGGGATGGCGATCAGCCCGGCCTTGTCGCCGTCCCCGCCCCACTCCACGGGGTGAATGCCGCGGTGCTCCGACGCCACGACGACCGCCGCCCCGGCACCGTCGGCGAAGACGGTCGCGGTGTCCACGTCGTCCGGGTCCACCCAGTCGGTCATCCGCTCGGCCCCGATCACCAGGGCCCGGCGGCTGGTACCCGAACGGATCAGGCCGTCGGCGACGCCGAGGGCGTAACAGAAGCCCGCGCAGGCGGCGTTGACGTCGAAGGCCGCGAGGTGCGGGGCGCCGATGAGCGCGGCGACGGACGCCGCGCCGCTCGGCATGGGCGACGGCATGGAGCAGGTGGCCAGGACCAGGAGATCGATGTCGGCGGGGGTCAGGCCCGCCGTGGAGAGGGCCTTGGCCGCGGCACCGGCCGCCATGGCGGTCACGGTCTCCTCCGGCCCGGCGAAGCGCCGCTCGCGGACTCCGACGCGGCGCTCGATCCACTCGGCCGCGACGCCCAGGCCGCCGCCCAGCTCCTCGTTGCTGACGACGCGTTCGGGGCGGACACCGGCGACGGCGGCGATACGGGACCCGGCCGTGCCGGGAAATCCTGCGGGAGCAGATGAAGGGGAGAACATGGGATCACCTCTGGCTGTCTGCGGCGTGGGGCGGGCCCGCCGGGAAGCGTTCCGGTTCCCGGCGGGCCCCGAATGCGACGGCTTTCTGCACGGAGCCGTCAATTCCGTTTATCGAAAGCTCCGTCATGCCTCCATCCGACGCCGGCGCGACCGCGACGGACTACGAGCGGAACGGCCGAATAATGGCCTGATTTCGCCGGGGATTTCATTCCTGCACCCTTGGAGAGAATTTCTCCGCGCCGCGCGGCGGGCCCGCGCTCCCGCGCCGCGGCGGGGCCGGACGGCACCGCCGGCCGCCGCCAACATGCTTGCAGACGAAGTAGGTTGAGCATGCAACCACTCCTCTCGCGGCGCCCCGGGGCCCCCGTCGGCTGTCTCACCAGCGGGGTACAGTGCAAGAGACGTGAGTGATCGCGGCGACCGCCCGGGTCGGGTGCCGCCTTATGCACGGTCGAGTCGAAGGGGGAATACCGGTTGCGGCTATTACGCATGCTCGGATCCCCTTGCGGTGACGAATTCCTCAAGGAGTTGGAGAACGCATGCACGGGGAGAAGATTCAGGCCGACGGAGGGGCCGAAGGACGGATAGGAACCGGCGGGGGCCGACTGGCGGCGATGGAGCGGTCGACCGCGCTGCGGGTCCTGACGCCACGGGAGCTCGAAGTGTTCAGCGTGCTGTCGGACGGCGAGGGCAACCGCGAACTCGCCCGCCGGCTCGGCATCGCGGAGCGGACGGTGAAGGCCCACCTCACCAGCATCACGCGCAAGCTCGGGCTCCGGTCCCGGGTGGAGGCCGCCCTGCTGTCGGCCGAGTGGTCGGACGCGCCGCAGCCCGGCGCCGACAGGCCGTAGCGGCCTCGCATGACCGAGTCCCTTCCGTCCGGGACCGCGTCCGGACGCCCCGCACGGCTTGACGACGCCGTCCCCACGCCTCACGCCCCGGACGGTCCGGGGAACGCGCCCGCCGTGGTGGACGTGTGGACGCTGCGGATTCCCGACCATGCCGCGACCGCCGCCGCACGGGCCGGAATCCTCGACGCGGAAGAGACCGCGCGGGCCGCCGGGTTCCTGGACCCGGCGGCCCGCGCCCGCTACGTCGCCTCCCACGTGGGCCTGCGCGTCCTGCTCGGCACCCGCCTCGGCACCGCCCCGCAGGACGTCTCCCTGGTCCGCGAACGCTGCGGGCTGCCGGGCTGCGCGAAACCGCACGGGCGCCCCGCCGTCGCCGGCCGCACCGGGCTGCACTTCTCCCTCTCGCACGCCGGGGACTTCGCGCTGTACGCGCTGGCCGCCACCCCGGTGGGAGCCGACATCGAGGCGCCGGACACGGCGGGGGACGGCCTCGAACGGATGGCGCGGCGGCTCCACCCGGACGAGCGGCGCGCCGTCGACGCACTGGCGCCCGCGCTGCGCGGGGACGCGCTGCTCGGCTGCTGGGTGCGCAAGGAGGCGTTCCTCAAGGGCATCGGCACCGGGCTGCCCGGCGGGGTCGGTGCGCATCACGTCGGACTCGCCTCGGCCCTGGCCCCTCCCTGGGCGCCGCCCGGCCCCGCCGGCTGGGCCCTCCTCGACGCACCGGCGCCCGACGGCTGCCGGGCGGCCGTCGCCCTGAAGCTCCCGGGCGGCACGGCGCGCGGACGGCCCCCTCTCATGCGTACCTCCCGACTGCTGCTGGAATGACCGGGCCGGGGCCAAAACGGGTTCGGCGGCCCACCGCCCTACCGCTGCGCCGCCGAACCGACCATCTTGTTCAGGCGGTGCATCCGCGTCGCCAGGCTCATCCGGCCCTCCAGGCGGAACGCCGGCGGCCGCCGTCCGTCCACGTCGGCGAAGCCGTACTCGACCGCCAGGTCACCGGTGCTGAGGACCTGGCCGGAACGCTCCTTCAGCTCCGGGTCCGCGACCAGGGCGGCGACCGCCCGCCCCACGTACTCCGGTGAGTGCACCACCGACGCGGGTCCCTCGCCCATGGCCTCCCACGCCGCCTCGACCCGTTCCGTGCGGACGAACCCCGGGTGCAGGGACAGCGCCGTGACACCCTTCTTGCGCAGGTCGGCGGCGAACCCCCGGCACATGCGGTCGGAGGCCGTCTTGAAGACGTCGTAGCCGACCTGTCCGAGGTAGATGTCGCCGTCGGAGAAGCTGATCCCGACGACCAGGCCGCGCTGCTGCGGCAGCATCAGCGGGACGAGCCTCCGGGTGACGTCGTACTGCGCGCGCAGCGAGGTCTCGAACAGCTCGTAGCGCCACATCGGCTGGTCCCAGAACGGGGCGTCGAAGCGGACCTCCGAGGAGCGTTCGTAGCCGCCCCAGGCGTTGTTGACGAGCAGGTCCAGCTTTCCGTGGCCGTCCAGCACCCGGGCGGCCAGCGCCTCGTTGTCCGCCGGGTCCCCGTGGTCGCAGCGGACGGCGATCCCCCTGCCGCCGCGCTCGGTGACCGCGTCGGCGGTGTCGTCCACCGTGCCGGGCAGGCCCTCGGTGCGCGTGCCCTCGCGGGTGCTGCGGCCGGTGACGTACACGGTGGCGCCGGCCGCGCCGAGCGCGAGCGCGATGCCCCGGCCCACGCCCCGGCTGGCACCGGTGACCACGGCCACCGTGCCGTCGAGGTCGGGTGTCTTCCAGTCGTCGTTCACAGCTTGTCCTTCCGTTGGTGCGGACACCTAGCCGAGGTGCTCCGCCGCGTACTCCAGGCTCGTCAGGTAGGCGGCCGTGTCGTCCACACGGGGTACGCCGTAGCGCTCGCGGAGCTCGGGCATGGAGGTGGGCAGCACGCCGCCGCTGCACCGGGTGACCTCGCTGACGTCCCGCAGGACGGACAGGTAGGCACGGGCGCGCGGCGGGGTGGCGGCGATGGCGTCCGGGCCGAGCTCGTCGGCGTTCACGAGCGGGGGCGGGGTGAGCGCGCGCCCGCGGCCGGCGGCGTGCTCGGCGAGGACCCGCATGCAGGACTCGACGTCCATCGCCTCGGGGCCGTACGTCACCCAGAACTCGCCCGAGTCGTCGCCCAGTTCGATGGCCCGGAGCACCGCCTTGGACAGCAGGTCCTGCGGGACGAAGTCCATCCGGATGCCCGGGTGGACGGGGACGAACGGGGCCCGGCCGCGGCCCAGCCAGTCCGACATCAGCTGCACGATCTGGCCCTGGGAGGTCCAGCCGGTGGCGGAGTCGCCGATGAGGTTGGTGGGGCGGAAGACCGTGTGCCGCACCCCGCTGTCGCGCAGGACGCGCTCCGCCTCCCGCTTGGAGGCGATGTAGTTGCGGCAGACGTTGTCCGGGCCGAGCGGCACGGGAGCGGTGTCCGCGAGCGCCGCGACGAACGCCGTGCTCATGAAGTGGACCGGGGCGCCGGCCCGTCCGGCGAACTCGGCGACGCGCCGGGTGCCCTCGATGTTGATCGGCCGGTAGTCCTCGGCGGGCAGGCCCCACTCGGTCAGGCCCGCCGAGTGGATGACGACGTCGACCTCGGCGGCCAGGGCCGCGTAGTCGTCCGCGCCGAGTCCGAAGCGCTCCGCGGTCAGGTCCAGGCGGACCGCCCGGGAGTCCCCCTCCACGGGCACCGGCGTGCTGTGGGTGGCGACGACGAACCGGGGGCCGTCCGGCTCCCGCAGGAGGGAACGTCCGACGACTCCGGACGCGCCGGTCAGCAGGACGGTGGGGCGGCCGCCCCGGCCGTTCCGGGTGCCGCTCATGCGCGCGCGTCCTTCCACTCCATGAGGCGGGTCACGGCGCGGGCACCGGCGTACAGGAACGGGTCGGGCGGGAACGAGGCGGGCGGCTTGCGCCGGTCGTCGTCCACGAAGAGCAGCCGCGAGTAGTCCGTGTCCTTGCCCAGGACGAGGTCGCGCAGGACCTTGCCGCCGGTGTGGGTGGCCGCGATGCCGTTGCCGCAGTAGCCGTACCCGTAGGCGATGTTGCCGCCGCCGAGCGTGCCGAAGTGCGGGGCGTAGTCGCGTACGACGTCGGCGGTCCCGCCGTACGCGTAACCGAACTCCACGTCGTGCCACATCGGGAAGAACCGCAGGAACTCCCGGTGGATCTCGCGGTATGCCTCGGGCCGGTTCATGTTCCGCTGCCGCTTGTCCCTGCCGTAGAAGTACGGGGCGGGGCCGCCGGCGAACATGACGCGGTTGTCGTGCGTCAGCCGGGTGCACGTCAGCAGCGACTTGGCCTCGACCAGTCCTTCGCGGCCCTCCCAGTTGACGCGCCCGAGCTGCGCGTCGGTGAGCGGTTCGCTCACCATGGCGTACGTCCAGACGGGGATGACCTTCCGGCGGAAGGGCGGGAACGCGTCCATGTGGACGTTGGTGGCGAGGACGACCTTGTCGGCCGTGATCCGTCCCCCGGCGGTCACGACGGTCGGCCGCACGCCCGGAACCACTTGCAGGCACGGCGAGTCGTCGTAGATCGTGACGCCCTTCTCACGCACCACGCGGGCGATGCCGCGGGCGAGCCGGAACGGGTTCACGAGCGCCCCGCCGGTGCGCAGGGCGGCGAGCACGGCGGGCGAGCCGACCAGGGCCTGCGACTCCTCGCGCGAGAGGATGCCGGCCTGGGCGGCGCCCATCCGCTCGGCGAGGGCGCGGTCGTGCTCCAGGCGCCTGAGCTGAGCGTCGTCGGTGGCCACCATCAGGTAGTCGTTGGCCTCGTACTGGGCGTCGACGCGGTTCTTACGGGTGAACCTGCCGATCTCCAGGATCGACCGGCCGACGGCCTGCGACGCCTCGAGCGCGCGCTGGGACCCGAATTCCTTCACCAAGGCTTGAATGTCTTTGCCGATGGTTGGGGTGACGAATCCGTCGGCGCGGCCCGAGGCACCGTAGCCGGAGTGGTGCGCTTCCACGATACGGATGTCGAGTGCCGGCTCGGCCTCTTTGAGGAAGTAGGCGGTCCAGAGACCTGTGAATCCGCCGCCGACAATGCAGATGTCGCAGTCGACGCGGTCCCGCAGCGGGGCCTGCGCGGTGACTTCTTCGGTGTCGTGCCAATAGACGACGTGTTTGTACACGTTCAAGTGAGTGCTCTCCTCAAGAGGACCCGCCGCTGGAGCTTTCGGTCACACCGCTTCGAGAACGATCCTGGACAGTCCCAGATGACGGTTCCGAAAATGGCCGACCGTGGAGCTCAGATAGCGCTCGTAGTTGGCGACGTTCTCCTCGCCGGCCACCTCGACGGCACGCTCGCGGTTGGCCCGCAACCGGTCGAACCATTCCTGGCAGGTACGGCTGTAGTGGTCCGGGTCGTTACGCAGTCGGACGACGTCGAACCGCTTTTCGCTCGCTTCGACGACCTCGGAGAGCGCCGGAATCTCGGATTCGGGGAAAATGATGTCGATGATGAACTGCAGATCGCGCACAGTCTGCTTGTCCATACGGACGTTGTTCCCCTTGATGTTCGTCTGGAGCGCCAGCCTGCCGCCCGCCGGCAGCCAGGAGCGGCAGCGCTCGAAGAACTCCCGGTACGCGGCGACCCGCTCCGCCCGGGACAGGCCGGTGCGCGCGAAGTGCTCGAAGGCCCCGATCGAGATGATCGCGTCGTAGGGTTCGTCCGGCTCGTGGTCGAGCCAGTTCTCCACCCGTACCTCGGTGCGTTCGAGGGCCAGTCCGCGCAGGTGTTCCGCCTGGCTGTCGCTGAGGGTGAGCCCCACGGCCTGCTGCACGCCGTGCGTGCGGACCAGCCGTTCCAGGAGGCTCCCCCAGCCGCAGCCCACGTCCAGGACACGGCGGGCGCCGGCCGCCCGGGCGCCTTCCACCAGATGGTCCAGCTTGCGTTTCTGGGCGCTTTCCAGGGTGTCGCCCTCGTCCCACAGCGCGCAGGTGTAGGTGAGGTCCCGGTCCAGCCACAGCGCGAAGAAGTCGTTGGAGACGTCGTAATGGTGCCGGATGGACTCCGCCGTGGCGCCCTGGTAGTCGATGGCGGTCACGCGGCGGCGCTGCCCTGCTTGGTCTCCTCGGCGAGCTTCACCAGGTCCGCCACCGTCTTCACGCTCGCGGCCCGGCTCTCGTCGAATTCGATGTCCAGGTCGTCCTCGATCGTGTACACGATGTCGGCGATCTGGAGGCTCGACAGGCCCACCGAGTCGAATGCGGTGTTCTCGTCGAGGGTGAAGGAATTCGCCTTGCTGCCCAGCTTCTTGGCGATACGGGCACAGACTTCTTCTGCGGTGATCACGGTACGGCCTTTCTGATACACGGAAGTCGGGAGGGCCATGAGTTCGGCGGTCCGCGACGAGGCTGCTCGGGCAGCCGGTCGGAAGCGGAATTTCCGCGACGGCGGCCCGCGGGTGCGGCCGGAGCCGCACGGCGTAACCCGTCCGTGCGCTCGCTTCCTTCGCCTTGCGGCGGGACTGCTCCGGCACGGGAGTTGCCACGGTACCCAGCCGGCCGGCGGCCGACTATTGCCCTTAGGGGCAATGGCCGCCGTCGGTAAGGTCGTTGGTGGCGAAAATGTTGCTGAGGTGTTTTGCTTGCACCTGCTCACCGGTCCCGGCGGCTGCCACGCCGCGCAACTGGGCATCGAGGGCCGCGTCCGGCGCGGTCCTCCCTTCCCGGCCCCCCGATCCCGTAGCGATCCGAGGAGATGTGAAATGGCTGAGGTAGACCTTTCGGCTGGCACGGTGGAGTATCTGGACACCGGCGGTGAGGGGTCGGTCGTGGTCCTGCTGCACGGCGTCGCCATGGACGGCTCCCTGTGGCGGAACGTGGTGGAGCCTCTGCGATCCGATTTCCGCTGTGTGGTGCCGACGTTGCCGCTGGGTGGTCACCGCCGGCCGATGCGCCCCGACGCCGATCTGTCGATCGCGGGCGTGGCCCGGCTGGTCGCCGAGTTCCTCGAACGGCTCGACCTGCGCGACGTCACGCTGGTGATGAGCGACTGGGGCGGTGCGCAGGCCCTGGTCTCGGAAGGCAGGGACGAGCGGATCGGGCGGCTCGTCATCACATCCTGCGAGGCATTCGACAACTTCCCGCCGGGCGTGCCGGGCAGCAACCTGTTCACCTCGGCGAAGCTGCCGGGCGGCATCAACCTCGCGTTCAAGCTGCTGAAGCTGAAGCCGATGCGCCGACTGCCCATGACCTGGGGCTGGATGAGCAAGCGGCCGGTCCCGCACGAGGTGATGAACGCCTGGTTCACCCCGCTGTGGACCTCCAAGGAGATCCGCCGGGACCTGCGCAAGTACGTACTGGGTGTCCCGCCCAAGAGCGAACTGCTCGGCTGGGCGGAGAAGTTGAGGGACTTCGACCGGCCCGCCCTCGTGGTGTGGGCGGCGGAGGACAAGGTGATGCCCCCGGAGCACGGGCGCCGGCTCGCCGAGCTGCTGCCCAAGGGCCGGCTCGTGGAGATCGAGGACAGCTACACCCTGATCCCCGAGGACCAGCCGGCACAGCTGAGCGGCCACATCCGGTCCTTCCTGCTGGACGGCGGACCGGCCGAGACGCCTTAGACCGGACACCCCGGGGAGCCCTCGTGGCGGAGGAGGGCTCCCGGCCGGGGGCGACGGAACTCTGTGGCCGTTTCCCGTGTGCGGGGCGGCGGCAAGGCGCGGGGGCGCGGAGAGACGACGTGGAGGACGGCATGGCTGACCGGATGGACGAGCGGGCCCGGCGATCAGGGGCGGAGCAGGACGCGGGGAACGGGGAGTCCGGGCCGCCCGGTGGGCTGGTGGAGCGCCTGGCGGCGCTGCCCGCGGCGCGGCGCCCGGCGGCACTGCTCGACCTGGTGCGCGAGGAGACCGCGGGCCTGACGGGCACCGACCCGCTCGGCATCGACCCCGCGATGGCCTACAGCGATTACGGCTACAGCTCGCTGGCGGCGGTGGAGCTGACCAACCGGCTGAGCCTGGCCACCGGGATCGAGCTGCCGCTCACCCTCCTCTTCGACCACCCGACGGCCGCCGCCGTGGCGGACCACCTGCTCGGTCTGCTGGGCTTCGCGTCCGCCGAGGCCCCGGAGACCGCCCCGGACCCCGTCGGGGGCGCGAACCGCGACGACCCCGTCGTCGTGGTGGGCATGGCCTGCCGGTATCCGGGCGGGGTGGCCTCCCCCGCCGAGCTGTGGGACGTGGTGGCCGAGGGGCGCGACGCCGTGGGCGACTTCCCGCGTGACCGGGGCTGGGACCTCGACCGGCTGTACTCGGCCGACCCGGAGCGGCCCGGCACCAGTTACGCCCGCCGGGGCGGGTTCCTCGACCCGGTCGCCGACTTCGACGCGGAGTTCTTCGGCATCGCCCGCCGCGAGGCCCTGGCGATGGACCCCCAGCAGCGGCTGCTGCTCCAGACCGTGTGGGAGTCCCTGGAACACGCGGGCATCGACCCCGCCCGGCTGCGGAAGTCGCGGACCGGTGTGTACGTGGGCAGCAGCGGCCAGGATTACGAGAACGTGGCACGGTCGGGCCCCGGCGAGCTGGAGGGCTACTGGGGCATCGGTTCGGCGGGCAGTGTCCTGTCGGGCCGGGTGGCCTACGCGTTCGGCTTCGAGGGCCCGGCCCTCACCGTGGACACAGCCTGCTCGTCCTCGCTGGTGGGCGTCCATCTCGCGGTGCGGGCCCTGCGCAGCGGGGAGTGCACGCTCGCCGTCGCGGGCGGCGCCACCGTGATGTCCACGCCGAAGGTGTTCACCGAGTTCAGCAGGCAGCGCGCGCTGTCGCCGGACGGCCGGTGCCGTTCGTACGCGGAGGCCGCCGACGGCACCGGCTGGGCGGAGGGCGTCGGCGTCCTCGTCCTGGAGCGCCTGAGCGACGCCCGCCGCAACCACCACCGGGTGCTGGCCGTCGTCGCGGGCACGGCCGTCAACCAGGACGGCGCCAGCAACGGGCTGACCGCGCCCAACGGCGGCTCCCAGCAACGCGTCCTGACCCAGGCCCTCGCCGACGCCGGACTGCGCCCCGGTGACATCGACGCGGTCGAGGGCCACGGCACCGGGACCACCCTCGGCGACCCCATCGAGATCGACGCCCTCGGGGCCGTCTTCGGCGGCGACCGCCCGCCCGGCCGGCCGCTTCGGCTCGGGTCCCTGAAGTCGAACATCGGGCACAGCCAGGCCGCCGCCGGCGTCGGCGGACTGATCAAGATGATCCAGGCCCTCCGCCACGAGACACTGCCCCGCACCCTGCACGTCGACCGCCCCACACCCAAGGCCGACTGGGCCGACGGCGGCATCTCCCTGCTGACCGAACCCGCACCCTGGCCGCGCGGCGAACGCGTCCGCCGCGCCGGGGTGTCCGCCTTCGGGGTGGGCGGGACCAACGCGCACGTGCTGGTGGCGGAGGCGCCGTCCGACGCGCCGGAATCGCCCGCGGCCGAGGCACCGCGGGCCCGGATACCCGGCCCGGCCGTCCCCTGGGTGATCTCCGCCAAGACCCCCGCCGCCCTGCGCGCCCAGGCGGGCCGCCTGCACGCACACCTCACCGCCCGCCCCGACGTCACCCCCGCCCAGGCCGGTGCCGCCCTCGCCCACACCCGCGGTCACTTCGAGCACCGCGCCGCCCTCACCGGCGACACCCGCGCCGCACTCCTGGAAGCGGTCGCCGCGGTCGCCCGGGGCGAGGAGGCGGAGCAGGTGACCCGGGCCAGGGCCCACGGTGGCAGGACCGTCTTCGTCTTCCCCGGGCAGGGCTCCCAGTGGCCCGGCATGAGCCGCGAACTGGCCGCCGTCCACCCGGTGTTCGCCGACGAGCTCGCCGCCTGCGCCGACGCCCTGGCACCCTTCACCGACTTCTCGCTCGACGCGGTGCTGCGCGGCGCGCCCGGCGCTCCTTCGCTGGACCGGGTGGACGTCGTGCAGCCGGCGCTGTTCGCGGTGATGTCCGCGCTCGCCGCGCTCTGGCGCCACCACGGGGTGCACCCGGACGCCGTGGTCGGGCACTCGCAGGGCGAGATCGCCGCCGCGTACGTCGCGGGCGGCCTGTCGCTCCGGGACGCCGCCCGGGTGGTCGCGCTCCGCAGCAGGGCCATCGCGCGGATGGCGGGACGGGGCGGCATGGCCTCGGTGACCGCGTCACCCGAGCAACTGCTGCCGCTGCTCGCGGACCGGGACGGCCTGCTGTCCGTCGCCGCCGTCAACGGGCCCTCCTCCATGACGGTGTCGGGAGACCCGGACGCCCTGGACGAACTGCTCGAACGGTGTGGGGCCGAGGGCATCTGGGCGCGGCGCGTCCCGGTCGACTACGCCTCGCACTCCCCGCAGGTCGAACCGCTCCGACAGGTCCTGGCCGAGGAACTGGCGCCCATCGCACCGCGCCAGGGGGAGGTGGCTTTCCACTCCACGGTCACCGCCGGACCGTTCGACACCGGCTCCCTCGGCGCCGGCTACTGGTTCCGGAACCTGCGCAGCACCGTCCGGTTCGAGGAGGTCGTCCGGGGCCTGCTCGACCAGGGCCCCACGACGTTCATCGAGATCAGTCCGCACCCGGTCCTCACCCATGCGATCGAGCAGACGGTGGAGCAGGCCGCGGGCGGGACGGGCGGCAGCGGCCGGCCCGCCCCGGCGGTCCTCTCCTCCGCCAGGCGGGAGAACGAGCAGGCCCACTTCACCGCCTCGCTGGCCGCCGCGTACGCCCACGGCGTGCCGGTCGACTGGGACGCGGTGTTCGACCCGGCCACCGCGTACGAGGCCGAGCTGCCCACGTACGCCTTCGAACCGACGCGCTACTGGGCGGTCCCCCGGCCCGGGGCCGGCGAGGTCGCGGGGGCGGGGCTGCAACCGACCGGCCACCCCCTTCTGACAGCCGGCGCGGAACTCGCCGACGGCGGCGGGTGGTTGTTCACCGGGCGCGTCTCGCGGGACACGCACGACTGGCTGGACGACCACGCCGTCCACGGCACGGTCCTGCTGCCCGGTACCGCGTTCGTGGACATGGCCGTCCTCGCCGCCTCGTACACCGGCTGCGAGGTGGTCGAGGAGCTGACCCTGGAGGAGCCGTTGGTGTTCGCCGACGAGAGCGCCGCCGACCTCCAGGCGGCCGTCGGCGCCCCGGACGACCGGGGACGGCGGCCGGTGGCCGTCCACTCCCGGCCCTCCGGCGCGGCCGACGGCGCACCGTGGACGCGGCACGCGAGCGGCTTCCTCGCCCCGGCGCCCGCACACTCCGCCTCCCCCTCCGCCGCGCCCCCCGGTGCCGCTGCCTGGCCGCCGCCGGGTGCCGGCCCGCTGGACGTCGACGGCCTGTACGACCGCCTCGCCGACCGGGGCTTCGAGTACGGGCCCGCCTTCCGGGGGCTGCGCGCGGCCTGGAGGTCCGGGGACGCGCTCCTCGCCGAGGTGGCGGGCGGGGACCGCGCGGACACCGAGGGGTACGGGGTGCACCCGGCCCTGCTCGACGCCGCGTTCCACGCCCAGCTGACCGGCCTCGCCGGTGCCGACGGGTCGTCCGGCGACGCCTGGCTCCCGTTCACCTGGTCCGGGGTGCGCGTCCTGCGGCCGGGGGCCACGGGGCTGCGGGTGTCGCTCACCGCGCTCGGCGAGGGGACCGCGGCGATGTCCGCGTCCGACGCGGCCGGCGCACCGGTGGTCACCGTCGACTCGGTCGTCGCCCGCCCGGTGTCCCCGGCCCGGCTGGCCGGGGCGCGCGGGACCGCCGGCTCCCTGTTCCGGGTGGACTGGCAGGCGGTCCCGGAGCCGGCCCCCGTGCCGTTGTCCGGCCGCTGGGCGGTCCTGACGGAGGACGCCCTCGCCGGCGAGGACGGTGCGGTGACCTTCGCGGACCTCGCCGACGCGGGCGAGCCCGTGCCGGAGACCGTCGTCGCGCTCGTGGCCGGGGCCGGCGGCGCGCCCACCGCCGATGCGGTCCGGGCCCGCGCGCACCGGACCCTCGCCCTCGTGCGCGGCTGGCTGGCCGACGAGCGCTTCGCGGGAGCACGCCTCGTGCTGGTGACCCGTGGCGCCGTGGCGACGGCTCCCGGGGAGTCCGTCGCCC
This sequence comes from Streptomyces sp. NPDC057249, assembly GCF_042669245.1. Taxonomy (NCBI): domain Bacteria; kingdom Bacillati; phylum Actinomycetota; class Actinomycetes; order Kitasatosporales; family Streptomycetaceae; genus Streptomyces; species Streptomyces sp. NPDC057249. Next base: position 42,398 of record NZ_JBHUXS010000023.1, on the reverse strand, counting down.
CCGAACTGGCGCCCGTGTGGGGGCTCGTGCGCAGCGCGCAGTCGGAGCACCCGGACCGCTTCGTCCTCGTGGACCTGGCGCCGGACGCCGACGACGATCCCGCCGGTGTGCTGCCCCGGGCGCTCGCCGCCGGGGAGCCGCAGCTCGCGGTCCGCGACGGCGTCCTGCGCGTACCGCGTGCCGTCCGGGAGCGGGGCGCCGAGGGCGGACCGCTGCCCTTCGACCCGGAGGGCACGGTCCTGGTCACCGGGGGCACCGGGGGGCTCGGCGCACTGGTGGCCCGGCACCTCGCCGGCGAACGGGGTGCGCGGCACCTGCTGCTGGCCGGCCGCCGTGGCCCGGACGCGGAGGGGGTGGCGGAGCTGACGGCCGAGCTGACCGCCCTCGGCGCGCGGGTGACCGTCGCCGCCTGTGACGTGACGGACCGGGCGGCGACGGCGGCGCTCCTCGCGTCGGTCGACGCCGCGCATCCGCTGACCGCCGTGGTGCACTCCGCCGGGACGCTGGACGACGGCCTCCTGGAGGCGCTGACGCCGGAGCGGCTGGACCGGGTGCTGCGGCCGAAGGTGGACGGGGCCCTGCACCTGCACGAGCTGACGGCGTCGACGCCGCTGCGCTCGTTCGTGCTGTTCTCGTCCGTCGCGGGCACCATCGGCGGTCCGGGGCAGGCCAACTACGCCGCCGCGAACACCTTCCTCGACGCGCTGGCGCAGTGGCGCCGCGCCCAGGGGCTGCCGGCCGTCTCGCTGGCCTGGGGGCTCTGGGAGGAGGCGAGCGACATGACACGGCACCTCGGGGACTCCGGGGTGGCCCAGCTGGCCAGATCGGGGCTGGCGCCGCTCACCACCGCCGACGGGCTGCGCCTGTTCGACGCGGTGCACGGCACGCGGGACGCGCTGCTGCTGCCCGCCCGGCTCGACCAGGCCGCCCTGCGCGCCCAGGCCCGTGAGGGCGCGCTCCCCGCCGTGCTGCGGGCCCTCGTACCGGCGGCGGCGCAGGGGCTCGCGGACCGGGCCGGAGCGGCGCTGCCCGGCCGGCTGGCGGCCGCGGCGCCCGAGGAGCGGGACGCGCTGGTGCTGTCGGCGGTGGCGGCGGAGGTCGCCGCGGTCCTGGGCCACGAGGACGCGGGCGCGGTCGATCCGGAGCGCCCCTTCCAGGAGCTGGGGCTGGACTCGCTGGGTGCGGTACGGCTGCGCAACCGGCTGGGCCGGGTCACCGGACTCACCCTTCCGTCCACGCTGGTGTTCGGTCATCCGACGGCGCTCGCGCTCGCCGCGCATCTGCGGACGCTGCTGGACGAGGAGGCCGCCGGGGACCCGGAGCCTGCGGCGCCCGATGTGCGCGGGGATCTGGACCGGCTCGCCGGGCTGCTGCCCGTGGTCGCCGAGGCCGACGTGCCGGATGTGCGCGCCCGGCTGCGCGCGCTGCTCGCCACGCTGGACGACAGGGGTGGCGAGGGCGGTGACGGCCTGCGCAGGAAACGCATCGACGAGGCGTCGGCCGACGACCTCTTCGCGCTGATCGACAACGACCTGGGGGTGGGCTGAACCATGCGGGACGACGACAGGACACTGCGGTACCTCAGGCGCGTCACGGCCGAACTGCAGTCCACCCGTGAGGAGTTACTGCGCATCGAGCAGCGCGCCAACGAACCGGTGGCGGTGGTGGGCATGGCCTGCCGCTACCCGGGCGGGGTGGACTCCCCCGACGGTCTGTGGGACCTGGTCGCCGCCGGGCGGGACGTGGTCTCGGACTTCCCGGCCGACCGGGGCTGGGACCTCGGCAGGCTCTTCCACGACGACCCGGACCACCCCGGCACGACGTACGCCAGGGGCGGCGGTTTCCTGGACGGGGCGACGGAGTTCGACGCGGAGTTCTTCGGGATCGGCCGCACCGAGGCGCAGGCGATGGACCCGCAGCAGCGGCTGCTCCTGCAGACCGTGTGGGAGTGCCTGGAACACGCGGGCATCGACCCGGGCGGCCTGCGCGGCTCGCCGACCGGGGTGTTCGTGGGGACGACGGGCCAGGACTACGCACAACTGGCGCGGTCGGGTCCGGACGAGCTGGAGGGATACTGGGGCATCGGCTCGGCGGGCAGCGTGCTCTCCGGGCGCGTCTCGTACGTACTCGGCTTCGAGGGTCCGGCCCTCACCGTCGACACGGCGTGCTCGTCCTCGCTGGTCGGCGTGCACCTGGCGGCCCAGGCGCTGCGCAACGGAGACTGCTCGCTCGCCGTCGCCGGCGGGGTCACCGTGATGTCGACGCCCGGGGTCTTCACCGAGTTCAGCAGGCAGCGCGCGCTGTCGCCGGACGGCCGGTGCCGTTCGTACGCGGAGGCCGCCGACGGCACCGGCTGGGGCGAGGGCGTCGGGGTCGTCCTGCTGGAGCGCCTCAGCGAGGCCCGCCGCAACGATCACCGGGTGCTGGCCGTCGTCGCGGGCTCCGCGGTCAACCAGGACGGCGCCAGCAACGGGCTGACCGCGCCCAACGGCGGCTCCCAGGAGCGCGTCATCGCCCAGGCGCTCGCCGCGGCCCGGCTGCGGCCCGAGGACATCGACGCGGTCGAAGGGCACGGCACCGGGACCACCCTGGGCGACCCGATCGAGATCGACGCCCTCGCGGCGGTCTACGGGCGCGGGCGTTCCGCGACGCGGCCGCTTCGGCTCGGGTCCCTGAAGTCGAACATCGGGCACAGCCAGGCCGCCGCCGGCGTCGGCGGACTGATCAAGATGATCCAGGCCCTCCGGCACGAGACACTGCCCCGCACGCTGCACGTCGACCGACCCACACCCAAGGCCGACTGGGCCGACGGCGGAATCTCCCTGCTGACCGAACCCGCACCCTGGCCCCGCGGCGAACGCGTCCGCCGGGCCGGAGTGTCCTCGTTCGGCATCAGCGGCAGCAACGCGCACGTCGTCCTGGAGGAAGCCCCGCTCGACGCGCCGGAGGCCGGCCCGACCGGGCCGGCGGCGCCGCCCGTGGTGCCCTGGCTGCTCTCCGCCAGGACCCCCGCCGCCCTGCGCGCCCAGGCCCGCCGCCTGCACGCGCACCTGACCACCGCGCACCCCGGTGCCGCGCCGGCCGATGTGGCTGCCGCCCTCGCGCACACCCGCGCCCACTTCGACCACCGTGCCGTCCTCACCGGCACCGGGCGCGCCGGACTCCTCGCGGACCTGGCGGCGTTCGGAGCGGGCGAACTGCCCGGGAACGCGGCCCTCGGCGTGGCGGCGCGGGCTCCGAGGACCGCGTTCCTGTTCTCCGGGCAGGGCTCGCAGCGGGTGGGCATGGGGCGTGGACTGGCCGACGCGTACCCGGTGTTCGCCGACGCCCTGGCCGAGGTCCGGGCCGCGCTCGACCCGCATCTCGAACGTCCCCTGCACCAGGTGATGGACGCCCCCGAGAGCGCTCCCGAGGCCGGACTGCTGCACCGCACGGGCTGGACGCAGCCGGCGCTGTTCGCGGTCGAGGTGGCCCTCTACCGCCTCGTGGAGTCCTGGGGCTTCCGGCCGGACTTCCTGATGGGCCACTCGGTCGGCGAGCTGGCCGCCGCGCACGTCGGCGGGGTGCTGTCGCTGGCCGACGCGAGCGCGCTGGTCGCCGCGCGGGGCAGGCTCATGCAGGCGCTGCCGGACGGCGGTGCGATGGTCGCCGTGGAGGCGGCCGAGGACGAGGTGCTGGAGAGCCTGCGCGGCCGGGACGGGCTCGCGGTCGCCGCGGTGAACGGGCCCCGCTCGGTCGTCGTCTCCGGGGCCGGCGAACCGCTCACGGAGTGGCTGCGGCCATGGCGGGAGGCGGGCCGCCGCACGCGCCGGCTGCGCGTCAGCCATGCCTTCCACTCGCCCCTGATGCGGCCCGCCCTGGACGGACTCGCGGCGGTGGCCGCCGGTCTGAGCTACCACGCCCCGAGGGTGCCGATCGTGTCGAACGTGACCGGGGCGCCGGCCGACGCCGCCGCCCTGGCCACGCCCGACTACTGGGTCCGGCACGCGGAGCGCCCCGTCCGCTTCCACGACGGAATCCGCGTCCTGGAGGACGCGGGCGTCACGGCGTTCCTGGAGCTGGGGCCCGGCGGGGTGCTGACCTCGATGGCCCGGGACTGCCTGCGGGACCCCGGCCCCGTGGTGCTCGCTCCCGCGCTAGACGGGCGGGCGTCCGAGCCCGTCGCCCTCATGGCCGCACTCGCCGAACTGCACACGCACGGCGTGAGCGGCGACCTCGCCGCCCTGCTGCCCCGGGAGGCCGCTCGCCGGGTGCCCCTTCCCACGTACGCCTTCCAGCCGCGCCGCCACTGGATCGACGTCCCGCAGACCGTGCGCGGCACGCGGGAGAACCCTGCGGCGGAACGTTCCTCCGGCCCGGCGCCGGACCCGGAACGCCTGGAGGAATCCCCGCGCGGCCAGGACCCGCTCGAACTGGTGCTCGCCCAGGCGGCGTCCGTCCTGGGGTACGAGGACGGCGCGTCGATCGACCCGGACCTGTCGCTGCTGGACCTCGGCATCGACTCGCTCGGGGCCGTGCGCCTGCAGCGCCGCCTGGCCACGGTCACCGGGCTGGACCTCCCGGCCACCCTGCTCGTGGACCACCCCACACCGGCGGCCCTCGCGGAACACCTGCGACCGCGGCTGGCCCCCGACGCATGCAGCGGCCCCGCCGACCTGCTCAGGGCCCTGCACCGGCAGGGGCGGCTCACCGACGCCGTGCCCCTGCTGCGGGCGGCGGCAGCGGACCGTCCCGTCTTCGCCACGGCCGGATCGCGGCCCCCGGGCCCCTCGGGCGCCGTGCTGCTCTCGGACGGACCGGCCGCACCGGCGGTGGTCTGTGTGCCGTCCTTCCTGGCCGGTTCCGGACCGCACCAGTTCGCGCGGTTCGCCGCCGGGTTCACCCACCGCCCGCGGATGTCCGCGCTCACGCTGCCCGGGCTCGGGGCGTCACCGCTGCTGCCCGGGTCGTGGCCGGCGGCCGTCGACGCCGTGGCCGGGGCGGCCCTCGACGCGGCGGGCGGCGCCCCGCTCGTCCTGGCCGGGCACTCCATCGGCGGCGCCCTCGCGCATGCCGCCGCCGCATCGCTGGAACGCGCCGGGCACCGGGTCGCGGGCGTCGTCCTGATCGACACCTACGAACCGGAACCCGCGCAGCAGCGGGAGGTGTTCGCCTGGGCGATGGGCCGCATCCTGGCCCGTGCGGACGCGGCGGCCGGCATCGGCGACGACGGTGTGCTGGCCATGGGCGGCTATCTGGGGCTGTTCGACGACTGGGCGGCCGATCGGCTGACCGCGCCCGCCCTGCTCCTGACCGCCGAGCGGGGGCCCGACGCGCCCGAAGGCGCCGCATGGCGTCCATGGCAGGCGGCGGCCACCGTCGCGCCCGTCACCGGCGACCACTTCTCGCTCCTTGAGGAGCACGCCGCTCACACGGCACGCACCGTCGAGGACTGGCTTCGAAAGGAACTGTCATGCAGCCCGTCGGCATAGTCGACTTCGGGAGCTATCTGCCCGAGAAGGTGGTGGGCCCCGAGTTCTTCCTGGACGAGAACGCCCCGGTCGACCCCCTCGCCAACACCCCGCTGTTCCGTGTCCCGCCGGCCCGGCACCACGTCGCCCCCACCGAGCGGGCGGCCGACATGATCGCCGAGGCCGCCCGGCCCGTCTTCGAGCGCCTGGGGAAGGACCCGGCCGGTCAGGTCGACGTCCTGCTGACCAACGTGCTGCTTCCGGACGAGCCCTTCATGGGCGTCGGCGCCCAGGCCGCGCACGCGCTCGGCATCGACCCCCAGTGGGTCGTGGACCTGCACAACGGAGGGTGCGCCTCGTTCCCGTACATGCTCTCGCTGGCACAGAAGATCATGGCCGACGGGGCGGCGCGCACCGCGCTCATCGCCAACGTGCAGAACACCGCGGGCCAGATGTTCGCCCAGTCCGAGGTGCGCAGGCTGTCCCACGCGCCGATCCCCGGCGACGGCTGCGGGGTGGCCTATCTGGAGGCCGGGGCCGGCTCGCCGATCCTCGGCGTACGGACCCGCAGCATCCCCGCGTACTCCGCGGACCTCGGCATCAAGACCTCCGACGGGCGCAAGTACTGGGAGCCGGGCGAGGGGCAGATGGACATCCACTTCGACGCCGGCAAGACCGCGGAGATCCTTCAGCGCGGCAACAGCCTGGTGCCCGAACTCGTGGGGAAGCTCTGCTCCGACCTCGGGGAGCAGCCGTCCGACATCGACGTGCTCGTCACCAACCAGCCGAACCGGATCTTCCTCAAGAACTGGCGCCAGGCCCTGAAGCTGGACGAGGCACGCCATCTGGACACCTTCGACACCTGCGGCAACCTGTACGGCGCGGCCGTGCCCGTCACCCTCGACCGGGCGGCCCGCGCCGGGCGGTTGCGGGACGGCGACCTCGTGGTGATGTCGGGGTTCGCGCACGCCGGTGACTTCGCCGCCGCCGCCGCGGTGCGCTGGAACGGGGCCTCATGAGCGGGGCGTACGAGACGCACGAGCAGGGCGGCCCGCCCGGGGAAACCCCGTCCACGGAGACCGAGTTCGACGTGGTGGTCGTCGGGGCCCGCTGCGCCGGGGCGACGCTCGGCGCGCTGCTGGCGCGTCGCGGGTTGCGGGTGGCCGTGCTCGACCAGGCCGCCGAGATCCGTTCGACGCTCTCCTCGAACATCCTTCAGGCCGACTCCCTCGCCTTCCTGAACCGGCTCGGCGTGATGGACCGGCTGCGGGCCGCCGGGGTCACCACCATGAGCCATGTCGACATGCGGCTGGAGGAGTTCCGCTGCCGGGCCGCGTTCCCGCAGGAGCCCGGTGACGTGGGCGGCGCGGCGTGCATCCGGCGCGAGGTCCTGGACCCGGTCCTCGTGGACGCGGCCCGCGCGGCCGGTGCCGACGTGCGGCTGGGCACCCGGGTCGTCGGGGTGGACCGCGCGGCCGGTCGGGTGGCCGGGGTCCGGGTGGTCTCGGGCGGCGTGGAGACCCGGCTGCGGGCCCGCCTGGTGGTCGGCGCCGACGGACGGAACTCCAAGGTGGCCGAGGCGTGCGGAGCACGGATGTACCACGTCAGCCCCGGCGAACGCAGCTACTACTGGACGTACTTCGAGGGCGCGGACACCGGCCCCCGGCCGACGTTCGTCTTCCACCGCTGGGGCGACCGGCACATGCTGGGCGGCCCCGCCGACAACGGCCTCTACATCGTCGGCGTCTCCCCGCAGCAGCACGAGCGGGACAGCTTCCGCGCCGACCTCGACGCCTCGGTCCGCGCCCACGCCCTGCGCTGCGCCCCGATCGCGGAGGCGCTCACCGGGGCCACCAGGGCGACCAGGATCTACGGGATACGGCGCTTCTTCGGCTACTTCCGCGAGGCGGCGGGCGCCGGCTGGGTGCTGCTCGGCGACGCCGGGCACTTCAAGGACCCGGCGGGCGGACGCGGCATCGGGGACGCCTTCCACCAGGCGGAACGGCTCGCCGAAGCGCTCGGCGACGCGCTCCCGGGCCCGGACGCCCGAGTGGACCGGGCGGCGGCGGAGTTCGGGCGCTGGCGGGACCGTACGTACGCCGAGTACTACGGCCTGGCGGCGGACCTCGGCGTGGCCGGGCCGATCGCCGGCGTCGTGCCCCGCGTCGTGGGCGGTCTGCACGCGCGCGGCAGGCTCGACGGTGTGCTGAACCTGCTCAGCCACCGCGCCTCCGTGCTGGACGTCCTCACGCCCGCCCGGGTGCTGGGGGCCACCGCCGGGCACCTGCTGCGCGCCCCCGGCGGGCGCCGCGCCGTGCTCGGCGAGCTCGGGCACCTCGCGACCACCGAGGTCCGGCGCAGGAAGGCGATGCGCAGACCCGTCTTCCGGAGCGGCCCCTCACCACGCCCCGTCCAGCAGGACACGCCCGAACCGGAGCTGAGCCGATGACGAGCACGATCCCTCCCGCCGCCGTGCGCGGCCCCCTGCCACCCTCCGACATCGAACTGACCTTCGAGCAGACCGTGCCGCGGTCCCTCGCGCACCGCCGTCAGATCGGCGAGGTGTTCGTCACGGACTCCGCGCAGAGCGGCGACGACGACTTCCACCTCGCGTTCGAGATCCCCCGCGCGCACAGCCACTGGTCGGACCGGAAGGCCGGCTTCCACGACCCGTTCGCGTCCGTGGAGGCGGCCCGGCAGTCCATCTTCGTGCTGCTGCACCGTCACGTCGGGGTGCCCGTGGGGCTGCCGTTCAGTCTCCAGCGGATCGCCCTGCGGGTGACGCATCCGCAGGCGTACGCCGAGGACGGGACGTCGGCGCTCCGGGGCCGTCTGCACTACCGGGTCGCCGAGCGGCGGGGCAAGGGCTCCGACGTGGTGAGCATGGTCCTCGAAGGGGTCATGGAGATCGGCGGGCTGCGCGCCATGACGCTGAGCGCGGTGCTCGCGTTCATGTCGCAGGAGGACTACGACGTCTTCCGGGCGTTCCAGCGCGGGCAGAAACCGGTCGCGCGGGCACGGCTGACCCCGGTACGGCGGCTCGGCCCCGAGCTGGTGGGCCGCGAGAACCCGCGCAACGTCGTCATCGGTGTCCCCGAGAACGCGGACGCCTCCGGCGCGTCCCGCTTCCTGCTGGCGGCCGACCCGCGTCATCCGGGCTTCTTCGACCACGAGTACGACCACATCCCGGGGCCGCTGATGGTGGAGGCCATGCGGCAGGCAGCCGTGGCCGCCGCCCACCGGGCCGGGGCGACGGGCACCCCGCACGCCCTGACCGTCGGCTGCGAGGCGGCCTTCCTGGACTTCGCCGAATTCGAGGCGGACCTGGTGCAGGAGACGGAGGTCGGCGCACCCGGTGCGGACGGCCGCGTCCCGGTCACCGTGGTCCTGCGGCAGTTCGGCAGCCCCGTCGTGGAGGGGCGCATCGACCTGCTGCCCGACACGGCCCCGCACCACCCATCCACCGAGCAAGCGCACGGAGTCTGATCCATGGCAGTTGCACACACGAACGAGCGCACAGGCACCCGGCGGCGCGTGGCCGTCGTGGGGGCGGGCATATCCGGCCTCACCGCGGCCCTGCGCCTCGACCTCCTCGGCTACGACGTCGAGGTCGTCGAGTCGGCCGACATCCTCGGCGGCCGGTTCGGCCTCGACAGGCTCGGCGACCGGCCCGTCATGACGGGCGGCAAGAACATCGGCCGCCGCTACCACACCTTCCGCTGGTTCACCTCGGAGCTGGGCGCCGACGCGTACGAGTCCTTCGGCTACAACGCGTCCCGCATCAAGGACGGTGAGATCCTCACCATCGACAGCGAGCGGCGCAGCCAGACCCTGAAGAACATCCGCCGGATGGGCTCGGCCCGGGACTTCGCGCGGATGGCGGCGATGGCGGCCCGCATCCGCGCCGACGGCCGCAACCGCTTCCTCGGCTCCCGGTACTTCAGCGGGGTCTCACGGCGCCACGACCACGCCCCGCTCAGCTCCTTCTTCGGCCGCGAGATGACCGACATGCTGGTGCGGCCCATGGTCATCCGCAACAACGGGGCCGAGCCCGACGAGGTGTACCCGGGCACGTTCGGCACCAACCTGGCCATGCTGATGGACCACTACGACCAGCTGTCCGGCGGCATCCAGCCCGTCCTGGAAGCCTTCGCCAAGCGCGTACCGGTGCGCCTCGGCGCCACGGTGGAGGGGCTGGAGGTCCGCGACGGCAAGGTCACCGGGCTGCGCGTCAGCGAGGGCGGGGAGCCGCCACGGACCAGCGACTACGACGGCGTGGTGCTGGCGACCCCGGCCTACGCGACCGCCGAGATCGTCCGCTCCGCACGCCCCGCACTGGCCCGGCGGCTCTCCGACGTGAGCTACTTCCCGTCGACCGTGGTGCTCGTCGAGTACGACCGCCCCGTCTTCGACCACGACGTGCGGGCGCTCGCCATGGACGACGGACCGTGCAGCAACGCCGGTTCGTACGGGATGGAGGAGCGGCACATCGTCCGCTACACGTACAGCGGGCGGGAGGGACGCCTGACCGACCTCAGCCCGGAGAACATCGACCGGCTCACCACCGCCACCGAGGACCGCCTCGTGAAGTACCTCGGGGCACCGCGCGCCGAACGGGTCAACCTCCTGGTCAAGCACTGGAAGGCGGCCTACAGCGGCTACCTCCCGTACCACGCCGGGTTCCTCGCCGAGGTGCGCGAGAACGTCGCGGGCGTCGCGGGTCTGGAGCTCGCCGGCGACTACATCCAGGGCGTGTCCATCGAGGCGTGCGCCCGTACGGGCCGGGCCGCGGCCGGCCGGCTCGCCGCCCACCTCGCCTCGCCCTCGGCGCCCGGGGCGGCGGCGTGAGCGGCCCGGCCGGGTGGGCCGTCGTCACCGGCGCCTCCTCGGGCATCGGGGAGCACCTGGCCCGGGGCCTGGCCGCCCGGGGCCACGGGCTGTGGCTCGTCGCCCGCTCGACGGAGGCGCTGGAGAAGCTGGCGGCCGAACTGCGCGGCCGGCACGGCGTCCCGGTGCACGTGCGCACCTGCGACCTCGCCGACCCGGCGGCCCGGCAGGTCCTCGCGGAGGAACTGGCCACCGAGCCGGTCTCCGTGCTCTGCGCCAACGCGGGCTTCCCCACCTGCGGGCCGTTCAGCGAGAACGACCCCGCCGAGGAGCGCGCGGAGATCCAGCTCAACGTGGTCGCGCTGCACGCGCTGACGCAGGCGCTGCTGCCCGGCATGCTCGCCAGGCGGCGCGGCTCCGTCCTGATCACCGGTTCGACCGCGGGCTGCCAGCCGGTGCCGACCGCGGCCACCTACTCCGCCACCAAGGCGTTCGCGAACTCCTTCGCCGAGGCCCTGCACGTCGAGCTGCGCGGCACCGGGGTGAGCTGCACCCTGCTCGCCCCCGGCCCCGTGCGCACCAACTTCTACGCGGTGGCCGGCATGTCCGGGCTCCAGGACCAGGCGTTCCTGGCCTGGCTGACACCGCAGCGGGTCGCCGAGGCCGGTCTGCGCGGCATGGCCCGGGGACGCCGCCTGGTGGTCCCGGGGCCGGCCGCCAAGGCCCAGTACCTCGCGGGCCGCCACACCCCCCGCCCCCTGCTCTTCCCCGTGCTGCGCGCGGTGGTGCTGCCGGTGTTCCGCAGCGCCCGCGGCGCCACCCGTACACCCGACTTCCGCAAGTGAGAGGCACACGCACATGGACGGACTCAAGCACCGCTGGTTCATACTCGGGGCGTCGCTGATACCGCTGGTCGCGGTCTTCGGCGCCATGGTCCTGCTCTGGAACCGGATCTTCGGCTGGTCGGACGTGGTGGTCCTGGTCATCATGTACGCGATCTCCGGCTTCGGTATCTCGGCCGGTTACCACCGCATGCTGACCCACCGCTCGTTCGAGACGTACAAGCCGATCCGGGTCGCGCTGGCCACCGCCGGGGTGATGGCCGGACAGGGGCCGCCGCTGATCTGGGCGGCGCACCACCGCAAGCACCACCGCGTCGCCGACAAGCCCGGTGACCCGCACAGCCCGGTGCTGGACTTCGAGCCGGGCTTCAAGGGCACGATGGCCGGGCTCTGGCACGCCCACCTGGGCTGGCTGTTCGACGTCAACCTGACCTCCGACCCGATGCGCTACTGCCCGGACCTGGTCCGCGAGAAGTCGCTGCGGTGGCTCAGCGAACACCTGGTCCTGGTCACCGCGTCCAGCGTGGTGCTGCCCGGCCTCATCGCGTACGGCATCACCGGCGGCGACTGGCGGGCCGGACTGACCGGCATGCTCTGGGGCGGCCTCGTCCGCATCTTCCTGATCAACCACATGACGTACGCGGTCAATTCGGTCGGGCACGTCTTCGGCCGCCGCCGCTTCGACACCACCGACCAGTCGCGCAACGTCGCCTGGCTCTCCATCCCGTCCTTCGGCGAGGCGTGGCACAACAACCACCACGCCTTCCCGCGTTCGGCCCGGCACGGGATGAAGTGGTACGAGGTCGACCTCTCCGCGATCCTCATCTGGAGCCTGGAGAAGACCCGTCTGGCGTGGAAGGTCGTGCGCATCGATCCCGAGCGCATGGAGATGCGCGAGGCCGGTGTCAGCCGGGTCAACGCGGCCTCCGCCGACAAGCGGCAGCTCCTGGAGACCCAGCAGAACATCGCGCCCATGGCGGAGCGCGCCCGCTCCGCCCGCGAGGCCGACGCCTCACTGGTGGACGTGGAATAGCCCGGCCACCGCACAACGAGACGAGCAGAGGGGGATCACGCAGATGGAGTTCTTCAACGCCCTGACCTACGGCGACGCGCACGGCGTGCTGCACGAGTGGACGGGCGAGGCGTTCGAGCACACCCCCTGGCGCGAAGTCGTCAGGGACGCCCACGGCATGGCCGCCCAGCTCCGTGCGCTGGGCGTCGGGCCGGGCACCCGGGTGGCCGCCGTCCTCACCAACACGCCGGACTCGGTCCGGGGCCTCCTGGCGGCGTGGCTGGCCGGCGGCGCGGTGGCCTCGCTGCCGCTGCCGACCCGGGGCCAGAGCCAGGAGGCGTACGGGGAGCAACTGGTGGCGCTCACGGCGCGGCTGGACCCCACGCTGCTGGTGACCGACGACGCGCTGACCCCGATGGTCCCGGCGGAGCTGAGCAAGGAGCTCCCGGTGCACGGGTGGGCGATGCTGCGCGGCACGGGGCGTGTCGAGCCGAGCCCGCCGGGCCGGGACGACGTGGCCTTCATCCAGTACTCGTCCGGTTCGACGAGCACCCCGAAGGGCTGCGCGCTCACCACCCGGGCGATCGAGGAGCAGCTGCGGATCATCCTGCATCTGACGGGTGGCCGCCCGGGAGCGGACACCGTGGCCTCCTGGCTGCCCGTCTCGCACGACATGGGCATGTTCGGCTGTCTGCTGTACTCGTGGGCGTACGACTTCGACTTCGTGCTGTCGACGCCCGAGCGGTTCGGCATGGCGCCGCGCACCTGGTTCCGTGACATGTCCGAGTACGGGGCGACGATGACGGCGGGCACCAGCACCGCCGTGTATCTGGCCGCGCGGGCCCAGGGCAGGGGGACGCTGCCCAAGGAGCTGAAACTGCGGGCGGCCGTGATCGGCGCGGAGCGCGTCGACTGGGACACCCTCGCGGCGGCGACGGAGAAGTTCCGGCCCTTCGGTCTGGCCGACACCGCCTTCCAGCCCGCGTACGGGATGGCCGAGGCGACGCTCGCGGTGGCCGGGAAGCCGTGGGCGCAGGCGCCGAAGGCCCTCGCGTTCGACGGTCCGGCGCTGGTCGAGGGCTCGGTGGTGGAGGTGGCGCCGGACCACCCGAGGGCGACCCGGCTCGTCTCGAACGGCGTGGCCCTGCCGGGCGTCTCGGTCCGGGCGGGCGGCGCGGGCTCCGTGTCCGAGATCCTCGTGTCGTCGCCGAGCCTGGCCGGCGGCTACTACGCGGACCCGGAGCGCACCGCCGCGCGCTTCCAGGACGGCCGGCTGCGCACCGGTGACCTCGGCTTCGTGCTGGACGACGAGCTGTACGTCCTCGGACGCGCCGACGACATGCTCTCGGTGGGCGGCCGGAAGGTGTACGCCTCCGAGATCGAGTCGGCGGTCGACGCGCTGAGGAACATCCGCAAGGGGTGCGCGGCCGTGGTCGACGCGGGCGACTCGGGGACGGCCCGGCTGGTGCTGATGGTGGAGGCGCAGGGCAACCCGAAGGACTTCCGGCCGATCGCCGAGGAGGCGGCCTTGCTGGCCCTGGAGCGGACCGGGGTCGCACTCGCGGAGTGCCTGTTCCTGGCGCGCGGGGTGATCCCGAAGACGCCCAGCGGGAAGATCCAGCGGTTCCGCTGCCGCGCCCTGCTCGACGAGGGCCTGATCGAACCCGTCGCCCGGGTGACGTTCGCCTGACCCGCCGGAGGGGCCGGCGGCCCGTGCCGCCAGCCCCTCCGGACGGCCCCACCCGTATCCACGCCGCCGTACGAGGCGAGAAGGAGCAGATCACCGGCGATGAGCCACTACAAGTCGCACCTCAGGGACCTGGAGTTCAACCTGTTCGAGGTCCTGGGCCGCGCGCGGGCGTACGGCCGCGGGCCCTTCGCGGGCACCACGCCGGAGACCGCCCGGGACATCCTCGCCGCGGTGGAACGCCTCGCCGTGCACGAGCTCGCCGACTCCGCCGTCGAGGCGGACCGGAACCCGCCAATGTACGACCGGGCGGAGCGTACCGTCACGCTGCCCGAGGCGTTCAAGAAGGCGTACGCCCGCTGGACGGACTCCGGCTGGCACCTGCTCGACCTCCCCGAGTCGCTCGGCGGGGCGGGCGTGCCGCCGTCGCTGCGCTGGGCCGTGGCCGAACTGGTGCTGGGCGCCAACCCGGCGCTGTACATGTACCAGTCGACCGCCGGCTTCGCGAAGATCCTGGACCGCCTCGGCACGCCCGGCCAGCGGGGGCTGGCGCGGCTGCTCGTGGAGCGCGGGTGGGGCGCGACGATGGTCCTGACCGAGCCGGAGGCGGGCAGCGATGTGGGCGCCTGCCGGACCAGGGCCGTCCCGCAGCCGGACGGCACCTGGCACATCGAGGGCGTGAAGCGGTTCATCACCTCGGGCGAGCACGATCTGGCGGAGAACATCCTGCACTTCGTGCTGGCCCGTCCGGAGGGCGCCGGCCCCGGGACGAAGGGGCTCTCGCTCTTCCTGGTCCCCAAGTACCGGCCGGCCGACTTGACGGGTGAACCGGGGCCTCGCAACGGGGTGTTCGCCACCGCGCTGGAGGACAAGATGGGCCTCAAGGCGTCGGCCACCTGCGAACTCGTCTTCGGCGCGGGGGAACCGGCCGTCGGGATGCTGCTCGGCGAACGGCACGACGGCATCCGGCAGATGTTCCACATCATCGAACAGGCCCGGATGATCATCGGCACCAAGTCGATGGCGACGCTCTCGTCCGCCTACCGCAACGCCCTCGCGTACGCCAAGTCCCGTACCCAGGGAGCCGATCTGACCGCACTGGCCGACAAGTCGGCGCCCCGGGTGCCCATCCTCCGCCACCCGGACATGCGCCGTTCGCTGCTCCTGCAGAAGGGGTACGCGGAGGGGCTGCGGGCCCTCGTCCTGCACACGGCGGCCGTCCAGGACCGGATCGCGGAAGCGGAGGCGGCGGGCACCCGCGACGACGCGGCGCACGCCCTCAACGACCTGCTCCTGCCCATCGTCAAGGGCTACGGCTCCGAGCGGGCCTGCGAGCAGCTGGGGCACGCGCTGCAGACCCTGGGCGGCGCGGGCTACACGCAGGACTTCCCGATGGAGCAGTACATCCGCGACACCCGGATCGACACGCTCTACGAGGGCACGACCGCGATCCAGGGGATGGACCTCTTCTTCCGCAAGATCGCCCGGGACCAGGGCGGCGCGCTCTCCGCCCTCCTCGACGAGGTGCGGGCGACCGCCGCCGGGACCCCGGAGGACGGCACGCTCGCCCACGCCCATACGTTGCTCGCCCGGGCCGCCGACCATCTCCAGGCCATGGCGACGGGCCTCGGCGGACACCTCCTCGCGTCCCTGGAGGACCCGCAGGCCGCCTACCAGGTGGGGCGCGGCACGACGAGGCTGCTGATGGCGGCGGGCGACGTCCTGCTGGCCTGGCTGCTCCTGCGGCAGGCCGGGGTGGCGACGCGCCTGCTCGCGGACCCCGCCACCGCCGGGAGCGGCGCCCAGCGCTCCTTCTACCGGGGGAAGGTGGCGACGGCGGCCTTCTTCGCCGCGGAGGTGCTTCCGCTCGTCGCCGCCCAGCGGGAGATCGCGGACCGCGACGACGCCGTCCTCATGACGCTGGACGAGGACGCCTGGTAGACCGCGCCTCACGGACCTCCCCCGCCACCATGCGGACGACGTCGAGCAGCGGCCCGGGGTCCTCGCGGAAGTAGAAGTGCCCGCCGGGCAGGGCGAGCCGGCGGGTGACCCGGCTCAGCCACCGCCCCCAGCCGGCACTCTCGCCGGCCAGCCGGTCCTGCTCCTCGGTGCCGCAGAGCAGGGTCGCGGGCACGTCCAGCGGGGGCCCCGGCGCGTGGGCGTACGTCTCGAAGAGCTGGATGTCGGCCCGCAGCGGTGCGAGGACGAGCCGCCGCAGCCGCGCGTCCCCGTGCACCTGCTCGGGCAGCGGCCCCCACCGCGCCTCGGCGGCGGTGATCAGGTCGTCGTCGGGCAGGGTGTGCAGCCACCGGGCCGGCTCCGCGCCGCCGAAGGAGTGCGGCGCGGGGCACGACGACAGGATCACCTGCTCGGGCATCTCCCGCCCCAGCCGCCGCAACGCCCGCGCCGTCTCGTACGCCAGCAGCCCGCCGAAGCTGTGCCCGAGCAGCACGAAGGGCCCGGCGAACCGCGTCTCACCGACCAGCGAACCGACGAGCGCCCCGACGGAGGTGTGCGCGTCCTCCGCCCGCCGTACGGACCGCCCGGGCAACTGCACGCCCCAGAACTGCACCTCCGGCACCAGGTCACCCCATGCCAGATACTCTCCGCAGGACCCCCCGGCGTGCGCGAACACATACACGTGGAGCGCCGCGCCGCCCCGTTCGCGACGACGCGTGAGCCAGGGGGAGGTCCGGGTACGAAGATCCATGCGTCAAGGTATCCCCGGAGCCGTACCGCCCGGTCAAGCCCGGACGGAGCCGGTCTCGGCCGGTGGGGAAGACTGGGGCCATGAGTGATGTCGTGTTCACGCGCGGGAGCGGCTGGATTCCGAGCGTGGTCCGCGAGGACGGTGTGCTGAGGCTGGTGCTCGGGGCCGGGGCGGATGCCAATCATGAGCCCCGTACGTTCTCGTTCCCGATCGCGGAGGAGCATCTCGCGGTTATCCGGGAGGACCTGGGCCGGCATCTGCTGCTGTGGAGCGCGGTTCTTCCGCTGTGCGATGCCGCCGGAACACGGGGCCCTCTCGATGAGGAAGCCGCCGTCGCGCTCCTGGACCCGGTCCTGCTCGCCGGGCCCGCCGCCGTCGACGCGTACTTCCGGCGCATCCCCTGGGACAGGGGCCGGCTCGTCGCGCACGGAGCCGGCGTCGAGTTGCTCGACCGGGGGCAGGTCTGTGCGGCGATGCGCACCGCGACGGAGGCGTCCGACGCGAAACGGGCCCAGGAGTACCACGCCCGACGCCGTCGTGCCGAGCGCGGCACCGTGCTCGGGCCGCTCGACGCGGCGGTTCTGAGGTACACCGGCCAGTACGTGCACGGCGCGACGGTCCCGCGACGGTTGCCCGACGCCGTCGACGCCGTGCTGCTGCCCGAGGTCATGCGGGTGGTCGCGACCGCGGAGCACGCGTGCGCCGGCCTGCGGATCGGCCGCGATCCGCGCCGGGGCCGGCGGGGCACGGACAAGGCGGACTGGGAGCGGATGGCGACGGCGGTCGGGGCGGCCGTCCGCCGGGCGCACCCGGGCCTCGCCGACGAGGCGGTGCGCAGCGTGGGATTCCTGATGTGCTCCGAGGCCGTCGACCGCGCCAGGAGCACCCCCCTGGAAGCGTACGAGGAGACCGCCGAGGGCCGCACGGTCCTGACGTTCACCGACGACAAGGACGCCGAGAAGAAGTGGCGCCCGGGCGGTCCCCGCAGCGCCGCGGTGGAGTTCTGGCAGTTCGTCGAGGATCGTGTCGCGTCGGACAACGAGGTCTTCACCATCGAGGACGAGGAGAGGGGCGAAGGAATCCAGGTCCACTTCTACGCGGATTCCGCCGCCCGGATCACGACCGTGCGCGAGGGCGCGGGCGGGGCCGGCCCGGAGTACCGGGTCGAGTACGGCCTGGTCGACGGAATCGGCGGGTACCGGAGCCTGGTGAGCGCCTTCGTCCGTGGCGGCTGCGCGGCGCTCGACGGACTGGGCCCGTGGATCTCGGACCACGCCGCGTTCGAGCGCGCGCGTCGGCGGCGGGGCGGAAGGTAGGGCGCGCCGGGTTCAGGCCGCGCCGCCCGGCCCCACCACCGTGAGAAGGTCCACGACGAAGATCAGGGTCGAGTCCGGCGGGATGGAGGCGGAGGGTGCCTGCTTGCCGTACCCGAGACGCGGGGGCACGACGATCTCGCGCCGGCCGCCGGCCCTCATGCCGCGCACGCCCCGGTCCAGGCCCTTGACGGCCTTGCCGCCACCGACGGCGAACTTGAACGGCCGGTCCTGCTCCCAGGAGGAGTCGAACTCCCTCCCGGTCGCGAACGTGACCCCGACGTAGTGGACCCGGACCACCCTGCCCGGCAGCGCCTCGGGCCCCTCCCCGACCACCAGGTCCCGGGTCGTCAACTCGGTGGGCGCGGCGCCCTCCGGCACCTCGACCTCGGGCTTGGCCGGTTCACTCATGATGGGTCCCTCGCTCGTCGGCACGGCTACTCCGTGCTGTCCGCTTCCCGGACGCCGTCACCGTAACCGGTGAACACCGCGGCCATCTTCTCGGCGGACTTGAGGCCCGCGCCGGTGAGCACGACGACGGTCGTCTCGTCCGACGCGATCTCACCGGAGGCGATGAAGTGGTCGAGGGCCGCCGCCGCGACGCTGCTGGTCGGCTCGGCGTACAGGCCGCGTGCGCTCAGGGCGCGTACGGCGGCGTGGATCTCCGCCTCGGGCACGGCGTACGCGGCTCCGCCGGAGCGGCGGACGGCCGCCACCGCCTCGGGCAGCCGGACCGGTCGGGCGATGGACGCGCCCTCGGCGATCGTCGGCACCCGTTCGCCCCGGTGGCCCGGGGCGACGCCGTTGAGCGTGTCGGCGATGGTCGCCCAGTGCTCGGGCTGGCCGACGAAGAGGCGCGGGCGCCTGTCGATCTGTCCGGCGGCGAGCAGCTCGCCGAACGCGAGGTCGCAGCCGATGACGTTGCTGCCGGCTCCGGCCACCAGGACCACGTTGTCGGGCGCGGTGAAGCCCAGGGACTCCCACATCTCGTAGGCGACGGTCTTGGTGCCCTGGAGGAACATGGGGTGCCAGTTGTGGCTCGCGTAGGGAATCCGCTCCGACTGCCGGATCGCCTCCTCCGAGACCTCGTCGCGGGTCCCCGCCACGAGCTCGATCTCGGCTCCGTACGCCCGGGCCTGGAGGATCTTGGCCGCCGAGGTGGCGGCCGGGACGATGATCCTGGCGCGGATACCGGCAGCGGCGGCGTACGCGGCCACCGCGGAGCCGCCGTTCCCCGAACTGTCCTCGAGCACCCGGTCCACGCCCTGCGCCGCAAGGTGGGAGATCATCACGGACACCCCCCGGTCCTTGAAGCTGGAGGTCGGATTGAACCACTCCAGCTTGAAGTGCACCCGCCGGCCGCCCCAGTCGACCGGGATCATCGGCGTACAGCCTTCGCCCAGGCTCACCCGGCGGCCGGCCGGGACGGGGAGGGCGGCGTGATAGCGCCAGAGGGAGCGCTCGGCAGCGTCGATCTGCTCCGGCCGCAGCCCCGGCAGCGCACTGACGGCGAGGGGACCCCCGTCGTCGCCCCGCCAGCGCGGATCGTCCAGCGGATAGCTCCGGCCGGACCGGTCGCGCAGAACGGGGGCGTCGGCACCTGAAGGCAGTTCGTCGGTCATGTCTGGTCCCGGCTTCTCCTGACTCGGCGTGCACTGCAGGTGAGACGCACCGTCTGAACAGCACGTAGAGGGGGTGCGCGCGGAAGCAGCCGACCGCAGCGCCTCCGATCATCCCAGGAAGCTCAACCGCACCCGCCGCTCCGCGTTGTCGACGTTCGTGTCGACCAGGCACACCGACTGCCACGTGCCCAGTTCCAGGCGGCCCTCGATCACCGGCAGGGTCGCGTGCGGGGGGACGAGGGCCGGGACCACGTGGTCGCGGCCGTGGCCGGGGTGGCCGTGGCGGTGCTGCCAGCGGTCGTCGGCCGGGAGCAGGGTGTGGAGGGCGGAGAGGAGGTCGTCGTCGCTGCCCGCGCCGGTCTCCAGGACCGCGATCCCGGCGGTGGCGTGCGGGACGAAGATGTTGAGCAGGCCGTCGCGGCCGGAGGCCGCGCGGGTGAGAAACTGTTCGCAGTCCGATGTCAGGTCGGTGACGGTCTCCGTCGAGCCCGTCGTGAGGTGCAGGACCGTGGTGGTGAAGGCGGCAGAAGACATGCTGCCCATCCTGCCGCGCCCTCGGGCCGAATCCGCTGAGCGACGGGCACGCGGGAAGTTCCGTGAGCCCGTCTTAGTTGGTAGAAGCGTGAACGATATGGCGATGCGGTCGGTGGACGTCGTGGTGATCGGCGCCGGGCAGGCGGGGCTGTCCGCCGCGTACCACCTGCGGCGCAGCGGGCTGGAGCCGGACCGCGACTTCGTGGTCCTCGACCATGCGCCGGCACCGGGCGGCGCCTGGCAGTTCCGGTGGCCTTCGCTGACGTACGGCAAGGTGCACGGCATGCACGCGCTGCCGGGCATGACGCTGACCGGTGCGGACGCGGAGCGGCCCTCGTCCGAGGTCATCGGGGCCTACTTCGACCGGTACGAGCGCGCCTTCGGGCTGCGCGTGCACCGGCCGGTCGACGTCGCCGCCGTACGCGAGGGCGAAGGCGGCCGACTGCTGGTGGAGACCTCCGAGGGTACGTACGCGACGCGGGCCCTGGTCAACGCGACCGGGACCTGGGACCGGCCCTTCTGGCCCCGCTACCCCGGGCAGGAGACCTTCCGGGGCCGGCAGCTGCACACGGCCGGATACCCGGGCCCGGCCGAGTTCGCCGGACAGCGGGTGGTCGTGGTGGGCGGCGGCGCCTCCGGGACGCAGCACCTGATGGAGATCGCCGAGGTCGCGGCGGAGACCCACTGGGTCACGCGCCGGCCGCCGGTCTTCCGGGAGGGGCCCTTCGGGGCGGACCAGGGGCGGGCCGCGGTCGCCATGGTGGAGGAGCGGGTGCGGCGCGGGCTGCCGCCGCAGAGTGTGGTGAGCGTGACGGGGCTGCCCGTCAACGACTCCGTCCGGCGGGCCCGCGAGTCCGGGGTGCTGGACCGGCTCCCCATGTTCGACCGGATCACGCCCACCGGTGTCGCCTGGGACGACGGCCGCGGCATCGAGGCCGACGTCATCCTCTGGGCCACCGGGTTCCGCGCGGCCATCGATCACCTCGCCCCCCTGCGGCTGCGGGAGCGCGGCGGCGGCATCCGGGTCGAGGGCACCCGAGCCGTACGCGACCCGCGCGTCCACCTCGTCGGTTACGGCCCCTCCGCCAGCACGATCGGCGCCAACCGCGCCGGACGGGCCGCCGTGCGGGAGATCGTCGCGCTGCTGCGGGAGGAGCAGGCCGCGGCGCCCGCGGAGGTGCCCGCCTTCGCCTGAGGGCAGGCACCCTCTCGTCTCATCCCCCTCCCTCACGGTTCCGGTTGAACTCCGCCACGTTCCGCTGCTGCTCCGCGTAGTCGTCCGTGAAGCGGGTGTCGCCCGGGCCCACCGTCACGAAGTACAGCCAGGGGCCCGGTGTGGGGGTGATCGCCGCGGTCATCGCCTGTTCGCCCGGGTTGCCGATCGGGGTGGGCGGGAGGCCCTTGTGGGCGTAGCTGTTGTAGGGGCTGGCGAGCTTCGTGTCGCCCGTGGTGGTGTCCAGTGTGCTGCGGTTCAACGCGTAGTTGAGGGTGGAGTCCATCTGGAGGGGCATGCCCCGGTCGAGGCGGTTGTGGATGACGCGGGCGACCTTGCCCATGTCCGCCTCGGTGTCCGCCTCGGCCTGGACGATGCTGGCGATGGTCACCGTCTGGTACACGGTCACGTCGTTGCGGCGTGCGCCCGCCGTGATGCGGTCGGCGTCGAAGTGGCGGCCCGCCGTGTCGGTCATGTAGCGCAGCAGGCTCTTCGGGGTGGTCGCGGAGGTGACCGGGTACGTCGCCGGGTAGAGGTAGCCCTCGGGGTTTCCCTTGGCGGCGGCCGGGAGCGGCAGGTCCGACGTCGGCGCCGCCCCCGCGGTCGTGCCGGCGGGGATGCCGAGGGCCTGGTCGACTGCCGCGTAGACCTGGGTCGCCCGGCGGCCCTCGGGGATCACCAGGGTGCGGGCCGCCTCTTGGGTCTTCGGCCCTCGCGTGAGCACGGGGACGAGCACCGCCGCGGCCACGACGAGGACGAGGAGGGAGCCGATGAGCAGCGTCAGGCGGCCGCGCCGGGTCAGGCGCGTGCGGCGGCGGGGCGGGGTGACCGGAGGCGGGATGTCCGGGGTCTCGTGCGCCATGCGGGCACGCTAACCCGCGCCGGTCCCGGCCCCGGGGACGCCATGCCCGGCGGTATGTTTCCCGGTCAGCCCGCCACCGGGGCCATCTCCGTGTCGCGGCGGACCAGTGCCGCGTACCGTCCGTCGAGCCGGAGCAGTTCCTCGTGGGTGCCGCGTTCCGCCGTGCGGCCGCCGTCGAGGACGACGATCTGGTCGGCGTCGCGGACGGTGGAGAGCCGGTGGGCGATGGTGATCGTGGTGCGTCCGGCGGAGAGTGCGTCGATGGCCTCCTGCACGGCGAATTCGGTCCGGGTGTCGAGCGCGCTCGTGGCCTCGTCCAGGATCAGCACCGCAGGGTCGCGCAGGATCGTCCGGGCGATGGCCAGGCGCTGCTTCTCGCCGCCGGAGAAGCGGTAGCCGCGTTCCCCCACCAGGGTGTCGTAGCCGTCGGGGAGGGAGGCGATGTGGTCGTGGATCTGTGCGGCGCGGGCCGCCGCCTCGATCTCCTCGTCCGTGGCGTCCGGCTTCGCGAAGCGCAGGTTCTCGGCGACCGAGGCGTGGAAGAGGTACGTCTCCTGCGAGACGACTCCGACCGCACGGGCGAGGGTGTCGAAGTCGAGGTCGCGCACGTCGACCCCGTCGAGGGTGACCCGGCCGCCGGTCACGTCGTACAGCCGGGGCACCAGGTAGCTGAGGGTGGACTTGCCGGACCCCGTGGGGCCGACGACGGCCAGTCCGGCTCCGGCGGGAACCGTGACGTCGACGCCGCTGAGGGTCGGGCCGCTCTTCTCGTCGTAGCTGAAGTCCACGTTCTCGAAGCGGACCTCGCCGCGGATCTTCTCCAGACGCACCGGATTCTCCGGCTCCGTGATGTCCACGGTGAGGTCGAGGTATTCGAAGATCCGCTGGAAGAGGGCGAGGGACGTCTGCATCTGCACTCCGGTGGAGAGCAGGCTCACGGCGGGGCGGAACAGGCCCTGCTGGAGGGAGACGAAGGCGACCAGGGTGCCGATCGAGACGACGGGTCCGCCGGAGTGCAGGGCTGTGCCGGCGGCCCAGTAGATGACGGCCGGCATGGCGGCCATGACGATGCCGATCGTGGACATCCGCCACCGTCCGGCCATGCTGGCGCGCACTTCGAGGTCGACCAGCCGCTCGGATTCCTCGGCGAAGCCCTGGGTGAGCGAGTCGGAGCGGCCCATCGTGCGGCCGAGCAGGATGCCGCTGACGGACAGCGACTCGGTGACGGTGGCGGCCATGGCGGCCATCTGCTTCTGGCGCTGGGTGGTGATTTTCTTGCGTTCGCGGCCGACCCGGCGGCTGATCCAGACGAAGACCGGCAGCAGGAGCAGCGAGACGACGGTGAGCCGCCAGTCGAGCGCGAGCATGGCGACGACGGTGGCGATGACCGCGGTGAGGTTGGAGACGAGCGAGGTCGCCGTCGAGGTGACGGTGGCCTGCATGCCCCCGATGTCGTTGGCGATCCGCGACTGGACCTCGCCCGTGCGGGTCCGGGTGAAG
Organism: Streptomyces sp. NPDC057249; assembly: GCF_042669245.1. NCBI lineage: Bacteria > Bacillati > Actinomycetota > Actinomycetes > Kitasatosporales > Streptomycetaceae > Streptomyces > Streptomyces sp. NPDC057249. The sequence continues at coordinate 18,826 of NZ_JBHUXS010000023.1, read as the reverse complement.
AAGGCGAGCGGCATCCGCTGCAACTGGGTGTAGACGGCGGTGCGCAGGTCGTGCATGACGCGCTGGCCGACGGTGGTGGAGATGAGGGTCTGGAGCACGCCGAAGACGCTGTTCATCACGGCGGTCAGGATCATGCCGAGGGCGAGCAGCGTGAGCAGCCCGGTCCGCCCCTGCGGGAGGGCGGTGTCCAGGATCTCGCGGAGCAGGAACGGCGAGGCGACCGACACCAGCGACGAGGCGCCGACGAGCAGTCCGACCACCGCGAGGCGGCCGCGGTACGGGCGGAAGAGGCGGAGGATGCGGCGCAGCTCGGCGGGCGGCCGGGCGGCGTCCTCGGGCGGTGGGGTCCACGTGGGTTCGTCGGGCTTCATGGGCTCCTTCGTCGGACGTGCGGCAACGGGACGGGGCGGGCCGCCCGGGCGCGGGGATCGCGACCGTGACAGTCGAGCCGAATGAGAGCATAGCTCATTGTTACCCACACTCACAATGAACGGGGTCCTGATATCGTTCCCCCATGGACTCCCCCGATCCCGACGGCATGCTCGCCGAACAGCTGCTGCGGCTGACGCGCAGGCTCCAGCGCATCCAGGGCCGCCAGCTGGAGCCGATCGGCATCACGCCCGCGCAGTTCCGGCTGCTGCGCACCGTCGCTCATTACGACGGGCCGCCCCGGATGGCGGATCTCGCGCAGCGCCTCGACGTGGTCCCCCGCGCCGTCACCACGCTGGTCGACGCCCTGGAGGCGAGCGGCAGGGTGCGCCGTGTCCCCGATCCGGACAGCCGTAGGGTGGTCCGGATCGAGATCACGGACGAGGGCATCGCCACGCTCCGCTCGCTGCGCGACGCGCGCCGGGCGGCCGCAGAGGAGATCCTGGCTCCGTTGACCGCCGACCAGCGCGAGGTGCTCGGCGGCCTGCTGACCACCCTGGTCGACGGAATGCCGGCGCGCCGCTGCTGACCGGTCACGGGCCGCGGCGCCGAGCCGTCCGACCGACTAGTCCGCCGAGGAGAACCACATGCCGCTGCTGGAGCCGGACCCCGACACGCTGCGCCCCGCGGCGGTGCGCCCGCCCGCCCACGACCGCGTCCCCGACGTGCGGGCGCAGGGCGCGCCGGAGGAGCTGCGCGCCGGCCTGACCGCCCTGCTCGGCGCGGAGAAGGTGCTCTGGAAGGTCTCCGACCTGGTGAAGTACGCCTCGGACGCCAGTCCGTACCGGTTCGTGCCCCAGGTGGTCGTCGTCCCCGAGGACCTGGACGACATCTCGGCGATCCTTTCGTACGCGCACGGCAAGGGTCGCAACGTGGTCTTCCGCGCGGCCGGCACCAGCCTCAACGGCCAGGCCCAGGGCGAGGACATCCTGGTGGACGTCCGGCGGAACTGGTCGGGCATCGAAGTCCTGGACGACGGGGCCCGCGCCCGCATCCGCCCCGGGACGACGGTCGTACGGGCCAACGCCGCCCTGGCCCGGCACGGCAGGCTGCTGGGCCCCGACCCGGCCAGCGCCATCGCGTGCACGATCGGCGGAGTCGTCGCCAACAACGCCTCGGGCATGACCGCGGGGACCACCCGGAATTCGTACCGGACCGTCTCCTCGCTGACCTTCGTGCTGCCGAGCGGCACCGTCGTGGACACCGCCGACCCGGCGGCCGACGAGGACCTGGCCCGGGCCGAGCCGCGCCTGTGCGAGGGGCTGCTGGCGCTGAAGGCGGAGATCGAGGCGGACGCGGCACTCACGGCGCGTATCCGCGCCAAGTACGAGATCAAGAACACCAACGGCTACCGGCTGGACGCGTTCCTCGACGGCTCGACCCCGGTGGAGATCCTGCGCGGCCTCATGGTCGGCTCCGAGGGGACGTTCGGCTTCATCTCCGAGGTCGTCTTCGACACCCTGCCGCTGGACCGCCGGATCTCCACGGCGCTGCTGTTCTTCCCCTCGCTGACCGCCGCGGCCGCCGCCGTCCCGCTGTTCAACGAGGCGGGGGCGATCGCCGTCGAGCTGATGGACGGCAACACCCTGCGCGCCTCGGTGAGCGTGCAGGGTGTTCCCGCGGACTGGGCGGGGCTGCCGAAGGAGACCGCCGCGCTGCTGGTGGAGTTCCGGGCCCCGGACGAGGCGGGCCAGGAGGCGTACGAGCGGGCGGCGGCCGATGTGGTGCGGCGGCTGGAGCTGGTCCGGCCCGTCACCTCGGTGACCAACGAGTTCACCCGGGACGCCCGCACCATCTCCGGCTACTGGAAGGCCCGCAAGGCGTTCGTCACCGCGGTCGGCGGCTCCCGCCCCTCGGGTACGACGCTGATCACCGAGGACTTCGCGGTCCCGCCGTCCCGGCTGGCCGACGCCTGCGAGGCGCTGCTCGCGCTCCAGGCCGAGCACGGCTTCGACGCCGCCGTCGCCGGGCACGCGGCGCACGGCAACCTGCACTTCCTGCTGGCCTTCGACGCGGCCCGGCCCTCCGACGTCGACCGGTACGCCGCCTTCATGGCGGACTTCTGCCGGCTGACGGTGGAGCGGTTCGACGGATCGCTCAAGGCGGAGCACGCGACGGGCCGCAACATCGCCCCCTTTCTCGAACTGGAGTGGGGTCCGCAGGCCACCGAACTGATGTGGCGTACGAAGCAGGTCATCGACCCCGACGGGGTGCTGGCGCCGCGGATCGTCCTCGACCGCGACCCGAAGGCCCATCTGCGCGGGCTCAAGACCATCCCGAAGGTCGAGGCGGTCGCCGACCCCTGCATCGAGTGCGGCTTCTGCGAACCGACCTGCCCCAGCCACGACCTGACGACCTCACCGCGTCAGCGGATCGTGCTGCGCCGCGAGATGATGCGCCAGCCCGACGGCTCCCCCGTCGAGACGGGCCTGGTCGACGCCTACGGCTACGACGCCGTGGACACCTGCGCCGGTGACTCCACCTGCAAGCTGGCCTGCCCGGTCGGCATCGACACGGGCGCCATGATGAAGGGCTTCCGCCACCAGCGGCACTCCCCGCGCGAGGAGCGGATCGCCGCGCTCGCCGCCAAGCACTTCCGTACGGCGGAGACGGCGGCGCGGCTCGCGGTCGCCGCGGCGAGCAGGATCGACGACCGGCTGCTGCAAGGGGTGACCCGGCTCGCCCGCCGGGCGGTGCACCCCGATCTGGTCCCCGAGTGGCTCCCGGAGGTCCCCGGCGCCGCGCCCCGCAAGCTGCCGCGCACCTCCAGGGCGGGGGCGAGCGCGGTCTACTACCCGGCCTGCGTCAACCGCATCTTCGGCAGCCCGGACAGCCATCGCGGCCCGTCGCTGCCGCAGGCCGTGGTGGCCGTGTCGGCGCGGGCGGGAAAGCCCGTGTGGATTCCGGACGACGTCAACGGCACCTGCTGCGCCACCATCTGGCACTCCAAGGGGTACGACTCCGGCAACGCCGTGATGGCCAACCGGATCGTGGAGGCGGCCTGGGGCTGGACGGCGGGCGGGAAGCTTCCGCTGGTGGTCGACGCCTCCTCGTGCACGCTGGGCATCGCGCACGAGGTGGTCCCGTACCTCACCGAGGACAACCGGGCGCTGCACCGCGAGCTGACCGTGGTCGACTCCCTGGTCTGGGCGGCGGACGAACTGCTCCCGGAGCTGACGGTGGTACGCAGGTCCCGTTCGGCGGTGCTGCATCCGACCTGTTCCATGGAGCATCTGGACGATGTGGACCGGCTGCGCGCGGTCGCCGACGCCTGCGCGGAGGAGGCCGTGATCCCGGACGACGCCGCGTGCTGCGGTTTCGCGGGCGACCGCGGGATGCTGCACAAGGAGCTGACGGCGTCCGCGACCGCCAAGGAGGCCGCCGAGGTGCGGTCCCGGGAGTACGACGCGTACCTCTCGGCCAACCGGATGTGCGAGATCGGCATGGACCGGGCGACGGGCCGTTCGTACCACTCGGCTCTGATGGAGCTGGAGTGGGCGACCCGCCCGGGCCCCGCCTGAGCGGTGCGGGTCAGGCGCGGAGGCTGGCCCGGTCGCCCATGACGACGACCGGGTGCTGCTCCGGGTCGAGGGTGCGCAGCAGCTTCTCCATGGCCTGCTTGGACACGCTCACGCACGCCGAGGTGCCGCTGCCGTGGTCCATGTGCAGCCAGATGCTGCCGCCCTTGGTCTGGCCCTGCGGGCGCGTCGGGTCGTTGGGCGGGGTGCCCTTGACCCGGTTGTAGTCGATGGCGATGACGTAGTCGAAGTCGTGCCAGTGGGACTTGGCCCAGTAGTGCGGGGCCTGGATCGAGGCGGTCTGCGTGTACGGGAGGCGGGCGCCCGGGTCGGGCAGGACGCCGGCCGCGTCGCTGAGGGTGTACACGCCGACGGGGCTGCGCTTGTCGTTCTCGTGGTGGTCGGACGTCCAGCCCTTCTTGCCGTTGTGGCCCTTCCAGGAGGCGGCCTTGTCCCAGGTGGAGCCGGACTTGGTGTAGAGCACGACCGTGGAGTCCGCGGAGTCCTTGCCGGCACCGTAGACGGCGACGACCTGGCGGGAGTCGGCCGGGATCTTCGACTGGAGCCGGTCGCCCACATCGGGGATGCGCGTCAGGTCCTCGACGGGGGCCTTCGTACGGCCCTTCCCGGCGGCCGGCCGCTCGGCGGCGGCGCCCTTCTTCGTGTCCTGTCCGTCACCACAGGACGTCAGGGTCGTGAGCAGGACACCACAGGCGGCCGCCGAGGCCACCATCCGAACCGCACCGGCTATACGCATCCGTCCATGCTCGCACCTGGCCACGTCCGCGGTCGGCCGGCCCGGGCGGCCCCGGCGAAAGCGTGCCGAATCTTTACCCGTCCGGGGCGTGCGCGGCCCGGTCCCGTCCCACCGGCACCTCGGGCCGCAGCCGCATCAGCCGCCGCGTAAAACCGTTTGCCGCGACCACGGCGACCGGCAAGGCTTACGCGGTCCGGTTCCCCCGCCCGCGCAGCCCGTGGGCGACCCGGTGCTGCCCCGACGCGCTTCCGCGGCGCCTCGCGGGCCCGGCCGCTTCCGATCCCTTGGGATGTCATGCACATTCGCGATCTTCCGTTCTCGGACCCCGGCGATCCCGACGTCCGTTCAGGCCCTCGCTTCCTGCTGTGGCTGGGCCGCAATCAGATCCGCGGGCAGCTCAAGTCCTTGTTCTGGGGGCTGCTGCACCAGTGCTCGATCGCGGGGTACCCGCTGGCGGTGGGACTCGCCGTCCAGGCGGTCGTGGACCGGTCCGGCGGCAGGCTCGCGCTGGCCTGCGGGCTGACCGCGCTGCTGGGCGTGCTGACCGCGCTGGGCGACGCGATGCTGCACCGGGCCGCCGTGACCAACTGGATCACCGCCGCCGCCCGTATCCAGCAGCTGCTGTCGCGCAAGACCGCCGAGCTGGGCTCGCTCCTGACCCGCCGCGTCGCCGCGGGCGAGGTGGTGGCGGTGTCCACGGGTGACGTGGAGAAGATCGGCTGGTTCGTCGAGGCGCTCTCGCGGTTCCTCGCCGCCGCCACGGTCCTCGTGGTCATCAGCGTGGGGCTCGTCCTCTACCTTCCGTCGCTGGGCGTTCTGGTGGCGGTCGCCATGCCGTTCCTCGCCCTGTCCGTCCTGCCGCTGCTTCCGCGTGCCACCCGGCGGGCGGATGTGCAGCGCGAGAAGGGCGGCCGGGCCACCGAACTCGCCTCGGACACCGTGGCCGGGCTGCGCGTGCTGCGCGGCATCGGCGGCGAGGAGCTGTTCCTGGACCGCTACCGGCGCGCTTCGCAGGAGGTCCGCGAGGCCGCGGTGCACAGCGCCCGGATGTGGTCGCTGATCTCGGCGGTCCAGGTCCTGCTGCCGGGCGCCCTGCTGCTCGCCCTGGTCGTGCACGGGGCCGCGCTGGCCCGGGACGGCAGGATCGAGGTGGGCCAGCTGGTCACGGTGTACAGCGCGGCGACCCTGAGCCTGTTCCCGCTGCGGCACTTCGAGGAGATCGCCATGGCGTACTCCTTCTCCCGCCCCTCCGCGCAGCGCGCCGTACGCGTGCTGTCGCTGAGCCGGAACACCCGCCCGGCCACCGTCGACACCGTCCCGTCCGGCGACCTGTACGACCCGGTCACCGGGCTGCTGGCCCCGCGGGGCGCGTTCACCGCGGTCGTCTGCGGCGACCCCGACGAGGCGGGGCGGCTGGCGGAACGGCTCGGCGGGCACGCCCGGCCCGAGGCCGAGGCCGGCGCCCCCGAACCGCCCTCCGTCCTGCTGGGCGGTGTGCCGCTGGACGAACTGGAACCGGGCGCGGCACGGACCGCCGTACTCGTCCAGGACAAGGACCCCGTGCTGCTCTCCGGCACCCTGCGCGAACTGCTGGACGTGCCGTCGTCCGGGCAGGTGGCGGCCTCGGCCGCCCTGTCCGCCGCGCAGTGCGACGACGTGCTGGCCGCTCTGGCCCAGGCGTCCCCGGAACCCGGTCGCGAGCCGATGGACACCCGGATCACCGAACGCGGCCGGTCCCTGTCCGGTGGCCAGCGCCAGCGGCTCGCCCTGGCCCGGTCGCTGCTCACCGACCCGGACACGCTCGTCCTGGACGAGCCCACCTCAGCGGTCGACTCGCACACCGAGGCCCGGGTCGCGGCGGGCGTCAAGGCCCTGCGCGCGGACCGTACGACCGTCGTGTTCTCCTCGTCGCCGCTGCTCCTCGACCTGGCCGACCGGGTGGCGCTGGTGCACGGCGGCACGGTGGTGGCGGTCGGTACGCACCGCGAGCTGATGCGCACCGAGGAGCGCTACCGCGCCGTCGTCACCCGCGAGACCGACGACGAGACCGCCGCGCCCCACGAGGCGCCGCGGGAAATCGAGGAACGGGCATGAAAGGACAGGCAATGACCGGCGTCGCCCCACCGGCCCACGTACCTCCCGCCTACGACCCGGCCGCCCCCGAGACGGCGACCACCCTGCCGGTCGGCCGGCCCGCGACCGTGCGGGCCTACGTCCTGGAACTGATGCGGCGCCACCGCAAGCCGTTCGCGGTGGTGACCCTGCTCAACACGTTCGCGGTGATCGCCTCCATCGTGGGCCCGTACCTGCTGGGCGGGCTCGTGGAGGACCTGTCCGACGGGGTGCGCGACCTGCATCTGGAGCGCACCGCCGTGGTGTTCGCGCTGGCGCTCGTCGTGCAGACGGTGGCCACCCGGATGATGCGGCTGCGCAGCGCCATGCTGGGCGAGGAGATGCTCGCCGACCTCCGCGAGGACTTCCTCGTCCGGTCGGTGCGGCTGCCACCGGGCGTGCTGGAGCGGGCCGGTACGGGTGATCTGCTGTCCCGGATCACCACCGACATCGACCGGCTCGCCAACGCCATGCGCGAGGCCGTCCCGCAGCTGACGATCGGCGTGGTGTGGGTGGGGCTGCTGATCGCCGCCCTGACCGTCACCGCTCCCCCGCTGGCCCTGGCGGTGGTCGTGGCGCTGCCGGTGCTGCTCATCGGCTGCCGCTGGTACTTCCGCCGGGGGCCCTCGGCGTACCGCTCGGAGGCCGTCGGCTACGCGGCGGTCGCCGCGGCCCTGGCCGAGACCGTGGACGCGGGGCGGACCGTGGAGGCGCACCGGCTGGGGGCGCGCCGGGTCGCGCTGTCGGACCTGCGCGTCAAGCAGTGGACGGCGTGGGAGCGGTACACGCTGTTCCTGCGGACGGTGCTGTTCCCGGTCGTCAACATCACGTACGCGACGATCCTCGGGGCGGTCCTGCTGCTGGGCGGCTGGTTCGTCATCGAGGGGTGGATGACCGTCGGCCAGCTCACCACGGGTGCGCTGCTCGCCCAGATGATGGTGGACCCGATCGGTCTGATCCTGCGCTGGTACGACGAGTTGCAGGTGGCCCAGGTGTCGCTGGCGCGGCTGGTGGGCGTCCGGGAGATCGAACCGGACGCGGGGGACGCGTCGGTGTCCCCGGACGGCCGGGACGTGCGGGCCGACGAGGTGCGTTTCGGGTACGTGGACGGGGTGGACGTGCTGCACCGGGTGTCGCTGGACGTCGCCCCGGGCACGCGGCTGGCGCTGGTCGGGCCGTCGGGTGCGGGCAAGTCGACGCTGGGCCGGCTGCTGGCGGGGATCTACGCGCCCCGGGACGGCGACGTCACGCTGGGCGGCGCGCGCCTGTCGCGGATGGTGACGGAGCGGGTGCGGTCGCACGTGGCGCTGGTCAACCAGGAGCACCACGTGTTCGTCGGCTCGCTGCGGGACAACCTGCGGCTGGCGCGTACGGACGCCGAGGACGCGGAGCTGTGGGCGTCGCTCGCCGCGGTCGACGCGGACGGCTGGGCGCGGGCGCTGGAGCGGGGGCTCGACGCCGAGGTCGGCTCGGGGGGCCTGGTGATCACCCCGGCGCAGGCCCAGCAGATCGCGCTCGCCCGCCTGGTGCTGGCCGATCCGCACACGCTGGTCCTGGACGAGGCGACGTCGCTGCTCGACCCCCGGGCGGCCCGCAACCTGGAGCGGTCGCTCGCCCGGGTGCTGGAGGGCCGTACGGTGGTGGCGATCGCGCACCGGCTGCACACGGCGCACGACGCGGACGTGATCGCCGTGGTCGAGCAGGGCCGGATCACCGAGCTGGGCAGCCACGACGAGCTGGTGGCGGCGGACGGGGCGTACGCGGCGCTCTGGCGCTCCTGGCACGGCTGACGGGTCCGGGGGGCCGGTGCGCCGGCCCCCCCGGGCGGCTCAGATGACGTTCATCGCCGCCGCCGCGCCCACGCCCCCGAGGATCATGAAGACGGGCATCAGCACCTTGATCTCCACCCAGCTGCCGGCCTTGAAGCGCATGGCCTTGGGCGGACCGATCGGGTACCAGCGCTTGCGGCCCAACGGGATCGGCCACAGGATCGGGCAGCCCGAGACGGTCAGCGCGTCGCCGATGTCGTGGACGAGGGCGCCGAGCACGATCGGCAGACCGAGCCAGAGGTATTCCTGACCGGGGTCGGTGAACAGCCAGTCGGCGCCGTTGCCCGGCTTGTCGAGGACCCCGGCGAGAATCCACGCGCTGGTCGCCCCGAGCAGCCACACCAGGACGTCGCTGGAGACGCGGGCGGCCCGCCAGAGCAGTCCTTCGACGGCGAGGACCAGGTGGATGAAGAGGATCGCGAGGACCCCCCAGCGCCCGCCGGTGTACGCGACGGCGGAGGCGCCCGCTCCGATCAGGACGGCCCAGGCCCAGGTGTGGGTGAGGGTGCGGTGGCCGCCGTTGCGGTGGGAGTCGCCCCGCAGCTTGGTGGCCTTGTAGACGGCGTGCGAGAGCTTGTCGACGATCTCGCACATCCCGCGCGAGAGGGGCCCGAAGGCGCGTGAGATGGTCGCCGACTTGTGGTCGAGGTCGGGGGCGAGCGCGGCGCCCGCGCTGATCAGCGCGCCGACGACGAGGACGGGCCACGGCATGGTGTGGCCGGTGGCCGCCGCCGCGGCACCCACCCCCAGCCAGGCCGCCGCCCCTGACAGAGAGTGTGCCGGTCCCATCATGACTGCCGAGCCCCCGTAGGTGTCGCCGAGTGCGCCTGGTGGTGTCCGGGCGCGAGATCCGGCACCGCCGGTGCGGCGTGGCCGAGTTGAGAGGGAAGCGTATCGTTCGTGATCTTCGGGCCGTCGTCCGGTTCCCTCATCGGGGCGGAAGACAGGCAAGATGGGGGCGTGACCCTTATCGATCAGCTCCCCCCGACCGACGATCCCGACGCTCTCTTCGAGGCTTTCTCGTCCTGGACCGAGACGCAGGGGATCACCCTCTACCCCGCTCAGGAGGAGGCGCTGATCGAGGTGGTGTCCGGGGCCAACGTGATCCTTTCCACGCCCACGGGGTCCGGGAAGAGCCTGGTCGCGGCGGGGGCACACTTCACGGCGCTGGCCCAGGACAAGGTCACCTTCTACACCGCGCCGATCAAGGCGCTGGTCTCGGAGAAGTTCTTCGACCTGTGCAAGCTGTTCGGTACGGAGAACGTCGGGATGCTCACCGGGGACGCCTCGGTCAACGCCGACGCCCCGGTGATCTGCTGCACCGCCGAGGTGCTGGCGTCGATCGCGCTGCGTGACGGGAAGTACGCGGACATCGGCCAGGTCGTGATGGACGAGTTCCACTTCTACGCGGAGCCGGACCGGGGCTGGGCGTGGCAGATCCCGCTGCTGGAACTGCCGCAGGCGCAGTTCGTCCTGATGTCGGCGACGCTCGGCGACGTCCGGATGTTCGAGGAGGACCTGACGCGGCGCACCGGCCGTCCGACCTCCGTGATCCGCTCGGCGACCCGTCCGGTACCGCTGAGTTACGAGTACCGGCTGACGCCGATCACGGAGACGCTCACCGAGCTGCTGGAGACCCGGCAGTCGCCGGTGTACATCGTGCACTTCACGCAGGCGGCGGCGGTGGAGCGGGCGCAGTCGCTGATGAGCATCAACATGTGCACCAAGGAGGAGAAGGAGAAGATCGCCGATCTCATCGGCAACTTCCGCTTCACCACCAAGTTCGGCCAGAACCTCTCGCGGTACGTACGCCACGGGATCGGTGTGCACCACGCGGGCATGCTCCCCAAGTACCGCAGGCTGGTGGAGAAGCTGGCGCAGGCGGGTCTGCTGAAGGTGATCTGCGGTACGGACACGCTGGGCGTCGGCGTCAACGTACCGATCCGCACGGTGCTGTTCACCGCGCTCACCAAGTACGACGGCACCCGGGTGCGGACGCTGCGGGCGCGGGAGTTCCACCAGATCGCCGGCCGGGCCGGGCGGGCGGGCTTCGACACGGCGGGCTTCGTCGTCGCCCAGGCGCCCGAGCACGTCATCGAGAACGAGAAGGCGGTCAAGAAGGCGGGTGACGACCCGAAGAAGAAGCGGAAGGTCGTCCGCAAGAAGGCCCCCGAGGGCTTCGTCGCCTGGTCGGAGACCACCTTCGACAAGCTGATCCAGTCCGATCCGGAGCCGCTGACCTCGCGTTTCCGGGTCACGCACACGATGCTGCTTTCCGTGATCGCCCGCCCGGGCAACGCCTTCGAGGCGATGCGGCATCTGCTGGAGGACAACCACGAGCCGCGCCGGGCGCAGCTGCGGCACATCCGCCGGGCCATCGCGATCTACCGGTCGCTGCTGGACGGCGGTGTGGTGGAGCAGCTGGACGAGCCGGACGCGGAGGGGCGCATCGTGCGGCTCACCGTGGACCTCCAGCAGGACTTCGCGCTGAACCAGCCGCTGTCGACGTTCGCGCTGGCCGCCTTCGAGCTGCTGGACCCGGACTCGCCGTCGTACGCGCTGGACATGGTCTCGGTGGTGGAGTCGACGCTGGACGATCCGCGCCAGATCCTGGCCGCGCAGCAGAACAAGGCGCGCGGTGAGGCGGTCGGGCAGATGAAGGCCGACGGCATCGAGTACGAGGAGCGGATGGAGCTGCTCCAGGAGGTGACGTACCCGAAGCCGCTGAGCGAGCTGCTGTGGCACGCGTACGACGTCTACCGGCGCAGCCACCCGTGGGTGGGCGACCATCCGGTGTCGCCGAAGTCGGTGATCCGTGACATGTACGAACGGGCCATGACGTTCACGGAGTTCACGTCGAACTACGAGCTGGCGCGGACCGAGGGCATCGTGCTGCGGTATCTGGCGAGTGCGTACAAGGCGTTGGAGCACACCATTCCGGACGACCTCAAGTCCGAGGACCTGGAGGATCTGATCGCCTGGCTGGGCGAGATGGTGCGTCAGGTGGACTCCAGTCTGCTGGACGAGTGGGAGCAGCTGGCCAACCCCGAGGTGGAGACCGCCGAGCAGGCGCAGGAGCGGGCCGACGAGGTCAAGCCGGTCACGGCGAACGCCCGCGCGTTCCGGGTGCTGGTGCGCAACGCGATGTTCCGCCGGGTGGAGCTGGCCGCGCTGGACCGGGTCCGCGACCTGGGCGAGCTGGACGCGGACGCGGGCTGGGACGAGGACGCGTGGGGCGAGGCGATGGACGCGTACTGGGACGAGTACGAGGAGCTGGGCACCGGTCCCGACGCGCGCGGCCCGAAGCTGCTGAAGATCGACGAGGACGCGGCGCACGGTGTGTGGCGGGTCCGGCAGACGTTCGCCGACCCGAACGGCGACCACGACTGGGGCATCAGCGCGGAGGTCGACCTCGCGGCGTCGGACGAGGAGGGCCGGGCGGTCGTGCGGGTCACGTCCGTGGGCCAGTTGTGAGAGTGGAGAAGAACGGCATGACGAACCCCGCCGAGCGTCTGGTCGACCTGCTCGACCTGGAGCGGATCGAGGTCAACATCTTCCGGGGCCGCAGCCCCGACGAGTCCCTGCAGCGGGTCTTCGGCGGGCAGGTCGCGGGGCAGGCGCTGGTGGCGGCCGGCCGCACCACGGACGGGGACCGGCCGGTGCACTCGCTGCACGCCTACTTCCTGCGGCCGGGCCGTCCGGGGGTGCCGATCGTGTACGACGTGGAGCGCGTCCGGGACGGCAGGTCGTTCACCACCCGGCGGGTGACGGCCGTCCAGCAGGGCCGGACGATCTTCAACCTGACGGCGTCGTTCCACCGCCCGGAGGAGGCGGGCTTCGAGCACCAGCTGCCGCCTGCCCGGGTGGTGCCGGACCCCGAGGAGCTGCCGACGGTCGCCGAGGAGGTGCGCGAGCACCTGGGCGGTCTGCCGGAGGCGCTGGAACGGATGGCGCGGCGCCAGCCATTCGACATCCGTTACGTGGACCGGCTGCGCTGGACGCGCGAGGAGATCAAGGACGCGGACCCGCGCAGCGCGGTGTGGATGCGCGCGGTGGGGCCGCTGGGCGACGATCCGCTGGTGCACACCTGCGCACTGACGTATGCGAGCGACATGACCCTGCTGGACGCGGTCCGCATCCCGGTGGAGCCGTTGTGGGGGCCGCGCGGCTTCGACATGGCCTCGCTGGACCACGCGATGTGGTTCCACCGCCCGTTCCGTGCGGACGAGTGGTTCCTGTACGACCAGGAGTCGCCGGTCGCGACGGGCGGGCGGGGGCTGGCGCGCGGCCGGATCTACGACCGTGCGGGCAATCTGCTGGTGTCGGTGGTGCAGGAGGGTCTGTTCCGGCGGCTGGGCGACGCCCCGTCCGCGTAATCCCGCAAGGCGGTAGGGCTACTGTTCGACTTCCGGATCATCACAACGGAGGAGCGCGCACGTGGCCACCGTCCTGAAAGTGAGTCCCGTCGCCACGGGGAAGAAGCCGAGGAAGGGCGTTCCGGCGCCCCCTCCCGTCTCACCCTTCAGCCATGTCGTCAAGGTCACGGACGTGCCGGGCGGGGAGTCGCGGGTGCTGGCCCACCTGGAGCGGGAGCTGCCGCCGGGCGGCATACCCGGGTACCTCGCCGCCCGCAAGGAGGGCACCCGCTCCTTCGTGCTGTGGGCCGACCCGGAGCGCCGGGCCCGGCTGGCGACGGTCGTCACAGCGTCGGCCGGTGACGGGGTCTCGGCGTACCAGGTACGGGGCGGCTACGGGGAAGTGCTGGGCACCGTCGTCCGCGAGAAGGCGTGCTCGGGCAAGGGCCTGCGCACCCGCTGGACGGTCACCCAGACCGGCTGCCCCGAGGCCGTCGGCCTCAAGGGCCGGATCTTCTGGTGGTACGTGTGGTGGCTGCTGTTCCCGCTGTGGCTGGCGATCGGCGTGGGCAGCATGCTGAACGGCGGCGGCGATGTGCCGCGCGGGCCCCGCCGCATCCGCTGGCGGGCGGCCGGCGAGACCCCGTTCGAGTTCCACGCCGACGGCGAGCTCGTCGTACACGCGCAGTGGGCCGACCAGCGGCTGGCGGCGGCGCTGACGGCGCTGATCACCTCTTTCGACAGCTGGCTGGGCACGCCCTGGGACGACAAGCGGGAGTAACGGCCCTCACTTCCGGTAGCTCCGTGCCACCGCCTCGAAGGCGGCCTTGGGCTCCCACTCCATGTCGGGGTAGGTCCGCCCCCGGCGCCCTTCGAGGAGTTTGACGATGCCCAGTCCTGCCCGGTCCAGGTCGTCCCGGGGATCGCCGTCCGGGCGGTGCGGGTAGCCGGGCAGGGCGAACAGGAACACGAACGCGCTGTCCACGCCCTCGGTCTCGAAGACCTCCAGGAGTTCGCTCAGGTACGCGGCCTGGCCGGCCTCGTCGCGCTCGTAGACGCCGTCCAGCCGCACCGGGTCCTTGGTCAGCGGGTCGTGCTCGACCACTTCGAGGACCCGCCCGCCCCGGTCCCCCGCGCCGCGGTAGGCCGCGGTGCCGAACCCGGTGACGGCGAGCGGCTTCGGGCCCCGGGCGAGGGTGCGGACCGCGTCGCGGAACCGGTCGGCGATCTCGGCGGAGCGGATCAGCTCGTACGTCACGATGTCGAAGGGCGCCCAGTCGACCTGCTCGAACTGGATGGCCGCGTACGTGAGGGTGCCCCGGTAGCGCTCGCGGACGGCGGCCACCGCGTCGCCGAGGAACGCGTTGACGCGGACGCCGAGTCCGCGGATCGCCTCGGCCCGTCGCTCGGGGCGGCTCATCAGGTGTCCGACCCGTTCCTCGGGGCTCTCCCCGGGCAGGAACCCCCGGTTCATCACGCTCAGCTCGACGCCCGCGACGAACACGACCGCGGCGCCCTCCTGCCGGAGCCGTTCCGCTCGTGCGGCGCAGTCGCGGAAGAGCGTGAGGATCTGCTCCGGTTCCAGTTCCAGCGGGTAGGGCGAGAACCAGACCTCCAGGCCGAGTGCGGCGGCGGCGGACGCGGCCTGTTCCAGCCGGTCCGGGTCGCCGCCGATGATCTGGACGGCGTCGCAGTGCAGGTCGTCGCGGATGATCGCCAGTTCCCGCCGGACCGCCGCGAGGTCGAAGTGTTGGCGCGAGGTGCGGCCGTGCAGGACGAATCCGGTGTCGTAGGTCATTCCTCTTGCCCGCATGGCGGCGTCCTCTCGATAGGTCGGTCCGGCCGAGGCTCGCAGGAAAAGTGCGTGCACGCAAGTTTGCGTGCACGCAGCCCTTGTGGAACGCTGGTGCGGTGACGACACCACCGGGACTGCGGGAGCGCAAGAAGCAGGCCACCCGCGAGGCGCTGCGCGAGGCGGCGCTGCGCCTGGCCGTCGAGCACGGGCCCGAGCGGGTGCGGGTCGAGGACATCGCCGAGGCGGCCGGCGTCTCGCCGCGCACGTACAACAACTACTTCGCGAGCCGGGAACAGGCGATCGTCTCGGCCGTCACCGCCGACCGGGAGGCGCGCGTCGCGGCGGCCGTCGCGGCGCGGCCGGCGGAGGTGGGCCTGGCCGACGCCGTCACCGAGGCGGTGGTCGAGCAGTACACGGACCCCGGTGCGCACGGCCCGGAGGCGCTGCTGCTCGTCACCACCCGGCCCGCGCTGCGCGCCGCCTTCCTGGACGCCACCGCCGGCATCGAACCGCCGCTCACGACGGCGATCGCCGCGCGCCTGGGCGACGCATCGGCGCCGGCTGCCCGGGTCCTCGCGGCGAGCGCGGCCGCCGCCGTCCGCATCGCGCTGGAGGGCTGGATGCAGCCGGCCGGGGCTGCGGGCACCGGAGGACTCGTCGTGCCCGCCGGCTCCCTGGACGACCGGCTCCGCGCGGCACTGGCCCCGCTCGCACCCGCGTTCGACGTCGCCGAGGAGCGCGTCCGGCGGTGAGGCCGGAGTCCCGCGTGCGGCCGTGAGACCGGCCCTCCGCGCGCCGCCCCACCGTGACGGATAGTCCGTCCGGGCGATCCCCGTCACCGGGTGCGCTTCTTGAGGCGAGCCCTCGCGCCCCGGCCGGGCGGCGGCACGGAAGGTGGTCGCGCGCGCTGCTGTGCGGGTCGCGTCCGGCACCCGGGCGCGCCGGAGGAGGCGGGTCGATGACGGCGGACCAGGTGTATGTGGGGCTCGGGCTGATCGTGGTCCTCGCGGTCGGTTCGCAGCTGCTGGCGAAGCGGCTGCGGGTGCCGGCGCTGCTCGTGCTGCTGCCGGCCGGGTTCACCGCCGGGGCGCTCACCGACGACATCGATCCCGAACGGCTGCTCGGCCCCGCCTTCTCGCCGCTGGTGTCGCTGGCGGTGGCCGTGATCCTGTACGACGCCGGGCTGGGTCTGGACCTGAAGCGGCTGACGGGACACAACCGCCGGGTGGTGATCCGGCTGCTGTGGCTGGGAGCGCTGCTGACACTGGTGTCCGCCGCGCTCTTCGCCGTCCCGGTGTTGGACATGTCGGCGCAGGCGGCGGTCATGCTCGCGGCGATCCTCGTCGTGTCGGGCCCGACGGTCGTGGGGCCGCTGCTCGCCTTCGTACGGCCCACGGAGCGGCTGCGGCGCATCCTCATCTGGGAGGGCGCTCTGATCGACCCGGTCGGCGGGATTCTGGGGGCGCTCGTCTTCCACGGGGTCGTGGCGGGCGACCGGCCCGGGTTCGGCAGCGGGCTCGGGCACTTCCTGGCGAGCGCGGCGGTGGGCGTGGGGGCGGGCGCGGCCGGAGCGGCGGTGCTGTGGCTGGTGCTGCGGCGGGTGCGGCTCAGCGAGGAACTGGAGACGTCGCTCCAGCTGGCCGCCGTGGTCGGGGTGGCGGCGGCCTGCGACGCGCTGCGCGACGACACGGGGCTGATCTCGGCCGTCGTCATGGGAATGGCCATGGCCAATCTCCCCGGTCTCGATCTGCCCGCGCGCCGGCCCTTCTTCGAGACGCTGGTCTCCCTGATCATCGGCCTGCTCTTCGTCTCCATCTCGGCGACGGTCACCCCGGCGTCGCTGCGGCACGTGGTGCTGCCCGCGCTGGCGCTGACCGCCCTCCTCGTCCTGGTGACCCGGCCGCTCATCGCCCACCTCGCGGCGGCCGGCACCGACGTACCCGCGCGGGAGCGGTGGTTCATCGGCTGGATGGCGCCCCGGGGCATCGTCGCCGCGGCCACCGCCTCCACGTTCTCCGCCGAGCTGGCCGGGCACCACGTCGCCGGCGCGGAGCGCATCCTGCCCGCGACCTTCGTGGTGATCGTGGCGACGGTGACGCTCTACGGCCTGACGGCGTTCCCGGCGGCGCGGCGGCTGGGGGTGCTGCGGCCCGCCCGGTCCCGGCCGCTGCTGGTGGGCGGGGCGCCCTGGGCGGTGGACCTGGCGGGCGCACTGAGCGCGGCGGGGCTCGACGTACTGATGTGGGCGGGCGCGGAGGAGGAGCGGGCGCGGATCAGGGCCGCGGGGCTGAAGCTGGCGCCCGGGGAACTGCTCGCCTCGGCCACCGGGGCCGGTGCGGAGCTGGAGGGGATCACCTCGGTGCTGCTGCTCACCGGCGAGGACGACTTCAACGCGCTGGCGTCGCTCACGCTCCGGGAGAGCGTCGACGGGGAGATCGGCCGGCTCGCCCCGCCGTCCGCGAACCACGGTGTGGTGGCCCCGTACACCGACGGCGATGCCCTGTTCGGGCCCGGTCTCACCCGGTCCGAGATCGCCCGGAGGTACGGGGCCGGGGCGCGGGTGGTGACGCGGCCCGCGGACGGTCCGCCGGCGCCCGGGGAGCACCTGCTGTTCGTGGTGCGGCCGGAGGGCCGGCTCGTCCCGGTCACACAGAGCGGTCGCCCGGAGCCGGCTCCGGGCGACACGCTCGTTCTGCTGAGGGAGCCGTGAGGCCCGGTCAGGCTTTCGCGCGGTGGTGGTCCGGGCCCGCGCAGAGCGCCCAGATGATGAAGATGTCGATGGCGATGAGCACGATGGACCACAGCGGGTAGTGCGGCAGCCACAGGAAGTTCGCCAGCGCGCCGAGCCCGGCGAGGACCACCCCGACGGCCCTTGCCCAGAAGGCGCCGGTGAAGAGTGCGCAGCCGGCGAGGACGATGACGATTCCCAGGATGAGGTGGATCCATCCCCAGCCCGTCAGGTTGAACTGGAAGACGTAGTTGCGCGTGGCGACGAACACGTCGTCCTCGGCGATGGCCGCGATGCCCTGGAAGATCGCCATCGCGCCGCCGAAGATCATCAGGACCGCAGCGAACGCGGTCCAGCCCGCGCGGGCGGGATGGTGTGAGCCGTCGGTGCCGTGTGAAGCCGCCGGTGCGCTGCCCGTGTTGGCCATGTCGGGCCTCCTTTTCTGGCATGGCCGCCCGGCGCGGACCGGTGCCGAACCGGACGTTCCGCTTCCAGAGTGTCACGAGGACGCGTGTCCGGCAGTCCGGCGGGCACGGGGCTGACCGACCACCCACCCGCTGCTCGCCGGACACCCGCTTAGGATCACGTCGCAGCCGGTCCGCGCGGGAATGCGGCCCGGCGTCCCAGGGAAGGACCTGCCCCCATGACCGAGATCGTCCCGGTGTCCGGCCCCGAGCTGGTCACCTACGCCGATGAGCTGGCCGCCCTGCTGGTGGAGACCGTGGAGGCCGGCTCGTCCGTGGGCTTCCTGGCGCCGCTGGACCGGGGCGCCGCCGCCGAGTGGTGGCGCGCCCGGGCCGCGGCCGTGGAGGCGGGCGGGCTCCAGGCGTGGATCGCCCGGGACGGGGAACGCGTCGCGGGCACCATCGGCCTGGTCCGGGCGCCGCTGCCCAACGCACGCCACCGCGCGGAGGTGACCAAGCTGATGGTCCGCCCGTCGGCGCGCGGGCGCGGGCTCGGCCGCGAGCTGCTGGCCGCGGCCGAGCGCACGGCGGCCGAGGACGGCGTCACGCTCCTGGTCCTGGACACCGAGAGCGGCAGCCCCGCGGAGCGGCTGTACCGCGCGGCGGGATGGACGGAGTGCGGTTCCGTTCCGGACTACGCGGCCGGCCCGGACGGGGTCCTCAAGCCGACGACCTTCTATTACAAGGCGGTCGGCCGCGTCGCCGAGGTACCCGTGGGGTGAGAATGGGCCGGGAAGACACCGACGAGGAATCTCAATGATGAAGTCAAGCCGTCTGCGTGACCGGTGGGGCGGAGGTGAACAGCCTCTTGTCACGCAGCATCGCCCAGAGCACGTCGA
>NZ_JBHUXS010000022.1:0-117224 GCF_042669245.1 Streptomyces sp. NPDC057249 | reverse complement strand
CGCCCGGTTACATTCCGAACCCGGAAGCTAAGCCTTTCAGCGCCGATGGTACTGCAGGGGGGACCCTGTGGGAGAGTAGGACGCCGCCGAACAATCATTGTGGGAAAGCCCCGTGCCGTTGGCACGGGGCTTTTCTGCGTTTCAGCCCGGGGAGACCAGGTGGGTGTCGTACGCGAGGATCACTGCTTGGACGCGGTCCCTGGCGCCCGTCTTGGCGAGGATGCGGGAGACATGGGTCTTCACCGTTGATTCCGCGAGATGAAGGCGTTCGGAGATTTCCGAGTTGGTCCAGCCCTGGCCGATGACCGTGAGGATTTCCAGTTCACGCCCGGTGAGTCCGGCGATGCGCGGATCTTGGGTGGCCGGTTCGCCCGGGGCGGCCGGCAAGTGCTGCACGTACGCGTCCAGGAGACGGCGGGTCAGGCTCGGGGCCACCACCGCGTCGCCGAGGGCGACAGCCCGGATGCCGGACAGCAGCTCCTCCGGCAGCGCGTCCTTGATGAGGAAGCCGCTGGCGCCGGCCCGGAGACCGTCGTACGCGTACCGGTCCAGGTCGAACGTGGTGACGATCAGGACGCGGGTGCGGGAGCCGGCCCTGATGACGCGGCGGGTCGCCTCGATGCCGTCCAGGAGCGGCATGCGGATGTCCATCAGAGCCACGTCCGGCTGGTGCCGGGCGATGAGCTGGAGCGCTTCGTGGCCGTTGGCGGCCTCGCCGACGACCGTCATGTCGTCCTGGCTCTCCAGCAGCATGCGGAAACCGAAGCGTTGCATCGGCTGGTCGTCCGCGATGAGCACGGTCGTCACGAGGGGGAGTCCTCCAGGGGGAGCCGGAGCCGGACCTGCCAGCCGCTTTCGGCGGAGGGACCGGCTTCGAGTGTGCCGTCGTACAGGGAAGCGCGTGCGCGCATCCCGGTGATGCCCTGCCCCGTGCCGGCGGAAGTCCGCTCGCCCCGGGGCGGGTTGCCATTGTCCGTGACGAGGGCTTCCAGCGCACCCGGCCGGTAGATCAGAGTGACCTCGGCCGCGAGCGAGGGCGAAGTGCCCGCGTGCTTCAGCGTGTTCGTCAGGGACTCCTGCACCACCCGATAGACCGTCAGCTGGCGCCCGGGGGTGATTGGGCCGGCCGGTGGTGTCCCCTGTACGAGCAGCTGCACCGGCAGACCGGCCCGGCGTACCCCTTCCAGCAGCCCGTCGATGTCGTCGAGGGTGGGCTGCGGGGCGCGGTCGGCGTTCTCCGGCTGGTCCCGCAGGACGCCCAGGAGGCGGCGGAGTTCGGCGAGGGCCTGGCGGCTGGTGGTGCCGATGGCTTCCAGGGCCTGGGCCGCGCGCTCGGGGCTGCGGGCCGCCGCGTACGAGCCGCCGTCGGCCAGGCCCGTGATGACGGAGAGGTTGTGGCCGATGATGTCGTGCATCTCCCGGGCGATCCGGGCCCGTTCGGCGGCGGCGGCCAGGCGGGCCTGCTGGTCGCGTTCACGCTCCAGGCGGTCCGCCCGGTCGAGAAGGGCCTCGGTGTACTCCTTGCGGGTACGCACCAGGATGCCCGCCAGGGCGGCGATGGCGAACATCCAGACGTGCGGGAGCAGGAGGCGGCTCCAGACCTCCGGGAACCGGGCCGAGGCGATCACCAGCGGTGTCGCGACCAGGGCACCCGACCAGGCGAGGGTGCGCATCGGGAGGCGTACCGCGATGTTGAAGACCACGATCTCCTGGAGCAGGGACGCCTGGATGACCGCACCCGTCCACACGTTGGCCAGGGAGAACGGGGCCATGAAGGCGAGCACGGCCAGGGGGTGGGAGCGGCGCCAGAGCAGGGGGACGGAGAACGCCGCGCTCATGGCGAACACCAGCGGCTCCGCCACGTGCCGGTCGACGGCGACCGTGCGCCAGCCGCCGGTGGAGACGTCGAGGACGGCGAACAGCACCCAGAACGTGGTCAGGATGCCGTTCCAGACGGACGGCCGGCGCCGGTCGAAGGAGCGGATGCGCTGGAACAGGCGCTGTATGTGCCCGGTGAGCGGGGTCGGGGCGGGCGGCGGAACCGGTTCCCGGCCCTCGGTGGTGTCCGCCATTGGTGTCTCCCCGGTGTCCGGCGGCGTACGGCTCATGCGTCCCGGCGCCGCAGGAGTACGGCCGCCGAGACCAGTGTGGCCGAGGACCACAGGACCAGGGCGAGCAGGGCCGGACCCGGGGACGCGGCGTCCGGGAGCGGGGTGGCGGAGCCGAGGACGCCGGCCGCTTGGGTGGGGAAGTAGCGGACGGCGGTCTCCACCGCGTCGTAGGGGAGCGTGGTCAGCACCTCGGGGAGGATCATCACACCGCCGATGAACGCGCCGATCGCTCCGGGGACCGAGCGCAGGAGTGCGCCGAGCCCGAGGGCGATGAGGCCGAGGAAGGTGGTTCCGGCGGCGTTCCCCGCTACGGCGCGCAGTACACCCGGGTCGGTGAGGGAAGCGGCCTGGTCCGTGTCGTGCAGGAAGAGTTGGGCGATGACGAAGGTGACCAGTGAGGTCGCGAACATGAGGGTGAACACGGCGACCGTGAAGATGCCCGCCTTCGCCCACAGCACCGGGAGACGGCGTGGGACGGCGGTCAGCGAGGCGCGGATCAGGCCCGTGGAGTATTCGCCGGCCGTGACGAGGATGCCGAGGACCACTGTGCAGAGCGAGGCGAGCAGCGATCCGTAGAGGACGAGGATGACGGTGTCCATGTCCGAGTCGCCGCCGTCGGAGGTGTAGGTCGTGCCCATGAGGATGCCGACACCCAGGACGAAGACGACGGCCAGGCCCAGGGTGATCCAGGTGGAGCGCAGGGTGCGCAGCTTGTGCCATTCGGAGCGCAGCACCCGGGCGGGTGTGACGCGGTAGGCGTGGGGAACAGCCGTGGTGGTCATGCGAGGGCTCCGGTCGGTGCGGCGGTGGTGGTGCGGTAGTCGACGGAATCCTGGGTGAGGTCCATGAAGGCCTGTTCCAGGGACGCGGTGTGCGGGGTGAGTTCGTAGAGCGGGATGGCGTGCGTGGCGGCGGTGCGGCCGATGAGTTCGGCGTCCGTGCCGCGCACGTCCAGTCGGTCGGAGCCGGGCGTGGTGGTGATCTCGACGCCGGGGCCCCGCAGCAGGTCGCACAGGGCGGTGGCCTTGGGCGTGCGGACGGTGACGGAGCCGCCGCCGGCCCTGGCGGTGAACTCCGTGACGGTGGTGTCGGCGAGGAGGCGGCCGCGGCCGATGACGACCAGGTGGTCGGCGGTGAGAGCCATCTCGCTCATCAGGTGCGAGGAGACCAGGACCGTGCGGCCCTGTGCGGCGAGATCGCGGAGCAGGGTGCGGATCCAGAGGACGCCCTCGGGGTCCAGGCCGTTGACGGGTTCGTCGAGGATGACGACGGCCGGGTCACCGAGGAGGGCGGCGGCGATGCCCAGGCGCTGGCCCATGCCGAGCGAGAAGCCCTTGACCCGTTTCCCGGCGACGGCGGTGAGTCCGGCGAGGTCCAGGACCTGTTCGACGCGGGCGCGCGGGATGCCGTGGGTGTGGGCGAGTGCCATCAGGTGGTGGAAGGCGGTGCGGCCGGGGTGGACGGAGCGCGCTTCCAGCAGGGCGCCGACCTCGGTGAGGGGAGCGCTGTGGGAGGTGTAGGCGCGGCCGCCGATCGTGGCGCGGCCCCGGGTGGGTGCGTCCAGGCCGAGCAGCATGCGCATGGTGGTGGACTTGCCAGCGCCGTTGGGGCCGAGGAAGCCGGTGACCGTGCCCGGGTGGACGGCGAAGTCGAGGTCTTGGACGACGGTGGTGTCCCCGTAGCGTTTGGTGAGTGCGTGTGCCCTGATCATGCGGTCGACGCTACGGAGCCGGCGCGGGCGGGTCGTCGGACCGGGGGCGGGACGTGCGGGGGCGCGTAGTACCGGGGTACGACTGCTGGTGAGCGGGGCGTATCGGTTTGCGTGGTCGCGGGAGCGCAGGTCAGGATCGGTGCATGGACTACGTGATACGGCCGGTGCGTGCCGATGAGTGGCGGTCGGTGAAGGAGCTCCGGCTGGCCGCCCTGCAGGACCCGGCCGCTCCGGTGGCGTTCCTGGAGACGTACGAGCAGGGGCTGAAGCGGTCCGACGAGGCGTGGCGGGAGCGGACGGCCGACGCCTCCGAGGACGGTGCGGGCGAGGTGCGGCAGTTCGTCGCGGAGGGCCCGGACGGTGGCTGGGCGGGGTCGGTGACGGTGCTCGTGGAGGGGCCGGACGTCGAGGCGCGGTTCGGTGGGGCGGCGTCGGTGGACCAGGGGCACCTGGTGGGCGTGTTCGTACGTCCGGAGGCGCGGGGCGCGGGGGTGGCGGACGCGTTGTTCCGGGCGGCCGTGGACTGGGCGTGGTCGTTGGAGGCGCCGCGACTGGAGCGCGTACGGCTGTATGTGCACGAGAACAATCCGCGCGCCGCGGCCTTCTACCGGCGGTTCGGTTTCGTGCCGACCGGGGAGACGGTGCCGATGCCGGGCGATCCGACGGCGCGTGAGCTGGAGTACGCGGTGACGCGGCCCTGAGCGGTGCCGCTCACAGGGTGCTGGGGGTCCTGAGCTGTTGCGTCCACTGTGAGCGGGCCTGTTCCGGGGAACGGAGCAGGGCGACGGTGGACAGGCCCTGGGTCTGGCCGGAGCGCAGCAGTTCGGGCAGCCGGGGCAGCGGGGCGACGGCCGCGACGTCGTCGAGGACGAGCGTCATTGGTGGGTCGAGCCGGCCGTCGGATGACCGTGCGGCCATGCGGCGGCCGTGCTCGACCACGTCTGAGGCGAGCGCGGTGAGCAGGGGCATCGTCCCTGGACCGGATCGCGGGGTCTCGATGGCTTCCCCCACCACATAGAGGCTGCCCCCTTCGTCCGCAAAGGAATCCAGTGCGAGCGCATCTGCTCGATGTGGTGTGCAGGCGTCCCGGACGTGGACGGAGGAGAGGGCGCCGAACGCGCGCACCGTCAGTTCCTGGGCCATCTCGCGGCGTTCGGGGTGGCCGGTGAGTGCGGACTCCAGCAGTCCGGCGAGGCCGGGGGCCGCTTTGGGGTGGGTGCGCAGCAGGCGGACCGGTTCGTGGGCGTTGCCGCCGATGGCCCAGCGGTGGACCTGGCGGAAGGGGCGGCCGTCGATGGCGGCGGCGTGCAGCCAGCAGCGCAGGAGGGTTTCGGCGATGTCGGCCGTCGCCGAGTCGACGCGGGCCCGGGGGCGGACGGGGGCGAGCAGCGCGCCCGCGCGGGCCGCCGCCCGGTCGGCCTGCTCGCAGCCGGTGGTGGGCGCCCAGTGCAGCCGGTCCGGGGTGTCGCAGAGGTGGCCGGGGTCGTAGACGAGGACGGGGCCGAGCTTCGCGCGGGCGTCCTTGGTCTCGGCCCAGAGGGTGGGGTCGGAGGTCACGACGAGCACGGGGCCGTCGGCTTCACGGATGGCCTGGACGGCGGTGGCCCGGCGGGTGGTGGCGGGGCCGTAGAGGAGGAGCGGGGTGCGCGGGGAGGGGACGGTGGCGGGGAGCGGGCCGGTGGGGGCCGGTCGGCTGAATGCCGCCTCCTCGGGGGCCGTCCTCGCGGTGCCGGTCGGTGCGTGCCGGGCTTCTCGGCCGGTGAGCGCTTCGGGGGCGGCTTCGATGGGGAGGGCTGCCGTCCGCGGTGCGGTGTCGGTGAGGTGCTCGGCGGGGACCGGGCTGGCCGGCGCGGGCACGGGGGGCGTCCCGCGGAGGGCGTCGGGGGTGGGCTCCGGGGCCGGTTCCGGGCCGGGGGGCGCCGCCTCGTGCGCGTGGTCCCGGTGCTTGGCCCACCGGCCGGTCCCGTGGCCCTTGCCCTGGGCCGACCGGCGGCGGGCGCGCTCTGCGCGGTGTGCCTGTTCGAGGAGGGCCAGCCGCTCCGCGCGTTCCGCGCGGCGGCGGGCGAGCACGGCGCGCCAGCGGGTGATGACGCCCATCACGAACACCGTCAGCACCACGAGCACCATCAGTTCGCCGATGAGCAGACCCCAGAACAGGCCGTAGCCGGAGAGCTCTTCCGGGGGTGTGCGGGGCCAGGCGGCGGGCAGGTCGTGCGGGGCCTCCAGGAGGCGCCGGAGGGCCAGTGGTGTCTCGGTCGGCGTGACGGCCTCGGGCCAGGCGCCGTGGGCCAGGAGGCCGGCGAATCCGGTGGCCGTCCAGGCCAGCAGCGTCAGTCCGAGCAGGAAGGCGAGCAGGCCGACGAGCAGGCCGTCGGGGATGCCGCCTCCCTTGCCGTCGCCGGACCGTCCCCCGTCGCTCCCTGCCATGTCATGCCACCGTTGACTCGGACGACTCGTTCAGCCGCTGCTGGTTCTCGATCCTGGCCGCGCGTTCCTCCGCTTCGAGGTCGGCGGCCCTTACGTCGTCCGGGAGGAGGTCGCTCACGGACGATTCGGTCATGGCGCGGTCGGTGAAGACGAGGGGGCGTTCGGCCTCGGTGATCAGGTGTTTGACGACCTGTACGTTGCCGTTCACGTCCCAGACCGCGATGCCCGGGGTGAGGGTGGGGATGATTTCGACGGCCCAGCGGGGCAGGCCGAGGACCCGGCCGGTGGCTCTGGCCTCGTCGGCCTTCTGGGCGTAGATCGTGCGGGTGGAGGCCATCTTGAGGATGGCGGCGGCTTCGCGTGCGGCGGCGCCGTCGACCACGTCGCTGAGGTGGTGGACGACGGCGACGAAGGAGAGGCCGAGGCGGCGGCCGAACTTGAGCAGGCGCTGGAAGAGCTGGGCCACGAAGGGCGAGTTGATGATGTGCCAGGCCTCTTCGACCAGGAAGATGCGCTTCTTGCGGTCGGGCCTGATCCAGGTGTGTTCGAGCCAGACGCCGACGATCGCCATCAGGATGGGCATGGCGATGGAGTTGCGGTCGATGTGCGAGAGGTCGAAGACGATCAGGGGGGCGTCGAGGTCGATGCCGAAGGAGGTCGGTCCGTCGAACATGCCGCGCAGGTCGCCGTCGACCAGCCGGTCCAGGACGAGGGCGACGTCCAGGCCCCAGGCGCGTACGTCGTCTATGTCGACGTTCATCGCCTGGGCGGATTCCGGTTCGGGGTGGCGCAGCTGCTCGACGATGTCGGTGAGGACGGGCTGGCGGTCGGTCGTGGTGGCGTTGACGTAGGCGTGGGCGACCTTGAGCGCGAAGCCGGAGCGTTCGTCCAGGCCGTGCCCCATGGCGACTTCGATGATGGTGCGCAGCAGGGCGAGCTGGCCGGTGGTGGTGATGGCCGGGTCGAGCGGGTTGAGCCGGATGCCGCCGTTGAGTGCGGAGGTGGGGTCGAGGCGGATGGGGGTGAGGCCGAGCTCCTGCGCGATGAGGTTCCACTCGCCGACGCCGTCCTCGCCCTGGGCGTCGAGGACGACGACCTGGCGGTCGCGGAAGCGGAGCTGGCGGAGCACGTACGTCTTCTCCAGCGCGGACTTGCCGTTGCCGGACTCGCCGAGGACCAGCCAGTGCGGGGCGGGGAGCTGCTGTCCGTAGAGCTGGAAGGGGTCGTAGATGTAGCCCTTGCCGGAGTACACCTCGCGGCCGATGATCACACCGGAGTCGCCGAGGCCGGGGGCGGCGGTGGGCAGGTAGACGGCCTGGGCCTGGCCCGTCGAGGTGCGGACGGGCAGCCGGGTCGTCTCCACCTTCCCGAAGAGGAAGGCGGTAAAGGCGTCCGACAACGCGGACAGCGGATCTCGCATGGCGTGACTGACCTCCCTCTCGGTGTCGCGGACTGGCGGTTAGCGGCGGATGCCGGTGGCGAACGGCAGGGTGTTGACGAAGGCGCGGTGGTGCTCGCGGTCGCACCATTCGAGCTTCAGGTACGACTTGCCGGCCGAGGCGCGGATGGTCCGCTTGTCGCGGGCGAGGGCTTCGGGGGAGCGGGACGACACGGTGATGTACCCCACGAGGTTGACGCCGGCGGCGCCGCTGGCGAGGTCTTCACCCCGTTGGTCGAGGCGGCCGTGGGCGGCGATGTCGCGGGGGTCGACGGTGCGGTTCATCTTGGCCTGGCGGCTGGCCTCGGCGTCGTCGTTGGTCTTCTCGGTGAGCATGCGCTCGATGGCGATCTCGGTGGGTTCCAGGTCCATGCAGACGGCGACCGTGCGGATGACGTCGGGGGTGTGGACGAGGAGGGGGGCCAGGAAGTTGACGCCGACGGGGGTCATCGGCCACTCCTTCACCCAGGCCGTGGAGTGGCACCAGGGGGCGCGGGTGGACGATTCGCGGGTCTTGGCCTGGAGGTACGTCGGTTCGACGGCGTCGAGCTCGGCGGGCCAGGCGTTGCGCTTCGTCATGGCCTGGATGTGGTCGATGGGGTGGTCGGGGTCGTACATGGAGTGGACGAGGGAGGCGAGCCGGCTCTGGCCGAGGGGCTGGCGGACCCGGATGTCGGCTTCGGCGAGGCGGGCGCAGATGTCGGTGAGCTCGCGGGCCATGACGACGGCGAGTCCGGCGTCGCGGTCGAGTTTGCGGCCGGTGTGCGGGCGGGCGGCGCGGGCCATGGCGTGGGCCTCGGCGGCGAGCTCGCGGTTGAAGTGCATGCAGGCGACGAGGTACGCGCGGTGCTGCTCGCTGGAGGTGGAGACCATGGACTGCAACTGGTCGTAGGAGTCCTGGAGCCACCGGGGGGAGGACGGGGCGCCGCGCTGGGCGACGTCCTTGGCGTGGGCGTCGGGGTCGGCGGGGAGGGTGCGGGCGAGCATCTGGAGGCGGGTGACGAACCCGTCTCCGTTGGCGACGTGCTTGAGGAGGGTGCCGAAGCGGTCGACGAGGGCTTCCTGGTCCTCGCTGTCGCGCAGCCCGACGCCGGGGCCCTCGATCTCGATGGCGGCGGTGACGGTGCGCCGGTCGGCGTGGAGGAGGACGGCGATCTCGTCGGGGCCGAAGGGGGCGGAGAGCCAGTTGATGCGGCCGATGCCGGGGGGCGGGCCGATCTCGACCTCGCGGCCGTCGGCGCGGGTGCCGGCTTCCATGGCGCTGGAGCGGTAGGCGGTGCCGCGGCGCAGGGAGCGCTTGTAGCTGCGGTTGATCTCGAACCACTTGTAGAAGGTCCGGTGCCGGTACGGGACGTAGACGACGGCGATGGCGAGCAGCGGGAAGCCGGTGAGCAGCACGATGCGCAGGGAGAGGACGGGGACGAGCAGGCCGCTCATCATGCCGAGGAACGCGCCGGCGATGATCAGGGCGATCTCGCCCGTCTCACGGTTCTTGCCGACGATCGCGTTCGGCCGGGCGCGGCCGATGAGATACGTACGGCGGGGCGCGATCGGATGGGACTGTGTGCTCAACGCCCGCCACCTCCTGTGCGGTTGTTACCTGTGTTGCCTGGTCCGCCGCGGGTTCCGCGGCTGCTGTGGGGGGTGCCGGCGGTCGGGGCGGACCCGCTGCGGGGCTGGGGGGCGGCGGAGGGGGCGGACCCGCTTCCGGCGTTGCGGGAGCTGTGGGCGGCTACTCCGCCGCTGACCGGGTTGGCGGGGCGCCCGCCGCCGCTGCTGGTGTCGCCGCCGTTCTGGCCGCCGCGGCTGCTGTGGGTCTTGATGCCCTGGGAGACGAGGGCGGCGGGGGAGCTGATCATGGCGGCGGCCTGGGAGCCGTCGGTGGCCTGCTTGCGGTTGGTGCGGGCGCCTTGGATCTCGTCGCCGAAGCCGGGGACGAAGCGGTAGATCATGGCGGAGGCGAAGATGGCCAGCAGGATGATGGCGAGGCCGGAGACGACGGCGGAGAAGGCGTCGGGCCCGTCGTCGGAGGACAGGGCGCCGGCGAGGCCGAGTACGACGACGATGACGGGTTTGACCATGATCACGGCGATCATGATGCCTGCCCAGCGGCGTACGTGTCCCCACATGTTCTTGTCGACCAGTCCGGCGTAGACGGCGGTGCCCAGGAGGGCGCCGACGTAGAGCAGGGCGGCTCGGATGACGAGTTCGAGCCAGAGGATGCCGGCGGCGAGGATGGAGACGAGGGAGACGACGATCAGCATGATCGGGCCGCCGCCGATGTCGGAGTCCTTCTTGAGGGCTTGGGCGAAGGACCCGAAGAAGACGTCGGTCTGGCCGCCGGAGGAGGAGGCGATGACCTCGGTGACGCCGTTGGTGGCGGAGACGATGGTGTAGAGGATGAGGGGGGTGAAGGCGGAGGCGAGGACGGTGAGCCAGAGGAAGCCGATGGCCTCGGAGACGGCGGTGGTGAGGGGGACGCCGCGGATGGCGCGCTTGGCTACGGCGAGGAGCCAGAGGACGAGGGTGAGGACGGTGGAGGCGGCGAAGACGATGGCGTACTGCTGGAGGAAGCGGGTGTTCGTGAAGTCGACGTTGGCGGTGCTTTTGACTGCGTCGCTGAGCTTGCCCACGATCCACGCGGCGGCGTCGGCGCAGCCCCGCCCGAGCGAGGTGAGCGGATCGAGCGCGGGGTCGGTGCTCGCGGGCGGCGTGGACCGGGGGGAGCTGGCGCTCCCGCCTTCACAGTAGTCCTTGGCGGGGCCGTGGATCAGGTCACATGCGTTGTTGCTCTTACTGGGGCCGGGGCTCGGAGTGGGTGCGGATACGGCCCGCGAGGCGAAAAGGACAACAGAAACCTGCACAGCTGCGAACAAGGCTGCGATGGACTTCCATCGGTGGGGCCGGCTACCGGGCATAGGTGAACCCTCCGAACCCATTGACAGCACCGGCGATCTCATCGGCACTGGATGCCCTCGTGTCCCCACCCACGGGTGCGGGGCCATCCTTCTGGGAGTGAGTGACTGCCTTCCAATCGCCGTCAATCCACTGCAGCTCCATGGTGATGGTGAACCACCCGTCTGTTACGGGCTTGGTGGATCCCTCGCCGGCCAGCCCGATCAAGCCACTGCACCAGACCTCGACCGTGGCCTGGTCGCTGCTGCTCTTCGTGACTCTCGTGCCGATGGGCGTCGTACGCGAGATGAACGTGAACCCGTCGGGAGTGGATCCGTCTTCGTTGAGACCCAGGTTCTTGAAGAGGGAGGAGGAGTAGGCCTGGTCGAGAGTGGTTCGAAATCCGTTGACCGCCGATGGCGCGATGACGGCGTTGAGGATCTCGTCGCGTTTGGCCTTGTCGAACATTTCGACGGAGCCGAGCGCCACCGAGTAGTTCGCCGCCGCGCTCTCCGCGCCCTGTTGGTCGTGGGCGAAGCCGGAAGGGATGGTTCCGTTCTTGCCCGTTACCGGCTTCGTGCCCGTGGGTGAGGTCGGGGCGGCGTCCGCCTTGCTGCCGGACGTCGTGCCCGACTTGGCGCCCGAGCCGCCGTCGTCGCCGCCCATGTTGGCGAAGGCGATGGCGCCCAGCAGGAGGATCACCACGCCGGCGAACGTGATGAGGGAGCGGGAGTTTCGGGCCGGGCGGCGGGGGCCGTAGGGGTCGCCGGTGGGGCCGTCGGGCAGGCGGGTGCGGGTCTGGCGGGTGCCGCCGATCGTGCTGTAGGCGTCGCTCGTGCGTCCCGCGTCGTTGCCGTAGCCGTCCTCGTCGCCGAGACTCATGCCGCGCACGCCCCCTCAACCGTTGCTTGAACCACGTCGTAGTACGACGGTAGCCGTGCTGCTCTCCGCGCGGACGCGGTGTGGTGACTCGACATCAGGGGTACGCAACCTCTGCCGGTGGGCACGACGGACGGATGGGAGGGGTGGGACGGACGAGCCCGGGGCCCGGGATCGACGCCCGGTCAGACGGCCATCCCGTAGACAATGGTGAACAGGGTGCCGAGTGATCCGATGATGAACACACCGGTCAGGCCGGCCACGATCAGCCCCTTGCCCTGTTCCGCGCTGAACGTGTCGCGCAGAGCCGTCGCGCCGATCCGCTGCTTGGCCGCTCCCCAGATTGCGATGCCGAGGCACAGCAGGATGGCGATCGCCATCACCACCTCGATCATCACGCGGGCCTCGTTGCCGAGGGTTCCGAACGGCCCCCAGTTCGGGGCGATTCCGCCGATGATGGTGGTGATGTCGCCCTTTTCAGCTGCCAGGATCATGTAAGTCACCGCCCCAGTTGGGTAGTTCGGCGCCCGAGCCGCATGGCACGGGTCACTCTCTATCTTCGCTGATGAAACTGCTTTCGTACGACGGCTTCACGGCACTCTTTACCCGGATCTCGCACATTTGACCGGTCTGACCGCCCTGACCTGCGGATCGAATCGGTGTGTGGGCGAAATGCGTATGGTTACTCTGTGTATCACGGAGAGTGACGCCGGGCAATGATCGTCATCACGCCAGGCTGGCCGGGATATCCCCAAGCGGTCGAATCGCGCACTTCAGGGCGGGGGAGGCGAGGCCGGAGCGCCCGATGGGCGCAGCAGCGGATGGCGCGGGGTCGGTGGACGGGCGGGGGTCTTCCAGTGCGACGGTGGCCGGAAATCGCACCAGGAGCCGTCGAAGGGAAAGGCTCCGGCCTCGGCGAGCTGTGCGACTGTCGTTCCTTCGGTCCGGATCGCGCGGGCTTCCTCGGCCGTCCAGTACGCGGGGTGCCCGGTCTTCTCGGCGAAGGACCGCTCGTCCTTCCAGCTCCACGTCCGGTCCGGGGCGACGTTGATGTCCAGCTCGTGGTCGGCGATGTCGATGTCCGCGCCGTGGTGCACGCGTCGTTCCAGGTTGACGTACCAGCCGCGGAACTTGTGTCTGCGGCCGAAGAGCCACAGCACCGAGTGGGCCGCCCCCGTCGGCTGGTAGAAGAGGGCGTCGCCCATCGGCCAGCGGCCCGCGACGACGGGGAAGCCCTCGGCCGGGCGCTCGTGGGGGTCGATGTCGCGCAGGTGGGTGATGCCGCGCGGAAGGGCGGTGCGCCACATCGGGGTGCCCGATTTCATCCACACCAGTTGCCCGGTGTCCGTCCGTTCGACCAGGCGTACGGGTACGGAGGCGCTGAGGTGGCCGCCTATGAACAGGTTCCAGCGCAGGATCTCGCCCGTCGTGCCGTTCGTGGTGTCTCTGTTGTCCTCTTTCACGCGATTGATCATTCCCGCCGCGGGTGCGCCGGACACGTACGGGGCGCGGTGCCCGCCGATGAACGGCGGGCACCGCGCCCCTTAGGTGTCCGTTGGGATCAGGACGGTCCGTCAGATGCGGCTGCACTCGTCGTAGCCGGGGGTGACGGGCTTGAAGTACCAACCGAGGGCGTCCCTGGTGTTCGGGCCGTAGATGCCGTCCGCCCCGGTCCCTGCCCTCTTCTGGGCGCGGATGAGGGCCAGGCGGGTGTTCTCGCCGAAGTCGTTGTCCACGGACAGCTTCTCCCCGTAGCACTTGTTCAGCGTCAGCTGGAGCGCACCCACGGCCGAGCTGTGGGAGCCCTTGCTCATCTGGCAGGTCTTGTTGGTGCCGTACGACGGGATCTTCGCCTCGCCGGCCCACTCGATGAAGCTGCCGCGGACGGTGACCGTCGCATTGCACCAGCCGATCGCCGCCGCCGGTGTGGCGGTCAGGAGGCTGCCTCCCATGGCCGCCAGCACCATGGCGCCGGTGGTGAGTGCGGCCTTCGTGCGGGTCGTACGGGTCCTTGCCATGTTCCTTCTCCTCGGTGTGTAGGGGTACGGGTCGGGGCTCAGCGGGCCGGTCGCTGGGCTCGCGCCAGTTGGCCGGCCTGCTTGCGTCGTTCCGGAGCCGCCGGGTCCTCCGGCGCCCCGGTGCGTGGGGCGTCCGCGCGGGCCGGTCCTTCGCGGAGGGCTGTGGTGAGGCGCGCGAGGGTGCGCGTCCCCGGCTTCACGTCGATCTGGAAGTGCCCGGGCGCGGCGGGGGCCAGGTCGGCGCCCCAGCGCACGACGCCCTCGCAGTCGGCGAGGATGTCCCGGACGACGGCCGTCTGACGCGGCCACAGCCCGTCGCCGGCGCCCGGGAGCACGATCGCGGTCCCGGAGAGGCGGTTCGACCCGTACGCGGCGGGGACGGCGCGCTCCGCGGTGTATCCGAGGATGTCCGCCGTACCGCGCAGCGGCAGCACCTCGTAGTGCCAGCGCCTCGCCACGTGCAGCAGGACCGCGGACGCCTCCGGGTGCAGGCGCACCGTGGCGGGCGAGCCCTCGACGGTGTATTCCGTGATGCCTTCGGGGCCGATGGGCCAGCCGTTGTCGCTGCGGTCCGCGTCCCACCGGCGGGGGCCCGGCGCGTCCGGGGTCCGGCGTGGGGCCGCCGTCGCGGGCGACGGGAACGCGGTCAGCGCGGCGGTCGTCCCCGCGGCCACCAGGAGTGTGCGGCGGTCGATGGTCATGAGGCGCCTCCCTCGGCGTCGACCCGGTCGGTGAGTGCCCAGCGGAAGCCGAGGACGAAGGAGTCCAGTTCGGAGGAGGGGATGGAGGCGGGCATCTGGTCGAGATCGAGCCCTTCGCTGCCCAGGAACACCAGGTCCACCCCGGTCTGCCACAGGTCGTCGCCCAGCAGGACGCCCTTGGCCAGGCGCTCGACGTTCGCGGAGTCGGCGCCGAACCGGTTGGCGTAGAAGTTGCGCCAGCGCTCCTCGGCGTTGACGGCCCCCGTCGACACCTGGGTGTAGTACTCCGACACGGCCTGCGACATGCGCTGTCCGGCGAGCAGGCGGCGGCTGATGTTGAACGCGTCGGCGTCCTCGATGAAGTCGCCGTAGCCGAACGTGGATTCGACGTCGGGCCGGGCGAGCCGGTCCATGCAGAAGGCCAGCCCTGTGGGGTAGTCGTTCCGCTTCTTGCGCCATTCCGCGTAGAAGCTCACCAGGTCGCCGCCCCAGCCGGCCATGTCGGCGAGGTTCGTGCTGTCGATGGTGACGGGGCGGCGCAGGTAGCCCTCGATGGACGCCATGAGGTGCTGCGTGCCGATGGTGTGCTGCGTGATGGGGTCGCGGAGTTCGTCGAACTCGCGTACGGAGATGTCCCGGGCCTTCACATGGGTGATCCACCCGGGGTCGATCGGATGGAGCAGTCCGTCCCAGACGATGCCGTCGTATTCCCCGTACCGGAAGAACTGGGTGATGAGCTGGTTGCGGCTGAGTCCTTCGTCGCTCTCGTAGAAGCCGGCCGCCGCTTCCAGCTTCTGCAGTCCGACGATCAGTTCGTCGAGGTCGCGCGCGGGCGAGTTGACCGAGCGGGAGCCCGGGTCCGTGCTCTGCCGCCAGACGTCGTGGTCGAGGTCCCGGACGCCGTCGCCGTCGAAGTCGTACTCGCGGATCTGGTTGACCGACCAGTTGCGGGGGAGCGGGTAGCCGAGGTTCCCCGAGAAGCCCCAGGACATGCCGCTCACGAACGACCAGCGGGCACCGGTGTTGCGGGTCACCTGCTCGCACACGTTCCGCGAGCCGTACACGCCGAACTGGTAGTAGTTCCCGTACTGCGAGAGGGCCGTGCGGACGCCCTTGAAGTACGGGATGATGTACTGGTTGATCTCCGATCCGATGGCGTCGTAGTCGACTGCGAAATAGATGCACGTGCCCCGGTCGAAGCCGTAGCCGCGCGCCCTCTGGTACGCCTTCCAGCCGTCCAGTTCGCCCCGTGCGTAGGTGAATTCGCTCGCCGCGCCCCCGTAGTACTGGGAGATCGGGAAGACGCGCAGTCCGGCGTCGAAGATGGCCTGGAGCTCGCCCGGTTTGATCGTCTTGTCGAGCCAGCCGGGGTCGCCCTCCTTCAGCTTCTCGTCCAGATACCGGCCGACGAGGCGGTAGCCCGCGTCGTACAGGTCCTTGCCGCGCTGCGGGGTGATCTCCGTGATGCCGTCGCAGCCGGTGGCCGGGCGGGTCGGGTCGCCGGTGGAGATGAGGAGCTGGGCCCAGGTCCGGTAGTTGCCCGTGGCGTTGACCGGCTCGACCAGCGAGAAGCGTTTGAACGCGCGCAGCCACTCGCCGTGTTCGGTCGCGGTGAAGCCGAAGTCGTACGGGTACGCGCCGTAGTCGTCGTCGTACGTGGGCGAGTTGAAGTAGCAGGCGGCCTTGAAGAGGTAGCCGAGAGGGCTGTCGTCACCGGGTTCGACGTTGTGGTTCATCAGGCCGGCGATGGTCCCCTCGCCGAAGTAGCCGGTGATGTCCTCGGGCGGGATGCCGATCTCGTACTGGATCGCCATCATCAGCCCCTGCTGGACGTCCCGTGAGTACACGCCGTCGCAGGGCACCAGGCTCATGGCGGGGATGTCCATGCCGAGGACGTACCGCGAGTTGAGGCGGCGCTGGATGCCCTGGATCAGGGTGTCGCCGCCCGGCACCAGGCGGAACTGGTCCATGCGCAGCAGCGCTTTGGTGACCCGGGCCCACATCTCGGCGTCGATCGGGACCTCGGGCGGCATGCCCATGCTGGTCCAGAGGTCCGCCAGCGATGTCCGTGCCGTCGAGTCCCAGGTGTCGGGCGTGGCGGAGCCGTAGTACCCCTTGCACCAGAGGGCGTAGTTGTAGATCCGGACGATGTTCTTGTTCGTCTCGGCGTCCGGCCGGAGGTTGCGGCTCTGCACCCTGGCGAAGGTGCCGGGGCCGAAGTTCGGTACGACGGGCGCGATCCCCAGTTCGTGCTGGAGGCCCTGGGTGAGGCTGAGTACGGTGCCCCAGCCGGTGCTGCCGTCCTCCGCGCAGCGCTCGTACGCGGGAACGCCGGCATAGGTCGCGTTCACCCATTTCTGGGCCGCGAGCACATTCGGATCGTCCATCGTTCCTTCCCCGGATCGGTCGGGCGGGTGCGGGCAGGTCATGGCTGACGCGAGCGGCCGGACCGGGGCTCCCCCGAAGGCCCCGGTCCGGCCCGACAGAGCATCGAGCCCGGCGGGGCGGGCGCGCCAGCGGCTTCGGGGCGGTGGGGCGATTGCGGGACGGGACGCCCCTGACCTGCGGGGATGGCGGCCCGCTCGGGGTCGTCGCGGGACGTGCCGGTGGTCTGGCATGCTGGCCCGCCGGAGCCGGACGCTCAAATGGGGGAAACCATGGCGCGCTGGAAGGGCCTGCCGGATGCGCTCGACCCGCATGTGCGGGAACTGGTCGTGCGGTTGCGCGAACTCAAGGACCGCCAGGGGCTCAGCATCGCGGCCCTCGCGACCCGCACCGGGTTCGGCAAGTCGTCCTGGGACCGGTATCTGAACGGCAGGGCGGTCCCGCCCGAGGAGGCCGTACGCGCCGCCGCCCTGCTCTGCGGTGTCGAACCGGCCCCCCTGCTGGAACTGCGCGAGCTGGCTGCCGCGGCCGGGACGGAGGCCGTGCCCGGCACGGATGCCGTACCGCCCCCGGACGAGGCGAACGGTGACGACGGGCTGCCGGGCCCCGGGCGGTCCACGCCGCCCGACGCGTCGGAGGCCGCCGTTCCGGGCGGGCGCCGGGCGCCGGTGCCCTGGCTCGCGATGCTGCTGTCCAGCGTGACGACGGCCGTGGTGATGCTGGCGGGGCTCATGGTCCTCGCCCCGTGGGAAGGGGCCACGCGGACCGGCTCCGCCGGCGGCGCGCCCTCCCCGGCCGCCGGTCCCGTACATCCCCACTTCGGGAGGTTCGCCTACAACGCCGGCACGACGTACGAGTGCGAGGTCGAGCGGGACGCGGAGGACGGGCTGCTGTACGCGGGCTACAGCCGTACGCGTTCCCAGCAGCTCCAGCGCGACGCCTCGGGATGGGCGGTGGTCGAGGTCCAGTGCCTCCTCGAACACCGGGGTATCTCGGCGGGCACGGTCGACGGCGCCTTCGGGAACAACACGGACCGCGCGGTGCGGCGCCTCCAGGACAGGGCGGAGATCGCGGTCGACGGGATCGCGGGCCCCGACACCTGGAAGGTCCTGCGCAAGTGAGCGGGCCCGGACGGCCGCCGGAATGGGTACGCCTCTGCGACGCCCTGCGCGAGTTGCGGGCCGGTACGGGGCTGAGCCTGGCCGCCCTCGCCGCCCGGACGCCGTACAGCAAGTCGTCGTGGGACCGCTACCTCAACGGACGCACGCTGCCTCCCCGGCAGGCCGTCGAGGAGCTCTGCCTGCTGGCCGGGGCGGACCCCCGGCGCCCGGTCGCCCTGTGGGAGCTGGCCGAGACGGCGGGCAGCGGCCGTACGGGAGGGGCCGGGCGCGTGTCCCCGCCGGGGCCGGTCCGCGAGGTCCAGGCGGCCCCTGGGCCGGGCGCCGGGGCCACCGCGCCCGGTCCGGCCGGGGCGGAGCCGGGGGCCGTCCCCCGGCGGCTGCGGTCCTGGTGGCTCGGGGCCGCGCTCCTGGTGGCCGCCGGCGTGCTGGTGGCCCTGTTCCGGCCCGGGCCGGCGTCCGCACCGGAGACGCCGCCAGCCGTTGACGCCGGGGCCACGGCCCTGGTGGGCCCCGGGTGCCACGGCGTGACGTGCAGCGGAAAGGACCCCGAGGATTCGGAGTGCTCCACCTTCGCCGAACCGCCCACCACCCTCGGCGAACAGCGGCTCGACGGGACCATGGTGAAGGTGCGGCACTCCGCTGTCTGCGACACGGTGTGGGCCCGCATCGACCGGGGCAGGGAGGGGGACCTGGTGCAGGTCCACGTGCCGGGCGGGCCGGTGCAGAAGGCGGTGGTCAAGGACCGGTTCGACAGCGCGGGGTCGCTGTCGACACCGATGGCCGCCGCGTCCGGTGACGCGCGGGCGGAGGTCCGGGCCTGCCTGGTCCGTGGGGGCGAGCCGTTCTGCTTCACGGTGATGCCCGCCTGATCGCCCGTCAGTCGGTGGCGATGCCCCGGTCCGCGAGGACGCCGGTGTCGAACGACATGCCGATTCCGCAGTCGTCCACCCCGCTGATCAGCCGGAGATTGGGCAGCAGGTCCAGGTCGTCGAGCGAGTCCACGTCGAAGAGGTCGTCCTCTCCGTCCCAGACCGGGGCGCACTCCTGGTACACCTCCAGTCCGCCGTCGAGGACCAGCGTCTCCACGGTGGCCAGCAGCTCCGTGCTGATCTCCAGGTCCTCGAAGTGGGCCCGGGCCTCGTCGAGGACGGTGAAGGCGAGGTCGTTCTCGTAGGCGTAGGTCTGTGGGTCCTGGTCGATGCCCTTGGCCTTGAGGCAGTCGGCCATGCGGAAGACCGGGGTGAGCGTCTCGTCGGTGTACATGAGCTGTTCTATGACGAGCAGCTTGAAGTTGAAGTCGCGGAATGCGGGCATGCCACGGATCGTAGCGGTGCCCTCGGACAGACCGTCGTGGTCTGTCCGAGGGCACCGTCGGGGCCCGCCCGGCCGGGGTCAGGACTTCGAGTCCGCCTGCTTCATGGAAGCCACCGCGTCGGCGACGGTGCGCTCGTACAGGCCCAGCTTGGGGGTGCCGACCTTCACGTCGGGGCCGAGCGGGAAGTTGAGCTGCTCGGCGTTGGGCATGTGGTCGCCGTCGGCGAGTACGTTGAGCTCGTTCACCCAGGTCACACCGTTGCCGCCGCCCGGGTTGAGGTCGATCACCGCGATCGCCGCGGTCTTCGGCTTCACCGGGTACGCCGGTGCGCCGCCGAGGCCGCCGGGGACCAGGGGGAGGATGTCGCCGCTGTGGTCCGTGGCGTTCGAGGCGCCCAGGCTGACGCGCGGGAAGTAGCTCAGACCGCAGGAGTTCTTGCCGGTGTTGTTGACCTCGATCACGTGCTGGGTGGCCGAGCCCTCGCGGGCGTACACGCGCACCGACAGGTCGCCGCTCTTGCAGGGGTGCTTGTACGCGTAGGCGTCACTGGTGTCGCCGCCGGTGGCCCCGGTCGTGGAGCCGCCCGTCTTCGCGGCGTCCCCCTTGGACCTGCCGGTGCTGGAGGTGACCGCGTCCGTGGAGCCGCCGCCCGTCTTCGCGCCGTCGTCCGCCGTGCCGCCCTGGTCCTGGGCGGCGCCGCCGGTGGTGTCCTCGGCGGCCACGGTGGCGTCGGCCGAGGCGGAGGTGTCGGCCGGGCCGGCCGACTTCGTCCCGCCGCCGTCGCCGCCGCAGGCGGTGAGGGCGAGGGCGAGCACGGCGGTGGCGGCGGCGCCGAGGACGGCGGTGCGGTTGCGGAGCGTAGGCATGGAGTTCCCCGAAGTGTGTGGCGGTCGTGTGATCGGTCGGTGCAGACAGGGCCCGGATTCGCGGCGAACCGCTCCCCCTCCGGACCGTCTGACAGAGGAAGCCTCCCGCGCGCCGCTCATGTTCTGCTAACGCCTGCCTGACGTCCTGCTGACGTCCCCCGAAGGAGGGCTTCGACTCACGTGTGACCTGGTGTTCGTGCGGAAAGAAGCGTCCGCGCGTGACTTCGGCGGTCCGATCACCGTTAGATGTGATGTGCCCAAACCTGTCGTGTCCGCCGTGCCGCCCGTGACGAACGCTTCCGCAGGAGACGGTGCCGCCGCCGCGCCACCGTCCTTCCTGCTCACCCCGCGCCAGGGGGAGGGCGCCCGCGCGCTCCTCTCGTACGTGGCCGGCCTGCCGTTGGACTCCGTCGACGCGCGTCTCCTCGCGGTCGTCGTGGGCATCCGGGCCGCGCGGACGGGCGCGGGCAACCTCACGGGGACGGACCTGCGGTCGTTGCGGCTGGAGGACCCGGAGAGGGCCCTGGCCGAACTGACCGCGGCCGGGTGGGAGGTGCCCGGGGAACTCGTCGGCGGGGAACCGGATGTGCCGTACGGCATCGTGGTGCCGGCGATGGCTCCGGGGCCGGGGCATGTGCTGCCCCTCGGCAAGGACGCGCGGTCGCGGGTGTCGGGCTGGGCCATGCGTACGAGGCTGGCCAAGCCGGTGCGGAAGGGGGCGCCGGCGGTCCGGCTGGCTGCGCTGTTCCTGGCGGCCCACTGCTCCGACGAGCTGGTCGGCCGGGCGCCGGCCGATTTGCCCGCCGCCTGCTACGGGGCGGTGCCGGTGCTCCTGGAGAAGGGGTTCCTCGCCGAGGTGTCCGGGCAGACCTACCGGCTCGGCGCGTCGGTGGGCCACCTCGCGGGCCGGTTCCGCACCCCGGAGGAGCTCGCCGCGATCGCCCGGGAGGAGGAGGAGCGGCGGGCGGCCCGGGAGGCGGCGGCCGCCACCGAGCCCACTCCGGAGAGCTGGGCCGCCTGGAAGTCCGGCGTCAGCCCCGCACTGCTGCGGCACACGGAGGCGGTCGAGTCGTGCGGGCTCTGCCGTCTTCCCTTCGAGCGGGTCGCGCCGGCGTTCATGTCCGGACCGACCCCGCTGCCCGCGCCCCGGGCCGCGCTCGAAGCCTACGAGTCCTGGCGGGGCGCCCACCCGGACTGCGGGCCCGAGGCGGCGCTGTTCACCGTCGAATTCCGGGCCGAGCACGGCCATGGGCCGTCGTACAGCCAGCTGTGCAAGGGCCTGAGGTGGAAGAAGCTCGGACGGGAGTTGCGCGGGGTCATCGTGCACACCCTCATCGCCGAGGGCTGGCTGACCTCCACACCGCCGGTGCCGTGGACCCTGCGGCCCGGGAGGACCGCCCAGGCGCAGGGGATCGCCCTGCCCGGTCAGGCGGTGCGGGCCGGCCGCTGAGATCAGTCCTCCTGCTCCGTACGGCTCTCCGTGTGCCGGGCGGCCAGCAGCAGGGTCGCCGTGATGAGCAGTGCGGTGATGATGCCCGTGGCCAGGACGGGGGACGGGGCGTACGTGGCCGCCAGGACGGCGAGCACCGCCACCGGGTGGAGCACGTCGGCGCTGCGGCGAAGTTCCGCGGTGCGGTGGTGCAGCAGCCAGACCAGGGTGATGAACACGGCGACCGGGACGGTGTAGACGGCCGCCGCCGTGCGGTCGGAGATGTGGCCGTGGCCCGCGGTGTGCGCGACGTTGAGGGCGAGCCCGGCGCCGACCGCCGCCGCCGACGCGAAGACCAGGTAGTGGCCGTACCCCCACAGCAGCGCCGTACGCAGGCTGGTCAGCAACCGGGGTGCGCTCTGCGCGAAGTACAGCCACCACAGGGCGAACACCGTCAGGAGACCGCCCGCGACCAGTGCGGCGAGGTCGCCGAGCGCCGCGTGCGTGTCCAGGGCGGCGCGTACGGCACCGGTGGCGGCGGTGATCGATTCGCCGAGCACGATCAGCGTGAACAGCCCGTACCGCTCGGCGATGTGATGCGGATGCCAGGTGGTGGTGGTTGTGCGTTCGGCCAGTGCGGGAACGGCGATCTCCGCGAGGACGAGGACCGCGAAGGTCGCCAGGCCGGTGTCCTCGGGCAGAGCCAGCCGTACGACCCAGCCGATCTGCACCAGGAAGATCCCCGCGGCGTACCCCAGGCAGGTGTGGCGCCGCTCCGGGTCCGAACGGGCGGCGCGCAGCCACTGCGTGACCATGGCGAGCCGCATGAT
Organism: Streptomyces sp. NPDC057249; assembly: GCF_042669245.1. NCBI lineage: Bacteria > Bacillati > Actinomycetota > Actinomycetes > Kitasatosporales > Streptomycetaceae > Streptomyces > Streptomyces sp. NPDC057249. The sequence continues at coordinate 95,098 of NZ_JBHUXS010000022.1, read as the reverse complement.
CACGTAGCCCCAGGTGATGACGGTGAAGTCCTCGTGCTCCAGCGCCTCGGCCGCGCCTGCCGCGAGGACGAGCGCGCCGGTGATCTGTACGAGCGTCAGCAGCCGGTACGGGACGTCGTCGGTGTCGTACGCGGAGGCGAACCAGGTGAAGTTCATCCACGCCCACCAGATGGCGAAGAACACCATCGCGTAGCCGAGGACGGCGTGGCCGACGCGGTCCGCCGCCAGTTCGTGCTCGAAGGCGGAGGCCGCCTGGGCGACGGCGGCGACGAAGCAGAGGTCGAAGAAGAGTTCCAGCATCGTCGAGGCGCGGTGCCGCTCGTCGGCGCGGCGCGCCACCATGGGCCGGTGCCAGAAGCTGGGGGAGGGGGACGATGAGCTCATGGGGGCGCATTCTTCCGGCTCGGAGGGGTGCGGACGTGTGAACCGCGCCCGGCGGAAAAGTGCTGGCGTGTGGCGGCCGGGCTCTGCCACACTCCGCGCCATGACCTGTGGAATCGAGAACCACCCCGCCCGTTGAGCGCCCCGGCAGCGCGCGGAGCGCTCACTTCCCGGCCCGCGTCCCTGTACGCGTGCGCGTTGCGTGTCGAGCGCGCCGAGCCCGAGGGGCCGTGGTGCCGGCCGGACGCGGTACCGCCCGTCCCCCGTCGGGTCCCGTCCGGCCGGGGCAGCCGGAATTTCGCTCGGACCAGGGACGAACTGACCCGTCTCCTCGGCCCCTTGCTGTCCTCCCCCGATCCCGTGGACGCGGCGCAGGAGGTGCACCGGCGCCTGGACGCCCTGGACCCGCCCGTCAGACACCGCACCCTGCGGCTCCTCGTCGCCGGGATGCCGGTGGAGGACGAAGGGAGGGCCCGGGCGCTGGCGCGCGTGCTCGTGCGTACGGGGACCGGCTTTCCGGCCGTCTGCACCGGGCTGGCCCTGCTCACCGAGCTGGGCGGGCCGGAGGATGTGCCGTATCTCCGGACCCTCGGCCGGCTGCGTACCCTCGTGCACCCCGTCGTCCACGCGCTCGACGCCCTCGACCGGCCGGCCGGTGCGCTGCTCGAACTCCGCAACCACAACGGGCCGGTGGTGTTCGGGCCGTTGCTCGCCGCGCTCGACGCCGGTGACCGCACCGCCGTGCGGGAACGGCTGGTCGCACTGCCGGATGACCTGGCGCCCGAAGCGGCGCGGCGGGTGGCGGAGGCGTCCGGGCTCATCGATCTGCTGGCCGAGATCCCGGGGCTGTCGGCCCGGGAGGGCGCCGCACTGGTCGCCAGGGCCGGGCGGCTGCTGTTCCTCATGACCACCCTTCGCGACTACCGGCCGGAGATCCTCTCCTACCCGGACGCCCCCCGCGCGTACGAGGCGTTCGCGCGGGGCGCCGGGCTGCTTCCCGCCACGCTCGACCACCATGCGCTTCTCCTGTCCGCCGTTCAGGAGCTGAGCACGGGGCCCGCCGTGCTGCACGACTGGGGGACCGGGCGGCGTGAGGCGGCCCTGTCGGAGCTGACGGCCGTCCTGCGCCGGCCGGAGTGGCGTGCGGTGCCGGACGAGGCGGGCGGCGACGCCGGCGTGCGGCGGCGGGTCGCCTGGGTGCGGCGTACGCGGGCGCAGGTGCTCGATGCTCCGCACTCCCCGGGTGCGCGGTTGCGCATCGCGGTCCATGAGCGTGATCCCGGGGACCCGGCGACCGTCGAGGCGCGCATCCTCGTCGACGGACGGCCGCTGGTCCCGGACCACTTCGGCCGGGGGCCCGCCGGGTCCCCCGAGGAGTTGCTGTTCCCCGGCGCCCTGCGGGCCACGGACGAACCACGCGAGGTGCGGCTCGCCGAGGCGTACTGCGCCGAGGGCTGCTGCGGCGCGCTGTACGTCACCGTCCGGCGGGACGGGGACCAGGTCGTCTGGTCCGGATGGCGGTGTCCCCCTCCGCCGGGCGGCACACGCGAACTGCCCGAACTCCGTTTCGACGCCGCCGCGTACGACGCGGAGGTCGCCCGTGCGGAGGGGGACGAGAGCTGGATGTGGCCGGCCCGGCGGACCGGCCGGCTGATCGCCGACGGGCTGCGCGGCCGGCCGGACCTCCTCGCGCGGTGGGGCGTCCGGTTCGACTGGGCGGGGACGGCCTTCCGCGACCCGGACGAGACGCTGGTCAGCCTCCTGTACGACGTCGAGCAGGGCCACGTACGGCAGCTTCTCTGGTCCGTCCCCGAGGACGGCACCCCGCCGGAGGACCGTGCGGCGGTCGCGTTGCGCCGGCTGGGCGAGGAGGACCCGAGGGCGTACGGGCGTTAGCGCCGGTCCACCGTTCGGGTGATCCCTGGGCGGGGGCGACGCGTTGGCAGGGCCGGGGAAGCGGGGGTGCGCCCGCTCCCCGGCCGCCGGGTGTCCGGCGTGTCGCGGTTGCCGCGTTTGGCACAGTGCCGCTCCACGATCTTCGTGATCAAGAACGGGGTGGACGATGAGTGGTACGCGGTTGAGGCTGGTCGATCTGGCCGGTGGCGGTCCGGTGACGGGCGGCGGCGCCGGAGCCGGAGCCGGAGCCGGGGACGAGCTGCGGCACAGCGGCGGTGCGTGGTTGCGGGCGGCCGGGGGCGCGGAGGGGATGGGTGCCCATCTGGGGCCCGTACGCATGGAGCTGGCGACGGCGCACGAGGGGGTGCTCGCCGGTACCGCCGGTCTGCACTCGCTGGCCGAGCTGGGTGCGGTGCGGGAGTCCTGGGTGCGGCGCGTCGAGTCCGCCCGCCATGAGTGCGGGGCGCTCGCGGGCAGCCTGCGCGCTGTCGCGCGGGCGCAGGGCGAGACGAATGAGTCCGTGCGGTCGTCCTTCTCGCCCGTCGCGCGCCGCACGCACGGGGTCGAGCGGTGACCGCGCCGGCCTCCACGCTGACGTGGGCGCAGTTACGCGACCTCAGGTGCGCGGAGCTGGAGAGCGCGGCGGACGGGTGGGGCAAGGCGAGCAACCGTGCGGATGCCGGGCGGGACCGGATCGAGAAGCAGCTGCTCGCCGGCCTGCGCGAGTCCCAGCACGGCGCGGCGGCCGACGCGGCGGTCGGGCGGCTGCGGCGGATGAGCCGGAATCTGCAGTACGTGTACACCGAGTGCGGGCTGATCCGTACCGCGTTGAACAGCCTCGCGCACGAGATGCGGGTGCAGCAGGGGGTGCTGCGGCGTGCGCTGGAGGAGGCGGAGTCGCTGAAGTTCACCGTGCACGCGGACGGGTCGGTGTCGTACCCGTCCGGGCCCGGGGGACTGTTCGACGGCGATCCGGTGCCCGGTGGCACGGCCCGGGTGACCGGCATGCCGGGGCTGCTGCCTGCCCCGGGGCTGACCGCCCCGGACACCCATGCCGCAAAGGCGCGGGACATTTCGGACCGGATCACGGGGGCGGTCCGTGCGGCCGGCCGGATCGACTGGCGCTTCACCCGCATCCTGCGCCGGCTCCGTGCGGAGGAGGGCCTGAAGGTCCCGGACCGCACGTGGACGGACGCGGCGGGGGACGCGGCGGCGGTCCGGGAGGCCGCACGCGGCTACCTCAAGTCCCGCATCCCGCGTGACGCGACGCCTGCGGAGCGGCGCGAGTGGTGGGCCCACCTGACGGACGAACAGCGCGAGGAGTACCTCGCGGTGTACCCCGACCAGATCGGCAACCTGGACGGCATCCCGTCCCTGATCCGCGACACGGCGAACCGCGACAACCTCCAGTTGCTGATCGGCAAGCTGGAAGGGCGGGATGACGAGGTGTCCCGGGTGCGGTTGGCGGGGTTGCGCGAGATTAACCGGCAACTGGCCGAGGGTGGCCAGCCGCCGATGTACCTCCTCGGCATCGGGGATGAGGGGAACGGGCGTGCGATCGTTTCGTACGGGGACCCGGATACGGCGCGGAATGTGGCGGCTTATGTGCCGGGGTTGAACACTTCGCTGGACGAGGATTTCGCCCGAGGGGACCTCAAGCGGGCGCGTGATACCGCCATCGGCGCGAAGGAGATGGATCCTGACGCGTCGGTGGCGTCGATTGTTTGGCTCGGCTACGACGCTCCGCAAGCGTCGCTGGATGACCCATTGGGTGTGGCTGGGAAGGCGAACGCAGAGACCGGTGCAGCTGCCTACAATCAGTTTATGGCGGGCATTTCAGCGACGAACCAGAATGCAGACCCTCACGTGACTGCGATCGGCCACTCGTACGGCTCACTGACAGTAGGTCTCGCTGCTCAGGAGAGGGGTGGAATCCCAGGGGCTGACGACGTGGTCTTGGTGGGAAGCCCGGGAACGGGTGCACGGTCCGCAGAAGAACTCGGCGTGGGGGGCGAGCACGTATTCGTTGGCGCCGCCGAGAACGATCCCGTCACGAAGTTGCCCAATGACCGAGAAGCGAGTGGCTTGGGGGCCGGAGTCGTGGGGGGTGCGTCGGCCGGATTCTCTCTCGGGCTGAGTGGAGGGCCCGTTGGGGCGGCAGTCGGTGGTTTGACGGGTGGCGTTGCAGGCGGTGCTATGGGTTACGCGGCGCAAGATGCCCAGAGCGATGAAAGCGACGTGTGGTTCGGCACCGACCCCGCCCACCGGAATTTTGGGGCGACTCGGTTTGCCGTAAGCGAAGGACCCCGACCCTTGGATTGGGGGCACCGGCCCGGGGAAGCGCACTCCAACTACTTCGACCCGGCGAAGGATCAAGTGTCTGCGGACAACATCGCGAGAATTGTTGCCGGAAAGTCAGACGAAATTGAGCGGGAGCGTCCAAGGTGAGGGTGCGAGCGGTCGTGGCGGTTGCTGCTGTGCTGTGGGTCTCAGGCTGCGCGTCAGCAGAAGAGCCTGGTGTTCCACACGATAGTGAGAGGAGCGGTGAGTTGAACATGCAAGAGGCTGCAGACCGAGCTGACAGGATCCTCGACGAGACGTTTTCTGGAATTAAGCCTCCGGTGAAGTGGGTTCACGGAGAATCCACTGAAGGAAGTTGTGATGTTTCACGTAGGAGGGCGGTTATCACGGTGATCTCCGAGGAGCGGCGGGGGAGTTTCTTGGGGGTTGTCGAACGGCAGTGGCAGACGGCCGGCTATCGCCAGGTTGGCGTAAACAGCAACACGCAGAGCCCGGCAACGTACTTCGAGACACCGGACCGATTTCGAGTGAGGCTCCTCATTGGGGGGCGTGGTCAGGCGTTCTTCGAGGTGGCAACGCCCTGCGTGGACCGGTCCCCGGTTTCTAAGCCTGCTCCGCCTGCTGGCGGGGACGAGCACGTGGGCGAGCCGGTACCAGCCCCCAACGTCCACTCCGACTTCTGGTCCGTCGGCGCTCCCTGAGCGCCCCCGCGCTCCCGGTCGTGACTCGTACACACCCTCGAAAACGCTCCCGAACCCCACCCCGATAGGGGATGGTTGACGGGTGCGTAGATTCTGGGTGGCCGTCGGGGTCGGGGTCGGGGGGGCCGCGTGTTTTGTGGCGTTGCTCGTCGTGGGGACCTACTCCGCTGCCGCCGGGCTCGTCGGAGGGGGCGGTGGGGGAGCCGTCGCGTTGGCCAAGGGGGCCGTGCCGGCGAAGTATCAGGGGCTCGTCCAGAAGTGGGGGAACCTCTGCTCGGCCATCAACCCGGCTCTCCTCGCCGCGCAGCTCTACCAGGAGAGCGGCTGGAACCCCCGCGCCGAGAGCTCCGCCGCCGCGCAGGGCATCGCGCAGTTCATCCCGGGGACCTGGGCGAGCCACGGGATCGACGGGGACGGGGACGGGGATCGGGACGTGTGGGACCCGGCCGACGCGATCCCCTCCGCCGCGTCGTACGACTGCGAGATCGCCGGGTACGTGAAGAAGGTGCCCGGCGACCCCACCGACAACATGCTCGCCGCCTACAACGCGGGGGCGTACCGGGTGATCAAGTCGGGCGGGGTGCCCGACATCGCGGAGACCGAGAACTACGTCAAGGTCATCCGGTCGCTGGAGAAGAGCTTCGCCCGGCCCGTCGGCCGTGTGCAGCCCTCCCAGCAGGCGGCGGGGGCCATCTACTTCGCCCAGAAGAAGCTCGGTACCAAGTACCTGTGGGGCGGCAACGGCACGCCCGAGCAGGGCGGGCGGTTCGACTGTTCCGGGCTGACCCAGGCCGCGTACCGGACCGTGGACATCGAGCTGCCCCGTGTCGCGAACGACCAGTACAACGCCGGGCCGCACCCCTCGCGCGACGAACTGCTCCCCGGCGATCTGGTGTTCTTCTCCGACGATCTGACCAATTCGCGCGCCATTCATCACGTCGGCCTGTACGTCGGGGGCGGGTACATGATCAACGCTCCGTACACTGGTGCGGTCATTCGGTTCGACAAGATCGACACGCCCGACTACTTCGGTGCCACACGTGTGACCAAGGACGGGGCCGCGGCGCTGCCGACCGCCCGGCCGGCCGCCTGACGTCCGCGCCGGTGGCCGGAACCCTCCGTGAAGCCCAGGCCGTGAGCTGCGACGATGTGTCACTCTTCGATAACGTCATGGTGATCATTCGGTGGAGAGTGGAACGTACGCGCGGGGCGCGTCGTTCTCTGGCTGGGCGCGTGAGTGATCGACGTGGACGAACCGAACACGGGGGTTCGTGAATCGCGGCGCACAGGGACGTGTGCCGCAGCAGCAGACAAGGCAAGGGGCCGCAGCAGATGGCTGGACTCGCACTGGATGGGTCGAACCCCGACGTCAGCCTGCTCTACGACATCAACGGGCTCGCCAAGTCCGCTCCCACCTGGTTCGACCGGGTCATGGAGTTCGTCGGAGAGTACGGGATCATGTTCGGCATGGTCCTCGTGGTCCTGTGGTGCTGGTGGAGCGTCCGCCGGCGCGGCACGGCCGAGGACTCCGTGTCGGCGGTGGCCGGGATCGTCTGGGCCCCGCTGGCGGCCGGTATCGCCCTGCTCATCAACATTCCGATCCGTGGGTTCGTGGAACGGCCCCGTCCGTTCAAGGACCATTCCGGGCTCGACGTCCTGGTCGACGGGAAGAACGACTTCTCGTTCGTCAGCGACCACGCCACGATGGCGATGGCCCTCGGCGTCGGGCTCTTCGTCGCCCACCGGAAGTTCGGCATCGCGGCCATCGGCCTCGCCCTGCTGGAAGGGTTCTGCCGGGTCTACATGGGCGTCCACTACCCGACCGACGTCATCGGCGGCTTCGCCCTCGGAACGGCCGTCGCGCTGCTCCTCGCGCCCCTGGCCATGATGATGCTGACGCCTCTCGTGGCGGCCGTCTCCCGGTCCGCCCGCCTCGGCCCCCTCGTCCGCTCGCGCCGGCCCCGGACGGCGGACGCCGGCCGGGAGGACGCGCTCGGCATCCCCGAGCCGCGCCCCGGTTCGCGCGGCGGCGGCTCCGACGGCGAGAAGGGCCTCGCGGCCTGAGCCCCGCACTCCTCCAGATGTGCCCCGGAGCCCGTCGGGCGGTCCGGGGCACACCTGTATGCGGAGCCCGGGATCTCCTCAGAGCCCCTGCGCGTACGTGAACAGCCCCTCCGGGTCGTACCGCTTCTTCACCCGGGCCAGGCGCGCCGTCGACGAGCCGTAGTACGCGGTGCGCCAGTTGGTCAGGGACGGGTCCGTGTAGTTCTGGTACGCCGCTCCGGAGGCGTACGGGCGCATCGCCGCATGGGTGTCTTTCAGCCAGTTCTGCTGGGCGGTTCCCGGGGTCCCGGGGCGCCAGGCCCCGATGTACTGGGCGAGCACCCGGGAGCGGCGGTGGACGAACGCCGTGGCCTTCGGGTCCACCCGGTTCACCGCCCCGCCCAGCGCGGTCAGCGCGACCGAGCCCCCACCGCCCTGGTCCGGGGCGAGGCGGGTGAACGCCTGGACCGCGTCGAGCAGGGCCGAAACGCCCGCCGGGGGCAGTGAGCGGTCGTAGAAGTCCGAGGCGGCGGCGTACGTCTCGCGCCGGAGGGCGCCCTGCGGGGTGCGGCCCGGCGTGGTCCCCGGGAGGTGGCACTGCGCGTCCGTGAGGCCCGAGCAGCCCGCGTACACGAGCATGGCCTCCCGGTAGTCGCGGCGGCGCAGCGAGACCGAGGTGGCGGAGGCGCCGATGCGGTCGGCGAGCCGGTCGACGGCGTTCTGCAGGTCCCCGTACGTGCCGAGGCCGAACGCCGAGACCGAGACCGTCGGGTTGCTGCCGCCCGGACCGGCGTCGAGGTGCGCGGCCGACCAGATCTCGTCGGGCTGGTCCGGGCCCCACTCCTGCCAGGCGGTGACGACGTCCCGGGCGCGCGACCAGGGCCAGGACATGTACGCGGTGACCGTCCGGGGGGCCGGGTGCGTACGGAAGCGGAGGCTCGTGACGACGCCGAAGTTGCCGTTGCCCGCGCCGCGCAGGGCCCAGAAGAGGTCGGGGTCGCGTTTGGCGTCGGCGGTCAGCGTCCTGCCATCGGCCGTGACGACGGTGGCGGCCGTGAGGCTGTCGCAGGTCAGGCCGTAGGCGCGGGCGGCGACGCCGTGACCGCCGCCGAGGGTGAGGCCGGAGATGCCGACGGTGGGACAGGAGCCGCCGGGGATCGTCACACCGTGCGCGGCCAGGCTCTCGTAGACGCCGAGGAGCTTGGCGCCGGCGCCGATCGTGCCGTCCGCCTCGACGCGGTCGAGTGACGCGACGTCGATCACCAGGCGGCCGTTGCCGCTGGACCAGCCGGCGTACGAGTGGCCGCCGCTGCGGATCGCGACCGGCACGGAGGAGCGGCGGGCGAAGGCCAGGCACTCGCGGACGTCGTCCTCGTGCCGGACGTAGGCGATCCCGGCCGGTTTCTGACCGTCGAAGCGGGTGTTGTAGAGCTGACGGGCGGTCGGGTACGCGGTGTCGCCGGGGCGGATCAGCGGCCCGTCGAGGCTCTCGGCCAGCGCGGACCAGTCCGCCGGGCCGGAGGGCTTGGACGGTTTGGACGCCGAGGGGGCCGGGGAGGACGCGGACCCGGCGGCCGGGGTGCCGCCGGGGGCCGGGTCCGTCGTGTCGGTGCCCTCGCACGCGGTGGCGGTGGCGCCGGTGAGGACGGCGGCGCCCGCCGCGAGGAGCGTGCGCCGGTTCGGCGGGGTCATCGGACCTCCGGTGTGGGGGAGAGGGGGAGGGCCTGACCCGGAGGAGAGGCCCTGGGAGGGCCGGGCTCAGGCCGTGGTGCGGTGTTTCTCGGCGTCCGTGCGGGCCCGGTCGCGGGACCGGCGGGCGGGCCCGGACCAGCCGCAGGGGCAGCGGGCGGTGCAGAACGACCCGCGTTCGACGGTGGTGGGTTCATGGGCGGGGCGGGCCGGCGGGACCTCGGCGGCGTGTTGGTCGTACACGCGGACACGGTACTGGGCGGGGTGCCCCGGCCGGGAGGGGTCCGTCAACCGTGAGGGGGCGCGCTGGGGCCTGTCGTCGACCTGCCGTCTGCCGGGCGGCGCCGTGCACGCACTCTCGCCGCCCGGCCCGCCCTCCGGGCGGATGACGCCGGTTCGACGACAGGCCCCAGGACCGCGCCGACGGCGCCAATCGGGGGCGTGGACGTTACAGGGGGCACCGGCCGTCGTTATGCGAGGCGGACACGACCTCGGGCAAGCGGTTCGGCGTTGGGGATGGGCAGGCGATGGTGGTGCAGCAGCACAGGTCCGGAGGCGGGGTGCGCGTCGTGCGCGCCCTCGTCGCGGTGGGCGTGACGGCGGCGGCCGCCGGGTGCGCCGGTGGTGGCGGCGCCGACCGGGCCGCGGCGGCCGCGGACGCCCGGGACGGCGGCGCCGAGGTGGTGCGGCGGGCGGCGGCGGTGCTCGCCGGGGACGGCGTCGCGAGCGCCGAGGTGAGTACCTCGATGGAGACGGCCGCCGGGGGCACCCGGGTCACGATCAGGGGCTCGGGGGCGTACGACTTCCGGGCCGGTTCGGGCCGGCTGAAGGTGGTGCTGCCGCCCGATGCGGCGGGCGAGGAGGAGCACCGGCCGATCACGGAGCTGCTGGCGCCGGGTGCGCTGTACATGATGAACCGGGGCGCGGGGGTGCCCGCCGGCAAGTGGGTGCGCATCGACACGACGGCCCTGGAGGACGGCAACCTGGTCACCGGAGGGGTGACCGATCCGCTGGCCGCCGCCGAGCTGCTGCGGGGCGCGGGGGCGGTGACGTACGTGGGCGAGACGGATGTGGCCGGGGTCGCCGTGCGGCACTACCGGGGCACCGCGGACATCGGCCGGGCGGCGCGACTGGCGGCGCCGGGCGCGCGGGCGGCCCTGGCGGCGGCGGCGAAAGGGTTCCGCACGCGGGCCGTGCGGTTCGACGCGTATCTGGACGAGCAGGGGAGGCTGCGCAAGGTGCGCCACCGGTTCAGCTTCGCCAACGGGGGCCGGGCGGCGGAGGTCGTCTCCACGACGCTCCTCTACGGGTTCGGCGTGCCCGTCACCGTACGGCTGCCGCACGACCGGGACATCTACACCGGCGAGATCGAGCAGGGACGGGCGTGAGATGAGTCGCATGTCCCGCGCGGGTGGGGGCGAAATGGTCCGTCCGTGCCATGCGCGGTGCGTGTCGGGATCTCTACCCTGGGAAGCCGGTAACGGCAGTGAGAGGTGAGTGACGTGGTGACGCTCAGCGCCCCGACCGTATCGGACCATGTGGCGCTCGCCGAGATCGAGCTGTGCGGGGAACTGATGATCGCCGCGTCCGCGGCGATCGGGGAACGGCTCAGCGCGGACCGTATCGACGAGGTGCTCGACGTGAAGGTGAGCACCGGCCGCACCACTGTCCCCCGGCAGGGCGACCACCGGGACTGAGGCGTCTCAGGTGCGCAGCAGGCGGGCGATGGCCTTGGTGGCCTCCTCGACCTTCGCGTCGACCTCGTCGCCGCCCTTGAGGGCCGCGTCGGCGACGCAGTGGCGCAGGTGTTCCTCCAGGAGTTGGAGCGCGAAGGACTGGAGGGCCTTGGTGGACGCCGAGACCTGGGTGAGTATGTCGATGCAGTAGACGTCCTCGTCGACCATGCGCTGAAGGCCGCGGATCTGGCCCTCGATGCGGCGCAGGCGCTTGAGGTGTTCGGTCTTCTGGTGGTGGTAGCCGTGTATGCCGCGGTCGTGGTCGGTGACGATCGCCTCCACGGGTGCCGCGACGGATGCCGCGTCCGGCGAGGGTTCGGTGTCCGTGGCCTCGGTGGTGGTCATTGCTGCCTCCCGTTTTCCCTTTGCCCTGCCGTTTGAATACCCCTGGTGGGTATATCCTAACGAATTCAGCTGAAACGTGACCGGGGTCCCGTGCTGATCACTGTGCCTGATGCGCGACACTGAAGAATGCCGGTTAGCCGTGGCCGGATGATGCGCCTAGCATCAGCCTGACCGAATCCAAAGCACCCCGAGGACCCCACGTGCGCTTTCGTCTGACCCCCAGGGAGACGAGCTTCTACGACATGTTCTCCGCATCCGCGGACAACATCGTCACGGGCTCGAAACTCCTGATGGAACTGCTCGGGGCGGATTCGTCCTCCCGGGCCGAGATCGCGGAGCGCATGCGGGCAGCGGAGCACGCGGGGGACGATGCCACCCACGCGATCTTCCACCAGCTGAACTCCTCCTTCATTACGCCGTTCGACCGTGAGGACATTTACAACCTCGCGTCGTCGCTCGACGACATCATGGACTTCATGGAGGAGGCCGTGGATCTGGTCGTGCTGTACCAGATCGACCAGCTTCCCAAGGGTGTGGAGCAGCAGGTCGAGGTGCTGGCGCGGGCGGCCGAGCTGACCGCCGAGGCCATGCCGGGTCTGCGCACGATGGACAACCTCACCGAGTACTGGATCGAGGTCAACCGTCTGGAGAACCAGGCCGACCAGATCCACCGCAAGCTGCTCGCCCACCTCTTCAACGGCAAGTACGACGCCATAGAGGTGCTGAAGCTGAAGCAGATCGTGGATGTGCTGGAAGAGGCTGCCGACGCGTTCGAGCACGTCGCGAACACGGTGGAGACCATCGCGGTCAAGGAGTCCTGAACCACGTGGACACCTTCGTACTGATCGTGACCATCGGCGTCGCGCTCGGCTTCACCTATACCAACGGCTTCCACGACTCGGCGAACGCGATCGCCACGTCGGTCTCGACGCGTGCGCTGACGCCGCGTGCGGCGCTGGCGATGGCGGCCGTGATGAACCTCGCGGGCGCGTTCCTCGGCAGCGGGGTCGCCAAGACCGTCAGTGAGGGCCTGATCGCGACCCCCGAGGGCAACAAGGGGATGGGCATCCTCTTCGCCGCGCTCGTCGGTGCCGTCATCTGGAACCTGGTCACCTGGTACTTCGGCCTGCCCTCGTCGTCCTCGCACGCGCTGTTCGGCGGGATGGTCGGCGCGGCGCTGGCCGGCGGGACGATGGTGCACTGGGACGGGGTGCTCGACAAGATCGTCATCCCGATGTTCCTGTCGCCGGTGATCGGCCTGGTGGTCGGTTATCTGGTGATGGTCGCCATCATGTGGATGTTCCGGAAGACCAACCCGCACAAGGCCAAGCGCGGCTTCCGCATCGCGCAGACGGTCTCGGCCGCCGGCATGGCGCTCGGGCACGGTCTCCAGGACGCGCAGAAGACGATGGGCATCGTGGTGATGGCCCTGGTCATCGCGGACGTCGAGTCCCCGAGCGACCCGATTCCGGTCTGGGTGAAGCTGGTCTGCGCGCTGATGCTGTCGCTCGGTACGTACGCGGGCGGCTGGCGCATCATGCGTACGCTCGGCCGGAAGATCATCGAGCTGGACCCGCCGCAGGGGTTCGCCGCCGAGACGACGGGTGCGTCGATCATGTTCGGTTCGGCGTTCCTCTTCCACGCGCCGATCTCGACCACCCATGTGATCACCTCGGCGATCATGGGTGTGGGTGCCACGAAGCGGGTGAACGCGGTGCGGTGGGGTGTCGCGAAGAACATCATCCTGGGGTGGTTCATCACGATGCCGGCCGCGGCGCTGGTCGCTGCGGCGAGTTACGGGGTCGTCTACCTGATGTTCGGCTAGCCCGGACAGGTGTCGCTCGGGTGCGCCTCGGCGGGCGCTTTGTCCTCAATCGCCGGACGGGCTTGATATGCGGGTCCGCCCCGCGCTCCCTCGGGAGTGCGGGGCGGACCCATTTCGCCTTGTGGTGGCACCGCCATGCAGCACCCCAAGGCCGTACGGGAGGGCCGGGCGGATCAGCCGAAGCGGCCGGAGATGTAGTCCTCGGTGGCCTGGACCGACGGGTTGGAGAAGATGCGTTCCGTCTCGTCGATCTCGATGAGCTTGCCCGGCTTGCCGACCGCCGCCAGGTTGAAGAACGCGGTGCGGTCCGAGACGCGGGCGGCCTGCTGCATGTTGTGCGTGACGATGACGATCGTGAACCGCTCCTTGAGCTCGCCGACCAGGTCCTCGATGGCGAGGGTGGAGATCGGGTCGAGGGCGGAGCACGGCTCGTCCATCAGCAGCACGTCCGGCTCGACGGCGATCGCGCGGGCGATGCACAGGCGCTGCTGCTGACCGCCGGAGAGGCCGGAGCCGGGCTTGTTCAGCCGGTCCTTGACCTCGTTCCACAGGTTCGCGCCGCGCAGCGACTTCTCGACGATGTCGTTGAGGGCGCTCTTGCGGTACGAGCCGTTGAGGCGCAGGCCGGCCGCCACGTTGTCGTAGATCGACATGGTGGGGAAGGGGTTCGGGCGCTGGAAGACCATGCCGACCGTACGGCGTACGGTCACCGGGTCGACGTTCGTCCCGTACAGGTTCTCGTCGTCCAGGAGCACCTTGCCCTCGACGCGGCCGCCGGGGGTGACCTCGTGCATGCGGTTCAGGGTGCGCAGGAAGGTGGACTTGCCGCAGCCGGAGGGGCCGATGAAGGCGGTCACCGAGCGGGGCTCGATGGTCATGGAGATGTCGTCTATCGCCTTGTGGCTGCCGTAGTAGGCCGACAGTCCGCTGACGTCGATGCGCTTGGCCATGTGAATCACTGCTGCTTTCCGGCGGGCCTAGCGCCCGGCCTTGGGGGCCTTCCAGCGGGCGATGCCGCGGGCCACCAGGTTGAGGATCATGACGAAGGCGATCAGGACCAGGGCCGCTGCCCAGGCGCGGTCGTAGGACGCGGCCTCACCGATCTTGTACTGCTCGTAGATGTAGAAGGGCAGTGACGACTGGGCGCCTTCGAAGGGGTTGGTGTTGATCAGCTGACTGCCGAAGACCAGCAGGATGATCGGGGCGGTCTCACCGGCGATGCGGGCGACGGCGAGCATGACGCCGGTCGCGATGCCGCCGATGGCGGTCGGCAGGACCACCTTCAGGATCGTGCGCCACTTCGGGACGCCGAGGGCGAGGGACGCCTCGCGGAGCTCGTTCGGGACGAGCTTGAGCATCTCCTCGGTGGAGCGGACGACCACCGGCATCATCAGGATCGTCAGGGCGAGCGCGCCCATCAGGCCGGAGGGCTCCAGGCCCGCGATGAGCATGATCGAGAGGATGAAGAGACCGGCCACGATCGACGGGATGCCGGTCATGACGTCCACGAAGAAGGTGACGGCCTTGGCCAGCGCGCCCTTGCCGTACTCCACCAGGTAGACGGCGGTGAGCAGGCCGAGCGGGGCGGAGAGCAGGGTGGCGATGCCGACCTGTTCCAGGGTGCCGATCAGCGCGTGGTAGACGCCGCCGCTGGCCTCGGGCCCGAGGACACCGGCCATCGAGTGGGTCAGGAAGTAGCCGTCCAGGCGTTCGGAGCCGCGGCTGACGGTCGTCCAGAGCAGCGAGGCCAGCGGGACGACGGCGAGCAGGAAGCACACCCAGACCAGGCTGGTGGCGAGGCGGTCCCGGGCCTGGCGCTGGTTCTCGACCACGCTGGTGGTGACGTACGAGATGGCCAGGAAGAGCAGCGCGGAGATCAGGCCCCACTGCACACGGCTCTGCCAGCCGGCGGCGAGGCCGATGCCGATGCCGAGGGCCACGGCGACGACGGCGAAGCCGAGCGGGGCCAGGCGCGGCAGGGACCGGCTGCTGAGGCTGCGCCGCGGGGCGGCCGGTGCGGGCGTCGGGAGTTCCTGGACGCCGGGGGTGGTGGTGGCGTGGCTCATGCGTTGGCCCCCGAGTACTCCTTGCGGCGGGCGATGATGAGCCGGGCCGCGCCGTTGACGAGCAGGGTGAGGACGAAGAGGACCAGGCCGGAGGCGATCAGGGCGTCCCGCCCGAACGCGTCGGCCTCGCCGAACTTCGCCGCGATGTTCTGGGCGAACGTCCCGCCGCCCGGGTTGAGCACGTGCAGCGAGATCAGGAAGTTCGGCGACAGGACGGTGGCGACGGCCATCGTCTCGCCGAGCGCGCGGCCGAGGCCCAGCATCGACGCGGAGATGACGCCGGAGCGGCCGAACGGCAGGACCGAGAGGCGGATGACCTCCCAGCGCGTGGCGCCGAGGGCGAGCGCGGCTTCCTCGTTCATCCGGGGGACCTGGAGGAAGACCTCGCGGCTGACGCTGGTCACGATCGGAAGGATCATGACCGCGAGGAGGATGCCGACGGTGAAGAGGGAGCGGGCGACGCCGATCTCGGTCTTCTCGAAGACGTACGTCCAGCCGAAGAACTGGTCGAGCCAGAGGTTGAGCCCCTCCAGGTACGGCACGAGCACGAGGGCGCCCCAGATGCCGTAGACGATGCTGGGGACGGCGGCGAGCAGGTCGATGACGTACGCGATCGTGCCGGCCAGCTTGCGCGGGGCGTAGTGCGAGATGAACAGGGCGATGCCGACGGCGACGGGGACCGCGATGGCCATCGCGATGACGGAGCTGACGATGGTCCCGAACAGCAGGACGGCGATGCCGAAGACGGGCGGGTCACCGGCCGGGTTCCAGTCGAAGGTGGTGAGGAAGTTGCCCTCGTCCTTCGAGATGGCGACGGCGGCGCGGTAGCTCAGGAACACGGCGATCGACGCCATGATCAGCAGGAGCAGGATGCCGGAGCCGCGCGAGAGGCCGAGGAAGACCCGGTCGCCGGTGCGGCCCGTGGACCGGGGGCCGGATCGCCTGCCCGGTGGGGTTTCTATCTGTTGTGTGGTGGTAGCCATGGTCTTTCCGGTCTGTGTGGGGGAGCCGGGGCTCCCCTGGCGGCGGTGCACCGGAGGGGTGGAGGCCGGTCCGGAGGGGTGTTCCGGACCGGCCACCGGATGTGCTGGGTGTCGTACGGCTGGTTACGAGAGGCCGGCGACGGTCTCGCGGACCTTGGCGTTGATCTCCTCGGGGATCGGGGCGTAGCCCGCCTCGGTGAGGAGCTTCTGGCCGTCCGCCGAGGCGGTGTAGGTCAGGAAGGACTTGACGGTGCCGAGGGTGTCGGCCTTGTTGCCGGTGTCGCAGACGACCTCGTAGGTGACGAGGACGAGCGGGTAGGCGCCGTCGGCCTTGGTGGTGTAGTCGAGGTCGAGCGCCAGGTCCTTGCCGGTGCCCTTGATCTTGGCGGCGGCGATGGCCTTGGAGGCGTTCTCGGAGGACGCCTTGACCGGGGCGGAGCCGCCGGTGTCGATGTCGACCGTGGAGAGCTGCTGCGAGGTGGCGTAGGACAGCTCGAAGTAGCCGATGGAGCCGTCGACCTGCTTGACCTGGGTGGCGACGCCGGAGGAGCCGGAAGCGGCCTGGCCGCCGGGGGCGGGCCACTTCTTCTCGGCCTCGTACTTCCAGTCCTGCGGGGCGGCGGCGCCGAGGTACTTGCCGAGGTTCTGGGTGGTGCCGGAGTCCTCGGAGCGGTGGAAGGGCTGGATCGCCTTGTCCGGGAGCTTGGCGTCGGGGTTGAGCTTGGCGATCGCCGGGTCGTTCCACTTCTTGATCTTCGTGTCGAAGATCTTGGCGAGGGTGGGGGCGTCCAGGGTCAGGCTGTCGACGCCTTCGAGGTGGAAGCCGATCGCGATCGGGCCGCCGACCATCGGGAGGTTGATGCCCTGGCCGGACTTGCAGATCTTCTTGGAGTCGGCGACCTCCTCGGGCTTCAGTGCCGAGTCGGAGCCGGCGAAGCCGACGGTGCCCTGGTTGAAGGCGACGATGCCCTCGCCGGACGAGGAGGAGTTGTAGTTGATCTCCACGCCGGAGCAGGCGGCCATGTACTCCTTGACCCAGAGGTCCATGGCGTTCTTCTGCGCGCTGGAGCCGGAGGCGCGCAGCTGGCCCTTGGCGCCGTCGCACTTGACGTTGGACGCGGCCTTCGTCTTGGCGCCGCCGGTGGCGGAGGTGTCACCGCTGTTGTCGTCCGAACCGCA
Organism: Streptomyces sp. NPDC057249; assembly: GCF_042669245.1. Taxonomy (NCBI): domain Bacteria; kingdom Bacillati; phylum Actinomycetota; class Actinomycetes; order Kitasatosporales; family Streptomycetaceae; genus Streptomyces; species Streptomyces sp. NPDC057249. The sequence continues at coordinate 77,953 of NZ_JBHUXS010000022.1, read as the reverse complement.
CGCCGTGAGGACCAGGGCGCCGGAGACGGCGAGGGCACCGAGCGCGGTGGCACGAAGCCGGTTCTTGCGCTGAAGCTTCACTTTCGGGTGTTCCTTCCAGAAGCCGCCGCGGCTGATGTTGCGGGCGGCGTGCGACGCGGGCGGTGCAGTGGCTGATCGCTGCACCCGGTAGGTCTGAAATTAGGCAGAACAGGTGACGCGGTTGACGGGGGTGGGTGAACGGAGAGTGAACCGTGGCGGGCGGCCCGGTTCCGGGCCCTATGCCTCCGGCAGCGTCTTCAGCGCCGCGGCCAGCAGCTCGCGGTCGCGCGGCTGGGTGAGGCGCTCGCGGGCGGCTGCCGGCGGGAGCCACACCACCGCGTCCACCTCGTCGTTCGGGGTGAAGGAGCCCGTCACGGCCTCGGCGGACCAGTACGTGACCTCCTTCGGGCGGCCGTTCGCGACGTACCGGACCATGGGCAGCACGGGCCCCGGCACGCAGTGGTGGCCCGTCTCCTCCAGGACCTCGCGGACCGCCGCCGCCCGCGGGGACTCGCCGCGCTTCAGCTTGCCCTTGGGGAACGACCAGTCGTCGTAACGCGGCCGGTGGACGAGGCACAGCTCCACGCCCGCGGCGGGCGCGGGCGGCCGGCGCCACAGGACGCAGCCCGCCGCCCGCACCGTGCCGGTCACGACCGCGCCGCCCCCGTCGCCGCGCAGGGCCAGCTCTCGCGGAAGACCGCGCGCGCCGCCTCCACCTCGTGGCGCTGGTCGGCGTGGAGCACGCCCAGGGCGTACGCGGTCGCCGGGGCGATCCTGGGCGTGCGGGCGGCCGTGGCCGCCGCGCCGGCCGCCTCCGCCGCGTCCCGGTGCAGGTCGAGGGCGTGGCCCGGGGCGGCCAGGACCGGGTCGGGGGCGCCGTGCACGACCTCGTGGGCGTAGCGGTGCAGCCGGAGCAGCAGGCGGGTCTGGTGCCAGGGCGCGTCGTGCGCCTCGTTGTACGGCTCCGCCGACTCGTCGGAGGGCAGCGCGGCGACCGCCCCGAGCAGCCGCTGCTCCGCCCGGGCCGCGGGTCCGGCGAGCACGTCCCCGGCCGGCCCGGCCGCGGTGGCGGAGAGCGGGACCTCGGAGGCGAGCAGGGCGACCGCGTCGGCCACCGCGTGGAAGCGGGAGGAGCCGAGGGCCTGGAGGGCGGTGGAGTGGGCGCGGGTCCGGGCGAGGGTGAGCTGGCGTTCGAGGAGCGCGCCGGCCCGGGCGGCGCCGACGCCGAGGACGGGGCGGCCCTGGCCCGCGGGTTCGCCGGGTGTGCGGGCGGCCGGGAGGGCGGGGTCGCCGGAGAGGCCGTGCAGGGCGTCGAGGAGCCGGGTCAGCCGGTCCGCGTAGGCGTGTTCGCGGGCGAGGGTGCCGGAGAGCCAGGACAGTTCGGTGCGCAACTGCTCCGCCCAGAGCGGGTCGAGCGCGGTGCGGAAGGTGCGCAGGGCGGCGCCGATCCGGCGCGAGGAGCGGCGCAGGGCGGTGGCGGCCTGTTCGGCGGCGCGCGATCCGGCGTCCGTGGGGGCGGTGTTCTCGCGGTGCAGGCGCAGGCTGCGCAGGAAGTCCGCGGCCTGGGTGCGCAGATAGGGGCCGAGGACCGACCCCGCGCTCACGCCGGTGATGCCGGGGGCGTGGGCCGGGGCCGTGGCCTGGGTGTGCTGGTCAGGGCGTCGCACGCCGGCGCCTCCGGGCGTCAATGAGCATTTCCTGTACGTGCCGCAGGGGTTTGCCGTCCGCGTCCACGGAGTGCCGGGTCCAGTTGCCGTCCGGACCCAGGTGCCAGGAGGAGGTGGTGTCGGCCATGCCGGTCTCCAGGAGGCGGCTGAGCGCGGCGCGGTGGGCGGGGTCGGTGACCCGGACCAGGGCCTCGATGCGGCGGTCGAGGTTGCGGTGCATCATGTCGGCGCTGCCGAACCAGACTTCGGGTTCGCCGCCGTTGCCGAAGGCGAAGACCCGGGAGTGTTCGAGGAAGCGGCCGAGGACCGAGCGGACCCGGATGTTCTCGGAGAGGCCGGTGACGCCGGGGCGGATCGCGCAGATGCCGCGGACCCAGATGTCGACGGGGACGCCGGCCTGTGCGGCCCGGTAGCAGGCGTCGATGATCGCCTCGTCCACCATCGAGTTGACCTTGATGCGTACGTAGGCGGGGCGGCCGGCGCGGTGGTGCGTGACTTCCTTGGTGATGCGGGCGACCAGGCCGTCGCGCAGCGACTTGGGGGCGACGAGCAGCCGGCGGTAGGTCTCGCGGCGGGAGTAGCCGGAGAGCCGGTTGAAGAGGTCGGAGAGGTCGGCGCCGACCTGCGGGTCGGCGGTGAGCAGCCCCAGGTCCTCATAGAGCCGGGCCGTCTTGGGGTGGTAGTTGCCGGTGCCGACGTGTGAGTAGCGGCGCAGGGTGTCGCCCTCCTGGCGGACGACGAGGGAGAGCTTGCAGTGGGTCTTCAGGCCGACGAGCCCGTAGACGACGTGGCAGCCCGCCTCTTCCAGCTTGCGCGCCCACTTGATGTTGGCCTGCTCGTCGAAGCGGGCCTTGATCTCGACCAGGACGAGGACCTGTTTGCCCGATTCCGCGGCGTCGATGAGGGCGTCCACTATCGGTGAGTCGCCCGAGGTCCGGTAGAGCGTCTGCTTGATCGCGAGGACGTCCGGGTCGCCGGCCGCCTGCTCCAGGAACGCCTGGACGGAGGTGGAGAAGGAGTCGTACGGGTGGTGCAGCAGCACGTCGCGCTCGCGTACGGCGGCGAAGATGTCCGGCGCGGACGCGGACTCCACCTCGGCGAGGTCGCGGTGGGTGCCCGCGATGAACTTGGGGTACTTCAGCTCGGGGCGGTCCAGCGACGCTATGCCGAAGAGGCCGGTGAGGTCGAGGGGGCCGGGCAGCGGGTAGACCTCGGCGTCGGACACCTTCAGCTCGCGGACCAGCAGGTCCAGCACGTACGGGTCGATGGACTCCTCGACCTCCAGGCGGACCGGCGGGCCGAAGCGGCGGCGCATGAGCTCCTTCTCCAGCGCCTTGAGCAGGTTCTCGGTGTCGTCCTCCTCGACCTCCAGGTCCTCGTTCCTGGTGACCCGGAACATGTGGTGCGCCATCACCTCCATCCCCGGGAACAGCTCCTCCAGGTGGGCTGCGATGACGTCCTCTATGGGGACGTAGCGCTCCGGCGACGCCTCCAGGAAGCGGGTCAGCAGCGGCGGCACCTTGACCCGGGCGAAGTGGCGGTGGCCGCTGACCGGGTTGCGTACGACGACGGCGAGGTTCAGCGAGAGGCCGGAGATGTACGGGAAGGGGTGGGCCGGGTCGACGGCGAGGGGGGTGAGGACGGGGAAGACGCGCTGCCGGAAGAAGGTGAACAGGCGGGCCTGCTCCTTGTCGGTCAGCTCCGGCCAGCGGATCAGCTGGATGCCCTCGTCGGACAGGGCGGGGGCGACGTCCTGCTGGTAGCAGGCGGCGTGCCGGGCCATGAGCTCGCGCGAGCGGGTCCAGATCAGGTCCAGCACCTCGCGGGGCTGGAGGCCGGACGCGGACCGGGTGGCGACCCCGGTCGCGATGCGGCGCTTGAGGCCGGCGACCCGGACCATGAAGAACTCGTCCAGGTTCGACGCGAAGATCGCCAGGAAGTTGGCGCGCTCCAGGAGGGGTGTGGTCGGGTCCTCGGCCAGTTCGAGAACGCGTTCGTTGAACGCGAGCCAGCTGCGTTCCCGGTCCAGGAAGCGGCCCTGGGGCAGCTCGTCCCCGTCCACCTCGGGCTCGTAGGCGTCGGCGTCGGCGTCGATGTCCGGATCGAAGTCGGCGGCGGTGGACAGGGCCGCGCCTCTTCCGGAGGGGGCGACGGCGTGCGGCCGGTGCGCGGCGAGGGCGCCGACGGACGGCTGGGCGGCGGGCTGGACCGGGACCTCGGAGCTGGGCTGCTGGCTCATGAATCCATTGTTCCGCCCGGAGCGCTCCACAAGCGCGTCGGAGGCGGACGAGATCGCGTGGACGGCGCGGTCGGGGCGCGTTCTGCCGGTATTTCGCCCGTTGCGGGGGGACGGCACAGCTGGCTGCATCCTGCGAGGGTCGCAAGGCCGTCTGAATGCGTGGTTACGACGACATGACGTGCGGGAAGCGGTGGGTGGCCGTGTGTGGGGGCCCGTCCGGGGCCGGGGCCCCGGACGGGTTTGGGATCGCCTCAGGCGTGGTGGCGCCGCAGCACCCGGAAGGCGAGGGCGGTGGCGGCGGCGAGGACGAGGAGGGTGGTGGTTTCGGTGAGCTGGAGTGGCCAGAAGTGTCCGCCGGGGCGGACGGCTTCCCTGACCACGATCAACGCGAGGGAGACGGCCACCGTGAGGGCCATCGATGGCAGGGTGCGCCGGAGCAGCAGGGCGATCAGCGCGCCGAGGGCGAGGCCGAGCAGGGCGGAGGCGACGGGTACGGGGCCCATCGCCCCGTGGACCAGTGGTTCGGACGACGCCGACGGATAGTGCGTCTCGTGCGTACGGGACCAGCCCCACGCGTAGACGGCGGACAGTACGGCGACCCCGGCCACGGTGAGGACACCGGGCACGGCCAGCCTGGCGGCCAGCCAGCGGGCGGGGCTCACCGACTGGCTCCAGGAGAGCCGGTAGGTGCCGTCCTCCAGTTCCCGGCCGATCAGCGGCCCGGCGACGAAGAGGCCGATGAGCGCGGGGAGGGCCGCCATGATCAGCGCAGCGTAGTCGACGAGCCGGGCGTAGTGCAGCTCGATGCTGAGGAAGTGGCGGACCTGGATGCCGCAGCCGGTGACGGTGTGCTGGACCGAGCAGCCGGTGCCGGCGAAGTCGTCGGCGGCGGAGGAGGTGAACCACCAGGCCCCGGCCACCAGGGCGACCCCGACGAGGGCGAGGGCACCGCTCACCCACAGGACGAGGCGGTGCTGCCGGACGACGAGTCGCGCCGGGCCCCGCAGGGCAACCGCGCTCATGCCGCCACCGCCTCGCGGACCGTCGCGCTCGGGGTGAGCAGCGCGGGGGCTTCCGGGGAGCGCAGGTGGGCGAGCAACAGCTCCTCCAGGGTGGGGTCGGAGCGGTCCCAGGCCGGGTCGACCGGGCCGTCCGGGCGGACCAGGGCGGTCAGGGCGCGGCCCGTCGTGCGGGATTCGATCACCGTGTGCGGGGCGAGGTCGCGGGCCGGGCCCGTGAGGACGGCGTGGGCGGCGAGAAGCTCGTCCGTCTCGCCGCCGAGGCGGACGTGGCCGCCGTCGATCAGGAGGAGGTGGTCGCAGGCGCCCTCCAGCTCGCTGAGGATGTGCGAGGACATCACGATGGTCGTCCCGTGCTCGGCGGCCTCGGCCATCAGGGCGCCCATCAACTGGTGGCGGGCGAGGGGGTCGAGGTCGGCCATCGGTTCGTCCAGGAGCAGGAGTCCGGTGCGCTTGCCGAGGGCCAGGGCGAGGGCCAGACGGCTGCGCTGGCCGCCGGAGAGGTCGCGGACCTTCGCGTCCGCCGGCAGCGGATCGGCGATGCGTGCCGCCGTGTCCCGGTCCCAGCCGTCCGGGTTCAGCTCCGCACCCGCCCACAGCGTTTCGGAGACCGTCAACTGCGGGTAGAGCGGCTTGTCCTGGGCCACGTACGCCATCCGGGCACGCGTCTCGCCGGGCGCCGAGCCCAGGACCCGCAGCGTTCCCTCGGCCGGGCGCAGGAAACCCGCCGCCAGGGCGAGCAGGGTGGACTTGCCGGCGCCGTTGGGCCCGACGAGCGCGCAGACGGCGCCGGCGGGTAGCCGGAACGTGCAGTCCCGCAGCGCCCAGCCGCCTCCGCGGCCCCGGTATCTCATGCCGAGCCCCTCGGCCTCGAGCGCGGTGCCTGTCATCGGTCCTGGTCCCCCTCGAATGTGCTGTCCAGTACGGCGGTGAAGAGCGCGCTCACGTCGTCGCGTTCGAGTCCGGCCGCCCGCGCCCGGCCCGCCCAGGCGGCGAGTTCGGTGCGCAGCGGGGAGTCGTCGTCGGCCGCCGCGCCACCGAGCGACCGGGTGACGAAGGTGCCGAGGCCGCGGCGGCCCTCGACCAGTCCTTCGCGTTCCAGCTCGCGGTACGCCTTGAGCACGGTGTTCGGATTGATCGCGGTGGCCTCGACCACCTCGCGTGCGGTGGGCAGCCGGTCGCCGGGCTCCAGCAGGCCCAGGCGCAGGGCCTGTTTGGTCTGCTGGACGATCTGGAGGTACGTGGCGACACCGCTGCGCCGGTCGATGCGGAACTCGACTGCCGCGGACTCTGCCATCTTCACCCTTTCACTAATTGAGTAGTGAAAGGGTGTCGTAAGAAGGGAGCGGCGTCAAGCGACGCCGCCCCCGGGGGAGTTGAAGGTGCTCAGGACTCCGTGCGGTACATCAGGTCGACCTCGTGCGTCACGAAGCCCATGCGCTCGTAGACCGCGAGGGCGGCCGGGTTGTCCGCGTCGACGTAGAGCATCGCGGTCGGCAGCCCTTCCGCCGCCAGGTGGCGCAGGCCGATCGCGGTGAGCGCCTTGCCGAGGCCGCCGCCCTGCGCGTCGGGGCGGATGCCGACCACGTACACCTCGCCGAGCTGCTCCTCGGCGTGCACCTTCGTCCAGTGGAAGCCGATCAGCTCCGTGGCGCCCGCGCCGTCCTCGCGCTCGGCCAGGAAGAAGCCCTTCGGGTCGAACCAGGGCTCGGCCTTGCGGTCGTCCAGGTCGCGCTGGGTCAGGGAGCCCTGCTCGGGGTGGTGGGCGAAGGCCGCGCGGTTCACCGCGAGCCAGGCGGCGTCGTCCTCGCCGGGGACGAAGGTGCGCACGGTGACGCCCGGCGGGAGGGCCGGCTCGGCGAGGTTCAGCGGGTTCAACGGGCGGCGCAGCTGGCGCAGTTCCCGGAACAGGGAGAGGCCGAGGACCTGGGCGAGATGGCGCGCCGCGGCCTTTCCGCCGTGCGCCCAGACCCGCAGCCGCTTCCCGGTGGCGGCGAGCAGGGCGGCCCCGAGCGCGCGGCCGTGGCCGTGGCCCCGGTGCGAGGGGTGCACGACCAGCTCGGCGGCGGGCGCCTCCACGGGGTCGGTGTCCTCCAGCTGCGCGTACCCGGCGAGCACGCCCCCCGCCGACAGCAGGAAGTGCCGTACGCCCTCCCGCTGCCCGCCCCGCAGTTGCAGACGGCCCTGCTCCGAGACGGCCTGCCGGCCGTCGGACCGCGCGGCCTCGGCGAGCAGGTCGAGCACGGCCGCGGCCTGCTCGGGGGAGAGGGTGTCGAGCGTCTGGATCTCGCGTCCGGGGGCGGGGAGGGGTGCGTCTGTCGTCATGGGTCCGAGCGTAAGCGTCTGTGGCCCGCACCGGTTGGCAACCAGTTCGTAACCCCGTACATCTGTCGCGCTACGCGCGTTGACTCTAGGCTGCGGCTCGTACTTCACCCGCTGAAATTCACAAGGGGACCGATGTCAGCGACACCGCAGAAGAACCGGGCGTCACGGCGGGTGCTCGCCGCCGCGGCCGGTCTCGCCACCATGGGCGCGCTCGTCGCGGCCATGCCGGCCGGCGCCCATGGGCGCGGCCACGGCGACCACCACGGCCACGGGCACCACACGCCGGCCCGGACCGTCGACGTGCAGCTGCTGTCCTTCAACGACCTGCACGGCAACCTGGAACCGCCGGCCGGCTCGGCCGGTACGGTCACCGAGACGCAGGCCGACGGGACGACGAAGGCGATCCCGGCCGGCGGGGTGGAGTACCTCGCCTCCTCGCTGCGTACCGCGCGCAAGGGCCACCCGTACTCGATCACCGCGGCCGGTGGCGACATGGTCGGGGCTAGCCCGCTGCTGTCGGGGCTGTTCCACGACGAGCCGACCATCGAGGCGCTGAACAAGATCGACCTCGACGTGACGACCGTCGGCAACCACGAGTTCGACGAGGGTGCCACCGAGCTGGCCCGCCTCCAGAACGGCGGCTGCCACCCGGTCGAGGGGTGCTACGAGGAGGGCAAGAAGTTCCCGGGTGCCGACTTCCCGTACCTCGCGGCCAATGTGACGGACGAGAAGACCGGGAAGCCGATCCTCAAGCCGTACACCGTATGGAAGAAGAACGGCGTCAAGATCGGCTTCATCGGGGTGACCCTGGAGGGCACGCCGAACATCGTGACGGCCAACGGCGTCAAGGGGCTCGAGTTCCACGACGAGGTCGAGACGATCAACAAGTACGCCAAGGAGCTGGACCGCCAGGGCGTGAAGTCGATCGTCGCGCTCATCCACGAGGGCGGCCTGCCCGCCTCCTCCTCGTACGACTACGACTGCGACAGCCCGGGCGCCGGTGACGGCATCTCCGGGCCGATCACGGACATCGCCAAGGGCATCACGCCGAAGGTGGACGCCCTGGTCACGGGCCACACCCACCAGGCGTACGTCTGCACCATCCCGGACCCCGCGGGCAACCCGCGCCTGGTCACGTCGGCGGCCTCGTTCGGCCGGCTGTACACGGACACCACGCTGACGTACGACCGCCGCACCGGCGACATCGTGCGCACGGCGGTGCGGGGCAGCGGCAAGCACGGCTCGAAGCACCACGGGTCGCAGCCGTCCAACCCGGTCTCCGCGAACCACCTCGTCAGCCGTGACCAGGCGCCCGCCAAGGACATGACCGACCTGATCGCCCGCTGGAACACCCTCGCGGCCCCGATCTCGAACCGGCCGCAGGGCTACATCTCCGCCGACATCAACGGGCGGGGCTCCACGGCCCTGGAGAAGCCGCTCGGCGACCTGATCGCCGACGCGCAGCTGGAGGGCCTGGCCCCGGCGGACAAGGGCGGGGCGGTCGTCGCCTTCATGAACCCGGGCGGCATCCGCGCGGACCTGGTGTACAAGGCGTCCGGCGGTGAGGGCGACGGCGTCGTCACCTACGGCGAGGCGTTCACCGTGCAGCCGTTCACCAACATGATGAACGTTGTGGACCTGACCGGCGCCCAGCTCGTGACCGCCCTCCAGCAGCAGGTCAGCGGCTCGAACGAGGCCAGCCCGAAGATCCTCCAGGTCTCGAAGGGCCTCACCTACACGCTGGACATGACCAAGTCCGGCGCGGCCCGCGTCGTGACGGACACGATCCGGCTGAACGGCGAGGCGATCGACCCGGCCAAGACGTACCGCGTCGCGATGAACGAGTTCCTCGCGGGCGGCGGCGACGGCTTCGCGGCGCTCGGCCAGGGCACCGACAAGCTGGTCGGCCCCTCCGACCTGGACCTCTTCAACTCCTACCTGGCCGCGCACTCCACGGCCTCGTCCCCGCTGGCCCCGCCGGCGGCGGACCGGATCACGGTCGTCCGGTAACCCGCGCACCGCACAGAGGGCCCGTCACCTTCCCGGTGGCGGGTCCTCTCGCGCACCCGGTGACCTGCCGCCGTGCGCGGCCGGAACACATTCGCGCACGCACGGCACATCCGGCGCTCCCGTCCGCTCCTAATCTCGGGGCCGAAGCCGCCGTCGTCCGGCGGTGACAGCGGCTTCCTCCCCATTCGCCGAACCGAGGAACGGACGCAGTGATGAAACGCAAGCTGTACACAGGTGTCACGGCCATCGCCCTCTCGCTCGCCGGCGCCCTGACGCTCAGCGCTCCGGCCCACGCATCCGCCTCCTCGGGGTACGTCTCGGGGACCGGGTCGGTGCTGGACGACCTGAACGACGAAGGGCCTCTGCACTACGGGGACCGCAGCGGCGCGGTCGCGGTGTGGCAGAGGATTCTCTGGAACGACGGCTACCTGGGCTCCAACGACAGCACGGTGGACTGCTCCTTCGGCCCCGACACCCTCGCGGCCACGAAGAAGTGGCAGAAGGCGCACGGCCTGACGGCCGACGGGGTGCCGGGGAAGAACACGTTCACCAAGGCGGGCAAGTACCTGAAGGACGCCGGTACGAACATCTACGGCCGGCGCATCATCCGCTACGACTCCCCGCAGTCCACCTACCGTCCGCTTGCCGACCGTGACTCGAACGGGCGGTGGGTCGTCTGGATCGGCTCGGAGCAGCGCCGGGCCTCGTACAGCAGCTGCTGAACGGGAGACGCCTCAGGGCGTGTCCGGCGGCGGCTGCGGCGCCCCCGGGAGGTTGATCACCGCCTCTGTGCCGCCGCCCGCGGCGTGGGTGAGGGCGATGTCGCCGCCCGACTGCTGGACCGTACGGGCCACGATCGACAGGCCGAGGCCCGAGCCGGGGAGCTGGCGGGCGGACGGGGAGCGCCAGAAGCGTTCGAAGACGTGCGGGAGTTCGTCGGCGGGGATGCCGGGGCCGTGGTCGCGGACCGTGAGCCGGCCCCGGTGGAGCACCACGTCGATCGTGCCGTGCGACGGGCTGAACTTCACCGCGTTGTCCAGGACGTTGACGATCGCCCGTTCGAGGGCCGCCGGTTCGGCGCGTACGTACCAGGGGGCGAGGTCCTCCGTGATCGTCAGCTCCGGACCGCGCAGCCGGGCGCGCCGGAGGGCGGCGCGCGTGATGTCGTGCAGGGCCACCACCTGGAGCGGGCCCGGCTGGGCGGCGTCCGGGCGGGCCAGCTCCTGGAGGTCGCCGATGAGCGCGGCCAGCTCCGTCATCTGCGCCTTCACCGAGGACATCAGGGCCCGGCGGTCGTCCGGCGGGATCGCCCGGCCGGTCTCGTCGCTGCGGGCCAGCAGCTCCACGTTGGTCCGCAGCGAGGTGAGCGGGGTGCGCAGCTCGTGGCCCGCGTCCGCGATGAGCTGCGCCTGCCGGTCACGGGAGGTCGCCAGGGACGCGGTCATCGAGTTGAACGACCGGGACAGGCGCGCGATCTCGTCCTCGCCCTCGACGGGGATGCGGACGGTCAGGTCCTCGGTCCTGGCCACGTGCTCGACGGCGTCGGTGAGCTCGTCCACGGGGCGCAGGCCGGACCGGGCGACCCAGAGGCCGGCGGCGCCCGCGCCGATGACGCCGATGCCGCCGACGAGGGCGAGGACCCAGGCGAGGGTGGACAGGGGGCTGCCGATCTCGCTGAGGGGGCGGGCGACGGACACGGCGATCTCGATGCGCGGCTTGCCCGGCCCGGGAGGTGTCACCGTCACCTGGTAGGTGAAGACACGCATCCTCACCCCGTCGGTGTCGGTCTCCGAGTGCAGCGCGTCCTGCCGCTGCCGGTTGACGACCGCGAGGTCCGTCTCGGTCACCGGCAGCGCGGACGCGCCCGGGGCGATGCAGACGGTCCGCTGGGCGTCGATCAGCTGGACGGTCATGGCCGTGTAGGGCGCGGGGGGCGCCTTGCCGGTACTGGTGCAGTAGTCGTACAGGTCGGCCAGGTATCCCTTGTCGACCGTCGAATTCCGCAACGTCGCGTCCAGCTGGTCCTCCAGCTGCTCACGCGTCACGAACCAGCACGCCACCGCCACCGCCGCGACCGCCACCGCGACCGCCGTCGCGACCAGCAGGGCCAGCCGGGAGCGCAGCGGCAGCGCGCGGACGCGCCGCAGCGGGCCCGTCATCCGTCGCCCCCGCCCGAGCGGAGCGCGTATCCCACACCGCGCACGGTGTGGACGAGGCGCGGTTCGCCGTCGGCCTCCGTCTTGCGGCGGAGGTACATCACGTACACGTCCAGGGAGTTGGAGCTCGGCTCGAAGTCGAAGCCCCACACCGCCTTCAGGATCTGCTCCCGGGTGAGCACCTGGCGCGGGTGCGCGAGGAACATCTCCAGGAGGGTGAACTCGGTACGGGTCAGCTCCACGTGCCGGGTGCCGCGCACGACCTCCCGGGTCGACAGGTCCATGCGCAGATCGGCGAAGGACAGCACGTTGTCGTCGGGGACGGGGCCGCCCGAGGCCGCCGCGTACGAGCTGCGGCGCAGCAGCGCGCGGATGCGGGCGAACAGCTCGTCCAGCTCGAACGGTTTGACCAGGTAGTCGTCGGCGCCCGCGTCGAGTCCGGTGACGCGGTCGCCGACGGTGTCCCGGGCCGTGAGCATCAGGATGGGCGTGGTGGTGCCCGTGGCGCGGATGCGGCGGGCGGCGGTCAGGCCGTCCATGCGGGGCATCTGGATGTCCAGGACGATGAGGTCGGGGGCGTACGACTCCGCCTTGGCGAGGGCGTCGAGGCCGTCGACGGCGACCTCGGTGCCGTATCCCTCGAAGGCGAGGCTGCGTTGCAGGGCCTCGCGCACGGCGGGCTCGTCGTCGACGATCAGGATGCGCTGCGGATCGTCTTCGGCGGGGCTCATCGCTGTCTCGTCCTCTTCTCGGTCGTACGGGCCGGAGCGCGGGCGGTCCCAGTTTCTCAGCCCCGTACGGTCAGGAGCCGTTCCCGGCCCGCAGGGTGTCGAGGTCGGCCTTCAGGGTGTTCACCGGGATGGCGAAGCCGAGGCCGACGCTGCCCGCACCGGAGCTGCCCTGGCCGCTCGCCGAGCTCGCCGAGTACATCGCGGAGTTGATGCCGATGATCTCGCCGTTCATGTTGATCAGCGCACCGCCGGAGTTGCCCGGGTTGAGCGAGGCGTCGGTCTGGATGGCCTTGTACGTGGTGGTGGACTCGCCGGTGTCACCGTTGAACTGCTGTCCGCCGAACTCGAAGGGCCACTGGCGCCCGCCGCCCTGCTGTTCCTGGCCCTGGCCGTTGTCGCCCTCCTTGGCGACCGTCACGTCCCGGTCGAGGGCGGAGACGATGCCGCTGGTGACCGTGCCGGTCAGGCCCTCGGGCGAGCCGATCGCGACGACCTGGTCGCCGACGGCGACCTGGGAGGAGTCGCCGAGCGTGGCCGTCTTCAGGCCGCTCGCGCCTTCCAGCTTGATCAGCGCGAGGTCCTTGTCGGGGTCGGTGCCGACGACGTCGGCGGTGTACGTCTTGCCGGTGCTGAGCGTGACCTTGATCTGCGAGGCGTCCGCGATGACGTGGTTGTTGGTGACGATCTCGCCGTCCGAGGTGATGACCACGCCGGAACCGGTGGACTGGCCGGCCGTCGAGGTCGCGCCGATCTCCACGATGGTGGGCGAGAGGGCCTTCGCCACACCGGCCACCGTGCCCTTGTCGCTCTGCGAGACGGTGGTGCCCGGTACGACGCCGCTCCCCGCGGCCGTGGCGGCGGGGGCGTCGGCGAGCCTGCCGATCACCGTGGCCGTGCCGCCGCCGACGACGGCCGCCGCGATGGCCACCGCGGCGACGAGCGCGACCGGCTTGCGGACCCGGCGCCGGGCGGCGGGCGGCTCGGGAGCGGGGCCGGGGGAGGCCGGGCCCGTCGGGGCCGGGAAGGCCGGCTGGACCGGCTGGTATGACGGCGGCGGCGGGTAGGCCGCTTCGCCGTTGCCGTACGAGGGGTACATCGGGTACTCGCCGCTCGGGCGCTGGCTCTCTGTCATGCCTTTGAGAGTGTCCGGCCAAGATGAGAGGAGTGTGAGTACGCCCTGAGAAGCCCGGCAGAACCGCGTATGCCCGATATAAAGCCCGGGGCCTCAGGCGGACGCCGGCGGCTCTCCGCAGCCGCAGGAGCGGCGGACCACCAGCGCCGAGGGGAACTGCTTCAGCCGTTCCCGCCGCGAACCCGACACCCGCAGCGAGTCGTCGAGGACCAGGTCGACCGCCGCCCGCGCCATCGCCGGGCGGTCCGAGGAGACCGTGGTGAGCGGCGGATCGGTCAGCCCGGCCTCCTTGACGTCGTCGAACCCGGCGACGGCCAGCTCGCCCGGCACGTCGATGCGCAGCTCGCGGGCGGCCCGCAGCACGCCGATCGCCTGGTCGTCCGTCGCGCAGAAGATGGCCGGCGGCCTGTCCGGTCCGGAGAGCAGTTCCAGGGCCACCTGATAGGCGTCGTAGCGGTTGTACGGGGCCTGGAAGAGCCGGCCCTCCGTCGAGCGGCCCGACTCGTGCATCGCACGCCGCCACCCCTCGACGTGGTCGGCGACCGGGTCGCCGACCGCCGGGGTCTCCTCCGTACCGCCGAGGCAGGCCACGTACGCGTTGCCGTGTTCCAGGAGGTGGCGGGTGGCGAGCTGGGCGCCGCCGATGTCGTCGGTGACGACCGCGACGTCGTCGATGGCCTCGGGCCGCTCGTGCAGCAGCACGACCCGGGCGTCCCACGCCTCTATCTCCGCCGCGGCGCGCTCGCTGGGGCCCTGGCTGACCAGGATGAGGCCGGAGACCCGCATGCCGAGGAAGGCCCGCAGATAGTGGACCTCGCGCTCGTCGCGGTAGTCGGAGTTGCCGACGAGGACCATCTTTCCGCGCTCGGCGGCGGCCTGTTCGACCGCGTGCGCCATCTCCGCGAAGAACGGCTGCCGGGCGTCCGGCACGATCATCCCTATGAGATCGGTCCGCCGCGAGGCCATCGCCTGGGCGACCCGGTCGGGCCGGTAGCCCAGCTCCTTGATCGCGGCGAGCACCCGCTCGCGCGTGGCCGGGGCGACCGGCCGGGGTCCGTTGTTGATGACGTAACTGACCACCGCGGTCGACGTCCCCGCCAGTCTCGCCACATCGTCCCGCGTCACCTTGGCCACGCGCGGCAGTCTACGCGGATGGAACTATCTCTTGGCAGGCCGGACCGGGGCTTCTTCCGTGACCTCGGCAACGCGTGACTGCTCCGAACGGGCGACGCCGCGCTTGGCCGCCTTGGCCTCCTCGGCCGCCCGCTCGACCTTCTCGGGGGCGACGAAGCGGTAGCCCACGTTCCGCACGGTTCCGATCAGCGACTCGTGCTCGGGGCCGAGCTTGGCGCGCAGCCGCCGTACGTGCACGTCCACCGTGCGCGTACCGCCGAAGTAGTCGTAGCCCCAGACCTCCTGGAGCAGCTGGGCGCGGGTGAAGACCCGGCCCGGGTGCTGCGCCAGGTATTTCAGCAGTTCGAATTCCTTGAAGGTGAGGTCGAGGACCCGGCCCTTGAGTTTCGCGCTGTACGTCGCCTCGTCCACGGAGAGGTCACCGTTGCGGATCTCCATCGGGGAGTCGTCGGCGGTGATCTGCTGCCGGCCGGTCGCCAGCCGCAGCCGGGCCTCGACCTCGGCGGGGCCCGCGGTGTCCAGCAGCACGTCGTCGATGCCCCAGTCCGCGGTGACGGCCGCGAGGCCGCCCTCCGTGACGACGAGGATCAGCGGACAGCCGGGCCCAGTGGACCGCAGCAGCTGGCAGAGCGAGCGGACCTGGGGGAGGTCGCGGCGCCCGTCCACGAGGATGACGTCGGCCCCCGGGGTGTCCACGAGCGCGGGGCCCTCGGCGGGCGCGACGCGCACGCTGTGCAGCAGGAGGCCGAGGGCGGGAAGCACCTCCGTCGACGGCTGGAGGGCATTCGTCAGGAGCAGCAGCGAACTCATCGCGGTCCACCTGCCCGGTTCATCGGTCGTTGATGGTGCTCGGTCGGCTCGCCCATGACGTTCGGTCCTCCTCGTTCCCTGCGAGAGGGGCACTCCCGGACGGGGCCCGGGGGAGTATGCGGCTCTGCTTCGTACGGTTCCGCTGAGCTTGTCGAAACGTCGTCGTAACAACGTCCGGAAAGCACAAAAGGACCCGGGGGCTGCTCTGCCCGGATCCTCTTCACAGGAGAATAACCCACATGAGTTCTGTGTCCGAGGGGAGAATTCCGGATTCCGCTGTTCGTCCGGTCACGCGCGTACCGCTGCGGGCCGCGTTGCGGGCGGATGACGGGACCTGGATCGAGGCGGTGTACGACCCGTGTACGGGGGACGACGACGGGGAGACCGCGATCGTCGTCGCGCACGGATTCACCGGTTCGGTGGACCGGCCGGCGGTGCGGCGGGCGGTGCGCGCGTTCTCCCGGTACGTGGCGGTGGTGACCTTCTCCTTCCGGGGTCACGGCAGGTCCGGCGGGTTCTCCACGGTCGGCGACCGCGAGGTGCTGGACCTGGCGGCTGCGGTGGCCTGGGCGCGCTCGCTCGGCCACCGGCGCGTGGTGACGGTCGGCTTCTCGATGGGCGGCTCGGTGGTGCTGCGGCACGGCGCGCTGTACGCCTCCCCGGCGGCGGAGGGCGGGGACGGCGGCGCGGCCGGAGGCGTTGCGGAGCGCGAGGGGCGCGCGAGGGCGCGTACGGGAGCGCACGCGGATGCGGTGGTGTCCGTGAGCGCCCCCGCGCGCTGGTACTACCGGGGCACGGCTCCGATGCGCCGCCTGCACTGGATGGTGACCCGGCCCGCCGGACGGCTCGTCGGGCGCTACGGCTTCCGCACGCGCATCCACCGCGAGGCGTGGGACCCGGTCCCGCTCTCCCCGGTCGCGGCCGCCGCCCTGATCGCCCCGGCGCCCCTGCTGATCGTCCACGGCGACCGGGACCCGTACTTCCCGGTCGACCACCCCCGCATGCTCGCCGCCGCCGCGGGCGACGCGGCCGAGCTGTGGCTGGAGCGCGGCATGGGGCACGCGGAGAACGCGGCCGACGAGACCTTGCTCACCCGCATCGCCCGCTGGGTGGTGCAACGGTGAACCATGATGGGGGTGCGGTGTCCCCCGAACCGGCACCGGAGGAACGGAACGAAAGGAGCGCCGCCATGCCTGCGGGAACGATCCGCTACTGGGCAGCCGCCAAGGCCGCGGCCGGGACCGCGGAGGAGCCGTACGCCGCCGCGACCCTCAAGGAGGCGCTCGACGCGGTGCGCGAACGGCACCCCGGCGAGCTGAGCCGCGTACTGCGAAGGTGCTCGTTCCTCATCGACGGCGACCCCGTCGGGACCCGGAGCCATGAGACCGTACGCCTTGCCGAGGGCGGCACGGTCGAGGTGCTCCCGCCGTTCGCAGGAGGGTGAACCCCAGCACATGAGCAACGATCAGCAGCACCCGTACCACCCGGGTCAGGGCCCGGAGCAGCAGTCGCCGTACGGGTACGGCCAGGACCCGCAGCAGCAGTACGCGTACGGGCAGGACCAGCAGCAGGCGTACGGCTACCCGCAGCAGCCGGCGTACCCCCAGCAGGGGTACTACCCGGACCCCTCGGCCGGGCAGCCGGACCAGGGCGCCACCCAGACCTGGCAGGGGCAGACCTGGGACACCCAGTACCAGCCGGCCGTGCACTCCGCGGACGGGCCCGCGCCGCAGGGGCAGCACGCCGCCCCCGTCGGCACCGGCTCCTACCCGCTGCCGCCCGAGGTCCACGCCGAGCCCGCGCCGCCCGCGCCCGCCCCGGCACCCGCCGCTTCCTCCGCGCCCGCCGCCGACGGGTACAGCGCGCCCACCACCCTGGGCAACGCCCGGATCACCGACGCGCAGCGCGCCCGGGCCGAAGGGCGTTCCCCGATCATCGCGCCGGGAATCCAGCCGGCCGCGATCACCGCGGTGCTCGGGCTGCTGCTGGCGCTCGGCGCGGCCGTCGGCTCGTACGCCCTGCTCGTCCCGCTGGTGCTGCTCCAGGCGGTGACGGCGGCGGGCTGGTTCCGGCTCAACGGCATGTGGCCGGCCCGGCAGGGCATCGCGCTGGCGTTCGCCGGCGGACTGGTCGCCGATGTGGCGCTCCTCGCGGCGGGCCGGGAGAACGGACCGGCCGCGATCATCGGCACGCTGGGCGTCTGGGTGCTGCTCACCGTGGTCCTCCAGCTGCGCAGCAGGGCCGGTGCGGACGAGCGGATGCAGGGCCTCATGGCCACCGTCGCGTCGGCCGCGCTCGCGGTGCTGGCGGCCGGCCACCTCGCGGCCGTCCCGGACGCCGTGACGGCGGGCGCGGTCGCGGTCGCCGCCGCCGTGCTCGTACGGGCGCTGCCGCTGCCCGCGCCGGTGTCCGTCGTGGCGGCGCTGGCCGTCGCGGCGGGGGCGGGAGCGGTGGCGGGCGCGGTGGCGGACCTGGGGGCGAAGGGGGCCCTGCTGGGCCTCGCCGCCGGGGTCTGCGCGCTGGTCGGGCTGCGGGTCGCGAGCTATGACTACCCGTCACGCTTCGTCCACATGACGGCGGGTGTGGCCCTGCCGCTGACCGCGGCCGCGCCGGCCGTCTATGTGCTGGGCCGCGTGCTGGCGTAGTCCCGTACCGCGCGGTCCGTAGCGCTCCATCCGCATGGCGAAGCCCTCCACGGGGAACCGTTGGGGGGCTTTCGCACGTCGATCACGCGGGGACGCGCCGTGCGGCCGGCAGGAGGTTCACGGGCCCCGGGGGTCCGTACGGACGGCAGGGCGGGGGAAGGACAGGCATGCGTGCACTGCGAATTTGGGCCATCGTCCTGGTGGTCCTGGCGGCGTTGTCCGTGGCCGTGGACCGGGTGGCGGTGAACATCGCCGAGTCGCAGGCCGAGGACCGGGTGAAGGTCCCGGGCGCGGAGATCGGCTCCACCGACATCTCCATCAAGGGCTTCCCGTTCCTCACCCAGGTCGCCGGTTCGGAGCTGGACGAGGTCGACGTGAAGATCACCGGCATCGAGACCCGTGCCGGGGGGCGCACGCTGCGGATCTCCACCATGAACGCCGAACTGCGCGACGTGCGGCTGACCGACGGCTTCTCCGGGGCCACCGCCGCCCGTGCCACCGGGACGGCCGTCATCTCGTACGAGGACCTGACCAAGGCCGCCAGCGACGGCGTCCGGGTCGAGTACGGCGGCCGGAACAAGGTGAAGGTGACGGGGACGGTCGCCGTCCCCTTCCTGGGGCGCCCGGTCTCCCGCAGCGTCCTGTCCACCGTCACCCTGGTCGACGGCCGCACCGTCCGCGTCCACGCCGACAAGGTGCCGGGCGAGGGCATCCCCGGCCTGGAGAAGCTGATCCGCGGGAAGACGGACTTCGAGCGCGAGGTCGGCGGGCTGCCGAACGGTCTGAAGCTGGAGAAGATCCAGCCGACCGCCGACGGCCTGGAGATATCGGTGACCGGTACCGACGTGCGCCTGGCGGGATGACCGGGCCCGCGGCCGGCGGGGTCGAGTGATCCAGACCACATAGTGAGACGGGCGGGTCCGGTCCGTAGATGACCGACCGATCCGGCGCCGCGCCGGACGGTCCCGGGCGGTGCCGAAGGGGTGGCTGTTCCGCATTGCGGACGATCGCGTCTCAAAATGCGACACGGCGGTGACATGTCCGCCGGTACCTCCCTACGATCGGTCCCATGCAGTGCTCTATTGGCGGCCTCCCTCAGGGTGGCCAGGCGGATCTCACGAAGCGGCGGGCAGTGGACCTGTGCCGCGTCGCCGCCATGCTCTGTCGCACTGTCTGAGCGGGACGCCCGGTTTCCCGCATTCCCAGGCCCTTCGACCGCACGTCGGGGCCATCCGGCATGCCGCCCGTGGACACGGGCCCGGCCCGCGCCCCGCACATCCGCATCACGCACGACCCGTGCACCATCTCGCCGCAGACTGCCCCGGAGGAGAAACACAATGAGCCGCAGTGACGTCCTGGTAGACGCCGACTGGGTCGAGGCCCACATCGACGACCCGCAGGTCGCCATCGTCGAGGTCGACGAGGACACCTCCGCGTACGAGAAGAACCACATCAAGAACGCGATCCGGATCGACTGGACGAAGGACCTCCAGGACCCGGTCCGCCGCGACTTCATCGACCAGGCCGGTTTCGAGGCGCTGCTGTCCGCGAAGGGCATCGCCAACGACACCACGGTCGTCCTCTACGGCGGCAACAACAACTGGTTCGCGTCCTACGCGTTCTGGTACTTCAAGCTCTACGGCCACCAGGACGTCCGCCTGCTCGACGGCGGCCGCAAGAAGTGGGAGCTCGACTCCCGCGACCTCGTGGACGGCGACCAGGTCCCGTCCCGCCCGGCCACGCAGTACCGGGCCCAGCCGCAGGACGAGTCGATCCGCGCCTACCGCGACGACGTCGTGAAGGCCATCGGCACCCAGAACCTGGTCGACGTGCGGTCGCCCGACGAGTTCAGCGGCAAGCTGCTCGCCCCGGCCCACCTCCCGCAGGAGCAGTCGCAGCGCCCCGGCCACGTGCCGAGCGCCCGCAACATCCCGTGGTCGAAGAACGCCAACGACGACGGCACCTTCAAGTCGGACGACGAGCTGCGCGCCCTCTACGAGGCCGAGCAGGTCGACCTGTCGAAGGACACCATCGCCTACTGCCGGATCGGCGAGCGCTCCGCGCTCACCTGGTTCGTGCTGCACCAGCTGCTCGGCCAGGAGAACGTCAAGAACTACGACGGTTCGTGGACCGAGTACGGCTCCCTCGTCGGCGTGCCGATCGAGCTCGGCGCCAACAAGTAACCCGTACGACCTGGACCAGCACGAACCCCGACCCGAAGGACTGAACCATGTGTGGAGCAAAGGCCGGCGGCCCCGACGCTTCGACCATCAAGCCCGGTGAGACCACCATCCAGGGCAGCGTGACCCGCGACGGCGAGCCCGTCACCGGCTACGTCCGCCTGCTGGACTCGACCGGCGAGTTCACCGCCGAGGTCCCGACCTCGGCGACCGGCCAGTTCCGCTTCTACGCGGCCGAGGGGACCTGGACCGTCCGCGCGCTCGTCCCCGGCGGCACCGCCGACCGCACGGTCGTCGCGCAGACCGGCGGCCTGGCCGAGGTGGCCATCGCCGTCTAGGACGACGACCGTCGGCGCGGCCGACGACCGGCCGAAGGGCCGTACCCCAGGGGGTTTGGACGCTTGCCTGGCGCGGGTACGGCCCTTCGTGCTGCCCGCGCCGGGGGCGGGTCTCCTCCGGACCGGCCGAGCGGGCCGATCGGGCCTACGCTGGATTCATGTACCGCCGACGCCGGCGCGCCTACTTCGTACTGATGGGCGTCTGTCTCGTCCTCTTCGTCTCGGCCTGGGCCTTCGTGAGGCTCTGGTCGATGCCCGCCGCCATCGCGATGTGTGTGGTCGCGATGGTGATCCCGCCCGTCGCGGCGATGGTCGGCAACCGCAAGGGGCCGGAGGACCGGTGGTGGGACGAGCCCGGCGGTCAGCGGCAGCCGCCGCCCGGTGAGGCCCGGCCGGGCAAGGACGGCGGCGCCACCGGCGATCCGGAGTCGGACGCCTGGTGGGACGAGCTGGACGGCAGGAAACGGCGCGGCTGAGGGCACGCCCGGCCGGTGCCCGGCCGGGCTTCTCAGTAGACGAGCGCCTGGACGCCGTCGGCCATGACCTCGCTGACGAAGACCTGGGCGCCGGCGATCCGCACGCCCTCCAGGACGTCCTCCTCGGTGATGTCGCGCCGGGCCGCGCACTGGGTGCACAGCGTGATCCGGCCGCCCGCCTGGATCGACTCGATCAGGTCCGGCAGCGGTGCGGCGTGCGGCAGTTCGAACTCGGCGGCGCGACCGGGCAGGGCGAACCACGCCGATTCCCCGGTCAGCCAGAGCGAGACCTCCACCCCGCTGGCGACGGCCACCGCCGCCACCGTGAACGCCTGCGAGCAGCGCTCGGCGGAGTCGGCACCTGCGGTCACCTTGATCACGAGCTTCTTCGGCATATACGGAACTGTAATCGTCGGCCGCACAACCCCACCCCGCCGTTGTGGGTCAGTTGTGTGCGCGGATAACGGAATCCGTGCTTCAAGGTCTCGTGGGGGGACCCATTTTGCATCCGAAAGACAGCATTTCCGACGGGCAGCCCGAGCCGCCCGCCGAAGCGGCCGAGCTGGCCGACGCGGGGGAGCATCCGGAGACGGCGGCGGAGCCGGCCGTCGCCCCGAAGCGGCGCCCGCGCGGGCGTACGACCCTGATCATCGCCGCCGCGGTCGTCCTCGGCATCGCCGGCGGCATCGCGACCGGTTACGCCGTCCAGGCCGACCGCGCCCCGACGCCGCTCGCCGCGCTCTCGCAGCCGGGCCTCGCGTACCCGGCGAAGGCGCTGCCCGCCGACAAGGCGCCCGACCCGCTGCCGGCCTCGCAGGACCGCCGGGTCCGCACCGACGGCGACCTGCGCAAGCTCATCGTGCCCCGGCCGAAGGGCTGGCAGGAGGACAAGGGCCTGACCGCCCTCTCCCCGGACGGGTGGCTGGGGGTGGAGAACTACGCCATGAACTTCGAGAACGAGGACTACATGTACGGCGACCTCCTCGACCAGGGCCTCCGCCGGGTCGCGGGCGCCTCCTGGAAGAAGGGCGAGTACCGCGCGGCCGACGTGTACCTGGTGCAGTTCAGCTCGGGCGCCGCCGCCGCCGCGCACGCGGAGGACCAGCGCTCGTACATGCCCGGGAAGCGGGCCGCCGGCAACGAGGGCACCGCGATCAAGGGCAGCGCCGAGGGCCGCTACTACCTCTTCCCGGCCGAGCGCAAGGCCGGTTACCTGCCCTTCTACCAGGCCAGGGCCATCTTCAGCCGGGGCGACGTCATGGTCGACATCCACGTCTACGACAGCGCCCCGATCAGCAAGAAGGACATCCGGACGCTGGCCGAGCGACAGCTGGAGCGCCTGTGAGCGACGAGAACACGACCCGCCCCGAGCCCACGGACGCGGAGCCCGTCGCCGCTCCAGAGCCCATCGCCGCTCCGGAGCCGGCCCCCGCTCCTGAGCCCGCCGCCGCTCCGGAGCCGGCCCCCGCACGGAAGGGCCGGGCGCGCCGCGTGGTCCTCGCGGTCCTCCCCGCCGTGCTGGTGCTCGCCGCGGTCGGCGGCGCCGCCGCGTACACGAAGGTGACCGTCGACGGTGCGGACCGCACGGTCCCCACCCGGCTGTGGCAGAAGCCCTCCGGTGAACCGGCCAAGGACCCCGCCGGGGACGTGGCCCGGGGCAGGGCCTCCACGGAGCTGAGCAAGCTGCTGCTGCCCGTCCCGGCCGGCTACCGGCTCGGCCCGGACTCCGGCACGTACGGGAACGACGCCGAACTCAGCGGCGCCGCCGCCACCGCCGAGATGAAGGACGGCGGGCGCGGCCTGTCGGGCCGGCAGCGGCGGGACTTCGAGAAGCGGATCGACAAGCTCCGCATCCAGGGCCTGGCCGTCCGCACCTACGCCTCGCGCGACAACGACCTGGTCATCGACACCCAGCTGGTGCGGATGAAGGACAAGAAGGCCGTCCGGGACCTCTACACCTTCCGGGCGGACCTCTTCGACAGCATCAGCGTCCTGCGTCACGGCCCGAAGATCGCCGGCCACAAGAAGAACGCCTCCTGCTTCCTCGCCCCGAAGGACGAAGACCGGCGGATCGAGGGGATGTTCTGCATGGCGTACGAGGGCGAGGTGATGGTCACCTTCTCGGCGTCGGGCATCGAACCGTTCCGCAAGTCGGCCGTCGCCGAACTGGTGAAGGACCAGCTGAAGCACATCACGTCCCCGGGGGAGTACGTATGACCGAGCAGACGGCCGCGCCCGCGACCGGGCCGGAGCCCGCGGCCCCGGCCCCCGCGCCGCTCCCGGACCTCCCGCCCATGCCGCCGGTGCCGCCGGCCCCGGTGGCGCGGGGCCCCCGGCCCCCGCGCCGGGTGCTGCGGGCCGTGGCGCGGTGGACCGCCGCCGTGCTGGTGTTCGGCGCGGCCGGGGCGGGTACGGCGTACGGCATCACGTCGATGGAGCGCACCGACGTACCCGGTCTCGCCACCGAGGACGACGGGCGCTGGGACTACCCCCGGCTTGCCCTGCCGGCGCTCCCGGCGGACAAGCCGCGCCCCTACAACGACGGCAACCCGTCCGAGGTCCACCACGCCGACCTGCGCGAGCTGCTGCTTCCCGCACCGGCCGGGGCCACGGTGGACAAGAAGCTCAAGGGCGGCTGGGTCAGCACCGGGCAGTTCACCTCGGAGTTCACCGAGGGCGGGCGGGCCGGCATCGGCGAGACGCTGCGCGAGGGCACCCTGCGGCACATCGCGGCACGCGGCTGGACCATGCCCGACGGCACGTCGAACCGGATCTACCTGCTCCAGTTCAGCTCGGCGGACGACGCGGACGCGTTCCGGGACGACCGTTACATCGGCGCGTCGGCCGGGGACGAGATGCTCGGCGCGCACGAGATGGAGCTCGACGAGAGCTGGAAGGGCGGCGGCAAGGTGGACGCCACGGCCTCGTACGTCTTCAGCGAGCCGAAGCCCTACGGCTCCGCGCAGGTGCGGACGGGCTACGTCATCGCGGGGGACACCCTCGCCGTGGTCGTCCAGTCCCGCAAGGGCGGCGCCGGAACGCCCCGCGTGCCGTTCCACCAGACGCTGATCCTGCAGAACCAGCTCCTGGGCTGACCCGCCCCGGAACGGCGGGACCGGGCCCCACCTATTAGGCTGGGGCCCGGTCCTGTACTGCCCTGTACTGCCGCCAAACCGCTCGTTCGAGGAGCCCCCCGTGCTTGAGGCATTCTTCTCCGCCCTGCTGGTCCTGGTCTGCGTCGGCGTTCTCGCCTTCGCCGCGGTGACCGTGAAGAAGCTGTACCAGGGTCAGCGCTGACCACCTCCCCGTTCCCGGCCTTCCCGCCTCCCGCCTCACAGATCGACTGAGCCGCTCATGATCGAGATCCCGTCCGACCTCCACCCGGACCTCGTCCCGCTGGCCTTCCTCCTGGGCAACTGGGTGGGCGCGGGAGTCTCCGACTTCCCGGGCGCCGAGAAGTGCAACTTCGGCCAGGAGGTCACCTTCCGCCACGACGGCCGTGACTTCCTGGAGTACACCTCGCACTCCTGGGTCCTGGACGCCGACGGCAACAAGATCCGCCCGCTGGAGACCGAGACCGGCTACTGGCGCATCGACAAGGACCGCAAGGTCGAGGTCGTCATGGCCCGCGACCAGGGCGTCATCGAGATCTGGTACGGCGAGCTGGCCGACAAGAAGCCGCAGATCGACCTGGTCACCGACGCGGTGGCCCGTACCGCGGCCTCCGGCCCGTACAGCGGTGGCAAGCGGCTCTACGGCTATGTGAACAGCGACCTGATGTGGGTCGGCGAGAAGGCGACGCCCGAGGTCGAGCTGCGCCCGTACATGTCGGCGCACCTGAAGAAGACCGTCACGCCCGAGGAGGTCGAGGCGATGGCCAAGAGCCTCGGTGACCTGCCGGACGACGGGATCGCCTTCTTCAAGTAGCCGCCCGTTTCCGCCGAGTGGCCGTCCGCCCGGACCTACACTGGGGGCTGTGGTGAGCACCGACTGGAAGACCGATCTCCGCAAGCGCGGTTACCGGCTGACCCCGCAGCGCCAGCTGGTCCTGGAGGCCGTCGACACGCTCGAACACGCGACGCCCGACGACATCCTCTCCGAGGTGCGCCGGACCGCCTCGGGCGTGAACATCTCGACGGTCTACCGGACGCTGGAGCTCCTGGAGGAGCTGGAGCTGGTCAGCCACGCCCACCTCGGGCACGGCGCTCCGACGTACCACCTGGCCGACCGGCACCACCACATCCACCTGGTGTGCCGGGACTGCGCGGACGTGATCGAGGCCGATGTGAGCGTCGTCGCGGAGTTCACCGAGAAGCTGCGCGACGCCTTCGGGTTCGAGACGGACATGAAGCACTTCGCGATCTTCGGCCGCTGTGCCGACTGCACGGCGAAGGCGGCGCAGGACGGTCCGGAGGCCGTGGACCCGGCACCGGCGGCCGGGGCCTGAGACGCCGGGCGGCCGGGGCCCGAAAACCAGTCGTACGCTGGTCGCATGAAGAGCCCCCTGCTGTCCCTGCCCGGCGCCGTCCCCGCCGAGGGCCGCGACGAAGGCGTCGCCGCGCACTACGGCGACCTGTTCCGCGAGCAGCGCGCCCTCGCCGACGGTTCGGGCCTGGTCGACCTCTCGCACCGCGGCGTCGTCGCCGTCACCGGGAGCGACCGGCTGGCCTGGCTGCACCTCCTGATCACGCAGCACGTCACCGAACTCGCCCCGGGCCGGGCCACCGAAGCGCTCATCCTCAGCGCGAACGGCCACATCGAACACGCCCTGTACCTCGTGGACGACGGCGAGACGGTGTGGATGCACGTCGAACCGGGTACGCGGGGCGACCTCGTCGCGTACCTGGAGTCGATGAAGTTCTTCTACCGGGTGGAGGTCGCCGACCGCACCGACGACTTCGCGGTGGTGTACCTCCCGGCCGGCTCGATCGCCGAGGTCCCGGACGGGGCCGTCGTACGCGAGACACCGCACGGCCGCGACCTGTTCCTGCCGCGTGCCGAGCTGGAGGCGTACGCGGCGGAGCACGGCCCGCTCGCCGGGGTGCTCGCGTACGAGGCGCTGCGCGTGGAGGCGCACCGGCCGAGGCTCGGCTTCGAGACCGACCACCGCACCATCCCGCACGAGCTGGGCCTGATCGGCGTCGCCGTCCACCTCCAGAAGGGCTGCTACCGGGGTCAGGAGACCGTCGCCCGGGTGCACAACCTGGGCAAGCCGCCGCGCCGCCTGGTCTTCCTGCACCTGGACGGCAGCGAGGTCCACCTGCCGGGCCCCGGCACCCCGGTCCGGCTCGCGTCGGACGGGCCGGACGGCCGCCAGCTGGGCTTCGTCACCACGTCCGCCCGCCACCACGAGCTGGGCCCGATCGCCCTCGCCCTGGTGAAGCGGAACGTGGCGGTCGACGCACAGCTGCTGGCCGGCGACACGGCGGCGGCCCAGGAGACGGTCGTCGAGCCGTAGCGGCCTTCGGGGTTCAGACCTCGACGATGACGGTGAACGGGCCGTGGTTGGTGAGCGAGACGCGCATGTCCGCCCCGAACCGGCCCGTCTCCACCGTCGCCCCCAGCGCCCGCAGCCGCGCCACCACCTCGTCCACCAGGGGCTCGGCGACCTCGCCGGGTGCGGCGGCGTTCCAGGTGGGGCGGCGGCCCTTCCGGGCGTCCCCGTAGAGAGTGAACTGCGAAATCACCAGAAGCGGCGCATTCACGTCGGAGCAGGACTTCTCGCCCTCCAGGATGCGGACCGACCAGAGCTTGCGGGCGAGCTGCGCCGCCTTCTCCGGGGTGTCCTCGTGGGTCACCCCCACCAGCACACACAGGCCCTCGCCGGTTATCTCCCCGACGACGCGGGAACCGCCGTCGCCGTCCGCGGCGTCCGCCACCGTGACGCTCGCACCATCCACCCTCTGTACCACTGCACGCATACAGACCAACCTATCTTGGGCCGAACGGGTACAGAGCAACCTCAGAAGGCCCCTCGGGGTGGCACGATGCTCGGGAGGCGGTGCGCCGACGCACCGGGTCGAGGGGATGGACACAAGCATGAGCACCCATGGAACCGGGCAGTCCCCGGGCGCAGTGCCGGTCGCGCGCCCCGGTGTCAGCAGCAGCACGGGCAGCGGTACGAACATCAGCACCATGCGCCCGCCCGTACAGCGGACCGGGCAGGGCGACGACACCGGCGAGGGGGTGGCCCGGTCCGATCTGACCGCCCTGCGCCTGCCGGAGCTGCGCGCCCTGCGCCGCGACGCCCAGCGCGACGAGGCCGACCTCAGCTATGTGCGGAGGCTCGTGCAGGGGCGGATCGACATCCTGAAGGCCGAGCTGGCCAGGCGCCGGGACCCGGAGTCGCCGGTGGTGGACCGGCTGTCGGAGATCCTCGCCGACGCCCCGTCCCCGCAGCGCTCGTCCGCCCGGCACGTCACGCTGTCCACACCGCGCAGCGACGAGTACCGCAAGCTCGCCGCCGAGACGCTGGCCGAGGTCGAGCTGTCCGACCTGGACGCCCGGACGGACGAAGAGCTGCACACCGCGATGGGGCGGCTGGTCCGCTACGAACAGCAGGTTTCCCGCCGCCGGCACCGGCTCCAGCGCACGGCGGACGGTTGCGGCGCGGAGATCGCCCGCAGGTACCGTGACGGGGAAGCACAAGTAGACGACCTGCTCGCCTGAGGCGACCCCTCCGGGGACGGGCGGGTCCCGTCCGTCCCCGGAAGGCCACCATGACCTCCAGCGCAGCCCGCACCACCCCCGCCATATCCGACCCGGCCCCCGGCCTGCCCGTACTGGCGGAGGTCGTGCGGTCCGGTTTCACCGAGGGCCACCACCGGGGTTCGCTGGTCGTGCTGGCCGCCGACGGCAGCGTGGAACTGTCCCTGGGCGATCCGGGGGCGCCGGTCTTCCCGCGCTCCTCGAACAAGCCGATGCAGGCGGCGGCGGTGCTGCGGGCCGGGCTCGACCTGTCGGGTGAGCGGCTGGCGCTGGCCGCCGCGAGCCATTCCGGCGAGGGCTTCCACCTCGATCTCGTACGCAAGATGCTCGCCGAGCACGGGCTGGCGCCCGAGGACCTCCGGACCCCGCCCGACCTGCCGCTGGACGCGGTGGAGGCCGAGACGTACCTGGCCGCCGGCCACGTCCGTGAGCGCATCACGATGAACTGCTCCGGCAAGCACGCGGCGATGCTCGCCGCCTGCGCGCTCAACGGCTGGGACACGGCCGGCTACCTGGACCCCGCGCACCCCCTCCAGCGGCTGGTGCACCGGGTCGTGGAGGAGGCGGCGGGCGAAGAGGTCGCCGCCGTCGGCACGGACGGCTGCGGGGCGCCGCTGATGGCGGTCTCGCTGGTGGGCCTGGCGCGCGCGTTCCGCGCCTTCGTCCTGGCGGAGCCGGGTACGGCGGAGCGCCGGGTGGCGGACGCGATGCGGGCGCACCCGGAGTACGTGGCGGGCACCCGGCGCCCCGACACCTGGCTGATGCGCGAGGTGCCCGGCACGCTGTCGAAGATGGGCGCGGAGGCCGTGCAGGCGGTGGCCCTGGCGGACGGCAGGGCGCTGGCCTTCAAGATCGACGACGGTTCGACCCGGGCGCTGGGCCCGGTCCTGGCCCGCGCGCTGGGGCTGCTGGGGATCGACGCGCCGGTGGTCGGGCGGATCGGGCGAGCGCCGCTGCTGGGCGGCGGGGCCGAGGTGGGGGAGATCCGGGCGGCGTTCTGAGCCCTCGTGCTTCCCCGAACGGGCGCCAAAACGGGGCGACATCCCGTGGCGCGCTGCCTAGCGTGGGGCGCATGAACGCCCCGGAGATACGCCCTGTCACCCCGTCCGAGTTCCCCGACTGGCTCCGTGCCCTGAACACCGGCTTCCTGAGGCCGCCCACGCCGACGGACGAGGAGGTGGCGGGGCGCCGGGAGTACACGGACCTCACGCGTACGCGGGGGGCGTTCGACGCGGGGCGGTGCGTGGCGACGTTCCGCTCGTTCGCGCAGGAGCTGACGGTGGTCGGCGGCGCCACCGTGCCGACCGACGCGGTCACCAACGTCACCGTCTCGCCGACCCACCGGCGGCGCGGCATCCTGACGCGGCTGATGGCCGACGACCTGGCGGAGGCGAAGGAGCGCGGTGACGTGGCGGCGACGCTGATCGCCGCCGAGTACCCGATCTACGGCAGGTACGGCTTCGGCCCGGCGGCCTGGAGCACCGTGTGGGAGGTCGACGTCCACCGCGCGGGCCTCGACCCGCACCGCCGGGTGCCGGAGCCCGGGGACGGTGGCCGGATCGATCTGGTGGACGGCGCGGAGGCCCTGAAGCTGGGCCCCGCGCTGCACGACCGGCTGCGGGCCCGGCAGCACGGCGCGGTGAGCCGCGACGCCCGCTGGTGGAATCTGGTCACGGGGCGGCAGCTCTTCCCGGTCGATGAGTGGACGGAGCCCTTCTACGCCGTCTACCGGGGCGCGGACGGCACGGTCGACGGCATGATGATCTACCGCGCCGACGCGACCTGGAGCGATGCCAAGCAGCCGCTGAACGGTGCGAAGGTGCGCGACATGATCGCGGTGACCCCGGCTGCGGAGCGGGCGCTGTGGCACTTCCTGTGCTCGGTGGACTGGATCTCCACCATCCGTACCGGACTCCGCCCGGCCGACGACCTGCTGCCGCTGCTGCTGCCGGACCCGCGCGCGGCGCGTGTGGTGACGCAGGCGGACTTCCTGTGGGTGCGCCTCCTGGACGTGGTACGCGCCCTGGAGACCCGCACCTACGCGGTGCCCGGGTCGCTGGTCCTGGAGATCCGGGACGCGGCGGGCCTCGCGGCCGGCCGCTTCCACCTGGACGCCGCGCCGGACGGTGCCACCTGCGCGCCGACGACGCGCTCGGCGGACCTGGCGATGGACGTACGGGAGCTGGGCACGCTCTGGCTCGGTGACGAATCGGTGCTGCGGCTGGCGGCGCTGGGCCGGGTGGAGGAGCTGGTCCCGGGCGCGGCGGCGAGGGCGGACGGGGTGTTCCGGGCGGCCCGGCGGGCGTGGTGCCCGGACGTGTTCTGACCCGGGTCAGCCCCGGCGCCACCAGTGGAGGAACGCCTTCCCGGGGCTCCGGGGCCCTCGGGTGCGGGGCGCCGGCGGCAGGGCGGGCAAGGGGTGCCACGCGTCGTCGGGCGAGGCCATCGGCGCCTTCCGGTCCGCCTGCGCCCGGATCTCGTAGTACGACTCATGGGCGGTCGCCCGGAACGCCTCGTCACAGGACGCCAGCCCGGCCCGCATCGCCGATCCGGCGAGCCCGCGCCGCCTGACGTGGACGGCCAGCCGGCCCAGCGAGCCCATGACCGCCGCGAGGACGCCGGCGCAGACGAGGAGCGGCAGGAACGAGGCCATGCCGACGAGCCTACGGGCCGGGGGGCGGGTCGTCGCCACCCCGGAACCGGTCGAGTTGGAGGCGGTGGGCGAGCGCACGGCGTACGGACGCGGAGCCGGGCGGGGTGCCGGCGGCCCGTGACGGCACGTCGAGCGCGCGGCTGATCTCGTCGTACGCGGCCCGGTGCGCGGCGAGTCCGTCCCCGTACCGCCGCAGGTCTTCCTCCACGAGCCGGCGCAGCGCGTCGACGTGGTCGGGCGTGAACCGCTGCCGGCCGCGCGCGAGGGCCTCGACGGCGGGGCGGCAGTGCGCGGCGGCGCCGTAGGTCTCCGCGATGTCCTCGGCCACGCCCCACAGCCGCCCCTCCAGCCACGGCGGGTCGTCCTGCCCGAGCGCGAGGCCGAGGGGCCGGGGCGGTCCGGCGTCGCGGTGCTTGATCACCTGTTTGGACACGGCGGGCTGGCTCATGTCGGTGAGGCGGGCGATGCGCTCCTGGGTCCACCCGAGGTCGGTGAGCACCTTGATCATCTCGGTGCGCAGCCGACGCGCCTCCTCGCCCGCGCGGATGACTTCGTTCATTTCGGCGAGCATGCGCGCGGCCTGCGCTTCGGTGAGTCTCTGTTCCCCTGGCACGACCCAGTTATATACCTGCCCCCTGATCCTACAACCTGGTTGTATAACCAGGCTGTAGCTGTCACTCTGCTCCCATGACCCCTGACACCTTCACCGCGCCCGACGGCACCCTGCTCGCCTATCGCGCGTACGGGGACGGCCCCGGCGACCCGGTCGTCTGCGTGCCGGGCGGCCCGGCCGACTCCCGCTATCTGGGCGACCTCGGCGGTCTGCCGGCCCACCGCCGCCTGATCGTCCCCGACCTGCGGGGCAACGGCGGCTCGGCGGTCCCGGAGGACGTCTCCACGTACCGCTGCGACCGCCTGGCCGAAGACGTGGAGGCGCTGCGCCGCCACCTCGGGCTCGCCCGCGTCGACCTGCTCGGCCACTCCGCCGGGGCGAACATCGTCGTCCGGTACGCGGCCCGCCACCCGGACCGGATCGGCAGGCTGGCCCTGATCGCCCCGAGCACGCGGGCCGTCGGCATCGACATCACCGGGGACGAACGGCGGGCGCTCGCGCGGCTGAGGAGCGGCGAACCGTGGTTCCCGGCGGCCTATCCGGCGCTGGAGGCGATCACCCGCGGGAACGGCACGGACTGGGCGGCCGTCGAACCGTTCTTCCACGGCCGCTGGGACGACGCGGCCCGCCGCCTGCAGGCGCTCGGCCGCCCCGGCAACCCGGAGTCCGTCGCCCTCTTCGGCGCCGAGGGCGCGTTCGACCCGCCGGCCACCCGCGAGGCCCTGGCCTCCCTCACCGCGCCCGTCCTGCTGCTGGCCGGCGCCTACGACCTGAACAGCCCGCCGAGTGCGGTGACCGCGTTCGGCGCGCTGTTCCGGGACGCCACGCTCGTCGTGCAGCCGGGCGCGGGGCACTATCCGTGGGCGGACGACGCGGAGGCGTTCGGCGCGGCGGTGGCGGGGTTCCTCGGGGCGGGCGGCTGAGGAGGGGCGCGGCGTGCCCGGCCCGGCCGGATCGCGAGTGCTGCCAGGGGGCCGCCGTGTGGGAGGGGACACTTTTGCAAGCGGGTGCTTGCAAAAGTTAGCAAGTGGGGGCACCATCGAGACATGGCCTCACTCAACGTCGGCAATCTCGGCGAGTATCTGCGGGAGCAGCGCCGCAGCGCGCAGCTCTCCTTGCGGCAGCTCGCCGACGCCGCCGGGGTCTCCAACCCCTACCTCAGCCAGATCGAGCGCGGGCTGCGCAAGCCGAGCGCCGAGGTGTTGCAGCAGGTCGCGAAGGCGCTGCGGATCTCCGCCGAGACCCTGTACGTACGGGCCGGGATTCTGGACGAGCGGCAGCAGGACGAGCTGGAGACGCGGGCGGTGATCCTCGCCGATCCGTCGATCAACGAGCGCCAGAAGAGCGTGCTGCTCCAGATCTACGCCTCCTTCCGCAAGGAGAACGGTGTGGACGACGAGCCCGGGGCAGACGCTCCCTTCAATGCCGACGGCAGTGCTGCCGATACAGCTTGAGCTCCACCACCCTCACACCCCAGTCTGATGATCCGGGAGGACCACAGTCATGGCCATCACCGATGACCTGCGCAAGACCCTCACCGACCCGACCCCCCTCTACTTCGCCGCCGGCACCGCCGACCTCGCCGTCCGCCAGGCCCGCAAGGTGCCCGCGCTGCTCGAACAGCTGCGGGCCGAGGCCCCGGAGCGGATCGAGGCGGTACGGAACACCGACCCCAAGGCCGTGCAGGAGAAGGTCACCGAGCAGGCCCGGGAGGCGCAGGCCGTCCTGCAGGCCAAGGTCACCGAGGTGATCGGCGCCTTCGACACCGACCTGAAGAAGCTCGGCGAGAACGCCCAGGACCTGGCGCTGCGCGGGGTGGGCGTGGCCGCCGAGTACGCCGTGCGGGCCCGGGAGACGTACGAGAAGGTCGCCGAGCGGGGCGAGCGCACCGTGCGGACGTGGCGGGGCGAGACCGCCGACGAGATCGTGGAGATCGCCGTCGTCGTGGAGCCGCGCAAGGAGTCCGAGCCGGCCGCCGCGTCGAAGCCGGCCCCCACCCCGAAGGCCGCGCCCGCCGCGAAGCCGGCCGCCGCCGCGAAGCCGAAGCCCGCCGCCGCCAAGCCCGCCGCCGCGAAGAAGGCGCCGGCGCGGAAGCCCGCGGCGAAGAAGGCCACCCCGCCCTCCGGCAAGTAGCACCGGTGCCCGGCAGGTGTGCCGGGACGGCGGGTGGGCACATTCCGAGTGGCCCGGTCGTTGTCCCGGTACCTTGGCCGCGAGGCGCTATCCACTGACTAGGCGGTGCACATCATGTTGCTCGAAGGCTTCAACTCGTTCCTCGGGCTGATCTACACGGCCATGCTCGTCCTTGCCGTGGTCGCTCTGGTCATGGCCCTGATGGTGCGCGAGGACGCCTATCGCGCCGCGGACAAGCAGAAGAAGTCGTTCTGGCTGATCATCCTCGGCGTCGCGGTGGCGGTGAACCTCTGGGTTCCGTGGCTCTTCCTCCAGCTCGCCGGGCTGATCGCCACCATCGTCTTCTTCGTGGACGTCCGGCCCGCCCTCAAGGCCGTCACCGGCGGTGGCCGCCGACGCGGCGGCTCCAGCAGCGACGGCCCGTACGGCCCCTACAACGGCGGGCGCTGAACCCTCGCCGGTGAGGCCGGGCGCGGACGCGGGATGTTCACGCTCCGCGCGCCGCCCGGAGCCCGGTGCCGGGCGGTGTCCTGGTCGCGGTCGAGCAGCAGGACCGCGACGTCGTCCGTGAGCTCGCCGCCGTTCAGCTCCCGCACCTGGGCGACCGCCGCTTCGAGCAGGTCCTCGCCGGTCAGCCCCTCGGAGAGCTGCCGGTTGACCATCGCCACCATGCCGTCCTGGCCGAGGCGCTGCGTGCCGTCACCGACGCGGCCCTCGATCAGGCCGTCCGTGTACATCATCAGGCTCCACGCGCCGCCCAGCTCCACCTGGCGGCGCGGCCACCGCGCCCGCGGCAGCAGACCCAGGGCCGGCCCGCCGTCCTCGTACGGGAGCAGGTGCGCCGGCCGTCGGGGCCGGGCGATCAGCGGCGCGGGGTGCCCGGCCAGGCAGAGGCCCGCGCGGCGGCCGTCCGGGGCGATGTCCACCGTGCAGAGCGTCGCGAAGATCTCCTCGCTCTCCCGCTCGTGCTCCAGGACCTCCTGGAGTGTGGACAGCAACGCGTCGCCGCACAGCCCCGCCAGCGTCAACGCACGCCACGCTATGCGCAGTTCCACGCCGAGCGCGGCCTCGTCCGGGCCGTGGCCGCAGACGTCGCCGATCATCGCGTGCACCGTGCCGTCCGGGGTGCGGACCGTGTCGTAGAAGTCCCCGCCGAGCAGCGCGCGGCTGCGGCCGGGGCGGTAGCGCGCCGCGAAGCGCAGGTCGGAGCCGTCGAGGAGCGGGGTGGGGAGCAGTCCGCGTTCCAGCCGGGCGTTCTCCTGGGCGCGCAGCCGGGACTCGGTGAGCTGGTGCTGTGCGACGTCGGCCCGTTTGCGCTCGACGGCATAGCGGATGGCCCGGCTCAGCAGCCTGCTGTCCAGCTCGCCCCGGAAGAGGTGGTCCTGTGCGCCCACCCGGACCGCCTCGGCGGCCAGCTCGGCGCTGTCCTCCGCGGTGAGGGCGAGCACGGCGTGCCGGGGCGCGATCCGCAGCACGTGCTTGAGCGTGGCGAGCCCGTCCGCCTCGCCCTCCCCGTCGCCCCGCGCCTCGGCACCGGCCGGCAGGGCCAGGTCCAGCAGGATGCAGTCCACGTCGTCGGTGAGGAGCCGGCCCGCCTCGGTGAGGTTCCGGGCGGCACGGATACGGACCCGGGCACCGGCCGCGGCGGAGAGCTCCTGGGCGGTGAAGGTGCTCGCCGGGTCGTCCTCGATCACGAGGAGGGTGAGGCCGGCGCCGGAGCTGTTCTCCGCAGCGGGTGCGGAGCACGGCTGCGGTACGGGTACGGGCATCGGTTCGGGTTTCCTTCCCTCCCCCCGAGGGCGCGGCGGAACGACGATCGACGATCCGCCAGACGGGGACCATAGCGGTACGGAGCACGGGAACGGAATGCCGACCCGCCCACCGCTCCCGGCATATGCGCCGCCATAAGCCGCGTCCCGCCACGGATCAGGCACGGTGGGCCGCACCGGGGCGGCCGATTCCGGCATGACAAAGGTCACGCCGGCCCGGGCCCGCGCAGTGGCCCGCCTCACGCGGGGCCGACGGCGCGCATCCGCCGAGGAGCCGGCCCCATGTCCGCCCGGGGATCACGGACGGGGACCCGCGGGCCCGACCCGACCCGACCCGACCCGGCCCGGCCCGCCGTCCGCCCCGACGACTAGGCGTCGGGGCGGACCACGCCGAGTATCTGCATGGTGCCCGCGCCCGCCAGGGTCACGTCGCGGCCGGGGCGAGGGGCGTGGACGATCTGGCCGTTGCCCACGTACATGCCGACGTGGGTCGCGTCGGCGTGGTAGATGATCAGGTCGCCGGGGCGCATGTCCTTGATCGCGATGTGCGGCAGCAGCCGCCACTGCTCCTGCGAGGTGCGCGGGATGGGGCGGCCCGCCGCCGCCCACGCCTGGGACGTCAGCCCGGAGCAGTCGTACGACTTGGGTCCCTCCGCGCCCCACACGTACGGCTTGCCGATCTGCGCGGTCGCGAAGGCCACCGCCTTCTTGCCGAGCGGGCTCGCGTCCCGGTTGATCTCCTTGAGCGCGCCGGAGTCGAGCCACGCGCTCTGCGCCTGGAGCGCCGCCTCCCGTTCGAGCTGGAGGAGCCGGGCCCGCTCCTCCTTCTCCAGCTGCGACTCCAGCTTCTTCGCCGCCGCTATCTTCGCGTTGATCTTCTTCTTGGCCTTGGCCTGCTTGACCCGGTCGGCTTCCAGCTTGGTCCAGTTGATGCTGGCGTCCTTGGTGTACGTCTCCAGGTCCTGCTGGGTCCTCTTCAGCTGCTCCAGGAGCCCCTTCGTGGCCTGCTGGCCCTGGCGCGTGCGGCTGATGCCGTCGAGGAAGAGCTGGGGGTCGCCGCTGAGCATGAGGCGTGCGCCCGGCGGGAGCCCGGCGTTGCGGTACTCCTCGCGGGCCTGGGCGCCGGCCCGGTTCTTGAGGGCGGCGATCTTCGCCTGGCCCTCGACTATCGACTGCGCCAGCTCGACCAGCTCGCCGGACTGCTTCTTCGCCTTCTCCTCGGCGAGGTTGTACGCGTCCGTGGCGGCGCCCGCCTGGAGGTACAGCCCGTCGATCTCCGCGCGCACCTCTTCCAGGCTCTTGCCGCCCCGGTCGGCGGGACCGGGCGGTGTCGGTGCGGCGAATGCCTGGACCGGCGAGGCGAGGACCGCCAGCGCGCAGACCAGAGTCATCGCGGCGGCGGCACAGTGGCGTCGGTACACGAGCTCCCCCTCCGAGCAGTTCCCAACTGTTCGAGCAGTCCCAACTAACTGATTAACCGTCAGTAACATGTGGCGTCGACCAGATCGTGCCATGCCGTACTGAAAAGCAACAGAGGCAGACAGACTCCGGCCACCGGGCGGCACTTCGCCATTCCGTCACTCCCCGCGACCCCCGCGCCCCCGATACCCCACTCACTCCGACGAACGGTGCCCGCGGGCCGTTCCCACCTCAGGGGTGAATCCCGGCGCAGTCGAGGCGCGTTCCGCGCCACCCGAGTGCGCCCCTCGCCGTCCGGCACCTCACCACCCCCGGGGTTCCAGCGCCTCCCAGGCCACCGTGACCTCGCCCTGACGCCATCGGCGCACCCCGTCCGTCAGCGGCCAGGCGCCCGAGAGCGCCCGCACCGCCGTGATCCAGCGCTGCCGGGCCCCCAGTGAGGCGTAGGGCGCCGCGGCCGCCCACGCCCGGTCGAAGTCGCGCAGGAAGGCGTGCACCCGCTCACCCGGGACATTGCGGTGGATCAGTGCCTTGGGCAGTCGTTCGGCGAGATCGGACGGCCGGTCCAGTGAGCCGAGCCGGGTCGCGAAGGTCACCGTGCGCGGCCCCTCCGGCCCCAGCGCCACCCACACGTGCCGGCGCCCGATCTCGTCGCAGGTGCCCTCCACCAGCAGCCCTTCCGGGGCCAGCCGCTCGCACAGCCGCTGCCAGACGGCGGCCACCTCGCCCTCGTCGTACTGGCGCAGCACGTTCGCCGCCCGGATCAGCGCGGGCCGCTCCGGCAGCGGGATCTCGAAGCCGCCGTGCCGGAAGGTCAGGCCCTCGCGCGCGTACGGCTGCGCGGCGGCCACCCGCTCCGGGGAGATCTCGACGCCGACCACCGCGGTGCGCGGTTCGGCGGTGCGCAGGCGTGCCAGCAGCTCGACGGCGGTCCAGGGGGCGGCTCCGTAACCGAGGTCGACGGCGACGGGGGCGTCGGCGCGGCGCAGGGCGGGGCCGTGCGTGGCGGCGATCCAGCGGTCCATGCGGCGCAGCCGGTTCGGGTTGGTGGTCCCGCGGGTCGCGGTGCCGATCGGGCGCATGACACAGAGCGTAACGATCCGGGCGGATGCGGGCGCCGGGCGGGCGGGAGACCATCCGGAGAGGCCCGGCGTCAGCACCGTAATGATTTGGCAAAGAGGAAATGAAAGGAGGGATTCCGCTGTTCCCCACCTTCGAAGGGATCGTGCGCGCCCCTTCGGTGCCGTGCGGGCACTGGGGCCCAGCGAGGAGGACGGACGACGTGACCCAGTACGTCTCTCGGCTCGGCAGCAGCCGTGGCGCACCGCGTCGCAGGTTCCCCGCAGGTCTCACCGGCTCCTTCACCGCCGCGCACCGCAGGCCGCGCCGCATCGCGATGCTCTCCGTGCACACCTCCCCGCTGCACCAGCCGGGGACGGGTGACGCCGGCGGGATGAACGTCTACATCGTGGAGCTGGCCAAGCGGCTCGCCGCGATCAACGTCGAGGTCGAGATCTTCACCCGCTCCACCACCGGCGGGCTGCCCCCCGCCGTGGAGCTGGCGCCCGGTGTCCTCGTCCGGCACGTCGACGCGGGGCCCTACGAGGGCCTGGCCAAGGAGGAGCTGCCCGCGCAGCTCTGCGCCTTCACCCACGGTGTGATGCAGGCGTGGGCCGGTCAGCGCCCCGGCTACTACGACCTGGTCCATTCCCACTACTGGCTCTCCGGACACGTCGGCTGGCTGGCCGCTCAGCGCTGGGGCGTTCCCCTCGTGCACGCGATGCACACCATGGCCAAGGTGAAGAACGCGGCGCTCGCCGAGGGCGACACCCCCGAGCCCGCCGCCCGTGTCATCGGCGAGACCCAGATCGTGGACGCCGCCGACCGGCTGATCGCCAACACCGCCGAGGAGGCCGGCGAGCTGGTCCGGTTCTACGACGCCGACCCGCTGTCCGTGGCCGTCGTCCACCCCGGCGTCAACCTGGACCGCTTCCGCCCCGGCGACGGCCGGGCCGCCGCGCGGGCCCGCCTGGGGCTCCCGCAGGATGCCCTGATCCCCCTCTTCGCGGGCCGCATACAGCCGCTGAAGGCGCCCGACGTGCTGCTGCGGGCGGTCGCCGTGCTGCTCGACCGGGTCCCCTCGCTGCGGTCCCGGATCGTGGTGCCCGTCGTCGGAGGCCCCAGCGGCAGCGGTCTCGCGAAGCCGGAGGGGCTGCAGAAGCTCGCGGCCCGGCTGGGCGTCGCGGACGTCGTGCGGTTCCATCCGCCGGTCGGGCAGGACCAGCTCGCCGACTGGTTCCGGGCCGCGTCCGTGCTGGTCATGCCCTCGTACAGTGAGTCCTTCGGGCTCGTCGCGGTCGAGGCCCAGGCGGCCGGGACGCCGGTCGTCGCGGCGGCCGTGGGCGGCCTCCCGGTGGCCGTACGCGACGGGGTCAGCGGCTTCCTGATTCCCGGGCACGATCCGGCGGCGT
Organism: Streptomyces sp. NPDC057249; assembly: GCF_042669245.1. Taxonomy (NCBI): domain Bacteria; kingdom Bacillati; phylum Actinomycetota; class Actinomycetes; order Kitasatosporales; family Streptomycetaceae; genus Streptomyces; species Streptomyces sp. NPDC057249. The sequence continues at coordinate 39,304 of NZ_JBHUXS010000022.1, read as the reverse complement.
ACGCCCAGGCGCTGGAGCGGTTCGCGCGGGCGCCGGAGCTGGTCGCCCGGATGGGCGGCGCGGCGGCGGAGCACGCCCAGCGGTTCGGCTGGGACACGGCGGCGGCGGCCACCGCGGAGGTCTACACGGCGGCGATCCAGGAACACCGCAGGCGGGCCCGCACACGTCACGCGTGACCGGGCCCCACCCGCCGGGCACCACCGCGCAACGCCCTCCCCGACCGCGCGCCTTCGCCGCCTGACGTACGCTCGAAACATGGCTGACGCACCCGTACCGGCGAAGAACGAGGCCACCCGGGCCGCCCAGGTCCTCGAAGCGAGCTTCGCCGACGCCGGGCTCGACTGGGAGAGCCCCGCTCCGGGCAGCTACGTCGTCCAGCTCCCCGGCACCCGCAAGCTGGCCACCACCTGCTCACTGATCGTCGGTGCGCACAGCCTCTCCCTCAACGCCTTCGTCATCCGGCATCCCGACGAGAACGACGCGGCGGTGCACCGCTGGCTGCTGGAGCGGAACCTGCGCCTGTTCGGCGTGGGTTACGCGATCGATCAGCTCGGGGACATCTACCTCACCGGCAAGCTGCCGCTGTCCGTGGTGACGCCCGAAGAGGTGGACCGGCTGCTCGGCTCCGTGCTGGAGGCCGCGGACGGGGCCTTCAACTCCCTGCTGGAGATCGGCTTCGCGACCGCGATCCGCAAGGAGTACGCCTGGCGGGTCTCGCGCGGCGAGTCCACCCGCAATCTCGACGCCTTCGCGCACCTCACCCAGCGGCCCGCGGACTGACCCCACGTCACCCCCGGGCGCGCGTCGCCGACCCGATCTCGTCGAGCGTGGCCGCCAGCCGGGGCGCGACCTCGTTCCAGGTCAGCTCCAGCTGCTCCCCGGACGTACCGCGCGGCACGGTCTCCACCAGCATGATCAGATACAGATACGCCCGGTAGAGCGCGAGCCGCAGCCGCAGCGGAGCGGTGAACTCCACGGGCCCGCCCGGCGCCTCTTCCCCGTAACCGGCGAGGAAATCCTTGTCGTCCGCGATGTCACCCAGCAGGGCGAGCGACACGAAGTCGGCGACCGGGTCGCCCCAGAACATCCGCTCCCCGTCGATGACCCCGCCCACCCGCCGGGCGCCCGGCTCACCGGTGACCAGGATGTTGCCCTGCCACAGGTCGAAGTGGACCAGCGCCGGCCGGGTCACGTCGTCCAGCACGTACGAGGCGGCGGCGAGCGTGTCGCCGATCTCCGCGACCGTACGGGGGAGGCGTGCCGCGTACGTCCGCGCGTCGGCCAGGACCGCGTCCGTCATCGTCGTGAACGCCTGGCGCCAGGTGGGCGCGAGCGGGCCGAGCGCCCGCGAGGGGTAGCCGAAGCCGCCCGGTGCCGGCGCGCCGTGCAGCCGGCCGACGATCCGCCCGAGTTCGGTGCGCAGTCGCGCCTCCTCGCCGTCGGCCATGGCACCGGTCAGCTCGTGCCAGGGCCGGCCGGGGCGGGTGGACATGACCAGGTACGGGCCGGTGGGGGCGGCCGGATCGAGCGCGGCGCGCACCAGGAGGGGCACGGCGGGCTCGTCCTCGGCGACCTGGTAGAACGTCACCTCGTTGACCAGCAGGTCCTGTTCGTACGTCAGGTGGTCACCGGCGCGCGGCGGCGGCACCTTCACCACCCAGTCCCGTCCGTCCGTCAGCCGGACGCGGCTGACGGCGTTGTACGTGCCCCCGGTGAGCGGTTCGCAGGAGGCGACCAGGCCGGGCGGTACGGCCGGTGTGCCGATGACATCGGAGAGAACGGAATCGATCGACACGGCGGACTCCCCCTGAACGGTGTGCGCGAAGTGATCACGACGTCGTCACGATCGGCTGCGATGCCCACGGTAAAGGATTGCCAAACCACAGCGGGCTCATAGAGTTGGCTCACCCCCACGCACCCCCATTTCAGCCGCGCCGAACCCGGCGGGGCTGCTCGCGTGCGGGCGAAACACTTTGAGCAGAAGGACGGGCCATGCGACCCACTGTCATACGCCGTACCGCCGTTGCCGCCACCGTGATGTCCCTGGCACTCCTGACCGCCGCCTGCGGTTCGGACGGCGACGACAAGGACGGCGGCAAGGCGGCCGGTTCCTCGGCCCAGCCGTCGGAGAAGGGCGCCGACAAGGGCGCGGAGGCCCCCGCCAAGGCGCTGTCCGCCGCCGAACTGGAGCAGGTCTCGCTGGCGCAGGGCGACGTCGAGGACCACAAGATCACCAAGGCCGGCCCGGCCGACCTGATCGACGCCAAGGACGTGACCGCGGACAAGGAGTCCTGCGACGTCTTCGGCGACGCGCTCATGGGCGCCAAGGCCGGTTCGCCCGCCGCCGCCACGCAGCGCAAGGTGGCGAGCGTGCCGAAGAAGGGCGCGGACAAGGACATCGCCGACCCCGAGGAGGCGTTCAAGGCCGCCTTCGACATCACGACGACGATGACCACGCTCGCCTCGTACGACGGCAAGGGCGCCGAGGAGACGCTGGCCGCGCTGCGCACCGCCGCGACGGACTGCGCGGGCGGCTTCACGCTCACCGTGGCCGGGGACAAGCAGAAGGTCGCCAAGATCGCGGAGGAGCAGGTCAAGGGCGGCGAGGAGGCGGCTGCCTGGACGGTGACGGTGGAGTCGGACGGCGAGAAGAGCTCGCTCAAGCTCACCGCGCTGCGTCAGGGCGCGACGCTGGCCACGCTCAGCTCGATGAACCTCGCGGCGGCGGGCTCCGGCGAGGACTTCGACCTGCCGACCGCGGTGATCGACGCGCAGGCGAAGAAGCTGGCCTGATTTTCCGTCAGGGGAGCGGGACGAGCCGTACGACGGTGACGGTGAGGACCGACCCGGAGACGTAATAGAGCACGATCGCCCCGGCGACCGTCGCCTCCCGGCGATCGTGCTCCCCCTTGACGGCGGTCGACCCGTGGCCGTACGGCTCACGCCCCAGGGTCGCCGCCATCTCGTCCCGGAACGGCTCACCGTCCGCCATCTTGGCGAGGGTGTCGTCGGCGGGCGGCGCATAGGAGATCCGGAAGCTCAAGCGACGCTCCGCCTCTCGGCCTCGTCCTGCGCCAGCCGGTCCAGAATCCGCTCGGCCTCGGGATCGGGAACGGCCTCCAGCATCCAGTGCCGCATCACGGCCTGGATTTCGTGCACCCCGGCCTCGTTGATGGCCCGCTCGAACTCCGCCCGCCGCCCCTCCGGCAACGCGTCCCGGATCGCCGGAATGCTGTTGGGCACCTCGACCTCGGCACCCCCGACAAAGGTCTTCAACGGCTCACCCATAACCGCCCTCCCGCTCTTCCCCGCATGGCGTACAGCGTACGGGCCGGGGTGACGCGCGTCACTTCTGCCTTCGCCACCACCGGGCGGGGGCGGGCGTCGCGGCCCCGGCGGCGGGTTGCCGCGGCAGGCCCCTCACGGCGGTACGGATGCGATCGAAGGTGGCCACGCGGTGGAACGCCGTATCGCCCTCCCCCTCTCCGGGCAGCAACACGCCGAGACACACGAGCCTGAAGCTGCGGTCCGCCAGGTGGAGCCCGACGAAGACCGGCGCCCCGGCGCAGCCCCGAGGTGCGTGCCCGCTCCACACGAAGCCACGGCCCTCGCCGCAGCGCACGATCTCCCCGACGACCACGGCCTGTTCGCGTTGCGTGCGGTCCGGCCCCACGTCATGGCCCAGCGCGTACGCCGGCACGGGACCGTCGCCCAGCAGGGCGGTGTCCTGCTCCTTCGCGGCGATGCCGTCGGTGATCTCGTCGGTCGCCCACGCCCATTCATGGGTGTGTCCGACAGCTCGTGCCGCAGACGTATCTCGGCGAGCTCGTAGCGGGTCAACGCCCCCGCGGTGCTGGTACGGCAGCGTCGCGCGGCGGCAGTTGTCGAGGATCGCGTTGATGACGGACCGATGATCGGCTGTCTGTTCGGGCACGGAGCTGAACCTACATGTGGGGATCCGGTGCTCCGCAGCGCCGTCACGCGAAGGCCCCCGCCCGGTGGTGCGGGGCGGGGGCCTTCGGGGGCGGGTACTACTTCTTGCCCTGGTTCTTCACGGCCTCGATGGCCGCCTTCGCGGCGTCCGGGTCGAGGTAGGTGCCGCCCGGGTTCAGGGGGCGGAAGTCCGCGTCGAGTTCGTAGGTCAGCGGGATGCCCGTGGGGATGTTCAGGCCCGCGATGTCGGCGTCGGAGACGCCGTCGAGGTGCTTGACCAGGGCGCGGAGGCTGTTGCCGTGGGCGGCGACCAGGACCGTGCGGCCGGTCAGCAGGTCCGGGACGATGCCGTCGTACCAGTACGGCAGCATGCGCGTGACGACGTCCTTGAGGCACTCCGTGCGCGGGCGCAGCTCCGGCGGGATCGTCGCGTAGCGCGCGTCGTCGCTCTGGGAGAACTCGGTGCCGTCCTCGAGGGCGGGCGGCGGGGTGTCGTACGAGCGGCGCCAGAGCATGAACTGCTCCTCGCCGAACTCGGCGAGCGTCTGCGCCTTGTCCTTGCCCTGCAGCGCGCCGTAGTGGCGCTCGTTCAGGCGCCAGGAACGGTGTACGGGAATCCAGTGGCGGTCCGCGGCCTCCAGCGCGAGCTGGGCGGTGCGGATGGCGCGCTTCTGGAGCGAGGTGTGCAGCACGTCGGGGAGCAGGCCGGCGTCCTTCAGCAGCTCACCGCCGCGGACCGCCTCCTTCTCGCCCTTCTCGGTGAGGTTGACGTCCACCCATCCGGTGAACAGGTTCTTCGCGTTCCACTCGCTCTCGCCGTGGCGGAGGAGGATCAGCTTGTACGGTGCGTCGGCCATGGCTCCGAGCGTAATCGAACCCGTCCGGGCGGCGCGCGACCGGTCACAGAGCGGACAGGGCCGGCGGCGGGGGCCTTCCGACGTTTGACGGCGACCGTCAATTGACTGGCAGCGGCACCCCGCGGATTCGTAATGTTCGGACCGCCGGTGGGCCACTTACCTCCTCCGGCCCCATCCGCCGTGCGTCCCTGGGGGGAACCCGTATGTCTGCCACCGGTCTCGGACGGGCCACCCGTGCCACCCGGGAAACCGTCTCCGGGCTCCCCAGGGAGTTCTGGTGGCTGTGGACCAGCACCCTGGTCAACCGCCTGGGCGGGTTCGTCGCCACCTTCATGGCCCTGTACCTGACCCTGGACCGCGGCTACTCCGCCTCGTTCGCCGGTCTCGTCGCCGCACTCCACGGGCTCGGCGGGGTCGTCTCCTCGCTCGGGTCCGGGGTGCTGACCGACCGCATCGGGCGGCGGCCCACCATGCTCGCCGCGCAGCTCTCCACCGCCGCCGCGGTCGCCGTGCTCGGCTTCATGACGCATCCGGTGGCCATCGCCGGGGTCGCCTTCCTCGTCGGCATGGCGAGCAACGCCTCCCGCCCGGCGGTCCAGGCGATGATCGCCGACATCGTCCCCGCGAAGGACCGGGTGCGGGCCTTCTCGGTCAACTACTGGGCCATCAACCTCGGCTTCGCGGTCTCCTCCGCCGGCGCCGGATTCGTCGCCGAGTACAGCTATCGCGCGGGCTTCCTCGGCGAGGCCGCGATGACCCTCGTCTGCGCGGTCGTCGTCTTCCTGAAGGTGCCGGAATCGCGCCCGGAGCGCTCGGCGCCGGCGGTGCCCGGCGGGGCGCCGGCCGACGACGGGGTGCGGCTCTCCACCGTGCTGCGCGACGGACGCTTCATGGGCGTCGTCGGCCTGTCGTTCGTGATCGCGCTGATCTTCCAGCAGGGGTATGTGGGCCTGCCGGTCGCCATGGGCGCCGACGGGCTCAGCAGCTCCGACTTCGGTACCGCGATCGCCGTCAACGGCGTCCTCATCGTCGTGCTCCAGATCCCCGTCACCCGGTTCATCCAGAGCCGCGACCCGCGCCGGCTGCTCGTCGCCTCCTCGCTGCTCGCGGGGTACGGGTTCGGGCTGACCGCCTTCGCCGGTTCCGTCGGGGTGTACGCGCTGACCATCAGCGTGTGGACGGTCGCCGAGATCATCAACGCGCCCGTGCAGAACGGCCTGGTCGTCCAGCTGTCCCCGGCCCACGGCAGGGGCCGCTACCAGGGCATGTACACCCTGTCCTGGTCGGCCGCCGCGCTCATCGCCCCGCTGATGTCCGGAGTGGTCATCGACCACTTCGGCGCCGGCTGGCTGTGGGCGACGACCGCCCTCCTGGGCACGGTGGCCGCCGCCGGGTACTGGCTGCTCATGCGCGGCCTGCCGACGGGGGAGACCGCGGTGGCGGAGGCCGCCGCACCGTCGCCGAGGGCCGGGGCACGGGCCACGAAGGCGGAGGCGTCACCCTCGTAACCCGTACGGTCCGGCGGTGTCAGCCGGAGCAGCCCCCGCACTGGCAGGGCGCCCCGGACTGGCAGCCGCACCCACAGCCCGAGCCGCAGCCGCAGGCGCCCAGGACGGTCAGCGGCGCCACCTCGGCGGGGGCCTCCCGCTCCGGTTCGGTCATGGGGGAATCGGCCATGGTTCCTCCTCAAGGCGTACGACAGGGCCGCACGCCCGCAGCGGGGCCCGCGACCGGGGCGTACGGACACGTCGTGCCGCCCCGTCCCATTGCATGCCCACCCGGACGGGCGCATCAACGGCGCACGCGCGCAGGAACGTATGTACGAGCCGTGCGCGCGGGCGTGCGCCCGGCCGCTCGCGCCCCGCCCTTCCCGCGCCGCAGCCCCGCCAAGCCCCCTCGACGCTAAGCCCCCTCGACCGGCGCGGGCTGCTGGATCTCGTCCGCGTGCTCACCCGTCACCAGGTAGACCACGCGCTTGGCCACCGACACCGCGTGGTCCGCGAACCGTTCGTAGTAGCGGCCGAGCAGCGTCACGTCGACGGCCGTCTCGATGCCGTGCTTCCAGCGGTCGTCCATCAGGTGCTGGAACAGCGCGCGGTGCAGCAGGTCCATCTCGTCGTCGTCCTGCTCCAGCTGGAGCGCGAGGTCGACGTCCTTGGTGACGATCACCTCCGCCGCCTTCGCCATCAGGCGCTGCGCGAGCTGGCCCATCTCCAGGATGGTGGCGTGCAGGTCGTGCGGGACCGCGGACTGCGGGAAGCGCAGCCGGGCCAGCTTGGCGACGTGCTGGGCGAGGTCGCCCGAGCGCTCCAGGTCCGCGCTCATCCGCAGCGACGTCACCACGATCCGCAGATCGGTCGCCACCGGCTGCTGCCGGGCCAGCAGCGCGATGGCCCGCGCCTCCAGCTCGTGCTGGAGGTCGTCCACCTTCTGGTCGGCGGCGATCACCGACTCGGCCAGCTTCAGGTCGGCGTCGAGCATCGCCGTCGTCGCCCGGCCTATCGCCGAGCCGACGAGCCGGGCCATCTCGACCAGGCCCTCGCCGATCGAGTCGAGTTCCTCGTGGTACGCGTCACGCATGGGTGTCCCTCTCCAGTCCTTGACCGAGGCCGGGGCCCGCCGACGACCGGCTCCGAACCCCACGACACCACCGTGACGGGCGTACGCGTCGGATTCCGACCGGCCAAGTGAACCGGCCCTTGCCCCTCGGTGAACTCTGGGCGACGAGTGGCCGAGGAGGCCCCGGGACGGCTGGGAGAGTGTCCGAGGAGCCGCATAACCTGGACACATGGACGTGAACGCGGCGGTCGCCGCAGCTGCCGCGATCGCCGGTGTCGGTACCGGCGTGATCGCCATGCTGGCGTTCCGCTGGAGCGAGCGCGACCTGAAGAAGCCGACGCGCACCTCCCTGCGGCCCGTCAGCGGCGCCCCGCTGCCCCCGGGCGTCGACACGGTCCTGTCCGTGCTCAGCTCCTCCGCCGTGGTGCTGGACGAGAGCGACAGCGTCGTCAAGGCCAGCTCCGCCGCATACGCGCTGGGGCTCGTCCGGGGCGGCCGGCTCGCCGTCGAGCCGATGCTCAACATGGCGCGGGACACCCGCCGCGACGGCGAGATACGCCAGGTCGAGCTGGACCTCCCGCGCCGCGGCACGGGCCGGGGCGAGGCCCTGGCGGTCTCCGCGCGGGTCGCCCCGCTCGGCTCCCGGCTGGTGCTGCTGCTCGTGGAGGACCTCACCGAGGCCCGCCGCATCGAGGCGGTCCGGCGCGACTTCGTCGCCAACGTCAGCCACGAGCTCAAGACCCCGACCGGCGCCCTGTCCCTGCTCTCGGAGGCCGTGCTCGACGCCTCCGACGACCAGGAGGCCGTCGAGCACTTCGCCCGCCGCATGCAGATCGAGGCGACCCGGCTCACCAACCTCGTCCAGGAGCTGATCGACCTCTCCCGGGTGCAGAACGACGACCCGCTGGAGGACGCCGAGCCGGTCCGGGTGGACGAGCTGGTCGCCGAGGCCATCGACCGCTGCCGTCAGCAGGCGGGCTCCAAGCAGATCACCATGGCCGCCGGCGGCACCGCCGACCTGCGGATATGGGGGAACCGCGGCCAGCTCGCCGCAGCCCTGGGCAATCTCGTCGAGAACGCCGTCAACTACAGCCCCGCCCGCACCCGCGTCGGCATCGCCGCCCGCCGCGTGGTCGTGCCCGGCGGGGACGAGATCGAGATCGCCGTGACCGACCAGGGCATCGGCATCTCCGAGAAGGACCGGGAACGGGTCTTCGAACGCTTCTACCGCGTCGACCCGGCCCGCTCACGCGCCACCGGTGGTACGGGCCTCGGCCTGGCCATCGTCAAACACGTGGCCGCCTCGCACGGCGGGGAGGTCACCGTGTGGAGCTCGGAGGGACAGGGCTCCACCTTCACCCTGCGGCTGCCCGAAGCGGGCTCCGCACGCGGCCGGGACCGTGCGTCCGGCGGCCCGCTCATCGTCAACGGCGACGAGGCGCCCCACCCGGGCGCCGCCCCCGACTCCTTCGATTCGTTCCCTTCCCCGGAGGCCCTTCCGTGACCCGAGTGCTTGTCGTCGAGGATGAGGAATCCTTCAGCGACGTCCTGTCCTACATGCTCCGCAAGGAAGGCTTCGAGGTCGCCATCGCGACCACCGGACCCGACGGTCTGGACGAGTTCGAGCGCAACGGCGCCGACCTCGTACTGCTCGACCTGATGCTGCCCGGACTCCCCGGCACCGAGGTCTGCCGCCAGCTGCGCAGCCGCTCCAACGTGCCCGTGATCATGGTGACCGCCAAGGACAGCGAGATCGACAAGGTCGTCGGTCTGGAGATAGGGGCCGACGACTACGTCACCAAGCCCTTCTCCTCCCGCGAGCTCGTCGCCCGCATCCGGGCCGTGCTGCGCCGGCGCGGCGAGCCCGAGGAGGTCGCCCCCGCCGCCCTGGAGGCCGGACCGGTCCGCATGGACGTCGACCGGCACGTCGTCACGGTCTCCGGCGGCAAGGTCGACCTGCCGCTGAAGGAGTTCGACCTGCTGGAGATGCTGCTGCGCAACGCGGGCCGGGTGCTGACCCGGATGCAGCTCATCGACCGGGTCTGGGGCGCGGACTACGTGGGTGACACCAAGACCCTCGACGTCCACGTGAAGCGGCTGCGCGCCAAGATCGAGCCGGACCCGGGCGCGCCCCGGTTCCTGGTGACGGTGCGGGGCCTCGGGTACAAGTTCGAGCCGTAGGCCGGCCCCGGACACCGTGCACATGGCCGAGGCGCCTCCCCCGGGTGGGGAAGGCGCCTCGGCCATGTGCGTGCGGGGTGCGGCTCAGCCGGGCTGGCCGGACGTGGAGGCCGAGGCGGAGGCCCCGGCCTCGCCGGACGGGCTCCCGGACGCGTCCGGCGACGCCGACCCGGAGGGGGAGCCGGACGGCGAGGCGTCCGGCGTCTTCGGCGGCTCCGGCAGCGCGCTGGGGCCGAAACCCTTGAAGTAGTGGGTCGCCGGGACGACGGAGGCGCCCAGCGAGATGTCGCCGGTGCGGCTGAACTTGAAGACCAGCGGCTGCACGTCGCCGTTCTCCGTGGCCTCGTCGCCGTTCTCGATGACGGCGGACGCGTTGCCCTTACCGCCCAGGATCACCCGGCCGCCGGCCGGGACGACGACCGGACCCGAGCCCTCGGCGGGGTGCAGCTGCACGGAGCCGCTGCCGCCCTTCAGGGTGATGGAGTCCAGGGTCTCCGGCTCGGTGCCGTTGTTGAACAGCGTGGCGGTGACGACCGCCGGGCCCTCGGCTTCGCGCTCGGGCTGGGTGATGACGTTGGCGTTCTGGATCTTGATCGCGCCGGACCGGGTGGAGGCGTTGTCCGGCCGCACCCCGAGCGTCTGCGCGTTGTTGCCCGCGCCGCATGCGGTGAGCGCGGTGATCGAGAACGCGATGGCAGTGGCGGCGAGGGCGCCGTGTCGAAGGCTGCGGCTCACGGCGGCGGCAACTCCTTGAACGTGCGGACGGTGCGGACGGGTCGGGCGCCTGGGATAAAGCCGCCCTAAGGGTCTGTCAGCCGTCAGGTTACCGAGCCCTCCTCGCCGCCCCGCACCCGACCCGCCCCTGACGGGCCCGTGATCGCGGGGCTCGGACACCTACGGACATTCGCGGTCCCTTCACATAACGCGCTTGATCAAATTCCGGCCACCCGTTCGCCTCGGGCTTCGTGGCGGTTCACGGACGGTGGCGCATTCATTGCGCATAATCCCCGCCGGGGTCGTACGTTGATCAATTTCATTGGCCATCGGTACTTACGTCCGAACGAGTGATCCATCGCCGAACGGACTACGGAAAGTTCAGCAAGCGGAACCCGGCAAAACAGGACGTTCGGCCCCTTCGGAGCGAGGTGGAGTGTGTGTAACGTCCGCGTTTCTCCGCCGCCGGACAGCCGCTCCGACCTGCGAATACCGTCTTCCGCGGACCCTCCGCAGCACGTCCCCGTCTCTCTTGTCAAGCCCCGAGATATGCCCTGACCTGCGAAAACGCCATTCAGGAGTAGCGATTCTCGTGTTACGCTTGATAGCCACGGAAGGGGTACCTGTCACATGACGTTCAAGGTTGGCGACACCGTGGTCTATCCCCATCACGGGGCCGCGCTGATCGAGGCTATCGAAACTCGCCAGATCAAAGGCGTGGACAAGACCTACTTGGTGCTCAAGGTCGCTCAGGGCGACTTGACGGTGCGTGTGCCGGCGGACAATGCGGAGTTCGTGGGCGTGCGCGACGTAGTCGGGCAGGAAGGGCTGGACCGCGTCTTCGAGGTGCTGCGCGCACCGTATGCCGAGGAGCCGACGAACTGGTCCCGGCGCTACAAGGCAAATCTCGAGAAGCTCGCGTCCGGCGATGTCATCAAGGTCGCCGAAGTCGTGCGCGACCTGTGGCGCCGCGAGCGTGAGCGCGGACTTTCCGCAGGTGAGAAGCGCATGCTCGCCAAGGCCCGGCAGATCCTGGTGAGCGAGCTCGCTCTCGCGGAGAACACCAACGAGGACAAGGCCGAGGCTCTCCTCGACGAGGTCCTCGCATCCTGAACCGGATGGCACCGGTCCTGACGACCGGATCGCACCGGCCGTAGAAAATGTGCCGCGGTGCCCGCTGACCAGCCGTATCCACGCTGTGTCGTCGGGCGCTGCGGCATGTCCGGACCGCAAACCCAACGGCGAATTCCGGCCACTTCCCGACGATCCCCCGCTACCCGTCCTTGGTACGTTGCTCGCGATCTTGCTGAACCCGGCGTGCGAGACCGACCCCGAACGGCCGCGGCGCGTCCCGGCCCGCCCGGGGTCACGGAAAGGGTCCCGGTCGAGTCATGGCGCAGCGCCCGGCTCGCTTGTGGCCATACCCACGTCGGCCGTGGACACAAACATGCCGAAGCCTCGGAGTGCAACCGATGTCTGAACAACCGCGTCCTTACCGCACGGCCGCCGTGATCCCCGCGGCCGGCCGCGGCGTACGGCTCGGCCCGGGTGCCCCCAAGGCGCTCCGCGCCCTCGGCGGTACGCCCATGCTCGTGCACGCCGTACGCGCCATGGCGGCCTCCCGGCACGTGTCCCTGGTCGTCGTCGTCGCACCGCCCGAGGGCACCGCCGAGGTTCGCGGCCTCCTGGACGAGTACGCCCTGCCGGAACGCACCGACTTCCTCGTCGTGCCCGGCGCCGGCACCCGCCAGGAATCCGTGAAGTGCGGCCTCGACGCGCTCCCCGACACCATCTCCGCCGTCCTGGTGCACGACGCGGCCCGGCCCCTGGTGCCCGTGGACACCGTGGACGCCGTCGTCGAGGCCGTACGCGACGGCGCCCCCGCGGTCGTTCCCGCCCTGCCGCTCGCCGACACCGTCAAGGAGGTCGAGCCCGGGGCCCCCGGCGCCCCCGAGCCGGTGCTCGCCACCCCGGCCCGCGCCCGGCTCAGGGCCGTACAGACCCCGCAGGGCTTCGACCGGGCCACCCTGCTCCGCGCCCACGAGCAGGTCGCCGTCGGCGGCGAGGGCGCGACCGACGACGCCGGCATGGTCGAACAGCTCGGCGCACCCGTCGTCGTCGTCCCCGGACACGAAGAGGCGTTCAAGGTCACCCGCCCCCTGGACCTGGTCCTGGCCGAGGCGGTTCTCGCACGCAGGAGGGCCAACGATGGCTTCTGAGACCCCCGGGCCCGGCGGGGCCCCCGCGCCGGTGATCCCGCTCGTCGGCATCGGCACCGACATCCACGCCTTCGAAGAGGGCCGCGAGCTGTGGTGCGCCGGTCTGCGCTGGGACGGCGAGGGCCCCGGGCTCGCCGGGCACTCGGACGCGGACGTCGTCGCGCACGCCGCGTGCAACGCCCTCTTCTCCGCCGCCGGGCTCGGCGATCTCGGGCAGCACTTCGGCACCGGCCGCCCCGAGTGGTCGGGCGCCGCGGGCGTCACGCTGCTCACCGAGGCCGCCCGCATCGTCCGCGCGGCGGGCTTCGAGATCGGCAACGTGGCCGTCCAGGTCGTGGGCGTACGGCCGAAGATCGGCAAGCGGCGCGACGAGGCGCAGCGGGTGCTGTCCGACGCGGTCGGCGCTCCCGTCTCGCTGTCCGCCGCCACCTCCGACGGGCTCGGGTTCACCGGCCGGGGCGAGGGGATCGCGGGGATCGCGACCGCCCTGGTGTACCGCACCGGCTGACGCGGGCCGCCCGCCGGCCGCGGGCTCCCCGGCCCCCCACCCTTGTTGCGCATCGTTCGCACGTACGCTGGTACGGCAAGAATGTGACGGCGAGGATCGGTGGGGCTGCGGGATGGCGACGGCCACAGGAGCGACGGCGCTGCGGGCCGGTGCGGGGGAGTACGTCCTGCGCACCGCGGGCCCCGGGGACGTGGGCGGGGCGCGGGCCGTGATGCTCGACACCGTCTACCGCGACCTGCGCTCCGGCTACGTACCACGCTGGCACGCCGACATCATCGATCCGGAGGCCGCCTATCTGCGGCCGGCCCGCTGCACGCTGCTGGTGGCCGAGTACGCGGGTGAGATCGTCGCCACCGGCGCCGTGCGCGACCGGGGTCCGCAGGCGCCGCCCAATCCGCAGTGGGTCGCCGACCGTTTCCCGTCCGGCACCACGGCGCAGCTGTGCCGGATCTACGTGCGACCGGAGCACCGCAGGCACGGCCTGGCCCGCCGGATGGTGCGCGAGCTGTGCGCCTTCGCGGCGCGGGCCGGCGGCTACGAGGCGGTCTACCTGCACACCGACCCGGCCGTGCCGGGCGCCGAGCCGTTCTGGCGGTCCCTCGCGCGGGAGGTGTGCGACGAGCGCGCGCTGCCGGGCGGTGGCCAGGGCATCGTCCACTTCGAGCTGCCGCTGCCGGGGGCCGGGAGCCTCCCGGAGTCGTGAACGGGCCGCACCCCGCCGAGTAAATGACAATGATTTTCATATAAGGTCGTCGCCATGCCCACCCCCCGCCGTCGTCGCTCCGCGCTGCCGCTGATCCTGTCCGCGACCGCCCTCCTCGTCCCGCTCGCCACCGCCTGTTCCGGCGGCTCCGACGCCGGGGCCACGGCCGGGGACGGGAAGCGCCTCCGGGTCGTCATGGCCTTCCCGCCCGCCCAGGCCATGTCCCCCTACGGGGACGACGCCGTCACCCTCAGCCGCCTCGCGGTCGTCGAGGGCCTCACCGCCCTGGACGACGAGGGCGCGGCCACGCCCGCACTCGCCACCTCCTGGAAGCGCGACACCCCCACGTCCTGGACCTTCACCCTGCGCGAGGCGACCTTCCAGGACGGCACCGCCGTGGACGCGGCCTCGGTCGCCCGCTCGCTGAACGCCGCCGACCAGGCGTCACCCGGCCCCCGCGTCCTGTCCGACACCGACATCACCGCCACGGCGCGGGGCGCCCGCACCGTACGGATCGTCACAGACGAGGCCGACCCGCTGCTGCCCCAGCGCCTCGCCAACCCCTCCCTCGCCATCCTGTCCGGCGCCGCCTACAAGGACGGCAGGGTGGACCCCGCGGGCCACGCCACCGGCCCCTTCACGCTGACCGCCGTCAAGGGCGCCGTCAGCGCCACCCTGGAACGCAACGACACCTACTGGGGCGGCAAGGCCAAGGCCCCCGGCGCCGACGTCACCTTCGTCGCCGACGGCACCGCCCGCGCCAACGCCCTGCGCACCGGGGCCGTCGACGTCGCCGAGTACATACCGGTCTCCCAGGCGTCCCTCCTCGGCGACGGGCTCGCCCACGCCTTCTCCTCGGCCCGCACCAACGGCCTCTCCCTCAACACCCGGCGCGGCGTCTTCGCCGACCCCGCGATGCGCGCCGCCGCCCGCGAGGCCATCGACTCCCCGGCCCTCGTCAAGGCCGTCTACGAAGGGCGCGCCGACGCCGGACAGGGGCTCCTCGGCCCCGGCGTCCCCTGGGCCGGCGCCGTCCGCACGCCCCCCACCGGCCGGGCGGAGGCCGCCGGCCGGGCCCAGGTCGCCGGGACGGGGGAGATCGTCCTCGCCACCTACACCAACCGGCCCGAACTCCCCGAGGCCGCCACCGTCGTCCAGGAACAGCTCCGCAAGCGCGGCTTCACCGTCAAGCAGGTCGTCCGCGACTACGCCCAGATGGAGGCCGACGCCCTCGTCGGCAAGTACGACGCCTTCATCCAGGCCCGCAACACCCTCCTGGACACCGCCGACCCCGTCTCGTACCTGGCGTCCGACTTCACCTGCGACGGCAGCTTCAACATCTCGCAGCTCTGCGACGCCCGCGTGGACGCCGCCGTCGCCCGGGCCGCGTCCACCGCCGCCACCGACGCCCGGCACCGCGCCGTCGCGACCGCCGAAGCCCGCGTCCTCGGCACCGACGCCCTCGTCCCGCTGGTCCACGAACGCTTCGTCCAGGGGTACGACGACTCCCGCGTGCACGGCGTGGCCCTCGACCCGCTGGAACGCACCCTCATCACCGCCGACACCCGCGTCGGGTGACCGGGGTGAAGCACCTCGCCGGACGGGCCGCCGCGCTCCTCGCGGTCCTCGCCGTCATCGGGCTGCTGCCCCGCCTCACCCACACCGACCCCGCCCGCACCATCCTCCACGCCCGCTACGCCGACCGGCCCCCGACCGCCGAGACCCTCGACGCGATCCGGGCCGAGACCGGCCTCGACGGCCACCCTCTGCGCCTCCTCGGCGACTGGTTCACCGGCCTCCTCCACGGCGACCTCGGCACCTCCTGGGTCTCCGGACAGCCCATCGCGCCCGACACCCTGTCCGCCCTCGGCGTCTCCCTCGCCCTGATGGGCGTCTCGCTCACCGCCGCCCTCCTCACCGCGGCCGCCCTCACCGCCCGCACCCTGCGCCGAGGCGCCCGGCACCGCACCGCGGCCCCCCGGGCCGGTACCGCGGCCGCCGTCCTCGCCGCGCTCCCCGAGTTCCTCATCGCCGCCGTGCTCGCCGCGGTCGTCGCCGTCCGGCTCGGCTGGCTCCCCGCGCTCGGCTGGGGCAGCCCCCGGCACGCCGTGCTGCCCGCGCTCGCCATGGGCGTCCCGGCGGGCGCCCTCATCGGCCGGCTCCTGGACGACGCGCTGCCCGCCGCGTTCGCCGAGCCGTGGGCGCGCGCCGCCACCGCCCACGGCCTGCCCGCCCGCCGCACCGCCCGCCACGCGCTGCGCCGCACCCTGCCCGGCCTGCTCCCGCAGATCGGGCTGACCGTCGTCGGCCTCACCGGCGGGGCCGTCGCCGTCGAGACCCTCTACGCCATCCCCGGCCTCGGCTCCACCGCCCTGGCCGCCGCCGTCGCGCAGGACCTCCCCGTCCTGCGGGCCTGCGTCCTCGTCCTCCTGCTCCTGGGCACCGCGGCCGGGCTCGCCGCCCACCTCGGCACCCGCGCCCTCCTCGGCCCCGCCCTGGACGACCGCGCCCTGCCCGCCCTGGTCCCGCCCGCCGCCCGCGCCGGCCGCCCCCTCATCGCCTGCGCCCTCCTCCTGGCCGCCCTCTTCGCCGCCACCACCGTCGCCGGGCTCCTGCGCGACCCCCTCCACCTCGACGCCGCCGCCCGCCTCGCCGCCCCCAGCCTCGACCACCCCCTGGGCACCGACTCCCTCGGGCGTGACGTCCTCGCCCGCCTCGGCCACGGAGCCGCCCGCACCGTGCTGACCGCGCTGGCCGTCGCCGCCACCACCCTCGTCATCGGCCTCGTCATGGGAGCCCTGCGCGCCACCGCGCTCACCGAGACCGCCAACGCCCTGCCCGCGATCCTCACCGGCCTCCTCGTCGCCGGGATCGCCGGACCCGGACCGTGGAGCGCGGCGGCGGCCGTCACCGCGGTCGCCTGGGCCCCGCTCGCCGCCCACACCAGCGCCCTCTGCGCCCAGGAACGCGCGGCCCCCCACCTCGCCGCCGCCCGCGCCCTCGGCGCGGGACGACTCCACCTGCTGCGCCGCCACCTGCTGCCCGGCATCCTGCCGCCCGTGGTCCGGCACGCCGTCCTGCGCGTCCCCGCCCTGGCGCTGGCCCTCGCCTCCCTCGGCTTCCTCGGCCTGGGCACCGCTCCGCCCGCGCCCGAGTGGGGCCGCATGCTCTCGGAGAACCTCCCCTACGCCGAACGCGCCCCCTGGCCGGTCCTCGCCCCCGCCGCCGCGCTCGCCGTCCTCGGCGTCCTGACCGTGCTCACGGCCGCGGCCGTGCGGGGCCGGACCGGCCGGAACGCCACCCGATGAGCCCCGCCACCACCCCGTACCTGCGCCTCCTCACCACCACCCAGCTCGCCTTCAACATCGGCTTCTACGCCGTCCTGCCCTACCTCGCCACCCACCTCGGCACCGGCCTCGGCATGACCGGCTGGCTCGTCGGCCTCGTCCTCGGCCTGCGCACCTTCAGCCAGCAGGGCCTCTTCGTCGTCGGCGGGGCGCTCACCGACCGGTACGGCCCCCGCCCCGTCGTCCTCGCCGGCTGCGCCCTGCGCATCGCCGGGTTCGGCTGGCTCGCCTTCGCCTCCTCCACCGCCGCCGTCATCGGCGCCGTCGTCCTCACCGGACTGGCCGCCGCCCTCTTCTCGCCCGCCGTCGAGTCCGAGACCGCGCGCGAAGCCGTCCGCCACGAACGGCTCACCGGCACCCCGCGCGCCCGGGTCCTCGCCCGCTTCTCCGCCGCCGGACAGGCCGGCGCCTTCCTCGGGCCGCTCATCGGGTCGCTGCTGCTGCTCCTCGACGACGGCTTCCGCGCGGCCTGCCTCGCCGGCGCCCTCGTCTTCACCGCGGTCCTCACCGGCCACGCCCTGCTGATGCCGCGCCGCGCCCCCGTCGCCCGCACCCCGGCGCCCGGCTCGCTGCGCGCCGTCCTCACCCGGCGGCCGTTCCTGCTGCTCTGCCTCGCGTACAGCGGCTACCTCATCGCCTACAACCAGCTTTACCTGACGCTCCCGGCGGAGGTGGAGGACGCCACCGGATCGCAGACGGCGCTCGGCCGCCTCTTCGCCCTCTCGTCCCTCCTGGTCGTCTGCGCGCAACTGCCCCTGACCCGCTGGTCCGCCGACCGCGTCACCCCGCGCACCGCGCTCGCCGCCGGCCTCGCGGTCGTCGCCGCCGGGTTCGCCGCCGTCCCGCTCACCCCGGCCGGCCCCGGCGGACTGCTCCCCGCCACCGTGCTCGTCGTCCTGCTCACCCTCGGCCAGATGCTCCTGGTGCCCGCCGCCCGCGGACTCGTGCCCGACCTCGTGGACGACCGCCACCTCGGCCTCGCCACCGGGGCGCTCTCCTCCGTGTCCGGGCTCGCCGTGCTCGGCGGCAGCGCCGCCACCGGCGCCCTGCTCGACGTGTCCGCCCCGCTGCGCTGGTCCGCGCTCGCCGCCGTGCCCCTCGCGGGCGCCGCCCTCGCCCTGGCCCTGCCGGCGGGTGCGCATCGCGAGCGGACCCCGGCCGCGCGGGCGTAACAACTGGGACCGCAATATCCACAGGGGCGCGGGGCACTGGTGCGGGCCCACTACCCTTGAGGGGTGACTATTCGCCTGTACGACACCAGCGCCCGGCAGATCCGTGATTTCGTCCCGCTCACCGCGGGCTGTGTCTCGATCTACCTCTGCGGCGCCACCGTCCAGGCCGCCCCGCACATCGGGCACATCAGGTCCGGACTGAACTTCGACATCATGCGCCGCTGGTTCGCGTACCGCGGCTACGACGTGACGTTCGTCCGGAACGTCACGGACATCGACGACAAGATCATCGCGAAGTCCGCCGACCAGGGCCGCCCCTGGTGGTCCATCGGTTACGAGAACGAGCGGGCGTTCAACGCGGGTTACGACGCGCTCGGCTGCCTGCCGCCCACCTACGAACCGCGCGCGACCGGGCACGTCCCGGAGATGATCGAGATGATGCGCGGGCTCATCGAGCGCGGCCACGCGTACGCCGCCGACGGCAACGTCTACTTCGACGTGCGCTCGTTCCCCGGCTACCTGGCGCTGTCCAACCAGGAGCTGGACGACCTGCGCCAGCCCTCCGGCGAGGGCGAGACCGGCAAGCGCGACCAGCGCGACTTCGCCATGTGGAAGGCGTCCAAGCCCGGCGAGCCCAGCTGGGAGACGCCCTGGGGCCGCGGTCGCCCCGGCTGGCACCTGGAGTGCTCCGCCATGGCGCACAAGTACCTCGGCACCGCCTTCGACATCCACGGCGGCGGCATCGACCTGATCTTCCCGCACCACGAGAACGAGATCGCCCAGGCCAAGGCGTTCGGCGACGACTTCGCGGGCTACTGGGTGCACAACGGCTGGGTCACCATGTCCGGCGAGAAGATGTCGAAGTCCCTCGGCAACTCCGTCCTCGTCAGCGAGATGGTCAAAACCTGGCGCCCCATCGTCCTGCGCTACTACCTGGGCACCCCGCACTACCGGTCCATGATCGAGTACAGCGAGGAGGCCCTGCGCGAGGCCGAGTCGGCGTTCGCCCGCATCGAGGGCTTCATCCAGCGCGTCACCGAGAAGGCCGGCGAGACCGTCGCCCCGGCCGCCGAGGTGCCGCCCGCCTTCGCCGACGCCATGGACGACGACCTCGGCGTCCCGCAGGCGCTCGCGATCGTCCACACCACGGTCCGCCAGGGCAACTCCGCCCTCGCCGCCGACGACAAGGAAGCCGCCGTCGCGCGCCTCGCCGAGGTCCGCGCCATGCTCGGCGTCCTCGGCCTCGACCCGCTCGACGACCACTGGGCCGGTGAGAGCGACCGCGGCGACGACCTCCACGGCGTCGTGGACACGCTCGTCCGCCTCGTCCTCGACCAGCGGCAGTCCGCGCGCGCCCGCAAGGACTGGGCCGCCGCCGACGCCATTCGCGACCAGCTCAACCAGTCCGGACTCGTCATCGAGGACAGCCCGTCCGGCCCCCGGTGGACACTCGGCCCCCGCCAGTAGCCCACCACATGCCGCCCGGTCCGCCGGGCGGCACACTTCACTTGTACGCACGCACGACCGAAGCAACGAAACAGGTAGGTCATGGCCGGGAACAGCCAGCGCAGGAACCGCCGCACGTCCAACAAGAAGGGCGCGCAGGTCGGCAGCGGTGGCCAGCGACGCCGGGGCCTCGAAGGCAAGGGCCCGACCCCGCCCGCCTCCGCCCGCAAGGGACACAAGAAGAACCGCGTCGCCAACGCCCAGGCCAGGCAGGCGGCCGCCCGCCGCCCCGCCCCCCGGCGCGGCGGCGTCAAGGGCACCTCGGAGATGGTCGTCGGCCGCAACCCGGTGTACGAGGCTCTGCGCGACGGCGTCCCCGCCACCACGCTCTACGTCCAGCAGTACATCGACAACGACGAGCGCGTCCGCGAAGCCCTCCAGCTCGCCGGTGAGCGCGGCAACATCAACCTCATGGAGGCCCCGCGCCCCGAGCTCGACCGCATGACGGGCGGGCTCAACCACCAGGGTCTCGTCCTCCAGGTCCCGCCCTACGAGTACGCCGACCCGCAGGACCTCCTCGAAGCCGCGTACGACAACGGCGAGGACCCGCTCATCGTCGCCCTCGACGGCGTCACCGACCCGCGCAACCTCGGCGCGATCGTCCGCTCCGTCTCCGCCTTCGGCGGCCACGGCGTCGTCGTCCCCGAGCGCCGCGCCGCCGGCATGACCGCCGGGGCCTGGAAGTCCTCGGCCGGCACCGCCGCCCGCACCCCCGTCTCCAAGGTCACCAACCTGACCCGCGCCCTCGAAGCGTTCAAGAAGGACGGCATCGCGGTCGTCGGCCTCGCCGCCGACGGCGAGCACACCGTCGAGGACCTCGAAGCGCTCGGCGGGCCCGTCGTCATCGTCATCGGCAGCGAGGGCAAGGGCCTCGGCCGCCTCGTCGGCGAGACCTGCGACTACCGCGTCCGGATCAACATGCCGGGCGGCGCCGAGTCGCTCAACGCCGGTGTCGCCGCCGGCATCGTCATGTACGAGGTCGCGCGCCGCCGCGCCTGACCGACCGGTCCGAGGGGCCGCCCGGGGGCGCGCGCGCACGTGCACGCGCCCCCGCGCAACCCCCCACCACCTGTTGACGGGTCTCGGACACCTTCGGCACGGTCAAGGCAGTGTCCTAATCACACATCACTCGGTTAGATGAGTGTGGACACCAGAACGCCTCGGTTCGACGAACTACCCGCCCTGAGCATGACCAAGGTGGACTGCGACCCTGCGCAGGTCATCGTCAACCACGCCAGCTTCCGGGTGCAGCTCGCCCCCGGCCAGCGCGCACGGCTGCGCGGTGTGACCCCCGCCGGCGCGCCCAGGATTCCCGCCATGAGCGCCCCCGGAGCCGGACGCGGCCGGCGCGCCCCCGTCGTCTGGAGCGGCAAGTCCGCCCCCGGCGACCCCGGCGCCACCGGGCTCCTCCAGGCCGTACGCAACTCCACCACCGGCAGCCCGGAGACCGCGTACGACCCCTACGACCCGTACGCCTCCTACGAGTTCGACCACGGACGCGGCGGTGCCGGCACCCAGGTCATCCCGCGCCTCGACGAGTCCCCGCTCGAAGAGACCCAGCCCAACCCCGTCATCGGCGCACCCCGCTCCGGCGGGCCCCTGCTGCCGCCCATGCGCCGGGCGGTCGGTGCCTACGACCCCGTCGACCCCGGGCCGTACGACCCGGACGGCTACGACGAGCGGGGCCCGTACGACGACGAGGCCGCCGTCGACCTCACCGACGAGGAGGAGCGCGGCCGGCGTCAGGGCGGCGCCGACGACGTCCGCCACGCGTACTACCCGGGCCGCCGCATGAACCTCGGCGTCGTCCTCCTGCCGATGCGGGTCTTCCTCGGCTTCATCTCCATCTACGCCGGCATGGGCAAGCTCTGCGACCCCGTGTACTTCGACGGCGGCGAGCGCGGCTCGATGGTCAAGTGGCTGAACTCGCTCCACCCGTGGGCGATGGCCGAGCCGCTGCGCGAGTTCGCCCTCTCGCACCCCGTCGGGGCCGGCCTCTCCATCGCCTTCCTCCAGGTCGTCGTCGGCGTCCTCACGGTCCTCGGGCTCTGGCAGCGCGTCGCCGCCACCGTCGGCGCCCTGCTGTCCGCCGCCCTCCTGGTCACCGTCAGCTGGCGCACCGTCGCCGCCTACGACGCGCCGGACATCATCTACCTCGCCGCCTGGAGCCCGCTGATCATCGCGGGCGCCCCCGTCTACTCCATCGACGGGCGGCTCGCCGGAGAGGCCTGGCGCAAGCTCGGCCCCCGCTCCGAGATCTGGGACCTGCGCCGCCGCGTGCTGCGCCGGGGCGCGGTCGTCGCCAGCGTCGTCGTCGGCCTCACCCTGCTCATCGGCTCCGTCCTCGGCGGCGCCGTCCGCTCCACGGAGGTCGTCACCGTTCCCGGCCCGCACGGCGTGCCCACCAACCAGCTCCCCGGCTCGCCCCTCCCCGACAAGTCCCGCAAGGGCAAGGCGTCCAAGAGCCCCACCGGCCACCAGCCCGCCCCGTCCCACAGCACCGCACCCAGCACCCCGTCCGCCGACGCCTCCACGCCCTCCTCGGGCAGCGTCCGCGAGACGGGCCAGGCGGCGGGCGCGAGCACCGGACAGCCCAGCCAGACCCAGGGCACCGGCCAGCAGCCCCCGCAGCAGACCACCCCCCAGCAGCCCCCCGCCACCAGCTCCGGCCCCAGCTCCTCCGGGACCACCGGCACCGGCGGCGGCTCCACCACCGGCGGCACCGACCCCGACCCCGGCGCCGGCTCGGGCGGCGGGGACGGCGGCAGCGGGGGCCGCAACCCGATCGGCGGCCTCCTCGGCTGACCGCGGGAGCCCCTGAGGCAGCGAACGGGGCGGGCCCGGAGGAACATCCTCCGGGCCCGCCCCGCTTCCGTACGTCCTACCGCTCGCCCAGCTCCTTGGCGGCCTCCGTCAGGTCCTTCGCGGTGTCGATCGCCCGCCAGTACGCCCCGTGGGGCAACGGGTAGCCGGCCAGCCGGCGTTCGCGGGCCAGCCGGGGGAACGTCGTCCGCTCGTGATCGCCCAGGTCCGGCAGCATGCCCGTGAACGCGGGGGAGAACACGTACACCCCCGCATTGATCAGATACGGCGACGGCGGCGCCTCGATGAAGTCGGTGATGTGCCCGAACGCGTCGGTCTCCACCGCACCCCACGGAATCCGGGGCCGGGCCAGCGCGAGCGTCGCCGTCGCGTCGCGTTCCGCGTGGAACGCCGCCATCTCGCGCAGCGAGAACCGCGTCCAGATGTCCCCGTTGGTCGCGTACCACGGCTCGTCCGGCTCGGGCAGCCGCGCCGCCGCGTACTTCAGGCCCCCGCCGCGCCCCAGCGGCTCGGACTCCACCACCGTCGTCACGCGCAGCGGCAGCACCGCATCGGCCAGCCACTCCTGGAGCACCTCGGCCAGATGCCCGCACGACACCACGGCGTCGGTCACGCCCTCGGCGGCCAGCCAGGAAAGCTGATGGCCGATGATCGGCGTCCCGGTGCCCGGGATCTCGACCATCGGCTTGGGGCGGTCATCGGTGTACGGGCGCAGCCGTGACCCCTGGCCACCCGCCAGGATCACGGCCTGCGTCGGAAACGTATGCATGCCAGGCACGATAGGCCGTGCCCGGCAGCGGGGAGTGGTGCGCCGGTCAGCTGAACTGGGCGACGCCCGAGGCGAACGAGGTGTCGCAGACGGGGCGCGAGAAGCGGTGCGCGCGCGTCGGGCCGTACTTCTCGACGGCCGCCTTGCCCAGGGTCTTCGCGATGGACATGCAGTGCTTGGCGAGCGACGGGCGCCCCTCGACGGCGCGCTGGAGGTCCGTCAGCGCGACCCCGGGGTCCTTGGCGCGGAGCTCCTGGAGGAGCCGGTCGCGCAGGACGTCCTGCGGGGCCCGCGGCTTGACGGCGGCTTCGGCACCCTTGGCGTCGGAGACGGTACGGGCCGACGCGGCGAGGAGCTGCGAGTCGGAGTTGCTGGCTGCCCACGGCACGGCGGTGACCGCGAGGGTCCCGGACAGGACCATGACGACGGGCAGTACGAAAGCGAGGGTTCGGCCGATACGGCGCACGGTGTGGGTCACGCAGCGAGCGTAGCGGCCGGTGATGGCGTGGCGACATTACGTCACTCTCGCGGGGGATGGTTCGAGTGCGCTTTTCGAATCGCGTGTTGACGAGCGGGAGCGAAATGACCGTTCTGGCGGGGAATTCGCCCCCGCTCGCTTCACACGCCTCCGCCGCCGCGAACCCGGCCCGGAACGCGCGGTGGCCCCGCACGACGAGCGTGCGGGGCCACCGTACAGCGGGTGCGACGTCAGGCGGTGAGGCGCTCACCGGTCGACGTGGCGAAGACGTGCAGCTCGTCCGGGCGGGGCACGACGTGCAGCTTGGTGCCCTTCTCCGGAACGGCGCGGCCGCCGACGCGGACGACCAGGTCCTTGTGCTCGCCACCGACCTCGGCGGCACCGTAGACGAAGCCGTCGGCGCCGAGCTCCTCGACCACGTTGACCGAGACGGCCAGGCCGGCCGGGGCACCCGAGGTGTCCTTGACGAGGGCCTTGCCGGCGGCGCCGCCGTGCTCGACGATGTCGAAGTGCTCGGGGCGGATGCCGACCGTGACGGTGGTGTCACCGCGGTTCGCGGCGGCGGTCAGCGCCTCGCGGGAGACCGGGACGACGCTGTTGCCGAACTTCACGCCGCCGTCGGTGATCGGGACCTCGACCAGGTTCATCGCCGGGGAGCCGATGAAGCCGGCCACGAAGAGGTTCGCCGGCTTGTCGTACATGTTGCGCGGCGAGTCGACCTGCTGGAGGAGACCGTCCTTGAGGACCGCGACGCGGTCGCCCATGGTCAGGGCCTCGACCTGGTCGTGGGTGACGTACACGGTCGTGATGCCCAGGCGGCGCTGGAGCGAGGCGATCTGCGTACGGGTGGAGACACGGAGCTTGGCGTCGAGGTTCGACAGCGGCTCGTCCATGAGGAAGACCTGCGGCTCACGCACGATCGCGCGGCCCATCGCGACACGCTGGCGCTGACCACCGGAGAGCGCCTTCGGCTTGCGGTCCAGGTACTGGGTGAGGTCCAGCATCTTGGCGGCCTCTTCGACCTTCGCCCGGATGTCGGTCTTGTTGACACCGGCGATCTTGAGCGCGAAGCCCATGTTGTCCGCGACGGTCATGTGCGGGTACAGCGCGTAGTTCTGGAACACCATGGCGATGTCCCGGTCCTTCGGCGGCAGGTGCGTGACGTCGCGGTCGCCGATGCGGATGGCGCCGCCGTTGACGTCCTCGAGGCCGGCGAGCATGCGGAGGGAGGTGGACTTGCCGCAACCGGAGGGACCGACGAGGACGAGGAACTCACCGTCCGCGATGTCGATCTCGAGCTGGTCGACCGCGGGCTTCGTGGAGCCGGGGTAGACGCGGGACGCCTTGTCGAACGTGACACTGGCCATGCTGATTCTTCTCCTCCACCGGCAGGAACGTGCCGGACGATCCGTTGTAAGGGAGTGGTCTGGTCCATCGGAGTGAACCTGCAAGGACGCTACCTGGCGGTTTCGAATCTGTCAGTAGTTCTTGGGGGAGGAAAATCTCGCAGCAGAGCGGTGGCCTTTTGACCGTGTGCGTGCGGGATGGCAGAGCACCGCACTTTTGACCCGCACGCGCAGGGCAGAGCGCCGGCTTTTTGGCCTCGTGCCTCGCACGCACTTCCTGCTTCGACGCCCCCGCCGCCCGGACGCACCCCTGAGGGGCGCTCCCGACCGGTCTTACATGGGCTCCGTAGGCATGACGACCGACGGCCCGTCGGTCCGTACCGCAGTACTTCTTACGCAGCCAGCTGTACGTCTGCCAGCTCCGACGCCTTGATCACCGGCGGTGGCATCCGTCCCGGCGGCAGCGCGGTGGCCACGAGCCAGTACAGCCGCATGCCCTCGTCACGGAGGTTCCGCGCCGCGTTCACATCCCGGTCGTGGACCGCACCGCAATCCGTGCAGGTCCACTCCCGTACGGACACGTCGAGCGACGGCCCCTTCGCGTGGCAGTCGGAGCACCGCCGTGTCGACGGGAAGAAGCGGTCCACGATCACCAGCGTCCGCCCGTACCACGCGCACTTGTACCGCAACTGCCGTACGAGCTCACCCCAGGCGGCATCGATGATCGACCGGTTCAGCCGGGCCTTGCGGCGCCGGCCCTTCCCGACTGCCGGACGCAGCAGATTCATGACGGCCAGGTCTTCCACCACGAGCACTTGGTTCTCGCGCACGAGGCGGGTGGTCAACTGGTCCAGCATGCCTCTGCGTACGTCACTGATCAGCGCGTACAGCCGAGCGATCCGCTTCCGGGCCTTGCCCCGGTTGTTCGACCCCTTCTTCTTGCGGTGTAGACCCCGCTGCAGCCGCGCCAGCTCCTTGTCGTACTTCTTCAGCAGCCGTGGATGGTCCACCTTCGTTCCGTCGTCCAGAGTCACGAGGGCGGCCAGGCCGAGGTCGATTCCGACGGCCTTCGGCTCGCGACTGCCCGGCAGGAGCGCTGTGGGCAGATGAGCGATGTACTCCTCCACCAGCACCGCGAGGAAGTACCGGCCGGCGCGGTCACGCGTCACGGACAACCTCACCGGCGCCGCACCAGCCGGCAAGGGCCGGGACCAGCGCACATCCAGTGGCGTTGTCTGCTTCGCCAGTGTCACCAGGCCCGTGCCGGGCCGCTCGGGATCCTCCGACCACCGGAAGCCGGTGCGTACGTAGCTCGCCGAATCCGGTGACCGATGCTTCTTCTTTCGTTGCGGATACTTCGCCGACTGCTTGAAGAACCGTGTGAACGCCCCGTCCAGATGGCGCAACGCCTGCTGAAGGACCGTCGACGAGACCTCGCGCAGCCACGACGTCTCCGGCGCCTGCCGCCAGCCCGTCAACGCCCGGCACGACTCGGCGAAGCCGACGGACACACGGTGTTGCTCCCACGCACCCGACCGGAGTGCCAACCCTTCGTTGTAGACCCAACGGCAGGCCCCGAACGTTTTCTCCAACTGCTCGGCCTGCGAGGGGGTGGGGTAGAAGCGGTAGCGGTACACGCGCTGCTGCGTACCCGGCTCCTTGACCCTGCTCTTGATGGCCGTGGCCGCACGACCCTGATGCTTTCTGCGGTCGCCGATGCCCAGTGCCTCGCGCTTGATGCGCTTGGCCTCGTCGCCCGTAACGCGCGTCCGCTGGTCCTCGGTGTCCGCCATGAGCCCTCCCCGCCCCTCGGCCGTCCGATATCCGGATCAGCACGTCAGTGTTCTTAACGCACGGGTGCTCGGGTGGTTACGGGGGCGAGAGATCTTCGTGGAGTAGAACGTGGGGTGCTGTGTAAAGTGAGGATCGCGCGCGTGGCCTTCTCAGCGTGCGCGTTGCCGCCTTAGCTCAGTTGGCCAGAGCGTTCGATTTGTAATCGAAAAGTCGTCGGTTCGATTCCGACAGGCGGCTCAAATCCCAGGTCAGCGCCCCGCTGACCTGGTTTTTTTTATGCCCCGCGCCGCGTCAGCGGATAGCACCCCAGCCCGATCAGGGCCGCTGTCAGGTGGCCGATGTCCGTGAACGTCGGGTTGGCGGTCAGGGGGAGCGTGTAGATCACCAGGACCGCGAAGAGGTACGGCGGGCGCCAGGGGCGGGGGATGCAGTAGGTGAGGACCGCGATCACGTCGGCCAGGGCGTAGCTGGCGCCCATGTCGAGGGTGTCGGCCGCGGAGGGCGGGGCATGGCCGTGGCGGATGGCCCAGGCGAGGATGGATTCGCTGACGAGGGTGGCGAGGACGTGGGCGGTGGCGGCGACGTGCCGGCGATGAGGACGCGGACGGGGGCGCGGGACAGCTCGTGGATGTTGGTGGAGCGTTGGCACGAGGAACTCCTCCTCGAAGGCTGGTGACATCTGGTGGACGATCACCGTGGTGACGAGGAGGGCGGCCAGCCAGAGGTAGGTGCCGGGGGCGCTGCGGATCCAGGAACCGGTGCGCGGAGGAGCCGGCCGGGCCGTGCTGGGTGGCCGGAGGGCTTGCCCGGTCGGCGCACGCTCCTACGATCGGGGCCGTGATCGAGATTCCGGATGAGCTCGTCGCCACCCAGTCCGCGTACAACGGGGAGGCCGGCCGGGCGTTCGTGGCCGCGTTGCCGGGGATGGCGGCGGAGTGCATGGAGCGGTGGGGGCTGCGCCGGGACGGTGCGGTGATGCACGGGGTGTGCGCGCTGGTTGTGCCGGTGGTGCGGGTGGGGGACGGGCGGCGGGCGGTACTGAAGTTGCAGCCGGTGGACGCGGAGACGGTGGGGGAGCCGGTCGCGCTGCGGCTGTGGGGTGCGGCGGGGGCCGGGGCGGTGCGGTTGCTGGAGCACGATCCGGAGTCCGGGGCGATGCTCCTGGAGCGGCTGGACGGAAGCCGTTCGCTGGAGGGTGAGCCGGACGCGGACCGGGCGGTCCGGGTGATCGCCGGGCTGCTGGCGGAGCTGACGGCGGTGCGGCCGGGGGCGGCGGGGGCCGGGCACGGGCTGCGCGGGCTCGCGGAGGCGGCTTCCCGGATGCTGGCCGCCGCGCCGGACGTGGTGGCGGCGCTGGCGGACGAGGAGGAGCGGGGGCTCGTACGGGACTGCGCGGCGGCGGTGCGTGAGGTGGCGGCGGAGCCGGGGGACCGGCTGCTGCACTGGGACCTGCACTTCGGGAACGTGCTGGCGGCGGACGGCGGGTCCGGGTGGGTGGCCATCGATCCGAAGCCCTTGGTGGGGGACCCGGGATTCGAGCTGCTGCCCGCGCTGGTGAACAGGTTCGACGCGGACGCGGTGGGGAGGCGGTTCGACGTGCTGACCGGAGTGCTGGGGCTGGACCGGGAGCGGGCGGCGGCGTGGACGCTGGGACGGGTACTGCAGAACGGGTGCTGGACGGTGTCCGGCGGGGCGCGGCGGCTGGCGCCGGAGCAGGCGGAGATCGCACGGGTGGTGCTGGGCCGGGGGTAGCCGTCGGCGGGGCGCTGTTTACGCTGCCCCCATGATTCGTACCGCTACCCCCGCAGATGTCCCCGCCCTCCACGCCATGGTGTGTGAGCTGGCCGATTACGAGAAGGCCCTGCACGAGGTGCGTGCGACGGAGGAGCACGTGCGGGAGGCGCTGTTCGGCGAGCGGCCCGCCGCGTTCGCGCACATCGCCGAGTCGGACGAGGACGGCGAGGTCGTCGGCTTCGCGCTCTGGTTCCTGAACTTCTCGACGTGGCGCGGAGTGCACGGGATCTATCTGGAGGACCTGTACGTACGCCCGGAGCGGCGCGGCGGCGGGCACGGGAAGGCGCTGCTGACGGAGCTGGCGCGGATCTGTGTGGAGCGGGGTTACGAGCGCCTGGAGTGGTCGGTGCTGAACTGGAACGCCCCGTCGATCGCGTTCTACGAGTCGCTGGGCGCGCGTCCGCAGGACGAGTGGACGGTGTACCGGCTGACCGACGGGGCGCTGGCGGAGCTGGGCGGGGCGTGAGGCGGGCGGGTTCCGCCGTCAGGGGATGAGGACCACCTTGCCGATGGTGCGCCGGGTCTCCAGGTCGCGGTGCGCGTCGGCGGCGCGGGCGAGCGGGTAGCTCTGGATCGCGGGGCGCAGGCGGCCGGCGGCGGCTTCGGCGAGGGCGCGGGTTTCGAGCGCGCGCGGTCCGCCGCCCTTGCGGAACAGGCCGGGGCCGAGGACGTTCTCGGAGGTGATGCCGCGTGCTTCGCGTTCGTCCTCGGTGGGGGAGAAGGGGTGCCCGTTGCCGGACCGGCCGTAGATGA
The DNA here is from genome assembly GCF_042669245.1 of Streptomyces sp. NPDC057249. Taxonomy (NCBI): domain Bacteria; kingdom Bacillati; phylum Actinomycetota; class Actinomycetes; order Kitasatosporales; family Streptomycetaceae; genus Streptomyces; species Streptomyces sp. NPDC057249. The sequence continues at coordinate 9,848 of NZ_JBHUXS010000022.1, read as the reverse complement.
CGTGCTGTCCGCCCTTGCCGAGGAGGTCGACGGCGGCGCGGGCGGTGGTGGAGCCGACGGAGTCGTAGACGACGGTGGCGCGGCGGCCGAGTGCGTCCAGGTGGGCGCGGACGTGGTCGGGCCAGTCGGGGCGGGTGTAGTCGACGGCGAGGTCGGCGCCGTTGTCCCGGACGCGGGCGGTCTTGGCGGGGCCTCCGGCGAGTCCGATGACGGTGGCTCCGGCGTTCTTGGCGTACTGGACGATCAGGGTGCCGATGCCTCCGGCGGCGGCGGTGACGAGGACGAGGGAGTCGGGGCCGAGGGGGGTGAAGCCGAGGATGCCGAGGACGGTGCGGCCGGTTCCGACCATGGCGACGGCTTCCGCGTGGCCGAGTCCTTCGGGCACGAGGTGGAGCCGGTCGGTGTCGCTGACGGCGATTTCGGCGTAGCCGCCGGGGACGTTGCCGAGGTGGGCGACGACGTCGCGGCCGAGCCAGTCGGGGTCGGTGCCTTCGCCGAGCGCGTCGACGGTGCCGGCGACTTCGCGGCCCGGGACGGTGGGCAGCTGGGCGGGTGGGAGGGGGCCGGGGATGCCCTGGCGCAGCGTGGTGTCGAGGAGGTGGACGCCGGCGGCGCGGACGGCGATGCGGACCTGGCCGGGGCCGGGCCGGGGGGTGTCGACGTGTTCGTGGACGAGGTTTTCGGCGGGCCCGAAGGCGTGGAGTCGTACGGCGTGCATGGCGGGTCCCCCCGGAGTGGTGTGCGGGCTCTGTCGGCCCCAGCCTGTGACCTCAAGCAGGGTTGAGGTCAAGCGTCGGCGGGGCGTTGTCAGTGGCGTGCGTCACGATGGGGGCATGGTGCGCGGTGGTGGTCGGAGCGGTGGTGTGAAGGCGGCGCGGCGGCCGGAGGTGCGGTTGCCGCCGCTGGTGGAGTTCGAGGGGGACGGGCTCGTACCGGACGGGGATTACGACGGGGTGCGGTTCGGGGCGTCGGTGGAACTCGCGGACGCGTCGGGCAGGGGCGCGCGGTTCATGGACTGCGCGCTGGAGGGCTGTGCCCTGGACCGGGCGGAGCTGGTGCGGGCGCGGTTCATGGACGCGGTGCTGACGGGGGTACGGGGGGTGGGCACCGATCTCGCGGAGGCGTCGCTGCGGGACGTGGAGGTGGTGGACGCGCGGCTGGGCGGGACGCAGTTGCACGGGGCGGTGCTGGAACGGGTGCTCGTGCGCGGCGGGAAGATCGACTACCTGAATCTGCGGGAGGCCCGGCTGACGGATGTCGTCTTCGAGGGCTGCGTGCTGGCGGAGCCGGACTTCGGGGGCGCGCGGCTGACGCGGGTGGAGTTCCGGGACTGCGTGCTGAGGCGGGCGGACTTCAGCGCGGCGCGGATGGAGGCGGTGGATCTGCGGGCGGTCGCGGAGCTGGACATCGCGCGGGGGGTGGAGCGGCTGGCGGGTGCGGTGATCAGCCCGGTGCAGCTGATGGAGCTGGCGCCGGCGTTCGCGGCGCAGATCGGGGTGCGGGTGGAGGCGTGAGGGGGCGGCCGGGCCGGGTCAGAGGCGGGGGAAGCGGGACTGGAGGTCCCAGACGGCCGGGTTGTCGGCCAGGCCCTCATGCATGTCGGCCAGGTCGGCGATCAGGTCGTGCAGGAAGTCGCGGGCTTCGCGGCGCAGGAGGGAGTGGCTGAAGGTGAGCGGCGGTTCCTCGGGGTCCATCCAGTCGGCCTCGATGTCGACCCAGCCGAAGCGGCGCTCGAAGAGCATGCGGTCGGAGGACTCGGTGAAGTCCAGTTCGGCCTGCTGGCGGCGGTGCGAGCGGTTGCCGCGCGGGTCCTGGTCGATCCGTTCCACGATGTCGCACAGCGCCCAGGCGAAGTCGAGCACCGGCACCCATCCCCAGGCTGTGGATACTTCGCGGTCCTCCTTGGTGTCCGCGAGGTAGACGTCCCCGGAGAACAGGTCGTGCCGCAGCGCGTGGACGTCCGCGCGGCGGTAGTCGGTCTGCGGGGGGTCGGGGAAGCGGCGGGAGAGGGAGTAGCCGATGTCGAGCACGGTCCGATGGTGTCATGCCCGGCGTGTCGGTCCGGCACCAGCGGTCCGGGGGCCTCAGGGCAGCAGGCGCTGTTCCTTGGCGACGGCGACGGCGCCCGCGCGGGTGTCGACGCCCAGCTTGTCGTAGATGCGGCCGAGGTGCGTCTTGACCGTGGCCTCGCTGATGAACAGGGCGCGGGCGATCTCGCGGTTGCCCAGGCCCCGGGAGAGCTGGCCGAGGATGTCGCGTTCGCGGTCGGTGAGGGTGGGCAGGGGCGCGCGCATGCGGGCCATCACGCGGCTGGCGACGGGCGGCGAGAGCGTGGTGCGGCCCTGGGCGGCGGAGCGGATGGCGGCGAACAGTTCCTCGGGGCGTTCGGCCTTGAGCAGGTAGCCGGTGGCGCCGGCCTCGATGGCGCGCGTGATGTCGGCGTCGGTGTCGTACGTGGTGAGGACGAGGACGTGGGTGCCGGTCCGGGCCGCGATGCGGCGGGTCGCCTCGACGCCGTCGATGCCGGTGCCGAGCTGGAGGTCCATCAGGACGACGTCCGGAGTGAGCCGGGTGGCGAGCGCGACGGCTTCCTCGCCGCTGCCCGCCTCGCCGACGACCTCGATGTCCGGTTCGCTGCCGAGGAGGGCGAGGAGCCCGGCGCGTACGACGGCGTGGTCGTCGCAGAGCAGGATGCGGATGCGGTCGGTGGTGGGGTCGGCGGTCATGCGGGGTCCTGGGGGGTGGGGGCGACGGGGACGGTGGCGGTGACGACGGTGCCTTCGCCGGGGGCCGATTCGATGGTGAGGGTGCCGCCGAGCTGGTGCAGCCGGGCGCGCATGGCGGGCAGCCCGTGGCCGCGCACCCCGCCGGGGCTTCCGGTGGCGGTGGCGGGCGTGAAGCCGTGGCCGTTGTCGGCGATGTCGAGGACGGTGCGGTCGTCCAGGTGCGTGAGCGTGAGGGCGGCCTCGGTGGCGCCCGCGTGTTCGGCGACGTTGGCCAGGGCGCCCTGGGCGATCCGCAGCAGGGCGGACTGGGTGCGGTCGGGCAGGACGGTGTGCGGGGCGCCCTCGATGTGGCAGCGGACGGTGAGCCTGCCCTGCGCCTGGGCGGTTTCGCGGGCGGCCAGTGCGTGCAGGGCCGCGTCGAGGCCGCCGCCCTCGGCCAGGTCGGCGGGGGCCAGGTCGTGGACGAAGCGGCGGGCCTCGGCGAGGTTGCGTTCGGCGATGCCTTCGGCGGTACGGATGTGGCGTCGGGCGGCGGCCGGGTCGGTGTCCCAGGTGCGGTCGGCGGCCTGGAGGAGCATCTGCTGGCTGGACAGGCCCTGGGCGAGGGTGTCGTGGATCTCCATGGACAGCCGCTGGCGTTCGGCGAGGGTGCCTTCGCGGCGCTCGGTGGCGGCGAGTTCGCGGCGGGTGCGGAGGAGGTCGTCGATGAGCCGGCCCTGTCGCACGGCCTGCCGCCGCATATGGACGAACACGGCGGTGGCGACGGCGGCGACGGCGGGCGGGGCGAGCACGAGGTTGGGGTCGAAGCCGTGCGCGAGGCGGAGCTGCGCGGCGACGACGAACAGCGTGAGCAGGGCGACGAGGGCGTACGCGGCGCGGGGTGGCAGGATGCGCAGCCCGGTGTAGAAGAGCGGCACCGCGCACCAGGCGAAGCTGGGCGCGAGGACGACCACCACCATCCACACGACGACGAGCCCGCCGAGCCAGACGAGGCTGCGGGCGGTGGGACGCGAGCCGAGCACCGGCCCCATGACGTAGAGCACGGCCAGGGCGATGGACAGCCCGATGATCCAGGGCGTGCGGGCCTCCCCGGGGTGCCGGAGCAGGAACCGGGCGAGCGAGGCGCCGAGGAGCAGGAAGAACGCGGCGTGCATGAGGAGGGCGAGAGGGCGGGTGTCGGCGTCGTCGACGGGCCGGGACCCCGCCGACCCCGGGCGGCGACGCGGGCGTGCGGCGTCACGCGGCGCACCCCCGCGCCCCCGTGCCGCGTCGGCATTGCGTGCCGCGTCGGCGTCGCGGCGGGACCCGTGCCGTTCGGTTCGGTCCGAGGGCGGGGGCTGCCGCTCGGTTCCCTCGTCCTGATCCACCTCGCACCCCCTCTCCGGTCCCAAGGGGACCCCCGTTGACCTGCGTGGACATTCCATCGTCACCCCGGACGGGCGCCCGCGCATCAACCGATCGGCCGATGGGGACGTCAGCCGTCCCGGGCGCCGGGTCGAGCCGGTACGACGACCGTCCGGAGGCGGTTCCGGGCCAACGATGGATGACAGGACGCGGGAACCACCCGCTTCCGTCCCCCGCTGAGGAGCCCCTGATGAAGAAGATGTCGCTGCGTACCCGCGTCCTGACCGGTGCCGTCGCCGCCGCCGCCCTCGGGGCCGGCACGTTCGGCGCGATGTCCGCGAACGCGTCCACCCCGGCCGCCGCCCCCGCGACCGCCGTCAAGGCCGACACCGCGCACCGCAACCTCCAGCAGTCGACGCACCTGACGCTCGACGCCGCGACGAAGGCCGCGAAGGCCGCCCTGGACGCGGCGAAGAAGGAGAACCAGCGCGTCGCGGTCTCGGTGGTGGACCGCAACGGCAACACGATCCTGACCCTGCGCGGCGACGGCTCGGGCCCGCAGGCGTACGAGTCGGCCGAGAAGAAGGCGTACACCGCCGTGTCGTGGAACGCCCCGACCTCCGAGCTGGCCGAGCGGCTCGCCCAGGCCCCGAACCTGAAGGACATCCCTGGCACGCTGTTCCTCGGGGGCGGCGCCCCCGTGCAGGTCAAGGGCGCCCCGGTGGCGGGCATCGGCGTCGCGGGCGCGCCCAGCGGCGACCTGGACGAGAAGTTCGCGCGGGCCGGCGTCGCCGCCCTGGCCAAGTAGTACGCACGCGCACCCCCGGGAGACGGACATGAACGCCCTCGATCACCAGTTGCTCGACGCCGCGCGCACCGGCGACCCCGACGGAGTGCGGACCGCGATCGAGGGCGGCGCCCGGGTCGACGCCCGCGACGAGGAACTGCGCACCCCGCTGCTCCTGGCCGTCCACGGGGACCACGTCGAGGTGGCCCGGCTGCTCGTCGCGGCGGGTGCCGACCCGGACGCGCAGGACCGGCGCGAGGAGAGCCCGTGGCTGGCCACCGGAGTCACCGGCAGCGTGGAGATGCTGCACGCCCTGCTCCCGGCGGGGCCCGATCTGAAGCTGCGCAACCGGTTCGGCGGGATCGCGTTGATCCCGGCGAGTGAGCGCGGTCATGTCGCGTACGTACGGGAGCTGCTGAGGGTCACCGACATCGCGGTGGACCACGTCAACCGGCTGGGCTGGACGGCCCTGCTGGAGGCCGTGATCCTCGGTGACGGCGGCCGGGCGCACCTGGAGATCGTGGAGCTGCTGCTCGCGGCGGGCGCGACGCCGGGGCTGGCGGACGGCGACGGGGTGACGGCGCTGGAGCACGCGGAACGGCGCGGGTTCGCGGGGATCGCGGCGCTGCTGCGGGACGCGGAGGCGTCGGACGGCGGGGGCACGCGGTGAGCGCCGGCCCCGTCCGCCCGGCGCGCCGTGCGGGTGGTCGCCGGGCCGCCCCCGCCGTCGCGGCCGTGCTCGCGGCGGTCGCCCTGCTCGCCGGGTGCGGGGGTACGGCCGCGCCCGGTGGGGGGCCGCCCTCCGCGCCGGACGCCCGGGCCCCCGCGCCCACCGCCACGCCCGAGCCCGGGGCGACCCCCGAAGGGACTCTGCTCGTCGCCGACTTCGGGGCCGACACCGTGTCCTTCGTGGACCCGGTACGGGGCGTCTTCGACCGGGTGGAGGTCGGCACCGCCCCCTACGGCGTCGCGGTCGGCGCGGACGGGCGGGCGTGGGTCGCCACCGCCGAGGGCGTCGCGGTCGTGGACACCGGGAAGCGGACGCGGCTGGCCCGGATTCCGTACCGGACGCGGACCGGGCCCGTGACGACGGGGGAATACCGGGGCGGCGGGATGGGTATCGCGCTGGCCCCCGACGGCCGCCACGCGTACGTCGGCGTCAACGTGCCCGACGGCGACGGGGTCCTTGAGGTCATCGACACCGCGACCCGGACGGTCACCGGCACGGTCCCCGTGGGGCGCCGGCCCTTCGACGTGGACGTGTCGCGCGACGGCTCGGAGGCGTACGCCACCGGGCACGACTCGTTCGACGTGACGTCCGTCCGTACGGACACGCTCCGCGCGCGCCGCATGGAGGTCGCCCCGTACGGGACCGAGGGCGGGCTGGGGTCCTGGCTGAAGCCGCACTACGCGGTGGTCCGGCCGTCCGACGGGAAGCTGCTGCTGCCGTTCGAGGGCGAGCGGCTCGCGGTCCTCGACCCGCGCACCGGGCAGGTGGCCGTCGAGCGGATGACGGCCGACACCCACCAGCACGGGGCGGCGCTCACCCCCGACGGCCGGCTGCTCGTCGTCGGCACCGGCCCGATCACCTCCGGCGACGACGCGGCGTCACTGACGATCCGTGAGCCGGACGGCTCCGAGCGCGTCGTGCGGCTGGACGGTCCGCACGAGGACGTCGCCGTGTCGCGGGACGGCCGTACGGCGTACGTGACGGGAGGCTTCACCCGGGACGGCTACTGGAACGGCATCACGGTCGTCGCCCTCGACGGGAGGACGCCCCCGGTCCGGCTGGCGGCGGGCGAACGGCCGCTGGGGATCGCGGTGCTGTGACCCGGCGCACCACCCCCGGATGGCGACATTCCGCACATAGGATCATCCGTGTGGATCATCGAACTCCGGTACGCCGAAGGGCCCCCAGGGCAGCCCGCGCCGCCCTCCCCCTGCTCACCCTCGCCCTCCTCGCGCCCGCCTGCTCCGGCGGGGTCGAGGGGAAGCCGGGCGCGTCCGGTGTGCGCGATCCGTACTTCCCGAAGCTGGGCAACGGGGGCTACGACGTCACGCACTACGCCCTCACGCTCGACGTGGACCCGGACGAGCAGACGCTGCGCGGGACGGCCGAGATCACCGCGCGCGCCACGCAGGATCTGAGCTCGTTCAATCTGGACCTGGCCGGGCTGACCGTGGACTCGGCGACCGTGGAGGGCCGCCCGGCCGCCGTGAACCGCGCGGGCAACGAGCTGACGCTCCGTACGGACGCGGAGGTCGAGGACCGGCTGCGGAAGGGTGAGACGTTCCGTGCCTTCGTGCGCTACTCCGGATCGCCGAAGACGATCACCGACCCGGACGGGTCCGAGGAGGGCTGGCTGCCGACCGACGACGGGGCGCTGGCGCTCGGTGAGCCGACCGGTTCGATGGCCTGGTTCCCGGGGAACCACCACCCGAGCGACAAGGCCGCGTACGACCTGGCGGTCACGGTCCCGAAGGGCCTCACGGCGGTGTCGAACGGAGTGCTCGCCGGGCCGCCGGTGACGGAGAAGGGCCGCACCACCTTCCGCTGGCACACCGCCGAGCCGATGGCGAGCTATCTCGCCACGCTGGCCGTCGGGCGGTTCGAGACGAAGACGTCGACGACGGCCGACGGCATCACGGTGTTCACGGCCGTGGACCCGGAGGTGGCGAAGGCGAGCGCGCGGACCGTCGGCCGGGTCCCGGAGATCGTGGCGTGGGAGGCGGAGCACTTCGGTCCGTATCCGTTCTCGGCGACGGGCGCGATCGTGGACCGCGAGGACGACGCGGGGTACGCGCTGGAGACGCAGACCCGGCCGTTCTTCCCCGGCCCGCCGAGCGCCGGGCTGCTCGTCCACGAAATGGCGCACCAGTGGTTCGGCGACTCGGTCACACCGGAGAGCTGGCGCGACATGTGGCTGAACGAGGGTCTGGCGACGTACGCGGAGTGGCTGTGGGAGGAGGAGAAGGAGGACACCCCGGCGGAGGAGTCGTTCGACGACGCCTACGAGGACGAGGACAACTGGGCGTTCCCGCCCGCCGATCCGCCGTCGGCCGCGGCCATCTCGGACGATCCGGTGTACGGGCGCGGGGCGATGGTCGTCCACAAGATCCGCGAGGCGGTGGACGACGACGAGGAGTTCTTCGCGCTGCTGAAGGGCTGGACGGAGAAGTACCGGCACCGCAACGCGTCGACGGCGGACTTCACGGCGTACGTGGAGGAGGAGACGGGGCAGGACCTGTCGGACCTGTGGAAGGCGTGGCTGTACGGCAGGAGCCGGCCCGCCGCGGACGGCTGACCGGCTCCCGCTTCTGCTCCCGCGTACGGGTTACTTCACGTTGACGCCGCTCCAGGCCGCGTCGACGGCCTTGAGCTCGGCGCTGTCGGCGCCGTAGAGGTCGGTCGCCGCCTTCTCGGTGGCGGTGCGGGCGTCCGCGTAGTCGGTGGTGGAGGTCATGTACGCGGACAGGGCCTTGTACCAGATCTGGACGGCCTTGTCCCGGCCGATGCCGGTGACGGTGGAGCCGTCGGCGGTGGGGGAGTCGTAGTCGACACCGTTGATCGTCTTCGCGCCGCTGCCCTCGGCGAGCAGGTAGAAGAAGTGGTTGGCGACGCCGGAGGAGTAGTGGACGTCGAGGTCGCCGACGCCGCTGTCCCAGTAGTCGGCCGAGCCGCCGTCCTTGCTGGGCTGGTCCATGTAGCGCAGCGGGCTGCCGTCGCCGTTGATGTCGATCTTCTCGCCGATGAGGTAGTCGCCGACGTCGGTGGCGTTGTCGGCGGAGAACTCGACGGAGGTGCCGAGGATGTCGCTGGTGGCCTCGTTGAGCCCGCCGGACTCGCCCGCGTAGTCGAGGTTGGCGGTGGACGAGGTGAGGCCGTGGCTCATCTCGTGGCCGGCGACGTCGAGGGCGGTGAGGGCGCTCTTGTTGTCGGCGCCGTCGCCGTAGGTCATGCAGAAGCAGCTGTCGTCCCAGAAGGCGTTGACGTACGCGTCGCCGTAGTGGACGCGGGAGTACGCGGCCTTGCCGTCGCCCGCGATGCCGTCGCGGCCGAAGGCGGACTTGTAGAAGTCCCAGGCCCGCGCGGCGCCGTAGTGGGCGTCGACGGCGGCGGTCTGGCGGTCGTCGCCGGTGCCGTCGCCCCAGGTGTCGTCGTCGTCCGTGACGAGGTCCCCGGTGCCGCTGGTGCCCTGGCCCAGGTCGTACGTCTTGTGGCCGCCGCGGTCGCCGTCGGTCAGCTCGAAGCCGGAGCCGGACGCGGTGGTGGTGAGGTCGACCGTGCCGCTGTACTGGCTGTTGCCGATGCCGGCGGTCTCGATCTCCTCGTAGCTCTGGAGGACCTTGCCGGTGGTGGCGTCGGTGATGACGCGCTTGCGGCTGGGGGTGCCGTCCTTCTGGACGCCGGTCTTCACGGATTCCAGGGCGAGGACGGGGGTGCCGTCGCCTGCCCAGATCACCGTGCGGGCGCTCGCCGCCGTCTTGATCTTCGGCGTGGTGGACGGCACGGATATGCGGGCGGTGGTCGCCTTGGTGACGCTCTTGAGCCGGCCGTTCGCGGCGGTGTGGGTGACGAGGTCGCCGCCGAGGACGGGCAGTCCGGCGTAGGTGCGCTCGTAGCGGGTGTGGACGGTGCCGTCGGCGTCCTTGATCACGTCACGGGCGATCAGCTTCTCCTTGGCGCCCAGCTTCAGTGCGGAGGCGGTGGCGGAGGCGTCGGACTGGGCGGACTCGATGGCGGCGGTGCGGGCCGAGGCGCTGTTGAAGGCCGGGGTGGCGGAGGCGGAGTCGCCGGGGGTGTTCGGGTGGGCGTTCGCCGTACCGGTCTGCATGCCGACGAGGACCATCGCGGCCACGGCGGCCAGGGCTGCGGCGCGACGGGTGGTGACGTGGGGGGTATCCACCTGCTGTTCCTCAGAGCTGAGGGAGTGAGCGTAACCACGCATGAGTGAGTGTCGTTCTCAGGGCGTGAATCTGACGGAGTGGGC
>NZ_JBHUXS010000021.1:0-131579 GCF_042669245.1 Streptomyces sp. NPDC057249 | reverse complement strand
CCTCATCGCTGCGCGATGAGCAAGCGAAGCGCCGCGCTTCGCTTGGCGCGCCCCTTCCGCTTCGCTCCAGGGGCTATGGAGCCGGCTCGCTTCGCTCCCCGGTCCGCGCGAAGCGCGGGCGTTCCCTCCGCTTCGCTCCGTGAACGCAGTGAACGGGCCTCGCTTCGTGATGCCTTGACGGCCTGCCACTTCGTGGCTGCCCGTCAGGGGTTCCGCTTCGCTTCACCCCGGCCCGTCCGCTTCGCTCCCGGGCTTCAAGAAGCCCGCTTCGCGGGCGCTGGCTGCACGGGCCAGTCTGTTGGCCGGTCACGCGAACCAGATGCCAGTGCCGTAAGCCTCATACTCGAGCCGGTGCTCATGCCCAGACCTGATTACGCGAACTCCTATGACTTCGTTCGCACCGTCGCGGGCGGCGACCAGGCTGAGCTCTGAGAAGGCCTGCGCCAGGGAACGGGTAGTGCCGGTCCAGAAGACAGACCGGTGTTGCGCCGGCCGCGAGGGCACATCGACCGTAAGGACCGGGACGGGGTACTCAAATTTCCGGAACATCTCGCGATCGTCCCAGGCAGGCGTCACCCTCGCCAGGGTGAATTCGCTTGAGGGCGGCGCGCACAGGAAAGGGAAGAGTGTTCTCCGGGCAGGTGTGAAGGCATTGGGCTGGCTTGCGGTACGGCGGCCTTACTAAAGGTTGTCCGTAACCAAGGAGCCTTTTCCAACCTCACGTCTGTGCTGGTCAAGGGCGTGCCAGTGAGTAACCATGTCAGCCGGTGACAGGCCTGTGACCAGCAGATCCACAGTCGGCCGCCCTGCGGCGAACGCTGCGCCGGGCATGGTCGGCGGACCTGACAGCCAGGTTGGAAAAGGCTCAAGGCCTGGCGTCGCGGCATACTGGCGATCGTTGATGACCTTGTTCGGCTGTGGGGGCGTTCGTGCTTGAGTTGCGATGTGAGGCGGTCCGATGGGCGGACGACGAGCCGTGGCCCGGGATGGTCGAGGTTCAGTTCACGGTGCGGCGGACCAGCTCATCCGCTGAACGCAAGGTTGTGGAGCCGTGCGACGCAAGCATCGCGTGGTGCACGCCGGCTCCCCGCAGGCGGCAGTCGCCCAGGACCTTCCAGTTCTTCATCCGTGAGAAGACGTGCTCGACCCGGGCCCGGGCCCTGCGGTGGATGGCGTTGTCGGCTTCCTGCTCGGGCGTGAAGTGTTCCTGTCCGCGACGCCGCCGGTGCGGAATCACGGCGCCGGTCCCCTGGTAGCCGCCGTCCGCCAGAACCGGCGCGTCCCGGCAGGCTCGGTCGACGCCCGACTCGGTGAAGGCCCGCCAGTCGTTACGGTTGCCCGGCAGCGGTAGGCCGACGGCGACCACCAGCCGGCTGTTGGCGTCGATCACCACCTGCTGGTTGGTCGCATACCGGTAGTCTTTCTTGCTGGATGCCGCGATCGTCCTGTCGCGAGTGGGAGCGAGGGCGCCGTCCACGATCAGTACGGTGTCTTGTCGCAGCCGCCGCGCGGGAGAGATCGCCAGCAACGGTGCGAGGTGCTCCGGCACCCGGTCCTCCAGACACAGCCGCCACGGCCGGCCCCGCTGGACGTCACCGCCACGACGGCGCGCACGAGCGCGACCAGCTTGCGGAACTGCGGCTCGCTCAGCCCCGAGAACGGCTCGATCCACATCGGATCACTCGCCGAGATCACCACACTCATGCTGTGACCAACGCGGAGGCGAGTCGGCAGTTACGGGACAACCTTTAGGCTCCAGCCACATTGAAAAAATCCATGGGTTATTACTGCTTCGTTTTCATGTTGAGATAAGCTATGGAATCAGAGGCTGCCGCCTCTTGAGGCACTCGAGAGCCTGCGGATCGATCTCAACGGCTTTTCTGGCGCTCTGGCAGGACATGGTCACCAGCCGATCGCGTCAGTCCAACCGTATCTCGTGTGGCCTCTCTACGTGCAGGTTTCCCGTTTCCTGCCGCTTGCATCGACCGAGCGGCATCTCAGGAGAAGGCAGGCGGATATGTCGAGCACCGACCACGTTGATCAGCGCGAGGCGGCCCAGCGAGAAGCGATTGATGCGGTCGTGCGTGCCCTTGAATTGCCTGCAAGATCACTTGTGTGCGAACGAGGGCTTCGAACGCAGGTGATCATGGCAACGGGGTCCGGGAAGACCCGGGTGGCGGTCCGCAGTGCGGAGGAGCTTCGCGCGGGCCGTGTGCTGGTGCTCGTGCCCTCGCTGGACTTGCTCGCCCAGACCGAGTCCGCGTGGCACGAGGGGGGCCGCAGGGGGCCGATGATCGGGGTGTCCTCGCTGCGAGGTGAGGAGGCGTCCTTCCCCAACACCACAGACGTGGACGAGCTGGTTGAGTGGACGCGAGGCCTGTCCAAGGTGACCGTTTTCGCCACGTACGCCAGCCTTGGGCTGGGCACTCTGGAGCGGGCGCACGCCGAGGGCCTCGCGGCCTGGGACTTGATCGTCGTGGATGAGGCGCACCGTGTTTCGGGCCGGATCGGGAAGCCGTGGGCTGTCGTCCATGACAACCAGAAGATCCCCTCTCTACGCCGCCTCTACATGACCGCCACGCCCCGCCTGTGGCAGCTGGACGAGGACACCGACCACGCGGCACCCCCGGAGTTGGTCGCGAGCATGGACGACGACCCCAAGGGCCCCTTCGGCAGCAGGGCGTACACCCTGACCCTCTCGGAAGCCGTGGACCGGGGCATCTGTGCCCCCTACCAAGTCGTCTGCATCGACATCACCGACACCCAACTCCAGGCCACTCAGCTCCTGGGCGCTGAAGGCCGCTCGGCAGAGGTCCGCGGGGCCCGGCTCGCCGCGCTCCAGACCGCCCTGGTGAAGGCATCAGCAGAGGAGAACTTTCAGCGCACTCTCGTCTTCCACCACGTCGTCAAGGAAGCCGAAGCGTTCGCGGCCGGTCTTCCGGACGTCGCCGCGCAACTGTACGCCAGCGATCCCGACCTCTACCCGGAAACGATCTGGGCCAACTGGCTGTGCGGGGAGCACAAACCACTCCACCGCCGCCGAACACTCGACGAGTTCGCGGCCGGGATTGCCACGGACGGCACCGTGGTGGAGAAGTGCTTCCTGTGCTCGGTGAAGGTCCTGGGCGAGGGTATCGACACCAAGAACTGCGACTCCGTGTACTGGGCCGACGTACGCGGCTCGATGCCCGACCTCGTCCAGGCCGTGGGCCGCGCGCTGCGGATGCGGCCGGGCGACGGCAAGGTGGCCTCGCTCGTCGTACCGGTGCTGCTCGGGCCGGGCGAGACGGCGGACAACATGCTCACCTCCCGGGCCTTCGGCGGGCTCGCCAAGCTGCTGGAGGCACTTCGGGCGCACGACGCCCGGGTCGTGGAGCGCCTTGCGGAGCAACAGAGCCCGAGCCAATACAAGACCGTCGGTCAGGATGACGACGGGAAAGGCACGAACCTGGGCGGCGAGGGCTCCGGGGGTGTCAGCTCCCCCGCCAAGGCCCTGCTGAAGTTCTCCACGCCGCGCGACCCGGCCGCCATCGCCGCGTTCATCAACCTGCGCGTCCTGAACCCCGAGAACGAACACTGGCGGCGCGGTGTCGAGGCCGCCGTCATCTACCACCAGTTGCACGGCGACCTGAAGGTGCCGTTCACCTACCGCGTACCCACCACCGACGACAGCAGCAGCCAGGCCGAGGAGGGACAAGGCGAAGAGACCGCTTTGTGGCCGGCCTCGCTCGCCGGGTTCCCGCTCGGGCAATGGATCGCCGACAACCGACGCTTCTACGCCCGCGGCACCATGGGCGAAGACCGCGTCACCCACCTGGAAAAACTCGGCATGATCTGGTCGCACTTCGACGTCGCGTGGGAGAAGGGACTGTCCGCCGCCCGCGGGTGGGCGGCAGAACACGGGCACCTCCTGGCACCCACTAACGCTGTCTTCCAGGGGGCGAAGGTGGGCATCTTCCTGAAGAACGCGCGGGCCGCCGCCCGAAAAGCCGTGGAGAACGAGCAGCGGCGTACCGAGGGCCTGCCGGTCCAGTCGTCGGCTGGAGCCCTGACAGACGAGCGGCGCGAGCAACTGGAAGACATCGACCCGACCTGGTGCCCGAGTTGGTCCGTGGGATGGCAACGCTGCTTCCACCTCACCCGAACCCACATCGCCGCCGGAGGCTCCCTCCCCACCGAGCCCGGCGACGTCATCCACCAAGGCGAAGACCTCGGACGATGGGTGCGCACGGTCCGACACGGCTGGGACAAGCTCACCACCGCACAGCAATGGCTGTGCGAACAGGTCCTCGGAATCACCCCGGCCGCCGCGGACGAGAAGCCGCCCCGTCCCCGCACACAGGCCGACAAATGGGCCATGAACTACCAGGCCGCCAAGCAGTACTACCAACGCGAAGGACACCTCCGCGTACCCAGGAAGCACACCGAACGGATCAGCTTCGGCGAAGACCAGGAGGAGCAGGAACTCCGGGTCGGAGCATGGATCAGCAACCAACGAAGCCGAGCCGCCACACTCTCCCCCGCACGCGTGGAACTGCTCACCACCATCGGCATGCGATGGTCCTGACCGTGGGCGTCGTCGTCACAGTGCAAAGACTCCGTTCGGTCGTCGCCGCGTCAACCAGTGACGTCCCCTCGCGTGCTGTCCGCGGGCGAGTTGGCGGTTACCGACGGGATCGTGAAGAAGGCCAGCGCTGCGAGGGCCGCCACGCTCGCTGCGAGTCCCAAAGCACCGAGAAGGGACCAAGCCACGAGTGGTCCGGCAACCGCTGCCCCCAGGGCGAATCCAGTGATCTTCAGGCTGGCACCCGTGGTGAAGATCTGGCCTCTCAGGTGATCCGGGGCTTCCCGGTGGCGGACTGCGAACAAGGCGGCCAGCTGGGGTCCCTCACCGACCCCCGCGACGAGTACGGCCACGATGAGCGCAACTGGCTGCCCCCACATGGCCAGGGCCAATGCGGCAGCCTGGACCAGAGCACCGGCCCAGACGATCGTCTCAGGATCGACCGAGCGCGGGAAGCGAGCGAGTACGGCGTTGGCCCCCAAAGCAGAAATCGCCACGCAGGAAAGCAGTACCGCACCGCGGCTCGCCCCGCCCAGAACGCGCTCGCCGAGGGCCGGGATACACGCCATCAGCATTCCCTGGGCGATACAGCAAACAGTCGAGGTGAGAGTGACCCGGACCAGAGGCGGCCTTCCGGTGATGACTCGCATTCCGGCGGCAAGGTCGCTGATCACCGACGTCCGCACACCCCGCACCGGACCGGGGCGTGCGGGCAGCATCCATGCAACGGGCAGTGCGAGGGTGATGAGCACCGCGGAGACCACCACCGCCGACGGGGCTCCCAACGCCTCCGCCGCACCGCCCGCGAGGGCTGGACCGGCCAGGCTCGCCACACTGAACGTCATGGCATCGAGCGCATTCGCCCGAGGCAGGTACTCGCCGGGCACTACCCGTGGCAGCTGGGCCGTCCATCCGCCCGACAGAGCCGGCCCCAGCAGCCCTGTCGCCACGGCGATCACGAGGGTGACGGCGAACGGCAGCCGGCCGAGTCCCACGAGAATCGTCCCGAGCCCCGCTGTGTACAGCAGGAGTGCCCCGGCCAGTAGGCGTCCCGGCCGCCCTGTCCTGTCGAGGAGCGCCCCGAGCAACGGTCCCCCGACCGCGGCGGAGATCGTGATGCCGGCAAGCAGCGACGAAGCGTCGACGGTCGATCCGGCCAGGGCAAACGCTGTCAGCATCAGCGCCGGTCCCGACATCTCGTCCCCGGCACGAGCTGCAACTGCTCCAGCGAGATAGATGTGAAGGGTGTAGCGCTTTGTCATCAACAAGACGTTACGGGGGTAACTCAAAAATGAGCAAGATGCGTTACATTCCTTGGGTGCTCTCCAACAGCGATGACTGGTCCACCCGACACTCCGTGCTGACCACGGCTCGACGGGCCGCTGCCCTGATCAACGCTCTCGCTGTCGAGGACGCCGACCCGGCCGACATCGCTGACGTGCTCCGCGCCTACAGCGAGGCCGATCCCATCGATCTCACCACCTGCGATGTCGCCGGGATGCGGACAGCCGCCGTGCTGCTGCGGCAGGTCTTCGCCGCCGAGCACGCCGATGGCGCCGCAGCCGCCCTCAACCGCCTGCTGCAGGAACACGTCGGGCCGCTCCGCCTGACCTCGCACGGCGGCAGCACCCCGTGGCACCCCCATCTCGACAGCGACGACAACGCCCCTTGGGACGAGTGGCTCCTCGCCTCTTCCTGCATGGCCCTGGCCGTCCTCGTCTGGGACCGCCAGCGCCCGCCCGGCAAGATCTGCACTTCACCCAGCTGCCGGAACGTTTTCGTCACTCAAGGCAGCGGGCCGGAACGTCGCTACTGCTCACGTCGGTGCGCGACCCGTGAGCGCGTCGCAGCCCACCGACGCTCCAAACCGCAGTCGTAGGGCCGGACCGGCTTCCTTGAGTGGCCGCCCCTGCTGAAACGCGAGGCCGGCACGGGAGCCTCGTCGGGACCGGGTGCCGGCTGGCCAGGCACGAGTACGTCGATCTGGCCCCGTGCCTGCCCCGAGCGCCCTGCTGTTGGGCCGCGCCGAACTCGCTCCGGCCCGCGTAGCCCGCCAGCCGGGTGCGGTCAGCCCGACGATGTACGGTCGGTGGAGGGACCGCTACACTTCGCTGGCTGCCATACCTCCGTCAAGCCGGCCTGTATCGAGGGCGGTGCGCACAGCGCTGGAGTTGCACGCCAGCTGATAGGCAGCTCAGAGCTCGTCCGACCATTTTCATCCTTACGCAGCTGGGGAGGCCGGTCGGTACGCCGACAGCACAGCAATCGGGGACTCACCCCCGTCTCTCTCCCACGGTCCAGTCCGCGCGAGTCAGCACGCGCCGGTTGACTGGTTCCGTCTCTACGAGCACGGTCGGAGAGACAGAACTGCCAACGGCATGAGTCTGATCAGTTCTTACGTGCGGTTACCAGCGCGAAGGAGAGGAATTCTCCGCCGTCCGTGGTGAGCATGTCGATGACGGGCTGGTTCGCACTCCGGCCGTCGGGTGTGTGCTCGGCTGCTGCCCGGGCCCACAGGAGCCAGTCCCGCCAGGCGTCTTGCGACAACCGTGCGGAGGTGACCTCGACGAGTTCGGTGATCGCCCACTGAAAGCGCCACCATTCCGCCGTGTGCCAGGCGATCGCCTCCCATCCGACCACCTTCTTGATGTGCGGAGGGATGGCTCCGAGCTCACGGACCTCCCGTGTCATGGCGGGAGTCGCCATCGCCAGATGTCCGCCGGGGCGGAGGAACCGCGTCAGGTAGGGCAGGTAGTTGTCCGCCGTTCCGAAGTACTCGAACGCGTCCACGCTCACGATGGCGTCGAAGCTCTCCTCCTCGAACGGCAGGGTGTGCGCCTCAGCTCGCACGGCCTTCACCTGGTCGCCGACACCCGCATCGGCGAATACGGCCGCGGCGTCCTCGGGGGCGATCCACAAGTCGGCCGCAACGACCTCGGCGCCGTACTCGCGGGCCAGGAACACTGACGTTGCGCCCTTGCCTGAGCCGAGGTCGAGGATCCGCATCCCCGGGCGCAGATCGAGGTCCCGGGTGAGGTCCTCCAGCAGCCACAGCGGGTTCGGTCCCATGTCGAGGGTGAGCAACCATGCGGGGTCATAGCGAGAGGAGCGTGGATAGCGTCCCGGGCGTATGAGGTCGTTCAAATCGGTCACGAGCACGAACCCAAGCTGATCTTTTGCCCAGGCACAACCCGTTTTCTTTCACCTCGCCCCCGGCGGTGGGGCACGATGCAGCAGCAATCAGTTCGTCGCTGCCCTCACGAGCGAAGCGAGTTCCGTGCGGCGGCCCGGGGCGCCTGCGGGTGTCGGCAGAGTTGGTGGAACGACACCTGGGTTGGCCAAAAGCGTTGGCCGTGACGGAGCACTCGCGTCCGATCTGGTGTTGCGGCGTCGGTGCACCGTTGCGCGCCGGCCGCCCTGCCCGCCGTCACTTCTGCCTCTTGCGGGGAGAGGTCGATGCCTCCGGGCGCGACGGTGGGAACGACTGCGGATCGCGGGACCAACGGACTGGGTGGCCGCCGACGCCGCCGGTGAGCCAGGAATCGTCACCCAGGGGGACCAGCTCGTAGGGGTTGCTCACCTCGACGGTGATTTCGCCGCGCAGCGTGCCGGTGTGTACATCGACCAGGTGGTAGCGGAACCACTCTTCTTCGTCCTGGCCCTCACCGCCCAGGGTGACGATGGCCGTGTCCTCGGACAGGTAGCCGCCACTCCATTCCACGAACGCCTCCTCCGGGTCGTACCCGAAGGCTTCAACGGAGAGGGTGAAGAGCACGGCCCCGTCGGGGTGGTCGTGGAAGGCGACGTCCGCCTGCCCGTGGTCCACGGTCATGAACTGCTGCCCCGACGGTGCCAGGTCGATGAGGCAGCGGTCCGACCACGGGTACGTGCTGAATTCCGGCTCGCTGTCCGCCCCGCCCGTACTCCGGAGAATGACTGAGCCGTCCTGCCCCTCACCGATGTCGAGGTAGACACTGCCGTCCACGGGATGCACGTGATGGAAGGCACCGTGCCCGACCGTCTCCAGTTCCCGGCGGGCGACAACCACACCGCTGTCGGCGTCGTGCACCACCCACTGGTCCCCGCGCCCTCGTCCAGCCATCGCGTCCGGCCGGTAGACCCACACGGTGCGGCCGTCCTGAGACAGCGCACAACCAGGCTGGTGGCCATGGCGTACGTCGGAGTGCGGCTCGAAGTCCACGGCCCACATGAGTTCGCCGGCGCGCGTGAGGCATACGAGTTCGTTCAGCGTGGTGTACACAACCCGCTCCAGATCCTGCCGGACCACCGAGGCGACGACCTCTTCGCCGTCTCGCGGCTGAAATACCGCTGCCGGTTCCAACGCCCCGTAGACGCCGACGCCCACGACGTAGGCGAGGATCCGCCCGTCGCGGTGACGCGTGATGACCTTCTGTGGCGGCTGAGGAATCATCCGCTGAGGTTAACGCCCAGGCCAGGTTGCCGTGGCCCCGGCGGCGATCACCGCCCTCGTTCCCCACGACTCGGCCGCCCTGTGGGGCAGGCTCTCCACCGAAACGGTTGCCGCCGGGACCCGCTCGGCCGCAACCGGCGCGGACCGCACCGTGCAACCCCTCCGCGACGCCGAACCGATCACGAGGCCCCGGGAGTCAGGGGCGTCTCGGTGGGACCGACTCGGGTGCAGGTCACCACCCGTGGCTCCTCGTCCGAGTGGGCGGGGAAGTCAGCACCACCGTGTCCTGGGGGAGCTCGTGCTCCCGCCCCGGGGGCATGCGGTGGTGGGCCCTGCGGCCAGCACCTTCTGGCTAGTCCCCGGCGCCTTCCCCGGCCGCCCCATGGATGGCGTCGCCATCGCGGCCCGGTCGAACCGCATCCGGCTCTGAACGCACGTCAGATGCAACACCGCACTCATGGAGCCGGCCGACGCACTCCCGGCCGTCGTCCTCAGCGGATTCCTCGGCATCCAGGTCGACACCGCCACACTCTGGGCGCAGGAAGCGGGCAACACTCGGTCGGAGAGCGCCGCAGAGGTCGCGCGAAGGAAGCCCGGCACGAGCTGATGAGGCCGGGTGCCAGTAGAAACGCCGGGGAAGTGATGTCGCTCCCGTCATGACAGGTCAGAGCGCGCCTTTCGTAGGATGAACGGCACGGGCGACCCGCCTTGTTCAGCTTCTGAGGGGCACCCAGAACACGTGGGCCGCCGGTCTCTCCGAGGAAGGCCGGTACGCCGAGGCTGCCGATGCGATGACCGAGTTGGTGGTCGCAGCGATCCTGCCCTACGGGCCCGCCAGCGGGGGTCTCACGTGGTCGCTCCTGGAGTGGGTCGCCGCTCTCCATGACGCCCGCCGGTCCGGCGAAGCACTCGGCGTGTTCGAGGCGCTCGTCAGCATGGAAGCGGCCGAAGCCGCGGATGGCCGGGGCTCGATAGCCTGCCATTTCTATTCGCTGATCGGATACGCGCAGATGCTCGACGCCTATGGCCGAGGCGAGCGGGCGGCCCTCGTACGACAAGAAGCACTCGCTTTGCTGACGGCGTGGGCCGATACGGGTGAGCGGAAATCCTGGAGTAGTTACGAGGCGTCGTTCTGGGCCGTCCTGCTGTCCTTCTCCGGCGCCGATGGCGAGCGGCCTGCGTCCGATGGACCGCGTCCTCCTTCGGGGACGGCGCCCATGGAGTGGTCGCCCGATGCTATGCGGGGCTACCTCGACAGCCGTCATGTCCTCCGTGACGAGGTGGACGCCCTAGCTGTGCGAGCCGCTGAGGATCCGGACCGGTATCTGGCCGAGCTGGTCCGGCTGCATCGGGTCCTCACCGTCCGCTCCGCCGTCTACTGGGAGCACCGCGCCCATCTGTTTCCGGAGCAAGCGCGTTCCCTGTTCGACGAGGGAGTGGGTCTGGCCCGCCAGCTGTCCCAGCGTGATCCGGCAGAGGGAACGCGAACACTGGCCAGGCCCCTGATCGACCAATCGACCTTTTACGTCGCCGCCTGCGCATTCGGGCCCGCGCTCGATGACTTCCGTGAAGTGGTGGGTTACCTGGGGGAGGTCGGCTGAGACATCGTTCCTCGTGTCTGTCGGAGGGTCATGAGAGTTTGTGCTTCGGGCGCAGTCCGGAGTGCTCCTGCGACAGCCGGCGTTCGTCCTTCGGCGGCTGACCTGTCGGGCACTGCTCGGATCATCGGCGCCGGTCCTGGTCGGATTCGGCCGCAAGGCCGTCGCGCCCCCGCCCTGACCGCCGGGCTCCGGGCCGGTCTTCACCGCACAACAGAGTGCAGCGCTCGCTGCGTCCGGCGGGTCGCCGGACGCAGCGAGGGGTGGCGGTCACTGGAGGGTGATGTTGTCCAGTTCTGCGTATCCGGTGCTACCGGCGAAGTGGGGGGCACCCTTGGCGAGCCGGATCATGTTGTAGCCGGCGCGCAGGTCGACGGTGGTGCTGACCGTGCCTGTGGGGTGGCCCCAGCCGCCGGTGGTGGGCGGGTAGGTCACGGTGGACCAGGCGCCGCCGTTGTACGCGAGGCCGTGCGTGGCGGGGGCGCCCGCGGCGTTGGCGTACTTGACGGTCATCGTGTACGTGCGCGCGGTGGGGACCTTCACGAGGAAGTCGACGAAGCTCCGGTCGCGCATGTCGGCGGCGTTGTCGATCTGCCCGACGTAGCCGCCGTTGGAGGCGGCGGCGGAGCTGAAGCGGTTGGCGTTGACGACGGTGGCGTTCTCCGCTTCGTACGTCTGTAGCCAGGAGGGCGCGCCGGCTGCGGGCGTGACCAGCAGTTGGTACGCCATGACCGCGTCCATGCCGGAGACGGGGATGGTGATGCTGCCGTCGGCGGCGACGGTGTAGGTCTGTTCGGAGACGGTCACCGGGGCTGTTTGGTTGGTGAAGCGGCCGGTGTTGTTCGTGCGGGAGAGGGTCACCTTGACCTGGGAGCCGAGGACGCCGGCGCCGTTGATTCTCACCTTGTTCTCTCCGGTGTCGCCTCCGAAGACGACGTTGATCTGCTTGCGGCTCGCGTCGTACGAGGCCACGCCGTCGAGCCATGACTGGGGGACGGTCCGGACGATGTTGCCGGACTGGTCGCCGTACCACTTGTAGGCCCAGTACGAGGCCGTGGGGCGGTTGTTGTGGAGCAGGCCGTCCATGGTGCCGGCCTCGTACCAGTAGGCGCGCTCGGCGTCGTGGACGCCCGCCCGTTCGCATGCTGCCATGTAGTGCACGGCGACGCTGGGCTGGTCGACCTGGCTGGGTGAGCCGTACTCGTTGATGGAGATGGGGCGGTGCGGGAGTCCCAGGGAGGTTTCGATGGCGCGGAAGTCGTTCACGTTGGCCTGGATGGTCTGCCAGCCCGCGTTGGTGTCGAGCTGGTGCCACACCGCGACTGCGGGCAGGGTGCCCGTGTCCTTGGCGTTCCGCATGAAGCTGTACATCCAGTCGTGTCGGTACACGGCCGTGCCGGGGCCGACGATCGGCGTCTTGGCGTCGATGGCGCGGGTGTCACGGTAGCTGCGGGTCCACATGGCGTTGTAGGTGCCCGCCGTGCCGTCGAGACGGCCGTCCCAGGTCCAGTCCGGCTCGTTCCAGATCTCGTAGCCTGCGATGTTGGTCGTTCCGGTGGCGTTCATCCGGGCGTGGATCATGCCGGCCAGCTTGGTCTCCCAGTCCGGCCAGCTGACCCAGTTGCAGGGGAAGGCGCTGAAGATGTCGGAGAGCCGCAGGTACTGCTGGGCTCCGGCGTCGGTGACTTTGCCCGCCACCTCAAGGCCGTCGCAGCACGGGGTGGTGGCTCCGTTGCCGAGTTGCTGGGTGCCGGGCGGGGGCTGGGTCATGGTGTTGAGGTGCAACGGGTACAGCTGGTCGAGCGATGGTTGGCTCGCGCCGGAGTCGACTCCGTAGAGGCCGCCTGCGACGACGTGGGTGACCGGCCGGACGACCGCGCCGACGTCGACGGTGAGGGTGTTGCCCGCCGCCTGGGCGGGCGTCGCCGCGGCCAATCCGCCGGCGGCGACGGTGAGCCCGACCGCGATGTGGGTGACGGTGCGGCGTATGCGGTGAGGGCTGCCGGTGGGCCGGCGATCACGCTTGCGGGGTGCGTCGGCGGAAGCCGGACGGTTGTGCCAGAACATGAAGGCCCTTTCGGCGGGGTGGGGGCAGGTGAGGAAGCGCTTCCTCACATCGGCTCGCATCGGGCCGCAAGGGTGGTTCGGCGGGTGCTCGAGGCCGTGGCGGCTCTGGACTTCCGGCCCAATCCGCAGGCTCAGAGCCTGCATTCCGGCCGGAGCTGGACCGTCGGCCTGATGACCACTGACGGCATCGGACGCTTCAGCACTCCGGTCCTGCTCGGCGCCGAGGACGCACTCGGCGCCGGCAAGATCTCCGTGCTGCTGTGCGACACGCGCGGTGACGCCATCCGCGAGCAGCACCACTTGCGCAACCTCATGGACCGCAGGGTGGACGGCATCATCGTGACGGGGAGACGCACGGACGCGCGCCCCCCCCGTTGGAGGGGGTGCACCGGATTCCCACGGTGTACGCGCTGTCCCCCTCCACCGACCCGGACGACATCTCCGTGGTCTCCGACGATCTGAGCGGTGTGCGGCTGGCGTCGAGCACCTTCTGGCGACCGGGCGTACGCGCATCGCCCACATCACCGGCCCCGCACATCACACGGCAGCTCGGGACCGGGCCCGGCACACGATCGAGGTGCTCGGCACCTCCGGGCTGGAACTCGTCGGCGACCGGGCCCACTTCGGCGAGTGGAGCGAGGCCTGGGGGCGGCGGGCGGCGGAGACGATTCTGCGTACCGCCCCCGACACGGACGCCCTCTTCTGCGGCAACGACCAGATCGCCCGCGGCGCGGCGGACACGCTGCGGGAGATCGGCGTGGACACCCCCGGCCGGGTCGCCGTCGTCGGCTACGACAACTGGGAGACGATGGTCCTGGCCTGCCGTCCGCCTCTGACCACGATCGACACGAACCTCACCGAGGTCGGCCGGCAGGCCGCGCTGCGCCTGCTGGACGCCATCGGTTCGCGCCCGGAGCCGGGGGTGCACACGGTCCCCTGCCGTCTCGTGGTCCGCGAGTCCACATGGGTCCGACGCCGTCACGGGGGCCTGCGCGCGGCGCGGGCCCGGGGAACGGCCGGTCACAGCGGGGAGGGCACACCCGATTCGGGCAGAGCGGTCCTGTGAGCGATAACACCGGCGGTGGCCCGCTCGCTCCGTCCTCGCGCGAGCCGCACGCCGACCCGCATGAATCCGGGCCGCACTTCTTGACCGTGTCACGTCAAGCCTTCATAGTGATGCCTGGCCGCGCACGAGCCGCACACCCCGGCATGCGTCTCGGGGTGGCTCGCGACCCTGATTGTTAGCGCTAACAACTCAGACGGTACAGCCCTTGCCCACGACACTCCGTCGACACCCCCACCGGCCGGCGCGTCCAGCGCTTTTGGCCCTCACCCGCAAGGAGCCCGCCCTTGACTGTCCGGACCTGGCTGCGCCGAGCACGGCGCGGCCTCCTCGCCACCGGCACCACCGCCGTACTGACCGTCGCCCTCCTGGCCGGCACGGAGGCCACCTCGCACGCGGCGTCCCAGGCGCCCTGCGACCTCTACGCCGCCGGCGGCACGCCGTGCGTGGCCGCCCACTCCACCACTCGCGCCCTCTACGGCGCGTACCACGGCGCCCTCTACCAGGTCCGGCGGGCCTCCGACGGCGCGACCAGGGACATCGGCCTCCTGAGCGCC
This sequence comes from Streptomyces sp. NPDC057249, assembly GCF_042669245.1. Taxonomy (NCBI): domain Bacteria; kingdom Bacillati; phylum Actinomycetota; class Actinomycetes; order Kitasatosporales; family Streptomycetaceae; genus Streptomyces; species Streptomyces sp. NPDC057249. The sequence goes on along the minus strand of NZ_JBHUXS010000021.1, from coordinate 117,298 downwards.
GGCGGGTATGCCGATGCCGCCGCGCAGGACGCCTTCTGCACCGGAACCACCTGCGTGATCACCGCCATCTACGACCAGTCCGGCCGGGGCAACAAGCTCACCCAGGCCCCCGGCGGCGGTGCCGCCCCCGGCCCCGACAATCTCGCCCCCGCCACCGCCGCACCGGTCACCGTCGCCGGTCACCGGGCCTACGGCGTGTACGTCGCCGCAGGCACCGGCTACCGCAACAACCACACCAACGGCATAGCCACCGGCGACCAGCCCGAGGGGATGTACGCCGTCCTCGACGGCACCCACTTCGGCGGCGGGTGCTGCTTCGACTACGGCAACGCCGAAACCAACAACCTCGACACCGGCAACGGCCACATGGAGGCCATCTACTTCGGCGACAGCACGATCTGGGGGTCAGGCACCGGCAAGGGCCCATGGGTGATGGCCGACCTGGAGAACGGCCTGTTCTCCGGACCCGACCCCGGCTACAACGCCAACGACCCGAGCGTCAGCCACCGCTTCCTCACCGCGATCGTCAAGGGCGCCCCGAACCTGTGGGCCATCAAAGCCGGCAACGCCCAGTCCGGCGGGCTGTCCACGTACTACAGCGGACCCCGGCCCAACGCCGCGGGCTACAACCCGATGCACAAGGAGGGGGCGATCATCCTCGGGATCGGAGGCGACAACAGCAAGTCCTCCAGCGGCACCTTCTACGAGGGGGTGATGACCTCCGGCTACCCGACGGACGCCGCCGAGAACGCGGTCCAGGCGAACATCACGGCGGCCCGCTACCAGGCCCCCGCTCTCACATCCAGCGCCCTCACCCCCGGAGCACGGGTCTCCCTGAAGGCCACCACCCCGTGCTGCGACACCCAGTACCTGCGCCACCAGTCCGACGGCACCGTCGCCATCTCTCCGGTCAGCTCCACGAGTTCCAGCGGCGACAAGCGGGACGCCACCTGGATCGTCCGCACCGGACTGGCCGACAGCGCCTGCCTGTCATTCGAGTCCGCCGCGGCTTCCGGGCAGTATCTGCGCCACGCCGATTTCCAGCTCCGCACCGCGGCCCCGAACGCCACCGCCCTGTTCAACCAGGACGCCACGTTCTGTCTCCGGGCGGGCCACAGCGGGCAGGGCTTCTCCTTCCAGTCGGTCAACTACCCCAACCGCTTCCTGCGCCACTACTCCTACACCGGCTACCTGGCCGGGGACGGGGTCGGCGGCCACACATGGGACAGTGACGCCCTGTGGAGCGAGGACACCTCCTGGCTGACCGCCCAGCCCTGGGCGTGACCCCGCCGGTCCGCCGGTGGTCCACCGTTCAGAGGTGTGCCATCGGCGGACCGACGCCGGGTGCGGTCCAGGCCGCCTTCGGACCGACGCCCGCCCCGGCCGCGCAGGGCCCCGGACGCGGGACTCGGCCGTCGGCCCGCCGGGATCAGCTGAACTCGGCGACGATCGTATGGTCCCCCGTCACCGTGATGCTGATCGTGCTCCCCGTCTCCGGGACCGCCTCGCCATCGACCTTCCAGCCGGTGAGCCCTCATCCTCGATGCGTCGTGCCGGAGGAGGATCACCGCGGCGACGTGGCCCTGGACGACGGGGCCAGAGGTGGAGTCGGCAGGTCACGTCGCTGCGCGGGTACGGACGTTGCGGCGCCCCTGGCGCGGCTCGGCGCCCTGAGCACGTCGGCGAGCGCGTTCTACCGGCGGATCGCCGAGATCAGTCCGCCGGGCCGCTCGTCGCGCTGCGGCGGGGTGCCGACCGGGCGGCCATAGGCGGCAGCGCGCTCGCGCAAGGTGTGGCTGTCGGCCTCCCAACCGTGCCGGGCCAGCCAGCCGACCGGGTCGTCGGGCATCTCCGAAACCCACATGGACGCCGCCGACCCCGGCTCGGCATCCGCACCGAACCTCTCGATGACGCCGCGCGATCCCAACGTCAGTCCGATCCGACTGCCTGCCGCCGACTGCGCACTGATCCGGGCCAGCAGGAGTTCCACCGCGTCCTCGGGCAGATAGATCAGCAGTCCTTCGGCGATCCACACGGTCGGCGTGGCCGGGTCGTGCCCTGCGGCTGCCAGCGCCCGTGGCCAGTCCTCACGCAGATCCACCGCGACGGTGATCCGCTCGCAACGCGCGACGGCCCGCTCCTGGCGCAGCACCGAAGCCTTGAAGTCCAGCGGCGTTGCGGTGTCGACCTCGAACAGCCGGGTGTCCTCGGGCCAGTCCATCCGGAAGGCGCGGCTGTCCATACCGGCGCCGAGCAGCACGACCTGCCGGACCCCGGACGCGGAAGCCTGCCGCAACAGGTCGTCGAGGAACTTGGTCCTGATGACGATGGAGAACGACACGGCCAGCCGGCGGCGGCGCGCGGCCTCATCATCGGGCAGCCGTGGCGAGGAGGGCCACAGGCCGCCGGCGGCGGCGAAGGCCCGTGCCAGGGGGTCGTGGAACAGCGGGTTCTCCCGCTCGGTCTCCAACGCCCGTACCCGGGCCACCCCCACAGCTGTGGCCCACACTCCCGACGGCCGCACCCGCTTCTGTTCATCAGTCACCGCACCAGCCTAAGGACTGTCCACACCTTGGGCCGAGAGGCCGGGCTCCGGGCGAGCACGGCCTCTCGGGTGGTGAAACGTGGCGCCTACCAGTAGGTGCGCGTGATCTTGTCGGGCAGTCGCCCCTGCCGCTCCCCTTCCTGGAAGATCGCCGCTGCCACGATCAGGAAAGCACGGCGGATTTTCGGGTCCGGGTCGGCATTTTCCACATTCCCGATGTTCTTGTCGAGGAGCATGTCACCGAGACTTATTCCCTCCGGCGTACACGGCCGGGCGACTGCCCCTTCCGAGTCGATCAGGATGTTTCCGGTGACACCTTCCGCGGTTTCCCAGGCGTAGACGGATCCGGCGTCAAGAGAGTGGATCTTCCTACACGTCAGTGATGCTGTCACGGGGATTCCCACCAGTTCGCTCGCGCCAGGATTCGATCACCTGAACCCTATACCGTCCGCTGCCGGCGCATGTTCGTCCCAGGTGTGCCCGGCGTCCAGGGTCGCCTGGTGGGCGCGGCGATAGTTCTGGTCGCCGTGCTGACGCATCCAGTTCGACTCGTACAGTTCGTGTGCGAGCAGATCGAAATCACTGGGGTGTGGATTTCCGTTCTGAAGGCGTTCCCAGGCCCTGGCAATGCGCGGATTGGAGTCGAATCGCAGCATTCCCGCGTCGAGTTGGTGCGATTCGATGAACAGGTGGCTGTAGATCTGATTGATGTCGGCCGCGGAATAGCCACGGGACGCCGCGGTCTGTGCCACCCGGTCGAGCTGGGCGTCGGCACGGATCGCGTCATAAGCGTGATCCGCCCATTCCAGTTCGAAGTCCATGTCGTTGCGTGGCCGCCGGAAGGACGAACCGCCGGACTGCAGCTCCCGCTCCGTGGCCACCGCGGTCCGCCGCCACCCGGTCAGCCCGCCGATCCCGGTGAGGACCAGCTGCTGGGCGAGTTCGTCGGCGGTCTCCGCGTACAGATCGGCGAGCGCGTCGCAGCCCTGCTGGCGGAGCATGTACTCGGCGCGGTAGAGCCGGTAGGCGGGGCGGACGGGGAGGTACTTGTCGACGAACGCGCCCACGCCGCCGTTCTCACCGGTGAACGCGTCCTCCAGGTCCCCGAGGAACACGAAGGGGGACTTGGCGACGTCGACGAAGGCGTCGCCGAAGATGCCGAGCGCCTCGCCGAGGCTGTCGACCCGGTCGTTGTCCGGGTCGTCGGGGGTCAGACCGCTGGGGTCGGTGAGCACGCTGGGCACGTTGTCGGCGTAGGCGTACGCGGAGACGTACGGCGTCGACAGGTCCCGGGCGGCCGGATCGGACCGCGTGAAGCGACCGGTGGCGGTGTCGTACTGGCGGGCGTGCAGGTCGAGGTTGCCGGTGGTGGTTTCGTAGCGGGCGCCGGTGTAGGAGGGAGGGCTTGCGGGGGCACCGCCGGTGACGGTGTCCAGGACCCGGGTGCCGAACGGGTCGTAGGCCCAGCGCTGGTAGAGGGTGCCGGTGCTGTCGGTGACGTCGACCGGTGAGCCCTGGGTGTCGTGGTGGTAGTAGAAGTGCGCGCCTGTGCCGGTCTCGACGGAGGTGGGCCGGCCCAGGGGGTCGTAGCGGAAGGACTGTTCGACGGTCCAGGCGCTGTCGTATTCGGTGGCCAGGAGCGGCAGGGGTGCGTTGGGGTCCCACTGGGTGCGGTGGGTGACCGTCCCGTCCTCGCGGGTGGCGACCTGGTTGCCGTCGGCATCGTGGTCGTAGGTGTAGACGGTGCCCGCGACGGTGGCGGCGGATATCCGCCCGGCCAGGTCGTAGGTGTAGGTGTCGGCACCCTTCTTGGTCTGGTTGCCTTCGGCGTCGTAGTCGTATGCGGTGGTCGTGGTGCCGGTGGTGGTGGAGGTGAGCTGGTCGGCCGCGTCGTAGGCGTAGTTGGTGGAGGTGGCGCCCAGGGTGGAGGTCAGGCGGTTGCCGACCTTGTCGTAGGTGTAGGAGGTGGCGCGGCTGGTGGCGCAGCCCGTGGCCGAGGGCTGGGGGAAGCAGCCGGAGGTGAGGCGGCCCGCGGTGTCGTAGGTGAGGTCGTAACCGGTCGTGCCGACGTCGGCGCGGGTGATGTCGACGTGGGTGGGCAGGCCCGCGTGGGAGAGGGTGTGCGCGGTCTTGGTGACCGTGGTGCCGGCCTTGGCGGAGGTGACGGCGGTGAGGCGGCCGGCCCGGTCGTAGGCACGGTCCTCGGTCTCGGTGTTGGGCAGCGCGGACCGGGTGAGGTGGCCGGCCGGGTCCCAGGTGTAGGTGGTGGTCCTGCCGTCGGCCAGCATCGTGGCGGTGCGGCCGTCGTTGTCGTAGGTGTACGTGATCGGGTTGCCGTCGGAGTACGTGCGGGTGAGCATCTGCCCGGCGGCGTCGTAGGTGTAGTTGAAGCCGCGGGTCCTGGTCAGATTGCCGACCGCGTCGTAGACGAAGTCCTCGGAGATCTTGGAGTTCGCGCGGGCGGTCAGCTGCCCGGCGTCGTCGTAGCCGAAGGTCGCGTCGGGGGTGGCGTCCGAGTAGTCGATCTCGGTGAGCAGACCGCGCGGGTCGTAGGTGTACCCGGTGGTGCCGCGGGGTGTGGTCTTCCCGGTGACGTTGCCCTCCGCGTCGTACGCGTAGGTCGTCTTCCGTTCCAGCGGGTCGGTGACGGAGGTGAGGCGGTGTGTCGCGTCGTAGCCGTACGCGGTGACGTGGCCGTTGGCATCGGTGCGTTCGCTGAGGTTGCCGAGCTTGTCGTAACCGTAGGCGGTGACCGCGCCGCCGGGCGCGGTGACCTTGGTCAGCTGGTCCAGGTCGTCGTAGCCGTAGGAGGTGGTGCGTCCGTCGGCGTCCTTGCGTTCGGTGACTCTGCCAAGGGCGTCGTAGGCGGTGGTGGCCACTCCGCCGAGGGGGTCGGTGACCTTGGTGGGGTTGCCCGCAGGGTCGTAGTCGTACGTCGTCGTGTATTGGGCGGGGTCGGCGCCGGTGGCGTTGCCGCGCGGATCGACCGCGGTGGCCCGGCGGCCGTCGCCGTCGTAGGTCCAGCTCGACTCGTGGCCGAGCGGGGAGACGCGGCTGAGCAGGTTGCCGTCGGCGTCGTAGGTGTAGGTCGTGGTCCTGCCCAGTTGGTCGGTGCTGCTGCTGAGGCGGTTGTTCTCGTCGTAAGCGGCGGTGGTCGTCTCGCCCGCGGCGTCGGTGGTCCTGGTGACGTTGTCGTTGGCGTCGTAGTTGTAGCCGGTGGTGTGGCCCAGCGGGTCGGTGACGACGAGCGGCCGGTTGATCGCGTCGTAGGTCGTCTTCGTCGTCGCGCCGGTGGGCCCGGTGGTCTCGGTGAGGTTGCCGGCGGCGTCGTACGCGTAGGACGTGGTGTGGGCGGCCGGTTCGGCGCCTGAGACGTTTCCGCGCGGTGAGACGCTGCTGAGCAGCCGGCCCGCCTTGTCGTACGTGAAGGTGGTCCGGCCGCCGGCCGCGTCGGTCCGGGAGGCGAGCCGTCCGCTCGCGTCGTAGGTGCGGGTGAGGGACTTGCCCGCCTGGTCGGTGGTCCGGGTCAGGTTCCCCGCGTCGTCGTAGCCGAGCGTGGCGGTCTCGCCCGCCGGGTTGCGCACCGATGTCAACTGCTCGGCGCCGTTGTACTCGTAGGTCGTCGTGCGGCCCAGGGCGTCCGTGGCCGAGCTGAGCAGACCGCGGCCGTCATAGGTGTACGTCGTTGTGTACGCGGCCGGGTCGGCGCCCGAGACGTTCCCACGCGGGTCGGTCCTGGTCAGGACGCGGCCCGCCGGGTCGTACGTGAAGGTCGTCTGTTCGCCCAGTGGCGTGGTGACCGACGTCCGGTTGCCCGTGGTGTCGTACCCGTAGGTGGTGACCTTGCCGCGAGGGCTGGTCACGGTCTTCAGCGAGCCGAGCGAGGTGTACGTGTAGGCGGTCCTGCCGCCCGTCGGGTCCGTCGCCGACGTGAGCCGGTTCGCGGTGTACGCGTACGTCGTCTTGTTGCCGCGGCCGTCGGTGTGGCTGGTGAGATTGCCCGCGGTGTCGTAGCTCCAGCTCTCCTTGTAGCCGAGCGCGGCCGGCGCGGTGCGGGTGAGCATCCGGCCCGAGGTGTCGTACGTCATCTCGGTGGTGTTGCCGCGCTGGTCGGTGATGGCGACGGGCCGCAGGTAGCGGTCGTAGTCGTAGGTGATGCTCTCGCCGTACGGATCGATCGTCTTCATCAGGACGTTGCCGGCGTAGGAGTCGGTCCACACGCCGCCGTCGGGCGTGGTGGTGTGCGACTCGCTCTTGCCGTCCCAGGTGAACGTGGTGGTCTCGCCGTTCTGGTCGGTCTGGGACTTGATGCGACCCGCGTTGTCGTAGACGTTGCTGACTTCGCCGCCGGCCGGGTCGGTGTAGGACGACAGCCGCTTGTTCGTGTCGTACGTGTATGAGGACGTCCTGCCGGCCGGGTCGGTGACCGAGGTCAGCAGACCGTCGGTGTAGCCATACGAGACCGATGTGCCGTCCGGCAGGGCCACCCCGGACAGCAGCCCGTCGGCGCCGGGTGTGAACGAGGTGGTACGGCCGGCGGCGTCCTTGACCGAGGCGAGCCTGCCCGACGCATACGTGAGGCTCAGGCCCTTGCCCGCCGCGCCGACCACGGAGGTCAGCAGGCCGGCGCTGTCGAAGGTCCGTACCGTGTGGTCCGGGGTGGTGACCGTGTACGTGCTCGTCCCTCTGACCAGCTTGGCCGTCGTGCCCGCCGGGGCGGTGTACGTACCGTTGCTCGCCTGCGTGAACACGAACGACGCCCCGTCGCCCGTCCGGTACGTCGCCTTCCCCGTCGCGAGGGTCAGCCGCGCGTCGAACGGCGTCGTCCAGCCGCGCCCCAGCAGACCGGTGGCGGTCGAGTCCGACCGGTAGGTGCGCTCCAGTGTCAGCGGCACCCCGGGACCCGTCAGAGAGGCATCGACCAGTTGCTCATAGAACATACCGGTCGCGGTGTTGACCGGGTCGGCGCGATGGGCCTAGGCGTAACAGGTGCAGATGCCCGCCGCCGCGCCGGGGATGCCGGGCGTGTAGAAGGCCTCCACCAGCGCTGAGGTGGTGCCGCCCGGGCTCGACCCGTCCGCGTTGCTCAGGAAGACCCAGGCGTAGTACTCCTTGCCGTCCTCCAGGATTCCGCCCAGTTCACTGCCTGCCCACCAGAAGCACTGGTCGGTGGGGTAGGAGTTGCTCGACCACCAGTCGTAGCACCAGGCGCCGGTGTCAGGGGTGTCCCCGCTGGGGTCATCGGTGGCCTTTTTGATCTCCTGCTGGACGACGGGGGAACCCGCCTCGTCCAGGACGTAGAGCCACATCCCGGTGTACGTCGATCCCCGCTGCGGCAGCTTCACCTGTCCGCCGATCGACAGCATGCCGGGGTACGCGGTCGCCCAGGCCGACACCGAGACCGGGTTCCCGGGCGCCGCTGCGAGACGCTGTGCGGCCGGGCCGGTCTCGGCGGCGGGACCACGCTCGATGCGCTCCGTTTCCGGCCGGCCGTGAGGCGTGCCCTTGGCCTTCCGCTTCGGCGCCGTCATGTATTCCCGCATGGGAGACAGTTCGTGCCTGTCCTTCGCGACCTGCTTGCGCCGCTCGGCGAGCGTCATCGCCTTCGGTGGATCGGGCAGGTCCTCGGCCGTGCGGGCCGCATCCTGTGCGACGCCCGTTCCGGCGCCGGCGGGCCGGTCACGGGGCGCCGCCCAGGACGGGGCGGCAGGCAGTATCACGAGGAGAGCGAAGGCCAGGAAGGCCGTGACGAGTCTTCGCGCTTGTGCGCGCATGGTGAATCACCTGGGTGGCAATAGTGAACAGAGACTCGGTGATGTTGATCCACACAGCGTCCGAAGTAACCCATGGTGCGAAATGCGGCTGGATTGTGCCGGCAGGACGGAAGTGACGAGAGGAAAGCCGCTGATCACGATCATGGGAGGCGGCAGGCAAGTCCTCAAGTTGGCGTGGACGCGACGATGTGGGCCGAACCCGCGGGATGCTTCGCGTAGTACAGGGCGGTTGCCGTCAGTCTTCGTCGAACTGCGCCAGTTCGATCGTGTAGAGGCGCCGCTTCTCGGGCCCGTTGCCGGTATCGGGGTCCAACTGGCTGTCGGCGCACACGGCGAAGACGAGGTTGCCGAGGCAGTGGGTCCACAGGAGGTACTTCTCCGGCAGGGTGCGGACCGGGCCGCGTCGGCCCGTCGACGCGCAGCAGCTTCGCGCCCTCGCCGCGGACTTTGGCGATCAGCGGCGAGTCGGGGGCCGTCCGGGAGGTGGAGACGAACGCGTACAGGTCCTTGTGCTGCCAGCGTTCCTCACCCTCTCGTGGGTCGAGGCCGACGAGACTGCCTTTCTTGGTCTTCGGGTCGTACTCGTTGCCTACCACGGTGCCGCCCATGAGGACGCCGCCGAGGAAGTTCGGCGCGGACCACATTTTCTTGCCGTCCGTGGCCGACCACGCGCCCCGCTGCCCGAGCAGCATCCGGTGCTCGGGTACGACCCGGGCGTCGCCGGGTTCTTGGTACGTCGCGACGACCGTGCCGTCCGAGGCGTCGAGGACGGTCAGTCCGGGGCCTCCGCCGAAGAAGACCCGGCCGTCCACCGCGCCGTCGTCGTCGCCCCGCCCCGTGATCACTGCGGGGCCGGCCACGGCGATCGGCGTGCGAGGCGTCTGTCTGCCCAGCGGTACGTCACCTCCCCGCCGTCCCCGTCCCCGTCCCCGTCCTTGCCCTTGCCCTTACCCGGACCCCGGTCAAGGACTTTCGGCACCACGACGATCACCGTCGTGGACGCGGCCACCACTCCGACGGCCCCGAAGAGCACGGTGCGCCGGGAGATCGAACGCTCCGCGGTGCCGGCGGCCTGCGGCCCTGCCGACATCGGAGGCGCCGGGGCCGCCCCGTCGTCTCCTCCACCCCCAGCTCCCGCGCGACGGCGCCGAGCCGCGCCGCGGTCGCGGCCGCCGATTCGGGCCGGTTCTCCGGGGATCTGGCGAGGAGTTCACCGACCAGGAGGTCCAAGTCGACCGGCACCCCGGATCGGTGCGCGGAGGGCGGGTCGGGGACCTGTTGGGCATGCGCGACGATCTGGGCCAGTGCGTCCCGGTCGCCGAAGGGCGGCTGTCCGCACAGAAGTTGGTGGAGCAGGCAGCCTAAGGAGTAGAGATCGGATGCGGGCCCCACCTCCTCCCCGCGCGCCTGTTCGGGTGACATCCAGGGCGCGCTGCCCAGTACGCCACCCGCCTGGCTGATGCGGTCCAGACCCAGGTCGCGATGGAACCAGGCGATGCCGAAGTCGAGGACGCGGACCGTTCCGTCCGGGCCGAGGACGGCGTTCGCGGGCTTGATGTCGCGGTGGACGATGCCCGCGTCGTGCGCGGCCTCCAGCGCGACGCAGACCTGCCGGGCCCAGTTCACTGCATGCGCGACGGCGGGCGGACCCTCGGCAGCCAGGACGCGGTCGAGGGCGCGGGCCGGTTCCGTGGAAGACGTACGTGCGCTCGCTGCCGGGGACCGGCGCGGCCCGACCGCGCTGTGCCGGCCCGAGGTAAACCCGCACCGCACCTGCCGGGTGGTGGAGAACGAGCGCCGCCATACAGAGCAGTGATGGGGTCATACGGCTTGCCCTCCTACCGGCCTGTTACGCGGCTGTCTACAGTTACGGCGGTGCACCGCCACGGGCCGCTGTCCGAGGTCCCGGACACGCGTGCCATGCGTGCCGTGTCCCGGCGCCCCGGTCCCGGTCAGCGGACTCGCACTGCGTCGGACCGGACATCTGAAGGAGGGGTCGTGCGCCGACTGGCGCTGTTGCGCGAACGGAGACAGGACGGACTCATGGCCTCGGCCGATCCCGGGCATGGTCGCGGCGCCCGGTCGGCGACGGAGCGGCACCGGGCTCTCCGGGGGACGGCTGCCGAGCACGTAGCGCCGACCGAGCCGCGCTCCGACGCGTGCGTCGCATCGAGGGCTGTCCGTGCCTGCGTCCCCACGCGTGACGCGAGGTGAGATCAGTTTCTTCCGGGTCCGGTGCGGTGGCGGCGGCGACGCACAGGCGAGCGCGGTGCTGGCTGCTCGCCCTGTTGTCGCTGCTCGTGGTGGCGGGTGCGTGGGCCTGCGGGACTCGCGCGCTCGGTGCCGGTGCCGGGACGCCGAGCTCGGCCGGCGTGGCCGTGCGGGTGGAATCGCTCGTCCTTGAACCGGGCGATGCCGCCGAAGCGGTACGGAAGCCCTCCTCGCGGTGCGAGACGCCCGGCTCGCCGCGCCCGTGCAGGAAGGCGCTCCTCTCCCAGCCGGACATACGCCTTGTGGAGGCGGCCGGCTCCGCGGCGCCGGTGGCCGTTCCGCCCGCCCCCGTGCCCGGCACGGTGGCGGGCGATGTGTGCCGCGACGTGGCGACGTCAGGGCTCTCGCCGCCGGCAGTGCGGACCGTACCCGACCGTATGCGGATCTAGGCCGGCCGCGCGCTCTTGCCCGCGCGCCGCCCGGTCGTAGGCCGGTCATGACAGCCACGGCGCGCGTGACCGCAGCCCGCCATTCGCACACCCAGCAGCAGGAAGCAGCTTCGCCATGCCCCCTTCCCCCTCCCGCGCCTCAACCCGCGTCCGCCGCCGCAACCGCACGATCGCCGCCGCGGCGGTCGGGCTGGCCGCCATCATCACGACGGTCCTCGCCTTCACCCTGGACGACGGGGCGGCCGAACCCGTCAAGCAGGGCTCCGCCGCCGACGCCCGTACGCCCGATGCACGGGCGAGCGCTCTGCTCGCGCTGGCCCGTCGGGATGCCGACGACCCGCTGGCCGTCGGGGACGCCGACGCCCCCGTCGTCATGATCGAGTACTCGGACTTCCAGTGCCCGTACTGCGGGAAGTTCGCGCGGGACACCGAACCGGAACTGATCCGCTCCTACGTCGACAAGGGGGTCCTGCGCATCGAGTGGCGCAACTTCCCGATTTTCGGCGAGGAGTCCGAACAGGCGGCCCGCGCCGCCTGGGCCGCCGGCCGGCAGGGCAAGTTCTGGGAGTTCCACGACCAGGCGTACAGCAAGACGCACAGGAAGAACACCGGTGCCTTCTCCACCGACAAGCTGACCGCGATGGCCAAGGCCGCCGGTGTGACGGACCTCGACACCTTCCGCAGCGACATGGACTCCGACGAGGCGCGGACAGCCGTGGAGCGTGACCGGACCGAGGGCTTCGACGTCGGTGTGACCAGCACTCCCGCATTCCTGGTCAACGAGATCCCCGTTCTCGGCGCCCAGTCGGCCGGCACCTTCAAACAGGCCATCGAGTCGGCTGCGAAGGCCGCGCAGTGAACGGTGAAGCGAGCCTTCTGGCCGCCTTCCTCGGCGGTCTGCTGGCCCTGCTCAGCCCTTGCAGCGCCCTGCTGCTGCCCGCGTTCTTCGCCTACTCCTTCACCAGCCGCACCACACTGCTGCTGCGCACCGGGCTGTTCTACCTGGGGCTGTCCACCACTCTGGTGCCGCCCGGGGTCGCCGGCTCGTTCGCCGGCCGGCTCTTCTACGGTCACCGCGACCTCCTGGTCACCGTCGGCGGCTGGACCGTGATCGCGCTCGGAGCGGCGCAGATCCTCGGGCTCGGCTTCGGCGTCCGGCGCCTCCAGGAAGCCGCCGGCGCACGACGCTCCGGGTCGGGCCTCTCTGTGTTCGTCCTTGGCACCGTCTACGGTCTGGCGGGCTTCTGCGCCGGTCCCATCCTCGGGTCCATCCTCACCCTCGCGGCCCTCGGCGGCCGGCCCGCTCACGGTGGCCTGCTTCTCGCGGTGTACGCACTCGGCATGGCCGTCCCGTTGTTCGCCCTGGCCCTGCTGTGGGACCGCTTCGACCTCGGGCACAAGCGCTGGCTGCGCGGCCGCACCCTGCGGCTGGGACGTTTCACCTGGCACACCACTTCTCTCATCGGCGGCGCGCTGTTCATCCTGCTCGGCGCGGTCTTCCTCCTGTTCGACGGTACCGCGGCCCTGCCTTCGCCCATCAGCATCGAGACGGAGGCGGGGCTCGAGGAGCAACTGGCCCGCCTCGGCGGTGCCGTACCGGACCGGGTCCTCCTGCTCGTCCTCGCCGCGTCGGCCGCGCTCACCGCCGTCGTCCTCCTGGCCCGACGAGATGGGCCTCGGCCGAAGCCCGGCCCTGGACGCACGGACCCGGCTTCCGAACCAGGCGGTCCGCCCGTATCCGCCTCCCCGCCCTCGGCACCCCACCCGGCCGACCCGTCAAGGAGCTCCGACACGTGAGTACGACACAGGACATATCTCCGAATCCGTGGCAGGAGCAGTCCCGGGTGCGCGCCGTACAGAAGCGCACGGTCCGAGTCCTGTCTGCGGCCCAGATCGTCGGCGGGGTCGGGGTGGGCGTCTCGGTGTCGGTCGGCCCGCTGCTCGCGGAGTCCGTGGCACGGAGCGAGACGTACGCCGGACTGGCTCGCACAGCGACCACGGTCGGGGCCGCCGCAGTGGGCATACCTCTGGCACTGATGGCCCAAAGGCGGGGGCGCCGGACCTCTCTCGGCACGGGATGGCTCATGGCCGCAGCCGGCGGGGCTCTGCTCGTCGTCTCGGCGGTGTACCGGTCGATACCCGTGCTCATCATGGGCATGCTGCTGTTCGGCGTCGGCAGCGCGACCAACCAGCAGAGCCGGTACGCGGCAGCGGACCTGGCCGTGCCGCAGCAACGGGCCCAGGCGCTGTCCGTCGTGCTGTGGTCCACGACCATCGGCTCGGTGATCGGACCGAATCTCGCCGGCCCCGGAGCCGCGGTGGCATCGGCGCTCCACCTCCCCCGGCTGGCCGGTGCCTTCGTCCTGGCCACCGTGTGCACGGCGGCCGCCTCGGCGCTGCTGTGGGGTCTCCTGCGCCCCGACCCGCTCGCGCTGTCCCGCCGGTTCCAGGACACGGAGGAGTGTCTGGAGGAGGGCGCGACGAGTCCGACGTCACGAGTCGACACTCTTCCGCAGGGGAAGGAGCCGCGGACCGGGGCCCTGCGCGCGGGAGTGCGGCACCTTCGCCGAACTCCCCTGGCGGCCTTCGCGTTCGTGACCGTCGTCGTGGCCCACACGGTCATGGCAGCGGTCATGACGATGACTCCCGTCACCATGTCCGAGCACGGCGACGGCCTCACCGTCGTCGGCGTCACCATAAGCGGCCACCTGCTGGGCATGTACGCGTTCTCGCCGCTCGTCGGCCGGCTCTCCGACCGGATCGGTCACCTGCCGACCATCGTGGCCGGCCAGGCCGTCTTCCTCGTGGCCGCCGCACTGTCGGGGATGAGCCACGGCTCGGTCGGCATGATGATGGCGGGGATGTTCCTCCTGGGCCTGGGCTGGTCCTTCAGCCTGGTCGCCGGCTCGGCTCTGCTCAGCGAGACCACACCCGCCGGCCTGCGGCCCGGCGTGCAGGGGACCACGGACACCGCGATGAACATCGTCGCGGCCCTCGGTGCCGGGCTGGCCGGTCCCCTGATGGGCTGGGCCGGCTTCGGCGTCCTGAACGCCGTCGCCGCCGTCCTGGTGCTGCCCGTGCTCGCCTTCTGGGCTCTCCTCGTGCGCGCACGCTGATCCATGCCCCGCCGCGCGGCGCGAGGGTACCCGGCCTCCGGGGGACGCCGCCCGGAGGCTGGGTGCCGTGTGAGTCAGCTGCGTCCGGCCATGACGCCGCCGTCGACGTCCCAGATCGCGCCGGTGACCCAGTCGGTCCGGTCCGACAGGAGGAAGGCGACGGTGGCCGCGACGTCTTCGGCGGTGCCGGTGCGGCCGATCGGGTGGAAGGCGTCGAAGCCGTCCATCGTGGAGTCCATCTCCGCCTCGGGGATGAACTCCTCGTAGATGGGGGTGCGAACGACGGCGGGGGCGACGGCGTTGGCTCGGATGCCGTGCGGGGCCAGTTCCATCGCGAGGTGCTGGGTCAGGGAGTGCAGTGCGGCCTTGGCCATCGAGTACGCAGAGGAGGGGGTGGCCGCGATGGCCTGGTGCGCCCACATGGAGCCGATGTTGACGATGGCGCCCTTCGCGCCGCGCCCGATCATGTTGGCTGCTACGGTCTGGGTGAGGAAGAAGAAGGCGCGGTTGAGCTCCTGGTATCGGTCGTAGTCGGCTGTCGTGTGCTCCAGGCAGGGCTTGGAGCGAAGACTCCGGCGGCATTGACCAGCAGGGTGGCGTCGGCGTGCTCCTCGGTGAGGGTGGTGCGTAGGCGGTCGACGGCCGTGTGGTCGGTGAGGTCGGCGGCCAGGCCGGTGACCCTGCCGTGGGCCGACAGGGCGGTCGCGGCCCGGTCGGCGCTGGACTGGGTGCGGCCGGTGACGACGGCGGTGCCGCCGACGTCGAGGACGTGGGTCGCGACGGCCTGGCCCATGCCGCTGGTGCCGCCGATGACGATGACCTTCCGGCCGGTGAAATCGAGTGTGTCGCCGGACATGTGGTGCCCCTTTTTCAGGTGCTGTTGTGGGGGGGGTGGGGTGGTCAGTGGGACGGGGACCAGCCGGGCGACCGTGGGGTGGCTCTCCGCGGTG
Source organism: Streptomyces sp. NPDC057249 (assembly GCF_042669245.1). Lineage (NCBI taxonomy): Bacteria > Bacillati > Actinomycetota > Actinomycetes > Kitasatosporales > Streptomycetaceae > Streptomyces > Streptomyces sp. NPDC057249. The sequence goes on along the minus strand of NZ_JBHUXS010000021.1, from coordinate 102,253 downwards.
CTCGGTCGGCTCGGGACGTGTCGCGTTCGGGAAGGGGTCAGACGGCCAGGGCCACCAGGAAGCGCGAGACCATGTTGTAAGCGGCGACGGTGGCGACCGCTTCGACCGTCTGGGCTTCGCCGAACAGACGCTTGAGCTCTTCGATGACATCGGCGTCGACATCGATCCGTCGGGTGGACTGATCGGTCAGCGCGAGCAGTGCGAGCTCGTCTTCATTGAAGGGGCCACGGTCCGCGCGATCTCCCTTGAGGGCTCGGCACTTCTCTTCCGTGCCTCCTGCCTGCAGGTATGCCGGGTAGTGGACGCCCCACTCGAAGTCGGCGCGATTGAGCACGGCCACGCGCAGCATGATCAGTTCGCGGTATTCCGACGGCAGGTCGAACTCGGCGCGGACGCGGCCCAGCAGCCAGTTCCATCCTGTGGCGAGCGGGAAGCTCTTCAGCAGGACACGGTCGATGCCGATCAGCTCGCCGCCCGGCCTGCGCGCCTTCATGCCCGCGAGCAGTTCGGGCGGGGGCGCGGGCAGGCTGTCGTCCTGCCAGGGGGCGACTCGGACGTCACTCACGTCGTACTCCTTTGATGGTGCACCGGCCCACGACGGGGATCGGGTGGTACCGGTGATGGATTGCTGCCGGATGCTCCCGGCCAGAGGTGCGGGCGCTCAGGCGGAGGGATCGCGGACCGGGTAGCCGTCGACGCGGCTGAGGGGGTCCGAGGCCGGGGCGGGCGGCAGCCGTCGCCGGGGTATCCCGTCCGGGCGGAGGTCATTCCCCAGGCCGCCGGTGTGGGCGCGGGCTCGGTCGTACACGCAGCAGCGCCATGAGCCCGTGCCCGACCCGGGTTCAGACGGTGTCGTAGAGGCGTACGTCGGGGTCGGCCTTCAGCAGGGGGGACAAGCCGCCGACGACGTCGCGGGTGAACAGCTCGCTGGTCAGGTAGGCACTGGCGTCGGCGGTGGTCCGAAAGCCGTGCAGAACCTGGACGTCGTCGTCGCGGACGAGGAGCTCCTTGCTGATGGCGCCGGGGACGGAGTCGAGGAACGGCTGCTTGTACTGCTCGTATACGCCTGCGGCGGCGGCGCGGTGGGCCGGGTCCACCTGCAAGGTGATCTGGAGATACGCCATGGTTATGCCTCACTAGGTTGCCAGGGAGGGGGCGGGGCAATGAATCCCGCGATGTGCCTGCAACGTTAGGCATGTCCGGCTAGGGCCGGTAGAGGCCCCTATTGAAATCGGGATATAAGTAGTGCGTATGGCCCTAGTGGCGGGCGGCCGCGAGGCTGTCGGCGAGGTGAAGCAGGTCCGGGGCGAGCGGGGAGTCGGCGCTCCAGACGGCTTCGAAGGAGATCTGCACCTCCCGGCCCTGGTCGTGCAGGGGGCGGTGGCAGACGTCCGGTGAGGTCAGTTTGGAGCGGGGGACCAGTGCCGAACCGAGGCCGAGCTTTGCCCAGTCCTCCAGGACCCGGTAGCTGGCGGCCTCGCCCGGATAGGCGTTCAGGGGCATCTCGTGCGCCTGGAACAGTTGCGTGGTGAAGGTGGTCAGGCCGCAGGCGTCGGGGACGAGGATGAACTGCTCCTTGCCGGCCTCCGCGATTTCCACGGGAGTCATTTGCGCCGCGTCGGGAGTGACGACGACGATCGGCTCGACGTCGATGACGCGGTGCTCGAAGCGAGGCATCGCGGCCACGGCCGGGATCAGAATGATGTCGAGCCGGCCGGCCAGCAGACACTCGCGCAGCTCCTGCATGTTCGCCTCGCGCAGCACCAGGTCCCGCGGGGTGGGAAGGCCCTGGACCATGCCGAACGCGCGGGCGACCAGGTGGGGGCCGATCAGCGGCGAGAGCCCCATGCGGATCTTCTGCTCACCGGATTCGGTCAGGCGCCGGGCCTCGACCCCGACGGCGTCGAGCGCGGCAACCGCCCGTTCGATCAGCGGAAGGATCCTGGCGCCGAACGCGGTCTGCGTCACACCGCGCGGCGACCGCTCGAACAGCCTGCCGCCCAGGCGCTCCTCCAGTTTGGCGATGCCGTTCGACAGCGCGGGCTGCGTCACCCCGTACGCTCTCGCGGCGGCGCTGAACGACTTGGTCTCCGCCACCGCCTGCGCATAGCGGAGCCCTTCGAGATTCAGGCGATCCGTTGCCATAGCCACGGCTTATCACTCCATTCACTCATGCCCTCTACCGGGCTGGATCACCTCTGTTTACGGTGAGGCTGCCAGTGACCCAGCATAAGCAATAGCTATGAGCGGCCTCGTCGGAACGGAAGGGCACCATGTCGAACAGCGCCGGGACCATGGTCGTGACCGAGCCCCACGGGCCCCTGCACCCCGAGGCGGCCGAGATGGTCGCGCCCCCGACGGGGTGGGTGCGTGTGTCGGTGGTGGCGAGTGGCGTGTGCAGCGCCGACATCGGCACGGCCGAGGCCGCCGGCAAGGACACGGTATTCCCCATCACCCCGGGCCATGAGGTCGCCGGTGTCGTCGCCGAGACCGGCGCCGACGTCGAAGGCTGGGTGGCCGGCGACCGGGTGTCCGTCGGCTGGTTCGGCGGCAGCTGTGGCCGCTGTGCGCACTGCCGGACGGGCGACGTCGTCCACTGCGCCGCGCGCAAGATCCCCGGCCTGTCGTACCCGGGCGGCTGGGCGCGGTACATCACCGTGCCCGCCGACGCGCTCGCCCGCGTCCCCGACGGCCTCGGCCTCTTCGACGCCGCCCCCTTCGGCTGCGCCGGGGTGACGACCTTCAACGCGATCCGCAAGGCCGACGTCCGCGCGGGCGGACGGGTCGCCGTCTTCGGGATCGGCGGCCTGGGACACCTCGCCGTCCAGTTCGCGGCCGCGCTCGGGTGCGAGACGGTCGCCATCGCCCGCGGCGGTGACCGGGAGCAACTGGCACGCGGCCTCGGCGCCCACCACTACATCGACAGCGATGCCCTGGCGCCCGGAACCGCCCTGAAGGAACTCGGCGGGGCCGACCTCATCGTCTGCACCGCCTCCTCCACCGCCCCCGTGGACGAACTGCTCACGGGCTTGGCCGTCCATGGGCGGCTCACCCTCGTCGGCGTCGACGCCGGCTCCGTGACCGTCCCGGCGGCCCGGCTGGTCATGAACGGCCACACCCTCACCGGGCATCTGACCGGCAGCCCGCGCGAGACGGAAAAAGCCATGTCCTTCGCCGTCACCACGGGTGTGCGGCCGATGATCGAACGGATGCCGCTGGCGAAGGCCGGCGAGGCCATCGCCCGGCTGCGCACGGGAGCACCCCGCTTCCGCATCGTCCTGGACACCACCAGCACCGAGTAGCCGGCCCCCCGCCCCGCCGGCCTCCTCGGCCACACAGCGGGCGGCACTCCGGCCCGCCTTGCATCCGATGTCACAACCACCGACGATCGCGGGGGTCCAGCCTGCGCCGAACGGAGCCACCATGTCCCACCAGGAAACCCAGGACGTCATCGAAACCAACGACGTCATCGTGATCGGCGCCGGCGCCTCCGGACTGGCCGCAGCCACCGCTCTGCACGCCGCCGGCCGCGACGTCGTCGTCCTGGAAGCCCGGAACCGCGTCGGCGGCCGGCTGCTCTCCACCCCCCTCGCGGCCCCCGGGCGGGCGCTCGATCTGGGGGCCACCTGGTTCTGGGACGGCGAGGAACGCGTACGCACTCTGGCCGTCCGCAACAACATCGCCACCTTCGACCAGCACCTCGCCGGCGACACGAAGCTCCAGGAGGCGACCGGCGTCCGCCGCCTCACCGGCAACCTGATCGACGCCCCCTCCCACCGTTTCGCCGCAGGGGCGCAGAGCCTCGCCGCAGCCCTCGCCGCCGGATTGCCCTCCGGGTCACTTCGGCTGGACACGCACGTCACCGCGATCCACCCGAGCAGCCGGGGCTGCCTCGACGTGCTCACTCCGGCCGGCACCCGCCGTACCGGGCACGTCGTCCTGGCCGTTCCTCCGGCGTTGGCACTGGAGCGCATCGACTTCTCCGACGTGCTCCCCGCCGACCTCACGCGGCTGGCGCGGGCCACCCCGGTGTGGATGGGTGCGGTCGTCAAGGTCGTCGCGCACTACCCGACCGCGTTCTGGCGCCAGGACGGGTTGGCGGGGGCGGCGTTCAGCCGGACCGGCCCGCTCCAGGAGATCCACGACATGTCCGGACCCGGCGGCGCGCCCGCCGCACTGTTCGGCTTCGCGCATGCCCGCACCGTCGGCCCCGGCTTCGAACGGGCCCTCACCGCCCAGCTCGTCCGGCTTTTCGGCCCGGCCGCCGGCTCCCCCGTTGCCCTGCACGTGCAGGACTGGAGCACCGAGCAGTGGACCGCCCCGTCCACCGTGCAGCACCTCACCGACCACTCGCTCTTCGGGCACCGCCTCTACCAGCGGCCGGCCCTCGACGGCCGCCTGCACTGGGCGTCGACCGAGACGGCCACCACCCATGCCGGACACATCGAAGGCGCACTCGCCGCCGGGGAACGCGCGGCACGGACCGTGCTCGCGGCGTCCGCGGACGCCGACGACACCGCCCCGGGCATCACCGCCCCCAGCAGGTAGGTCACCATGGTCGACGCCTTCGTCGCGGGCGCCGCCGGCGGCATCACCTCTGGCATCATGGTCGCCACCACCAGCGACCCCACCCCCGCCTTCCTGCCCGCCGTCGCCGTCACCGCCTACCGCCGATGAACACCACGAACCCCGAAACGCCCGCGCCCGGCATCACCGTCGACGGCACCGGGCTCCTCTGCGTCACCCTCCTGCTCCGCCTGCGCAAAGAGATCGACGGCGCAGAGACCGACACCGTCGTCCACGTCATCGCCACCGACCCAGCCGCGCCCCTCGACCTCCCCGCCTGGTGCCACATGACCGGCCACCACTACCTCGGTCCGGTACCGGACGCCGCCGAAGAGCCGGTCTACGCACTGCGGATCGCCGCCGGTGCCCGCCCTACCCGAGCCGGCGCCCCCTGGCATGCGGACGACCCGGAAGGCTGACGGCCCGCGTCACTCCGCCCTCGGCGGCATCGCACGTGAGGCCGTGGAGCATCTGCTGTCCAGCGGGCTCACCCGAGCCGCCCACCTCGTGGGCAACCCGACTGCTTATCCACGCGCCAGTGAGCGCGGTTGACACCTCTTCGACTGCTCCGCGACGGAGAACGGCTGTCAGCAGTACGGGCCTCCCCGGCCGCTGACTCCGCCAGTCGGCCACGTACCGCAGGCGGGGAGCGACGCTGCGAAGTTCCTCGCAGGTCCGCGACGGAGTCCGGCTGTGCGCGAAGCGGGTGTACGACCGGTCGGGCAGCGGCGCGACGCGGTCCGCCTCGGGCTCTCCACGCGGCCCCCGCTGCCGGCGGCGAAAAGTAACGGCCCCGGGGGCAGCAGCGCGGCCCAGGGCCGGTGGAAGCTCGCGCTGCTCCACGCGTGCGGCAGGCAGTTGAGCGTGGACCGGGGCGCGGTGTCGCCGCACCGCTCCTCAGCCACGGGCTGTCGGCACGACGACGCGCGTGGTGGGCCGGAAGGACGCGCGGTGAGAAGGGGGCGGCCGTCGAGAGGGGCGGCGCATCGGCGCCGCCCCTCTGCTATGCGACCGTCACCAGGAGGACTTGGTCACCCCTGGCAGGTATCCGGCGTGGGCCTGCTCGCGCACGTTGACGCGGGAGAGGCCGAACTTGCGCAGGTGGCCACGCGGTCGTCCGTCCACGCTGTCCCGGTTGCGCACGCGGGTCGCGCTCGCGTCTCTGGGCTGGCGGCGGAGCTCCGCCTGCGCGGCCGCCTTATCGTCCTCCGAGGTGCTCGGCGAGACCAGAACCTCCTTGAGTTCGGCACGCCGTTGCGCATAGCGGGCCACGATCAGTTTGCGCTTCTCGTTCTTGGCGATCTTGCTCTTCTTGGCCATCAGACACGCCCCCCGCGGGCCCTGATCCGGGCGACGGCGGCCTCGATGCCGATCGCGTCCACGGTCTTGACCGCTCGCGCGCTCAGCCGCAGGCGCACATTGCGTCGCTCGCTGGGCAGCCAGTACCGCTTGCTCTGGATGTTCGGGTCGAACCGGCGCGAGGTGCGCCGATGCGAGTGGGAGATCTTCTTGCCGAAGGCCGGCGCGGCGCCGGTCAGTTGGCAGTGGGCAGACATACGGTTCAGCCTTCCTGTTCACCGCTGTTATCGGTAATGGAAATCATTGTCGTATGCTACCCGCATGGCTCGCAACGAACTACGCCCGATCGTCAAGCTCCGCTCCACCGCCGGCACCGGCTACACGTACGTGACTCGCAAGAACCGCCGGAACAACCCCGATCGGCTCGTCCTCAGGAAGTTCGACCCCGTCGCCCGGCGCCACGTCGACTTCCGCGAGGAACGCTGACGCACCAGGCCGACCGCCCATCCGTTCTCCGAACCAGGGACACACCCATGAAGCCCGGAATCCACCCCGCCTACCGCCCCGTCGTCTTCCGCGACAAGGCCGGTGACTTCGCCATCCTCACTCGCTCGACGATGACCAGCGAGAAGACCGTCGAGTGGGAGGACGGTCACACCTACCCGGTGGTCGACGTCGAGATCTCCTCCGCGAGCCACCCCTTCTACACCGGCACCGCCCGTGTGCTGGACACCGCCGGCCGCGTCGAGCGTTTCGAGCGCCGCTACGGAAAGGACGGAGGCCGGCGATGATCCCCGGAGGACCCATGCCCGTGGTGATCGTCGGCGGGCTGCACGCCGACGCCCGTCGCGAGACGGTCGCCCGGCTGCTGCGCGAAGTGACCGGCAGCGTCGCCCTGCACCACGACCTGTCCAACGGGCCGGCCGGCGCGGTGCGCCGCGGCATCCGCGACAGCACGGGCGCCACCTCCTGGTCCGAGACGCCCCTGGTCAACGACTGCGCCTGCTGCGCCCTGCGCGAGGACCTGGTGCCCGAGCTGGCGCGACTGGCGGACGCCGGTCCCACCCGTCTCGCGGTCGTCGAACTGTGGGACTCCGTGGAACCGCGCGGGATGGCCGAGGTCATCGCCGCCCACGGTGACCGCGGCTTCCGGCTCACCAGCGTCATGACCGCCGTGGATCCCGCACTCGTCCTGCCGTGTCTGTCCAACGGCGACGACCTGGCGGAGACCGGTCTGGCCGCCGCCGTCACGGACCGGCGCACCGTGGGCGACACCTTCGCCCGGCAGCTGGAGTACGCCCCGGTCCTCGCCGTGGCGGACAGTCCCGAGACGGGGCTCGACGACCTCGCGCTCCTGCGGCAGCTGCATCCGGCCGCACGTCAGATCCGTGTCGGCTCGGGACAGCTGGCCCGTGCCGCCTTCACCGGGTTCGACGTGGCCGCGGCCGCCGCCGCCCAGCACCCCGCCTGCGCCCGGCTCCCCCACGACTGCGACGAACAGGGTGTCAGCACCCTCGTCTGGCGGCGTCGGCGGCCCTTCCACGCGGGCCGCCTCTACGAGGCGTTGGAGGACCTGTGCTGCGCAGCGGCCCGCAGCCGGGGCCGGTTCTGGCTGGCGGACCGGCCGGACAACCTGCTCGCCTGGGACGCCGCCGGGGGCGCGCTGTGCGTGGAGGACGCCGGACCGTGGATGGCGTCCCTGCCGGACGCGGCCTGGGAGATGATGCCCGCCGAGCGCCGTACCGCGGCCGCCCTCGACTGGCACCCGGAGCACGGCGACCGCTGCCAGCACCTCGTCTTCACCTCCCCCGATCTGGACCGTGCGGGGCTGCTCTCGTTGCTGGACTCCTGCCTTCTCACGGACGAGGAGCTGGTCTCCGGTCCGGACGCCTGGCCGCGGCCCACCGGCTTCGATCACCTGCTCGACATCGCCGCCTGACCCGCCCCGCCGAACATTCGAGGATCTCTCATGCCCCGCCCAGCCAAGGTCGCCGTCGCCCGTAAGGACCGGCCGAACCCGCTCGACGCCGCCGGCATCGCGTACATCGATTACAAGGACACCGACCTGCTGCGGAAGTTCATCTCCGACCGCGGCAAGATCCGCAGCCGCCGCGTCACCCGGATCAGCCGGCAGCAGCAACGGCAGATCGCCACGGCCGTCAGGAACGCCCGCGAGATGGCGCTGCTCCCCTACTCCAGCCGCTGACTCCCACCTCATTACGGTCCGGCTCCCCGCCGGCGAAAGGACTGCCATGGCCGTTCCCAAGCGCAAGATGTCCCGCAGCAACACCCGGCACCGCCGCGCCCAGTGGCGCGCGATCACACCGGCGCTCGTCCCCGTGACCGTCGACGGAAGCACCCACCTGGTGCCGCAGAACCTGCGGAAGGCCTACGAGCGCGGTCTTCTCCGCCCGGATGGCTGAGCAGCGTGCCACCCCCCGTCCGGACGCCTTTGAACCCCACGGGAAGGCGTGCGTGCACGGGTAGCACGGGGCCGCGCTGCCCCGAAGACCCCGGGCCGGGTGATGGTCGCAGCCACGGCATCACCCGGCCCGGTCGACCTGGCACCGGCTTCATACACGGGAGGGCACGTGACGGTGATCAGCATGTGCCCCCGGAGCCCTCTCGGCTCCCGGCGCCTACCAGGGCGTGGCGCGGGCGACTCCGCCGACGGCACTCCCGTACAGCTGCGCCGTACAGGAGAGCAGGCCGGCGACGCACCTCACAGCGTGTCATCCGATCGGATGCGCTTCGGCGGGGAACTGTGGGGGCATGACGACACAGCTCGGACTTCCCGAAGGCATCCAGGCCTGTCTCTTCGATCTCGACGGAGTGGTCACCCGGACGGCGGTGGTGCACGCCGCCGCCTGGAAGGCGACTTTCGACGCCTTCCTGCGCGAGCGTGACGGGGCCGGCTTCCGCCCCTTCTCCGATTCCGACTACGACCAGTTCGTCGACGGCCGCCCCCGGGCGGACGGCGTCCGCTCCTTCCTTGCCTCCCGGGACATCGAACTCCCCGAGGGCACCCCCGACGATCCACCGGACACGCGGAGTGTCAACGGTGTCGGCAACCGCAAGAACGAGCTCCTCCTGGAAAAGATCCGTACCGACGGTGTGGAGCCGTACGAGGGCACGCTGCGCTACATCGACGCGGTCCGCGCCGCGGGGCTCGCCACCGCGATCGTCTCCTCCAGCGCCAACACGCGCGACGTGCTGCACTCCATCGCCGCCGAGCAGCTGTTCGACGTACGGATCGATGGCGTGGTGGCCAGGGAACGGAATCTGCCGGGCAAGCCGCGCCCCGATACCTTCCTGGCCGCCGCCCGGGACCTCGGGGTGGAGCCGTCCCGGGCCGCTGTCTTCGAGGACGCGCTGGCCGGTATGGACGCGGGCAGGTCCGGGCACTTCGGCTTCGTCGTCGGCGTCGACCGGGTCGGGCAGACCGACGCACTGTACGCCCACGGCGCCGACCGTGTCGTCAAGGACCTCGCCGAACTCGGAGGCAACGCGTGATCACCAACCGGACGTACACCGTGGAGCCCTGGCGCGTGCGCGAGACGGCTCTCGACCTCGATCTCCTGGCCCAGAGCGAATCCGTCTTCGCCCTGTCCAACGGGCATGTCGGCTGGCGCGGCAACCTCGACGAGGGCGAACCGCACGGCCTGCCCGGCAGCTACCTCAACGGGGTGTACGAACTGCACCCGCTGCCCTACGCCGAGGCGGGTTACGGCTACCCCGAGTCGGGTCAGACGGTCATCAACGTCACCAACGGGAAGCTGCTGCGGCTGCTGGTGGACGACGAGCCCTTCGACCTGCGTTACGGGCGGCTGGGCAAGCACGAGCGCACCCTGGACTTCCGGCGCGGTGTGCTGGAGCGGAGCTGTGAGTGGACCTCCCCGGCGGGTACGACCGTCCGGGTGCGTTCCACCCGCCTCGTCTCGCTCACCCAGCGCGCCATCGCCGCCGTGCAGTACGAGGTGGAGCCCGTCGACAGCCGGACCAGGGTGGTCATCCAGTCGGAGCTGGTCACCAACGAGAGCCTGCCCTCCGCCGACGGCGACCCGCGGACGGCCAAGGCGTTGCAGTCCCCGCTGGAGCCGGAGGAGGACCAGGCCGTCGGGTCGCGGCTGCGTCTGGTCCACCGCACCCGGCGCAGCGGCCTCAGGGTCGCTGTGGCCGCCGACCACGTCGTGGACGCCCCCGGGGAGATCACCACCAGCAGCGAGAGCAACACGGATGTCGCCCGCCTGACCATCACCTCCGTCCTGGACCCGGGACAGCGGCTGCGGGTGCAGAAGACCGTGGCCCACGGCTGGTCGGGCGCCCGTTCCCGGCCCGCGATGAGCGATCAGGTCGAGGCCGCACTGGCTGCCGCCGCGCATGGCGGCTGGGACGAACTGGTGGCGCAGCAGCGGGCCTACCTCGATGACTTCTGGGCCCGCGCCGACGTCGAGGTGCACGGCGACGAGGAGATCCAGCAGGCCGTCCGCTTCGCCCTCTTCCATGTGCTCCAGGCCGGTGCCCGCGCCGAACAGCGGGCGATCCCGGCCAAGGGACTGACCGGTTCGGGGTACGACGGCCATGCCTTCTGGGACACCGAGATGTTCGTGCTGCCCCTCCTCTCCTACACCGAGCCCAAGGCGGTCGCCGAGGCGTTGCGCTGGCGGCAGGCCACCCTGCCCGCCGCCCGGGACCGGGCTACCCAGCTCGGACTGCGCGGTGCTGCGTTCCCGTGGCGGACCATCGACGGCTCGGAGGGCTCCGCGTACTGGCCGGCCGGCACCGCCGCCTTCCACGTGGCGGCCGACATCGCGCACGCCGCGGTGCGCCACACCGCGGTGACCGGCGACGCCGCGTTCGAGCGCGAGACGGCCCTGGAGCTCCTGGTGGAGACAGCGCGGTTGTGGCGCTCCCTGGGCCATCACGACCCTCACGGTGTGTTCCACATCGACGGCATCACGGGGCCGGACGAGTACAGCGCCGTCGTGGACGACAACACGTACACCAACCTCATGGCCCGCTCCAATCTCCTCGCCGCGGCCGACGTGTGCGAACGCCACCCTGAGGAGGCGGCCCGGCTGGGTGTGGACGAGGAGGAGAGCGCCGCCTGGCGAGACGCCGCCGAGGCCGTGCACATCCCCTACAACAAGGAGATCGGCGTGCACGAGCAGCACGCCGGCTTCACCCACCACCAGCGCTGGGATTTCGCGAACACACGCGCCGACCAGTACCCGCTGATGCTGCATTTCCCCTACTTCGACATCTACCGCAAGCAGGTGATCAAGCAGTCCGATCTCGTGCTGGCCATGTACACCTGCGGCAGCTGGTTCGAAGCGCACTGCGACGACGACCAGCTGGCCGCGAACTTCGCCTACTACGAGCCGCTGACGGTACGGGACTCCTCCCTGTCGGCGTGCTGCCAGGCCGTCGTCGCCGCCCGGACCGGGCATCTGCGGCTGGCCTACGACTACACCGCCGAGGCCGCGCTGATGGACCTGGCCGACCTGGAGCACAACACCCGCGACGGACTGCACATCGCCTCGCTGGCCGGTACGTGGATGGCGCTGGTCGCCGGATTCGGCGGCACCCGACGGGACGGCGACAGCCTGCGCTTCGCGCCCCGACTGCCGGAGAAGTTCAGCCGCCTGGCCTTCCGTCTCCAGTTCCGCGGCCGGTGCCTGCAGGTGGAGATCGAGCCGGACAAGGCGACGTATGCGTTGCTGCTCGGCGACCCTCTGACGATCCACCACCACGGCACGGAGGCGCACGTGAACGGTGAAGGGCCCGTCACCCTCGCGATCGCCCCGCCGAAGCGGCGGCCGACGCCCGAACAGCCGCTGCACCGCCGCCCGGGCGCCACCGACCGGCCGGGCCCCGTGCAGAAGTGAGACGGGGCGACCGGTCGGGCTCGCCGGACAGCCGCCCCGGCCCGGGGGCCCGACCGCCCCGGGCCGGGGCGGCTGCCTCTTCGCGGCCGAAACCCCGCTGGTCCACCGGCTCCCCGGTGACCGCGCCGCCGCCGGCGTACTCGTCCGAGCCGGCCCGGGTCTGCGGGGTCTCGGCGGTGTCGCACAGCATCAGGTGACTCCCGGCGGGCAGCACGTCCAGGTAACCGCGGAGCCCGGTCACCTCCGCGCAGCCCTCCGAACGGCTCAAGTCCGGTCACGTAAAGGGTCGTTCGCGTTCCGCCGAGCGTCGCAGGGCGTTGCACACCCTCTTGACGGGCTCCCCTCCTTCGCTAAGGTCTAGACCTGCAAGCGTCGGTCTAGACCTTCGCATGTCGAGTTGCCCTGTCGGCAACGGAGTACGTTCACCTGGGCGGACCCAACGTGCACGAAAGGAATTGAATGTCATGCGCATGAAAAAGACGTGGGCCGCAGTGCTGGGCGCCCTGGTCGCTCCCGCAGTGGCCCTGAGCCTCCCGGCGCCCTCGGCGAGTGCCCACGGCTGGGTGGTCTCGCCGTCCAGCCGCCAGGACCAGTGCGCCAATCGCGTGGTCCCGTGCGGCCAGATCAAGTACGAGCCGGCGAGCGTCGAGGGCCCGAAGGGGCTGCGCACCTGCAGCGGAGGCGACTCCCGCTGGGCGGACCTGGACAACGACAGCAAGGGCTGGAAGGTCACCCCGGTGGGCACCACGGAGACCCTGACGTGGACCATCGAGGCGCGCCACGCCACGAGCAGCTGGCAGTACTTCATCGGCGACCAGAAGATCGCCCAGTTCAACGACGGTGGCCGCATCCCGGCCGCCACGGTCAGCCACCAGCTGGACTTCAGCGGGTTCAGCGGCAAGCAGAAGGTGCTCGCCGTCTGGAACATCGCGGACACTGCCAACGCGTTCTACGCCTGCATCGACGTGAACATCGGCGGCAGCGACGGTGGAGGCGGTGACGACGGCGGCGGCGACAACGGCGGCGGCGAGGAGCCCGGCGACTGCACGGTCGCCGCCTGGAACTCCGGCAGCGTCTACAACGGTGGCGAGACCGTCTCCTACAACGGCCACACCTGGCGGGCCAAGTGGTGGGTGACCGGCGAGGAGCCCGGCACCACCGGCGAGTGGGGCGTCTGGGAGGACCTCGGCGTCTGCTGAGCCCCGCGAGGGCCCCGACTCTCCGGGAGCCCTGACACCGCGATGCCCTGACACCGCGGTGGCCGCGATTCCCAGCGCCCGGGGCCGCCCGCATCACCAAGGACGATGCCCCCTCCCGCACGACCGGCCGGCGCAGATCCCCGAAGGACTGCGCCGGCCGTTCCGCACCTTCCCCGGCATCACAGCACCGCTCCCCCACCACCAGGAGACAGCGTGAGAACTCGGCATCGCCTGCTCGCCTGCGCCACCGCCGCCCTGCTCGGCGGCGCCGGCGCGCTGATGACCCCGGCCACCGCGCAAGCGGCCAACCTGCTGACCAACCCCGGCTTCGAGGCCGGCACCCTCGCGGGCTGGTCCTGCGCGGGGAGCACGGGCTCGGTCGTGAGCAGCCCTGTGCACGGCGGCTCCCGCGCACTGGCCGGGGCCGCGAGCAACTCGGACACCGCGCGGTGCGCGCAGACGGTGTCCGTGCGGCCCGACACGAAGTACACCCTCTCGGCCTGGGTCCGCGGCTCGTACACGTACCTCGGTGTCCAGGGCGGCACGTCCACCTGGACGGGCTCCGCCTCCGACTGGAAGCAGCTGACGGTCTCCTTCACCACCGGGTCCTCGCAGCAGAGCGCCGAGATCTACCTGCATGGCTGGTACGGGCAGGGCACGTATTACGCGGACGACATCAGCCTCGACGGACCCGGTGGCAGCGACGACACACAGGCGCCCTCCGCGCCCGGCAACCCGCGCGCCACCGGCACCACCGCCACCAGTGTCTCGCTCGCCTGGGGCGCGGCCTCCGACAACGTCGGCGTCACCGGCTACGACGTGTACCGGGACGGCACCCTGGCCACCTCGGTGACGGGGACCTCGGCGACCGTCGGCGGGCTGACGCCCAGCACCTCGTACCGCTTCACCGTCCGGGCGAAGGACCGCGCGGGCAACGTGTCCCCCGACTCAGCGGCCGTCACCGCGACGACCGGGAAGGACGGCGGCAGCGGCGACCGCTTCATCCAGGCCGCCCCGTACCTCTACCTCGGCTGGGGCAACCCGCCGAGCCCGGCGGAGGTCATGCGGGCCACCGGCATCAAGTGGTACACCATGGCGTTCATCCTCGCGCAGAACGGCTGCAACCCCACCTGGGACAGCCAGCGGCCGCTGACCGGTGGCCAGGACGAGGCGGCGATCAAGGCCATCCGGGCGGCCGGCGGCGACATCGTCCCTTCCATCGGCGGGTGGAGCGGCAACAAGCTCGGGCCCAACTGCTCGACGACGGACGCACTCGCCGGTGCATACCAGAAGGTCATCGACGCCTATGGACTGAAGGCGATCGACATCGACATCGAGAACACCGACGAGTTCGAGAACGCCGCCGTGCAGACCGCATCCTCGGCGCGCTGAAGATCGTCAAGCAGAACAACCCCGGCCTGAGGACGATCGTCACCTTCCCCACGCTCAACACCGGACCCAACTCCTGGGGCAACCGGCTGATCGAGCGCGCCCATGAACTCGGCGTCGGCATCGACAACTTCACCATCATGCCGTTCAACTTCGGTGGCCAGGCCGACATGTACGGCAACACCATCAAGGCCACCGAGGGGCTGAAGGCCAAGCTCGTCTCCACCTTCGACTGGACCGACCAGCAGGCGTACAACCACATCGGCATCTCCGGCATGAACGACTCCAGCGACGCCGGTGAGATCACCACTCCGCAGATCTGGACCCAGATCCGCGACTGGGCCAACAGCCACGACCTCGGGAGACTCGCCTTCTGGGCGGTCAACCGCGACCGCCCGTCCTGGCAGTTCACCTCCATCACGGCCGGTTTCACCGGCTGACGCGCTCGCACCATGGGGTGCGCCCCGCCCGCAGGGGCGTACCCCACGTTCACCAGGACCAGCCGCGGCACGCGCTCTCCGGCTCGGTCCTCGCGGAACGCACCATGGCGCAGCACCGGCGCCCGTACGGCCGCCAAGACACCGATCGGCTTCTCCCCCGCCTCTTCGGCAGAGGACATCGATGATCTCGGCGGTGGTCCGGAACCGCGTGCGCTCCTCCTGCTGGGTGCGACCGGTCTCCTCGGCCGGCTTCTCGGCGCTGCCCCGGCCGGCCTCCTTCGGCGCCGGTCATGACGGCGCCCTTCGGCTTCGCGGACGTCGCCGACGCCCGGCATTACACGGAATTCCACGCGCAGACCGGCAAGATCGTGATCACCGTCGATCACGGCACCGATGCGGCCGGATCGCGGTCATCGCCGACGACCGACCCCGCTACGAGGAGCCGCACCATGCGCGCGATCATTCAGCACACCTACGGAGGGCCCGAGGTCCTCACCGAGACCGAACTGCCGCTTCCCGAGCCGGGCGCGGGCGAGATCCGCGTCCGGGTCGCCGCGGCGGGCGTGAACCCGACCGACTGGAAGCACCGCGACGGCACCGTCCCCTACGACCACGGCCTGCCCGCCACCACCGGCTGGGACGTGGCCGGCGTCGTCGACAAGGTCGGCCCCGGTGTCACGATCTTCGACGAGGGCGACGCGGTTTTCGGCATGCTGCCGTATCCGTACGCGCCCGGCGGCTACGCCGAGTACGCCACCGGGCCGGCCCGGGCCTTCGCGGCCAAGCCCGACACCATCGACTTCACCCAGGCCGCCGCGCTTCCCCTGGCGTCGCTCACGGCCTGGCAGGCGCTGAACGACACCGCCGGGCTCACCCGTGGGCAGCGGGTGCTGATCCAGGGCGGGGCCGGCGGTGTGGGGCACCTTGCCGTACAGATCGCCCGTCACCTCGGCGCCGACGTGACCGCCACCGCGTCGGCCGCCGACGCGGAGTTCGTACGCTCCCTGGGCGCGGACCACGTGTTCGACTACCGCACCACCACCATCAGCGACGTCCTCACGGACGCCGATGTCGCACTCGTACCGCTCACCGGGCGGACGCGTCTGGACTCCCTGCGCTCCCTGCGCCGCGGCGGCGTCCTCGTCTCCCTGCTGGGCGCCGACGACGAAGCACTGGCCCTGGCCGACGAACGAGGTGTGCGGTACCGCAGCATGCTGGTGCAGGCCGATCACGCCGGTATGCGGGCCGTCGCCGACATGGTCGAAACGGGCGCGCTGCGCGTCACGGTCCACTCGACGCTCCCGCTGTCGAGCGCCGCCGAAGCACACCGGCTCGGCGAGGCCGGCAAGATCGACGGCAAGCTCGTCCTCATCCCCTGACTTCGGACACAGGTGGAGCGGTCCACCGGTGCGAGGTTCGTCCCGGCCCGCGCGGGCACAGGACGCTGCCCCCGGTCTTCCCGCAGGGGCCTTTCTTCTCGCGTGGCCGGGCCCGAGCCTTGACGCCGAGGGCCGTCCGGCGGCGGCCGGGAATGTGGGTGAAAGTTGATGCACGCGAGGCTGCCGCAGCAGAGTCCGCTCGCCGAACGGGCAGCAGGGGTGAGCAGGCGGCCGTCCGACGCGTCTCGGCTGGCCGCCCTGCAACGCAGCTTCGGCAATGCGGCGGTCACCCGTGCGCTGAACGGCACCCCCGTACAGCGGTACACCGAGCCTGACGCGGAGCAGGACATCACGGACACCGTGACGTACGACCGGATCTCGCAGAACGGGAGGATCGCGGTCTCCGGCCGCCAGGAGGCCTTCGCGGAGGCCGGATTGTTCGAATCGGCGAACACGGCGTTGGCCGCGTCGGAGCAGGTCCGCATCCGCCTCGAACCGGGCCGCGAGGTGGTGGTCGGCGGCCGGGTGCTGCGCCGGGTACTGCCTGTCTTCGCGTCGAGGGAGGCCGCCGAGGCTGCCCAGGCGAACAGTGAACACGAGCCCCTCGCGGGTGAGAGCGCGCAGGTCAGGGGGGCGAAGCTCGACTCCTACCGGCAAAGCGTGGTTCAGCCGCCCGCCGCACTCGGGGTGCTCCTGCGGGACATCGCCAGGCTGGCGGGCGGGGGCCGCCCCAGCGACGGGAGCGTCAACGGCGTGCACCAACGGCTGCTCGCGCTCGCGTTGGACAACCAGGGCGCGGCGCGGGCCGCCGAGCACGTCCCGGTGAACCCGCTGCTCGACCCGGTCGATTACCTGAAGACGGCGGGGCGGCTCATCGGCGAGATCGTCCTGGAGTACGCCGGCTCCCGGGAGCCGGAGCGTGTGATGCAGGATCTCCTCATCACGATGCCCAACGACTGCCAGGCCGCCGCGCAGAGGCTGCTCGGCACCAGGACGGGCGAACTCCAGCAAGCAGGGGCCGAGCCGGCGGTCGGCCAGAACCACTATGTGAACCTGAGTGACATGTCCGGTCGGTGGAACAACCATTTCGGCGCGGTGATCATGCGGGACGGCGACGACACCCTCACCTTCGAGGCGGCGGCGGACAGCAGCAGCCGTATCAGTGAAGGCAAGTCCCTCGGATACTTCGCGTTGTACGGGAAGCACGGCACCTCGCAGTCCTTCGACGCGGACCTGCGCCGGCAGAACGCCGTGGGGAGTGCCTGAACACTCCGAGAGGGGGTGACGGTGGTTGCGGCGGACACGCCCACGAGTGGGCGTGTCCGCACGGGCTAACCGCCTGCGGTCACCGACGACGGAGACCCGACCGCCTCCGCGGGTTGCCCAGCCGGCGCTGACCGTGACCATCGGGCCGCGAGCGCCGCACAGACCGTCAGTTGCATCTGGTGATACAGCATCAGGGGCAGAACGGCCAGCGCGGCCTTGGCTCCGAAGAGCACGGAGGCCATGGGCAGCCCGTTGGCCAGACTCTTCTGCGATCCGCAGAGTACGACGGCGATGCGCGAGGGGCGGTCCAGGCCCGCGATGCGGGCGGCGGCATGTGTCCAGGCCAGTGCCGCCACGAGCAGCATGGCGAGGACGGCGAGCAGGCCCAGCAGCCTGCTCGGTGTGACGCTGCTCCAGACGCCCTGGTTCATTCCCGTGCTGAACGCCACGTAGACCACCAGGAGGATGGAGCCGCGGTCCACCGGGCCGAGGAGCCGCTTGTGCCGGTTCACAAGGGCTTGCAGCCTGGGGCGCAGCAGCTGGCCCGCAAGGAACGGAGCGAGTAGTTGTGCCCCGATGCGAAGGGCTCCGTCCGCGGAGAGACTGGCCTCCGATCCGATCAGCCAGGCGGCGAGCAACGGGGTCGCCGCGAGCCCGATCACGCTGGAGTAGGTGCCTGCGCAGATGGCGGCGGCGATGTCGCCTCGGGCGGCGGAGGTCAGCGCCACCGATGACTGGACCGTGGAGGGGACGACGCACAGGAAGATGATCCCTGCGCCGAGTTGGGCGGTCAGCGCGTCGGGGGCGAGCCACAGTACGGCCAGTCCCAGTATGGGGAACAGGGCGTAGGTGGAGACGAGGATCAGCGTGTGGAGGCGGATGCGGCGCATGCCCGCGAGAGTCTCCTTCGTGGAGAGCCTCAGGCCGTAGAGGAAGAAGAGGAGGACGATCGCCAGCTGTGACGCGGTGCGGGCGGCCGTTTCGGCCGTACCGGAGGCCGGCAGGAGCGCGGCCAGCGTGACGGTCGCGACGAGCGCGGCCACGTAGGGGTCGATGAACCGGGGCCATCGCGAGCGCGGTGACGGCCCGGAGTTCTGTGACGAGCGGCGGAAGGGGTCGGGTGGGGCAGGGCTGTCCGGGAGGCCCTGCCTCCGGTTGTCGGTCACCCTCGGTCCTTCGCATCATCGTCGGTGCTGTCGGGGTTGATCAGAGTGTCCATGAGGTCCACCGCGCTGCCGTCGTGGTCGCTGCCGGAGGTGCCGCTGCCGTGGTTGGTGTTGGCTGTGCGGTCGATCTCCAGCCAGGAGTCGGCTTCGGAGTTGTCGACGACCACCAGGTTCAGGTCCCCGGCCGCAGCCGGGGAGCCCGCAGCGGCCAGGAGCGTCGCGGCCAGGACCAGCGCGGCTGCAGCGCCCAGGCCGAGAGGGGGACGATTGTGCGGCTCGCGCAGGGGGCGGGCCGGGGCAGGGGCGGGTGAGTGGGCGCGGGCGGTCATGCGGAGAGAGCCTCTTGTGCGTCGTGATGCCGGCTGATGTTCCGCTCCAGCAGCTGTGTCGACTCGCGTACCCCGATCTCGCCGGTGTCGTCGGCGGCGGGCAGTCGTCCGTCCGCGAACTGCAGCTCCGCCAGGGCTGTGTCCACCGCTCGATGCGCGGCGAACAGGCAAGGGGTGCTGTAGATCGCCACGTCGACCCCGAGTTCCGTGAGCTCCGAGAGCGAAAGGCGGGGGGACTTCCCGCCGGCGATCTGATTGAACAGGAGCGGTTTGTCGCCGATCACCCGGCGGATGCGCTTGATCCAGTCGACGCTGCGGACCCCGTCCACCAGGACCACGTCCGCGTCGGTCTCGGCGAGGGCCTCCGCTCGGCGCAGGATGTCGGCCTCTTCCGTGGCGTCGGTGCGCGCGACGACGACCATGTCGGTGCGGGAGGCGAGGACCAGCTCCAGCTTTTCGAGGTACTCCTCAAGAGGCAACACCTGCTTGCCGTCCGCGTGGCCGCACCGGCGGGGCCGCTTCTGGTCCTCCAGGATGACCCCGGAGGCCCCGATCCGTTCCAGGCGCTGCACCACGTGGCAGGCCACCTCGGGGTCGACGTAGCCGTCGTCGATGTCCACGAGGAGGTGCTGCCGCGGAAATGCGCCGCGCAGCCGCTCGACGAATGCCACCATGTCCGGCCACGCGATGAATCCGATGTCAGGCAGGCCGTAGTAGGACGCCGCGAATCCGAACCCGGAGACGAAGAAGCCGTTGTAGTGCTGGGCCGCGATGGACGCGGAATACATGTCGTAGATTCCGATGAGTGGCGTCGTTCCGGACGCGCCGATCTCCTGCCGCAGGACATTTCCGTACGTCATGACAGTTCTCCGTGGGGGGGTGATGGCCCCGGCTTGCCGCCCGGGGCGTTACGCCTGCGCCACAAGTGAAGGTATTCCTCATGGCGCGAGGAGGTTCGATAGTCGGATGAGAAGTCAAGGTTGCGATGACTTCTCCGTACGACCGGGAAGGGCGAATGGAAGAACTCTCCGCCTTTCGCGAAAACCATAGCTTTGCCCTCCATTTGCCCGCAAGGTGCTTTTTTCGCCTTGGCTTGAATGAGCCTTTTGCGAATGCTGCTTAAAAAATTACAATCCCGTTCAATAATTGAAGCCAGACCTGTTTATGTCGAGAAAGGAAACGCTTCCTCATTCTTCCGGCACGTGTGTGCTCCGGTCATACGTCGCACCCCCGGACAACGTCAGGTGGCTCGTGTCCCCGGCTCCGCACTCACGTGCCCGCGGTACGTATTCCCGAAGGCGCCCGCCCTGTCGCGAACACGCCCATAATGGCGGTACAAGGGACGGCAGGGGGGCCGACATGGATGCATCCGACCTGGCAGCGATGGCTGCGCAAGCTCTCACCACCGCAGCAGCCGGTACAGCGAACACGGCGGTGGCAGATCTCGTACGTGACAGGCTCAGCCGTTCCGCTCGTGGACAAGCCGCCCTGGACGAGTTGGCCAACGCACCCAGCGATCCCGAGACAGGCAGACATCTGCAAGCCACCCTTGCCGACGAGATCAGAAGCGATGCCGAGTTCGCCGGACGGCTGGCCGTGCTGATCCACGCGCCCTCACAACAGCACGTCGGCAGCGTCGTAGTGACGGGCAGCAAGGTATACCGGAGCAAGATCGCACTTGGGCCGCTGACCATCAACAACACCCGCGCCGGACGGTTGTCCCTCGCTGCCGGCGTCTTACTGGCGGTGCTGATGCTCATACTGGCCGCCTACGGAGGTGTGCGACTGTTCGACAACACGGACGACGCACCACACAGCGCACCGTCGGAGCGCGACACCAAGCGCTCCGCCGGCCGCTCCGCCGCCCTCCCGCCCACCACCGATACGGTCCGCCGGATCCTGCCCGGTCGAAGCGACATGGATATCAAGGAGTACCCCTGGTCGGGGACACCGGTGATCAGGGCGTCAGCGGGCGGCTTCGCCCTCTGCCGAGCAGCGCCCGAATGCGAGGCGAATGCCGTCGCGGTGGGCGCGGTGGAGTTCGGCCGGGGCGAGAACAAGGGGGAGAACCTGGCCGAGTTCTTGGTGCTGGCGTTCCCGGACGCTACTGCCGCCCACCTGGCATACAACGACATCGTGCAGGACTACGAAGAGGCCGACCGCGGTTTCAACAACTCCCGTAAGGTGGCGCTGGAGCGTAGGGGCGAGGAAAGTCAGGGATTCGATTCGCAAGGCACGGACACCAAGAGCAACCCTCAGCCGTTGTTCGTCAATCGGGTGCTGATTCTCCGTCAAGGCGCGTTCATAGGTGTAGCGCACCAGCTGGACGATCCGACCGAGCGGCGGGGCACCCGTATCCTCGGTCTGTCCGCCATGCTTGCCGAGCGCATCGAGCGGGCCGACACCGGAAGGACCCCGTAGCGGACAGCGCCTTCGAGCCGGGCGCTACGGTCGGACGAAGTCGCAGCGCGTGCCTGCTTCGAGCCCATGAGATCCGTCTGGGAGGCGCCGCGGCCTCTGGGTACAGGGCTGCACGAGAACGAGCGAGTGGTCCACGCCCCGGACGGGGCTCTCGGTGACCGAGTCCCCCAGCGATGCCGGCCCAGTCGCCGGCCGGCCCTTTCGGTGTGGCGTTCGCCCGAGGGGCCCCGGGGAGATCCGCCGGCCCCGTCGGTGCCTCGGCAGGTAGCAGCAGCCGACGTCGAGGGACAGCGTCGGCCCGTCCGGCGGCGGTGGCCTCCAGCCGCTCGGCACGAACGACGACGGGACCAGGTCACACTTGGCCGTCAGCATCACGGCCGCGTAGGCCGGAGCTTGCTGCGGGAGGCGCTGGCTACACATGGCCCGCGCATGCGGGTACATCGACGCGGAGACAGACTTGCTCCTTGTGTGAAATTGCCTGCCCGGCGGCGCGTGGAGGGGCCGCACCACGGCCCTGGGACCCCGTTCCGGCGCGCGTGGGGACACGGGGCCCGGGTCGGTGCCGCCGTTGTTCGGACGGGGCTGCAGCAGGGCGGTACGGTCCTTGCGAGATATGGGCTGACCTGGCTCGTCACCAGACATGGGGCTGGTCAGAACCTTGGCTGGTCCGCTCAGGTCGTTCAGGTCGTCTTCTCCGACGGATGACCGGCGCAGTCTTGGTCGGATGGCGACTACCGCCGGGCAGTGGCCGGGCTCTTCGACTTGCTGAACGAGTACTTCGAGCACCTTGCCGGGCCGTATCCCGCGCTACCGGCAGTCGACTGATCTGTCGGGCTCGGCCCCTCGCACAAGGCCCTCGACCCGAGGCTTCGTCAGTGAGGGCTTGAGGCGGCACTTCGGGCCATGTGGCGAGCCCGCGTTCGGGCTCGGACTGTGCGGCAGCTGGCAGAGTCGGGCTTCGGCCGCTTCGTCGCGCCAGGGGAGCGTTCAGGCGGAAGTGCCCTCGGCAACAGGGCGCGGATTCCGGGTGTTGGGCGCGCACGTCGGCGTACACGTGGACGCGCCCCCTCGCAGACGTACCGAGGCGCTGCACGAGTCCCGGGCCCGGGGGAAAGTTCTCAGCTCGCCTCCGCTGTGAACGTCACCTCATCCGTGTCGACGGTCTTCGCGCTGCGTCCGGGTGCGCTGTGCCACTGCCAGTAGAGGTTGGTGTGCGCGATCACCTGGTGAGGGGCCGGCGCGCCGTACTCGCTGAGGTCCTGCGTCGTATGCGCGTTGCCGACCAGCGTCACGTCGTACCCGCGGACGAAGGCGCCGTGCAGAGTCGCGCGGATGCACACGTCGCTCTGAGCCCCCGTCACGACGAGTTGACCCACCCCGCGCTCGGCGAGCAGCGCCTCCAACGCAGTGCCCTCGAACGAGTCACCGTAGATCTTGTGGACGAGAGGCTCCGCGTCTCGGCGCACCAACTCCGGCACGTACTGCCAGGGCTCGCTGTCCCGTTCGAGGTCGTCGTCGGAATGCTGCACCCAGATCACGGGCACGTCCGCGGCACGCGCCTTGCCCACCAGAACGTTGATGTTCGCGATCACGCCGTCACGGTCATGGGCGCGTTCCACCACTCCGTTCTGGACGTCGATGACGAGCAGCGCGGTATGCGGCCGGTCGGGAAGGGTCGTCAAGGGGTGCTCCTGTCGTCGTCATGGGTTCTGTGTCGCCCTCAGAGTAGGACGGGCCACTGACAGTGGCACGGCCGCACTAGGCAGTGAGGCCTTCGGCTACCTCGGTCGGCCCGACCCCAGGATGTGGCAGTGGAGTCGGACGAGGATGGTGTCGCCGGGAAGCTGGGCCAGGTAGGCCTCGCTGCCCGGCCAGGTGGAGGGATCCGGCGGGGTGTGGGGGCAATGTCCGGGCGCGCAGTGGGCGTGGATGCCGAAGGTGCCGTCTTCGATTACTCCCATCCACCAGCCGTCGAGCGTGAGGACGTCTCTGTCCCACGGTTCCGGGAGCTCGTTCGTCGGATGTGCTGGGCGCGAGTCCCGTTGCAGCCGATGACGAGGTGCTCGCCGAAGCAGGCGCCGCACCACCTCAACCGCGAGGTTGAAGCCGCCCCTGAGGCCGCACACATGACATCGGCGCGCCGTTCGGGCGCGCGTGCCGCCGGACATGGTCGGAGAGTCGGTCTCGGAGCCGCGTGACGTGTCCGGGGGCGTACGCCGGAACTCATCCGCTCGGGGCAGGCGCGCACACCGGCCGCGGGCGCATGGCACGCCGCTAGGGGCGCACAAGCGTGCATCGGCCCTCGACTTCGCAACTCTCGGTGCTCGATCGAATGCATAGCGTCACGGGGGAAGGGAATGCTGATCTTGCCGGAAGCAGTCCGGAGGCAGCACCTCCAGTCGCACAGGCCTGGTTCCCCGCAGCTCACACCGGCACCCACCCGCAGCCTCGCTCCGATCCGGGCAGCGGGGCTTCCCTTCGCGTCGACAGGCGCGGCCCCGCACACCTCGGCCGGTGAGCCCACCTGAGAGGACCCCTCCCTCATGACCGCGATCTCCGAAATCCTCGCGCACATCGTGACCGCCGACATCGACCACGCCTCGACCGGCTCGTGGATCTATCTCGGGGTGGCGGGACGCGAGTTCAGTCTCGACACCCACGGTGTCGACTTCTCGCGGGGAGCGGACGCCAACTTCCGCCTCGGCGAGGACAGCAACGTGAAGTACCCGGAGTACAACGACCCCCGCAGGCCGCCGTTGAGCACTGAGGACGTGCATCACTTCCCCGTCTACCTCCGTGTGGAATCGGCAGGCGACAGGGCCGCCTGGTGCCTCGAGTGGGCGTCGGTGACGGTCGATCCCGGCACCGGGCACCGCCGTCGCTACACGCATCCCGCCCTGTCCGGGACCGGGCACCGGATCTGGCTGGACACCGGGTACGGCAAAACGCTGTACCTGCGCCCCGAGGAGGAGGACGAGCCACGCCGCTGAACGCGAGTCCGAAGGACCGTGTCCCACAGCCGCATCGCCGGAATCCGTCCCCGCGCCCCACACCTCGGAGGTCTACTGTGTCCCGCCGCCATTCCCGTACCTCGTTCAGCCACGCGCTGCGCCGCATGGTGCACGCGACCGAGGATCTGGTCGATGACGCCCTTGACCGCGCCGGAGACTTCGAGCGCGGCGTGCGACATTCCCTGAGCGACGCCCTGGACGACGACAGGCGCCCGCGCGACCGCGATCACGACGACCACGACGACCACGACGACGACCATGACCACGACGGACACGACCGCCGCCGTGGCCCGGACCGCCGCCAAGCCGGACGTCCGGCACGCGACGACGGCGAGCTGCGGGCTCTCACCGAGCAGATCTCCCTGCTGGCCGACCGGCTGGAGAGGCACCGGGACAGCAGCCGGCAAGCCCGGGCGGGGGGAACGGTCCCCCCGCCGCGGGACGCCGAGGACCTCGACGCCGTCCGAGCCGATCTGGCGACGCTGGCGGCCCGCCTCGACCGCATCAGCGACGTTGCGCGCTGAGCTCCCGGGGCCGAGGCAGACCGACGTGACGGATCACAGGGGTGGTTCCGATGGGTGAGCAGCGTGCCCGACTGCTCGCACGGGTCCTGGCGCAGCTCGCCGGGGCGGAGGCGGCGCACACCTTGCTGCCGCGTGGCCGCCACGCGGCTCGGGAGGAGAGCTCGAAGACGCGCCGGGCCCGTCGCGCCCGCGAGGCGTTGGAGAGTCTGGGACCGTTCTACATCAAGGCCGGTCAGATGCTCGCGACCCGTCCTGACTTCGTGCCGCCCGAGATGATCGCCGAGTTCGAGAAGCTGCACGACAGCGTGTCGCCCGCCCCGTTCGCCGCCTTCGAGCCGGTACTCAAGGAGGAGCTCGGTCCGTTGTGGCACCGGCGCTTCGCGGACATCGACACCACCTGTCCACTGGGCACCGCTTCCCTGGCGCAGGTGTACCGGGCCGAGTTGCCGGACGGACGGCAGGTCGCCGTCAAGATCCAGCGGCCCGGCGTCCGGGAGTCGGTGCAGGCGGACATGAAACTGATCCGGTCCCTGGCACGGTTCGGGGCGAAGCGGGCGACCCGGTTCAACGACGTGATCGATATCGAGGCCATGCTCGGTGTCGTCTTCGATGCCATGCGTCCCGAACTCGACTTCGTGAAGGAGGCGAGGAACATGACCGAGGCCGCCGAGGCGGCGCTCGGCTTCGATCACATCGCCGTACCGGAGGTCATCCGGGCGACCGGCCGTGTGCTCATCCAGAGTCTGGCCCCCGGTGTGTCCATCCGTGACGCCGACCGGGACGCGTTCACCGTGGAGGAGCGCAGGGCCATCGGTCATGACCTGCTCGCTTTCATGTACCGGGGTTACTTCGTCGACCGGATCTTCCACGGCGATCCGCACCCCGGGAACGTGTTCGTACATCCCGGCCAACCGGCCACGCTCATCGACTGGGGCATGGTCGGCCGCATCGACCGCCCCATGAGCACCAGCATCCTGCTCCTGCTCCTCAACCTGGCCATGAACGACGGTGCGGGAACCGCGCGCGCCTGGATCGACATGGGCAGCACCACGTCGTGGACGCGGGCGGCGGCCTTCGCCGGCGACATGTCGGCGCTGGTGCCGCAGATCGCCACGGCGTCCCTGGAGGAGCTCAACTTCGGCGTCACCCTCACCGCGGTGCTGCAGCACTCCACCCGACGGGGCATCCGCACCAGCCCCATGGTCGCCATCCTCGGCAAATCCTTCGCCAACATCGAAGGGTCCATCCGCCACCTGTGCCCGGAACTCTCCCTCATCGACGTCTTCTCCGAAGAACTGATCGGCATCGTCACCGATCTGGTCAAGGAGGCCCTGTCACCGCAGCAGGCCGTGCGTACAGCACTGGAGCTGATCACGGCCGGTGCGGCGGCGCCCCAGCAGTTGCGGGGTCTCACGAGGGACCTGTCCAACCGCGACCTCAGCATGCGGATGACCCTCAACGGCTCCAGACCGTCGTTCCCCGCCCGGCTCGGCCTCGGCGTGCCGGAGCTCGGCCTCTCCATGGCCGCCGCCATGTTCTGGCAGCACTGCACCAGAGCCCGGTGACCTCGACCGCCCCGCGCTCCCCTCCCCCACACCAAGGAGCCCTCATGCGTCCGCAGACCTTGGCGGCCGATGCGCTCGATCTCGCGGATCTGCGCGAGCGCATCGACGGCGCGCTCGCCACGTTTCTGTACAACCCTTCCTCCCGTGTCCCGACCCAGGGCCGGCACGCGAGCAAGGGGCACGATCTCGACCGTACGCTCGCCCAGTACGTACTCGCTCCGGGCAAGCGCATCCGGCCCCTGCTCTGCCTGGTCGGCTGGCACGCCGCGGCCGGCGGCAGGCAAGGCGTGGGCGAGAAGGCGGCTCTGCGGCTCGCGGCGTCACTGGAGTTGTTCCACGCGTTCGCACTCATCCACGACGACATCATGGACGGGAGCGAGAGCCGTCGGGGGGCGCCCAGCGCCCACCGCGCATTCGCCGTCCGCCATCAGGACCGGGCCGACGCGGAGGCGTTCGGCAGGAACCTCGCCGTGCTCCTGGGTGATCTCGCGCTCGTACGGTGCGACGAGCTGCTGCACTCCGCCGGACTCACCGAGGGGCAGTACCGCGTGGTCCTGCCGCTCATCGACACCATGCGCAGTGAGGTCGTGCTCGGCCAGTACCTGGACCTGCGGGCCGCCGGATCGCCTCGCGGGGACACGGGTCTCGCCCTGCGGGTGGTCCGCCTCAAGACGGCCCGGTACACCGTCGAACGTCCGCTGCACCTGGGGGCGGTGCTCGCCGGCGCAGGTGCCCGGCTGATCGAGGCCTGCTCGGCGTACGCACTTCCGCTGGGAGAAGCCTTCCAGCTCCGAGACGATGTGCTCGGCGTCTTCGGCGACCCGGCCGTCACCGGGAAGCCGGTCGCAGAGGACCTGCGGTCGGGGAAGGTCACCGTACTCATGGCGCTGGCGGTCCGGAGGGCGACCCGGCCACAAGCAAGGGTTCTGCGCAGATTCGTCGGGGACCCCGGGCTCGATGAGGAAGGAGCGGCGGCGGTACGCCGCGTCCTGGAAGTCACGGGCGCTCGCGAGACCGTCGAGCTGATGATCAGCGCGCGGTACGAGGCGGCGGTCGCCGCGTTGGAGCGGGCGCCGTTCCATCCCGGCGCGACGGTGGCGCTGCGTCACATCGCAGACGGTGTGGCCATCCGGACGGCCTGAGCCATCACGGCATGGCGGCCGTTCGGTCGGACGGTCTTCGCCGAGGGGTCACGGCAGGAAAGCCGTCTCGTCCGGCGCCACGTCCATGCGGTGCCGGCAGCAGCCGACGTTCCCGAGGGAGGCATGTTCTGAGCACCGACACCGTCACCGCTGACGCCCTGGCCCTGCCGTTCTTCTGTCCTATCGGGCCGGCGGTCCACCCGCGGGCCGACGAGGCGGAACGCCGGGCCCTCGACTGGATCGGGGCCATCGGCTTCACCCGGTCCGAGGAGGAGTACGCCCGCACGGTCGCCACCAGAAGCGCCGATTTCTACGCGCGCTTCGCACCGGAGGCCGACCCCGAACGCCTCTGGCTCGCCGCCTGCTGGGTCTACTGGGGGTTCGCCTTCGACGACGCCCGCTGCGACGAGGGCCCCCTCGCATCGGACCCGGCCGGCTTCGCCCGTATGGCGGCACACACCCAGCGGGCCCTGGAGGTCCCTGGCCCCCTGTGCACCGGTGACGGCTTCGCCGATGCCGTGCACGACCTGGGCGAACGCTTCCGCGACTGCGCAACCCCCGTACAGAACCGGCGGTTCCACCACGCCCATCAAGCCTGGCTCACCGGTGTCCAGTGGCAGGTCTGCAACCGTGCCACCGGCTTGATGCCGGACCTCGACGAGTACCTCACCATGCGGCTGCATTCCGCAGGCGGCGAACCCACCTACGCGATGCTGGAGATCGTCAACGGCGAGGAAGTCCCTGCCCGGGAAATGGACGCGCCGGCCGTACGCGCGCTCACCGAGATGGCCATGTGCGTCGCGGCCCTCGACAACGACCGTCACTCCTTCGCCCGAGAGTCCACACGCCGTCAGACCGATCAGAATCTGATCACCGTTCTGATGGCCCACGAGGGCAGCACGCCCGAACAGGCGCTCCACCAGGGCATTGGTCTGCGCGACAGCGTTCTGTGCCGGTTCCTCGGACTCAGCGAGAGCGTGCGCGGACATGCGAGTCGGTCGCTCAACCGCTACATCGACGATCTCGCCCACGGCATCCGCGGCAACATCGAGTGGGCGGCGAGAACGCTCCGGTACACCGCCGCCGGTGGCGACATCCCGCATCCCGCGACTCCAGCGCCCTCGCACTGGACGGACACGCCGCTCCCCCACGGACGCGATCCTCGCAGCCTTCCCTCCATCGCCTGGTGGTGGGAGGTCCGGATCTGAACGTCTCCGCACGACCACGCGCGCAAGCTCTCTCACGGTGAAGGACGGCCCGCTTCATGCACACACAACTCATCGGCGACAAGCCGGGGACACGCCAGGACGAACCGGTCGCGGTGGTGGGGGCGGCCTGCCGGTTTCCCGGCGAGGTGAGATCCCTGAGGTCGCTGTGGCGGTTGCTGCTGGCACGCCGGGACACCAGCCGTGAGGTCCCCGGTGAGCGGTGGCGTCAGTCTGAGCTGGCCGGCCTGCCCGCTCAGGTCGCCGACCGGCTGCGCTACGGGTGCTTCCTCGACGACGACGTCTACGCCTACGAGCCGGAGTTCTTCGGCATCAACGCGCAGGAGGCGCCCTGGGTCGACCCGGAGCACCGGCTGCTGTCCGAAGTGGCCTGGGAAGCGATCGAGCATGCCGGCATTCCGGTGCGCCGGCTCTCCGGCACCCCGACGGGGATGTTCTTCGGGATCTACCAGAAGGACTACATGGTGCGGGTGCAACGGCCCTTGGAGGAGGTCAATGCCTACGCGATGTACACCGGGTTCGACAGCATCGGTCCTGGCCGGGTCGGGTTCATGCTGAATCTCAAAGGGCCGCAAGTCGTCCTGGAGAGTGCGTGTGCCTCCGGGCTCCTCGCGGTGCACGCCGCCTGTCAGAGCCTGCGCACGGGTGAGTCGGAGGTGGCGCTGGCCGGTGCCACGATGCTCACCCTGGGGCCGGAGGGGGTCATCGCGCCGGCTCTGTGGGGTGTCTTCTCCCCCACCGGGCGCTGCCACGCCTTCGACGCCGCCGCGGACGGTTACGTACGAGGGGAGGGATGCGGGGTCCTCGTGCTCAAGCGTCTCTCCGATGCGTTGCGGGACGGAGACCGGGTGCTGGCGGTGCTGCGCGGCACGGCGGTCAACCAGAACGGCCGGGGCACCCGGCTGAGCGCCCCGTCGGAGAGCGCGCAGATCGATCTGTACCGGCTGGCGCTGGAACGTGCGGGAGTCGAGGCCGGTGACGTCGGGATGATCGAGGCTCACGGTCCGGGTACCGCGGTGGGTGACCCCATCGAGTTCGCGGCGGTGGCCGAGGTCTACGGCAAGGGCCGCGACCGGTGTGCGCTGGGCTCGGTGAAGACGAACATCGGTCATACCGAACCGGTCTCGGGCGTGGCCGGGTTGTTGAAGGCGATCGCGTCCCTGTGTCACGGCATGGTGCCCGCCAGCCTGCACTTCGGCAGCTGGAACCCGCAGATCGACGCCTCCGGTACCCGCCTGTTCGTGCCGACCGACACGACTCCATGGCCCGTCGGCAGCGGAACCCGGCTCGCGGCCGTGTCCTCGTTCGGGATCAGCGGCACCAACGTGCACGTCGTTGTGGAGCAGCCGCCCTCATCCGTCCGCCCTGCCGCCCGCCCTGCACGGCGCCGCCCTGCGTCACCTGATCCGTGCGAGGCGGCCCCGTTCGTGTTCCCGCTGTCGGCCGGTACGCCCGCGGCGCTGCGGTCGGCGGCCTGCCGGCTGGCCGAGTGGCTGATGGGTGAAGGGGCGCGGACCCCGCTGAAGGACGTGGCGCACACGCTGGCCGTGCGCCGCTCACCCGCCCGGGAGCGGGGCGCGGTCGTTGCCGCCGACCGGACGCAGTTGGTGGACCGTCTTGAGAGGTTCTCGTCCGGTGCCGTGCTTCCCGCAGGGGTCGCGACCGGCCGGAAGGTGCCGGACTCGGGCGGCCACGGCGTGGTGTGGGTGTTCTCCGGACATGGTTCCCAGTGGGCGGGTATGTGCCAGGGGCTGCTGGACCGTGACCCGGAGTTCACCCGGGTCATCGACGTACTCGAACCGCTGGTGGCCGAGGAGTCCGGCTTCTCGCTGCGGCGGACGCTGCGCAGCCCCGAGGTGGTGACCGGGTTCGACCGGGTGCAGCCGGTGATCTTCGCGATCCAGCTGGGTCTCGCGGCGATGTGGCGCTCCCACGGAGTCCGGCCGGCGGCGGTCATCGGTCACTCCATGGGCGAGGTCGCGGCCGCTGTCGCCTGCGGTGCATTGAGCGTCCGGGACGGTGTACGGGTCATCTGCCGCCGCTCACGCCTCATCCTGCGGGCTGCCGGGCAGGGGCTGATGGCCTCGGTCGCCCTGGACCGTGAGGAGGTCGAGCAGCGTTTGTCACGGGAGGGCGTCCGGGGGGTGACCGTCGCGGTGGTCGCCGCGCCGGGGAACACCGTCATCGGCGGCGACGCGGACCACATCCGCCGGCTGGCCGCGAAGTGGGCGGCCTGCGGGGTCGGCATCCGTGTCATCGACGTGGATGTGGCCTCGCACACGAGCCACATGGACCCCGTGCTGCCCGACCTCGCGCAAGCGCTCACGGGTGTGGCCGGCAGGGCACCGGAAGCGACGTTCTACAGCACCGTCACCGACGATCCGCGTGCCCGCGTCGGCTTCGACGCCGCCTACTGGGCCGACAACCTGCGCCAGGTGGTGCGCTTCGCCGACGCGGTGCGAGCCGCGGCCGAGGACGGGCACCGGCTGTTCATCGAGATCGGCCCCCATCCCGTGCTCGTGCACCCGGTGCAGGCCACGCTCATGGAGCACGGTCGGGCGGGCACGGCGGTCGTGCCCTCGCTGTTGCGCGACACCGATGACCTGCTCGCGTTCCACACCCACGTCGCGGCTCTGCACTGCGCGGGCCACCCGTTGGACTGGTCCGAGCGTTACCGGGACGGGGCCCTGGCGGACGTACCGCCGACGACGTGGGAACGCACCCGGTACGTGGTGGACCCGTCCCCGCTGAGGCGCTCCCCGGCATCCCGCGACGGTGCTTCCTGGCACCCGCTCACCGGGCCGCACACCGTCGACCCCGACACCGAGGGACGCCATCTGTGGCAGACACGTCTCACCCCGACGACGCTTCCCTGGCTGGATTCCCACCGCGTCGACGACGTCGTAGTCGTGCCTGGAGCCGCATTGTGCGAGATGGCCGCAGCAGCCGCCCGCGACGTGTTCGGTGCCGGCACCGGACGAGTGGCCGTCACCGACATCGCCTTGCA
Organism: Streptomyces sp. NPDC057249; assembly: GCF_042669245.1. Classification (NCBI taxonomy): domain Bacteria; kingdom Bacillati; phylum Actinomycetota; class Actinomycetes; order Kitasatosporales; family Streptomycetaceae; genus Streptomyces; species Streptomyces sp. NPDC057249. The sequence goes on along the minus strand of NZ_JBHUXS010000021.1, from coordinate 70,436 downwards.
GCGCCTCCTACTGGTCTCGGAAGCCACATTGATCACGGCGACCGCCGAAGCGGCCGGCCCGGACACCGCGCGCTGGCAGCTCGTCGGCACCGCGGCCGACGGTGTGCCGGTCCGGCACGCCCAAGCGTGCCTGGGCGTGGCTCCGAGGGACGAGCCCGCACCTCAGGCGTGTGATGTGAAGCGTCTGCGCGCCGAGTTCTCCCATCCGGTGGACGCCGAGGAGATCTACCGCCAGATGCGCGAGGAGCGCGGAGTGCACCATGGCCCCGCCTTTCGCGGACTTCATGACCTGCACACGGACGGCGCGCCCGTCGACCGTGAAGGTGCGCGCCTCCTGGCCCGCCTCCGGGTCCCCGACGAGGGGCGGGCCGGGGCGCAAGCGCTGCACTGCCACCCCGTCACGCTGGACACCTGCCTCCAGGCCGTCGCCGCAGTCGTCCTGCGCACCGGCGGCGTGCCCGAAGGCGGCATTCTGCCGCAGCGCATCGCAAACCTGCGGCTGTACAGCACGCTTCCGTTGAGCGGGTACTGCCTGGTGACCCTCCGCCGGATGGAAGCCGACCGGTACACAGCGGATTTCCGGCTGTGGGCCGACGACGGCAGTGTGGCCGCCGATGCCACGGGGGTGGAATTCCGCCACGTCCCGGCACAGAGCCCCCAGGAGCGCTTCGCGCGGCGCCTGCTGCGGACGGTGTGGGAGCCCTGCGAGCGCCCGCTGCCGCAATCCGAACCCGGTGGCTGGGAGCTCCTGGCGGAGCCGGGAAGCACCCGTTACGCGGCCGCCCTGGGCCGTGCGCTCCGACGGCAGGGTGCCGTGGTGACGGTCCGCATCCTCGCTGCGGACCGCGCCGCCGGGGCGTCGCCGCCGCCCCCGGCCGGTGGTCCGGCCACCCGGGCGGTGGTGTACCTGCCCGCGTCGAGCGGGGAAGACGACGGCTGCTCACCGGAGGGTCTGGCACGGGACCAGGTCGCGCGGCTGGTGGGGGTCGCCCGCGACGCGGCCCGGGCGGCGGAGGGCGGGGCGGCCGCACGTCTGTGGACCCTCACGCGTGTCGCGCATCAGGCCGCCCCCGGGGACCGCCTCGACCTCGGCCAGGCAGGTCTGCGCGGACTCGTGCGGGTACTGAGTTACGAGCATTCCGAACTGCGGCCGGGCATTCTCGACGTGGACCCGGACACGCCGTTGGCCGAGGTGGCCGCCGAGCTCTTGTCGTGCCCCGACGAGCACGACGAGATCGCCTACCGGGAAGGCGTCCGGCACTTGGCGCGGCTGTGCAACGTCCCCCTGGACGAACAGGACCGCCGGCTCACCACGATCGACCGGGCACGGGACCGGGTGGCCCTGCGTCTCGCCCGGCCCGGTGATCTGGACTCCTTCGAGTTCGTCGCACAGCCGCGCCGCTCCCCCGGGCACGGCGAGGTGGAAGTGCGGATCGAAGCCACCAGCGTCAACTTCATCAACGTCCTGCAGGCCATGGGTGTCTACCAGCGTTTCAGCACCGGAGAGGAGACCTCGGACGTCTGCGCCTTCGACGGCGCCGGCGTGGTCACCGCCGTCGGGGACGGTGTCTGTGGTGTACGGGAGGGCGATCGGGTGGCCGCCATGTTCGTGGACCGTTCCGAGTCGGCCGTCATGTCCTCCTTCGCGGTGGTCCGCGCCGACTGCCTGATGCCGGTGCCCGACGGCGTGAGCGGGCCGGACGCGGCCGCCCTCCCGTGCGCCTACCTGACCGCCTGGTACGCCTTGCGGCATCTGGCGCGGCTCCAGCCGGGCGAGACGGTGCTCATCCACTCCGCGAGCGGAGGGACCGGACTGGCGGCGCTGAACCTGGCCCGTGCTTGCGGGGCGGAGGTCTTCGCCACGGCGGGAAGCGTGACCAAGCGGGCGTACCTGCGCGAACTTGGAGTCCAGCATGTGATGGATTCCCGTACGACGGACTTCGCCGACCAGGTGCGTGCGCTGACCGGTGGCCGGGGCGTCGATGTCGTGCTCAATTCGTTGACCGGGCCCGCGCAGTCGGCCGGGCTGGAACTCCTGGCGCACCGGGGCCGGTTCATCGAACTCGGCAAGCGGGACATCTATGCCAACACCCGTCTGGGACTGCTCCCGTTCCGGCACAACGTCACCTTCTCGGGCGTCGACATCCTGATGATGATGCGGCGGCGGCCCGAATCGCTCGCCGAGGGCTACGGCGAGCTGGCCGGAATGCTCGCGGCCGGCACCCTGCCGCTCCTGCCCGTCACCGCACACCCCGTCGCCGAGGCGTCCTCGGCCTTCCACACCATGGCCCGTGCCCAGCACACCGGGAAACTGGTTCTCACCTGGCCGGACCGGGGCACCGACGACCTGCCGGTGCTGCCCGAGGACGTCTCCGTGGTGCGGTCGGACGCGAGCTACGTGGTCACGGGCGGGCTCGGCGGTCTGGGTCTGCTCGTCACCCGGTGGCTTGCCCGGCGGGGCGCCGCGTCCGTGGTACTCAACTCCCGTACCACTGCCACGGCTGCCGTCCGGGCCGAATTGGCCGCCCTGGGCGAGGAGTTCGGCACCCGGATCGAGGTCGTGAGCGGGGATCTGGCCGAGCCGGGAGTCGCCGGCCGCCTGGTCGGGGTCGCCACGGACATCGGTCATCCGCTGCGCGGGGTCGTCCATGCCGCTGCCGTCGTCGAGGACGCCACCGCGGACCACATTTCCCCCGCTCTCCTGGAGCGGGTCTGGCGCCCGAAGGCGACCGGCGCCTGGCAGCTCCACCACGCCACCGAGGGCCGCCGCCTGGACTGGTGGGTCACCTTCTCCTCTGCCGCCTCGCTGCTCGGCAACCCCGGGCAGGGTGCTTACGCGGCCGCCAACGCCTGGCTCGACGAGTTCACTTCCTGGCGCCGAGAGCGGGGGCTGCCGGCCACCTGCGTCAACTGGGGGCCATGGGCGGAGGTCGGACGCGGAGCCGGTATGGCGGAGCGGGGTTACGCCATGATCTCCCCCGAGGAAGGCATCGAGGCGCTGGAACGCATCCTCACCCATGACCGCGACCGCACCGCTTACACACCCCTCGACATGGGCCGATGGCTGGACTCCTACCCCGACACCGCACGCGCCGCGTTCTTCTCCCAGCCGGCCTCTCCCGCCGAGGGCGGCTCCCCCGGCTCCCCCAGCGCGCTGCTTGAACAGCTGCGACGGACCACGGGCGCTCAACAGCGCCACCGATTGCTGCAGGACCACGTGGTCGAGCACATCGCCGCGGTTCTGCGGCTGGACACCAGCCGCTTCGACGCGGAGACGTCCCTGGTCTCACTCGGCCTGGACTCGCTCATGGCCATCGCCCTGCGCAACCGTCTCCAGCGCGACGCGGGGCTGGACATCCCCACCACGGTCATGTGGACCCACCCGACCGCGTCCGCGCTGGCCCGCTACCTCATGGGCCGCCTCCACCGCGACGAGGACGCTCCCACGGCGTCACCGGGCACAGCCGCGGAAGTACCCCGTCAGACCGCGCCGGCCGACAGCAGCCTCACCGCCCCCGCCCCGGACAACCACTAGGTGCCTGCCATGACTTCTGCGCACACCTCCGCCCGCCCACCCACCGTATGGGACGTGATCGTGATCGGGGCGGGGCCGGCCGGCGCCACCGCGGCCCGCGTCGCCGCCCGCAGCGGCTGCACCACGCTTCTGCTGGAGCGGGCTTCGATCCCCCGGTACAAGACCTGCGGCGGCGGCCTCATCGGAGCCTCCCTCGCCGCCCTGCCCCCCGACCTGCCCCTCGACATCCGCGATACGGCCGACCGGTTCACCTTCTCCCACAGCGGGCGTGCCGAACGCACGCTGTCCTGCTCCACCCCCACCTGCGCCATGGTCTACCGCAGCGAACTCGACGCCGCGCTGACGGAGGCCGCCGCGACCGCAGGAGCGCAGGTCAACGACTGCACCACGGTCACCACCCTGGAACAGGATGCCGACACGGTCACCGTGCGAACCGGTCGCGGCGACACGTTACGTGCACGAGCCGTCATCGGCGCGGACGGAAGTGCCAGCAGAGTCGCCCGGTACGTCGGCGTGCGCTGCGCCCAGGTCGATCTGGCGCTCGAAGTCGAAGTACCGGTCTCGGACAGGGCCGCTTCCCGGTGGCAGGGGCGCGCCCTCATGGAGTGGGGCCCCTTGCCTGGTTCCTTCGGCTGGGTCTTCCCGAAAGGAGACGTGTGCACCGCGGGAGTAGTGGCCGCACGCGGGAATCCCACGGCACTGCGCATGTACAAGGAAGACTTCCTCAGCCGTCGGGGCCTGGACGGCTCCCGCCCGCTCCACGACACCGGCCACCTGACCCGATGCCGCCGCCCCGACTCACCGCTGGCGCGTGGCCGCGTCCTCGTCGCGGGCGACGCCGCCGCCCTCGTCGACCACTGGTCCCGCGAGGGGATCTCCTACGCGCTGCGCTCGGGGGACCTCGCCGGCAGAGCCGCGGCCCGCCTCATGGAAGTCCCCCGGGAAGCGGTCGATGCCGTCACCGACGACTACGGATGGCAGATCGCCGAAACGCTCGGCGTAGAAATGCAAGCCAGCAGCACCCTGATGAACCTCTTCACGCGCAATCCGCGCCTCGTCCACACCACCCTGACCCGCCTGCCTCCCGCCTGGCGTCGCCTCGACGCGTACGTCTCGGGCCGCACGAGCGTCGCAGAGATCATGGCTGCCCCCCTCGTTCGCACCACCGCGACTCTCGCCGCCCGTCTCACGCCACGGGCCGGATACAGAACTTGATCACGGTGCTGATCACCGGATCGAACCCATGCTCAACTCCCCTCGGACGGAGGAACCTTGTTCACAGCAAAATCCGCTCTGCACCGCCGGAGTGTCGGTGCCCTCGTGGCCGCCGCCGCAGCAGTGTCCGTACTCGCACCCGCCCAGGCCCGGGCCGTCGGCGCCCCGGCGCAGGTGCGGGCGCCGGAGCCGGCTGCCGCCCAGGACTGGTACGGCCAGTGGGTGGACACAACGGCCGATCCCGGCACACCGGTGCGGGAGACCCGTCCCCGGCTGACCTGGCGCACCGACCACGACGTCCTGTGGCGGGGTGCCAACCGGGACCCCGCCGTGGTGTTCGGCAAGGGCTTGTGGCCCAGCGCCGAGAACAAACCGGCGAAGGACTGGCAGTACAACTGGGTGGGCTGGGTGACCACCGCGCAGAGCAACTCGGTGTTCTCCGGCACCTCGCGGGACCACGGCCAGGCGAGCGAGTTCGGTACCTGGGTGTACGAGATCCACGCGCCCTGGGGGATCGATCAGGAGGCCTCCGGCACCTACCTCGCGAACTTCGGCACGAACCGGAACGAGAAGGAGGTCAGTTTCCCCGGCGGGATCAAGTCCCGCTTCATCAAACGCGCCTGCAAGAAGGATGACCCGTCGGACTGCCGGGACAACCCGAACTACGCCCCGACCGACGACCTCGTGACACCGCAGGATGTCGCGGTGATGCCGATCGACTGGGAACGCCTGTGGCCCACGCAGCATGCTGAAGACCTGCCTTGGTTCTCCGGCGACATCGGGACCTGGGCGGTGGGAAGTGCCGTGTTGAACCCGTTCCAGGGGGCCGATGCCTTCCGCCACGGTTTGCGGCAGCGCGCGGGTGCGGCCTGGCCGTGGATCGGCCTCTTCACGGCGCACGTGGTGAATTCGGCCATGCCCACGGGCTGGGAGAAGAGGGCCGCCGGCTCCGGGGTGCCCGCCTTCCCCGACGTGGCCACCGCGCAAGCGCTGGTCGCCAAGGCCGACGACGGGGGCTGGATCTACCGGGTTTCCTCCCGCGCCCACGGCTTCCGTGCCGATGTGCTGGAGAAGGCCACCAAGGACCCGGTCCCGGCGCGACCCGGCGAGATCTCGTACGTGGGCGGAGTCCGCGGCGACCTGCTGCTGGAAGCCTGCCACTACCCCAGGCACAGCACCACCCCCGACCAGTGCGTCCCGAACCTCGACGCAGCCGCGGACACACCGCGCTCCGCCGTACTCGCTCCCTGACTCCCTCGGGCACCGGACGGACGGCTCGTCGGGCGGGTGGCCGCTCGTGTGCCTAATGCGCGGCGTCCAGTTTCGCCCGCTGGTCCGGTGTGAGGTCGAGGACCGCCGCCGCCAGGCTCTCCTCCAGCTGAGCCACCGAGGACGCGCCCACCAGGGGGATGACCGGGATCTCGCCCCCGATCAGCCAGGCGAGGACGACCTGGTTCCGAGTGGCTCCCGTCTCCGCCGCGACGTCGTCCAGGGCGGCGAGGCGGGTGGCCGTTCCCGCGTTCTGGTAGCCCGGGTCCAGGGGCTTGTCCGTACGGCCGTAACTGCCGTTCAGGAGCGGGGAGTACGCGACCATGCTGAGAGACGGGTGCTCGCGGAGGTAGCTGAGGTGGTCGCCGGTGGTGACCCCCAGGTCGCCGTCGGGCGAGCGGAGTGTGGGCTCGTCCGTGCGGTGGCGGAGGTAGCTGTGGTGGTACTGCAGAACCTCGTAGCCGGGGAGACCCGCGGCTGCCGCCAGGGTACGGGCGCGCTCCAGGCGCCAGACACGATGGTTGCTCGCGCCCAGCAGACCCACCGTGCCGTCGGCGACGACCGCGGCGAAACCGTCCACCGTCTCCTGGAGGGGAACACGGGGATCCTCGATGTGCGCGTAGAGCAGGTCCAGCTTGTCCGTGCCGAGGTTCTCCCGGCTGCGCTCGGCCGACTCCCGGATCGTCTTCGCGGTGAGGCTCTCGACGTCCTTCGTGAAGGTCGAAGTGGGGTGGTTGGGGCGGCCGCCGAGCTTGGTGGCGATCGTGATCTCGTCGCCGAGGCCCCGGCTGCGCCTCCAGCGTCCCAGGAGCTGCTCGCTCTCGCCGCCCTGGGTGCCGTCGACCCAGAACGCGTAGTTGTTGGCGGTGTCGATGAAGGTGCCGCCCGCTTCGACGTACCGGTCGAGAATCGCGTACGAGGTCGCCTCGTCCGTGGTGGTGCCGAACCGCATGGCGCCGAGGCTCAGAACGCTCACCTCGCGGCGGGTTTCCGGGGTCCGACCGATGGTGCGGTAGCGCATGCGGGTGCCTTCCGAAGGGAGTGCCGGGGCTTCGGCGGCGAGTCTGCCTGCTGGAGTGCTCTCGAAGTCAAGGGGCGCCGAAGGTCGGACCTCCCCGTTCCTCGGTCAGTGAGTGGTCGTCAGGTGCACGTCCGCCTCTTCCTCACCCGGCACCCACGACGGACGGCCACCGGGCCCGGCAGGCACCTGCACAGTGAAGGGTGCGTAGTCGTTGAGGCTGTCGCGCACCGTGAACCCGGCCGACCGGAGGATCGCGGTGATCGCCGCAAGCATCCCCTCCAGCACGACCTTCTGATGGGCGAGAGCCGGATCGTCCCGAAGATTGTGCTGCGCTGCCCGGCGCACACAGCTGTGCAGCCGTGGGCTGGACCGCCAGCCCACCGACACCCCGCCGGCGGCATCGTCGAACGGGTCGACGGTGACCTCGACGCCTCGGGACAGCAGCGGGTTCACCCCCGGCGCCAAAACCGGCAAGCCGGCGGCCACCAGTTCCTCCCGCACCCGGGCCGCGATGCGCTCGCGCTGGGCCAGGACCTCGGCATCCGTCTTCTCAAGCACCCCGGCACCCTATCCAGGGCCCTCCGGCAGATTGCGAACCGGCTTCTCGCCGTATCGAGGACGTCACCGCCGGGGCCGCCGAGGGCGGAACGGACGCGATGGCCCGTCCGGTCCCGCTGCCGCCCGGCGGGCGGGCCGACCCCGTCGGTGCGGCTCTCACATCAGCGCCTCGTGGTTCGCCCACGCCGCCTTGAACGGGTAGCGGGCGCGCCAGGTGTCGAAGACCTCGCCGACCTCCGGCGCGGCGAACAGGGTCCCCAGGGCATCCGCGTCGGCGGCGCCGAGCTGGACGACGGCGGTCGCGATGAAGGCCGGGATCTCCTCCTCGCCGGGGACCGGGATGTGTCGCTGTGCGGCGAACGTCTGGAGCACGCCGGTGCCCTTCGCGGCCCTCTCAAGGTCCGCGAAGTACTGGTTCAGGTCGCCTTCGGGAATCGGTTCGGTGAACTGGACGAACATGGTGTGGAGCATCATGACGCCATATGACCACTGAATGCCCGGCCCGGTCCAAGACCTGATCCGCAGGGGTTCGATAACCTGGAGGAATGGATCTGGAGGTCAGGGAGCTGCGCTACTTCGTCACTGTCGCCGAGGAGCTGCACTTCGGCCGCGCCGCCGACCGGCTCGCCGTCGCGCAGCCCGCCCTGTCGAAGACCATCAAGCGCATGGAGTCCCGGCTGCGCGTCACGCTCTTCGACCGCACCAGCCGCAGCGTCGTACTGACGCCCGCGGGTGCGGCCCTGCTGGAGCACGGCCGACATGCGCTGAACGCGATGACGGTCGCCGTGCGGAACACCCGACGCGCCGCCGAGGACGCACCGCTCCGGTTCGTGATCAAACCCGGAGGGGACGCGAACCTGCTCTCCGGAATCCTCGCCGCCTACGCAGAGCGGCCCGGTGCCCGGCGGGTCGACATCCTTTTCAGTGGCGCCACCGACCGCACCGATCATCTGCTCGACGGGCGCGCGGACGCGGGCCTGCTCTACGCCCCGTTCGACGACCTCGGCGGACTGGCCACCGAGACCCTTCACGTCGAGGACCGGGTGGCCGTCCTCCCCGAGAGCCACCGGCTCGCCGGGCGCGACAGCATCTCCCTAGGCGACCTCGCCGACGAATGCTTCCCGCGGTGGGCGGGTGTCCCCGGCGGCGGGAGCGGTCCGGAGATCGCCGATGCCGGCCAGCTCACCGCTCTGGTGAGGATCGGCCGCGTCGTCGCGGTGCTGCCCCGCTCACTCGTCACGCCCGTGGCGCCGGGCATCGCGTGCGTCCCCGTCCCCGACGCGGGGCCGAGCCGGATCGTCATCGCCCGCAGAGAAGACGACCAGCGCGAGCACGTCACCGCCCTGATCGCCGCCGCATCGCGGCGGGGCGGCTGAGTCCGCCCGCGGTCGGCGGCATCGCTCGCCGCGAAGACCAGGGGTGGCGCACCATGCCCTCGCCCCCGACCCGCGCCCGTACGCCCTCCGGGCGGGCGCCGACGAGGATGCTTGTCAATATCCAGAATCCTGTTTACTGTTCCTTACGTGAACGCCTTCGATGAGCGCTTCCTCACGCGCAACGGCCTGGCCGCCCGCCAGCTCGCGGTCCTGCTGCTCAACCATGAGCCGGACACGCGACTGCCCCGGGTGCGGGACTACGCGGAGGAACTGGGCTGCGGAAACGGCACCGTCCAGGCGGCCCTGCAGCTCCTGGAGGAGTCCGGCGCCATCAGGACGACCGCCCGGGGGCACCTCGGCACCTTCCTCGCGCACTCGGACCGCTCCATACTCTGGCGGCTCTCCGGGCTCGGGACGCTGCTGGCCGCGATGCCCCTGCCGTACTCCCGCCGGTACGAGGGCCTGGCCACCGGACTGCGCGGCGCCTTCGAGAAGGCGGGCGCGCCCTTCGCGATCACCTTCATGCGAGGCGCTGGAGCCCGTACCGCCGCCCTGCTCGAAGGCAAGGTCGACCTCGTCGTCCTGTCCCGGTTCGCCGCCGACGAGCTGATCGCCGAGCATCCGGTGGAGCTGGTGGCGGACCTGGGCCCGGCCACCTACGTAGGTGCGCACGGCATGCTCCTGCGCCACGGCGTTGACCTGGACACCCCGGGTCTACGGGTCGCGGTCGACCACGCGTCGGAGGATCTGCGCATGCTGGTCGACCTGGTCTTCGCCGGACGCCCGGACGTCCAGCGGCTGGAGGCCTCGTACATTCAGCTGCGCGACCTCTTCGCCCGCGAGGAGGTCGACGCCACCGTCTGGAACCTGGACGAGGTGCAGGACCGGCTGGGGTTCGGCGTCGACGTCCTTCCGCTGGGGGACGAGGTCACCCGCGAGCTGTCGCTGCGCAACTCGAGCGCGGCCGTCATCGGCCGGACCGAGGGCGCCAAGGCGCTGGCCGCGGTCCGGGACTCCCTGGATCTCCCACTGATCACCTCGCTCCAGCGTGAGGTGATCGAGGGCACGCGCCTGCCCTCGTACTGAGCCCCGGCCTGCGGGCCGGCCGGAAACAGGGCGAAGGCCCTGCCCGCGACGGGACCTTCGACCACATCAAAATACAAAATCCTGGTTATTGTCGATTTTAGGAGGACCGCCATGGACGACCAGCTGGCCCTGCGGATGCAGCTCTTCCGCGAAGGCGGACAGATCAAGCCCGAGGTGGCCGACTTCGTCACGGCCGAGCTGGCCGCCCTGGAGGCGGAGGGCAACACCGTGACCGAGGCGACCGCGGGCATGCTCACCAGCCATCTGATGATGGCGCTCACCCGGCTCCTGAACGGCGAGGCCATCGAGCAGTTCCTCACCGACGACCAGGTCGCCGCCGAACTGGCCGGACATCCCGAAGCCGTCAGCCGCGCCCGTACCGTCGCCGAACGCGCACAGCGCGAACTCGGGGCCGCCCTCCCGGAGTCCGAGGTGAACTTCCTGAGCATGCACCTCGCGGTACTGGCGCAGCAGACGCCCACCACCCCCTCCTCCTGAACCACTCCACCGTCCCGGACCGGCCGGTCCGAACCAGCAGGAAAGAAGCAGGACATGACGAAGATCCTCGCCGGCGGCGTCGGCAAGACCGAGGTCACCCAGACCATCAAGCAGCTCGGCATCGAGGGCCTGGAGGTCACGGCCTCCAGCGACATGGACGCGGCGATGAAGCTGCGCGTCGCCCAGGCCGACTACTACCTGGGCACCTGTCACACGGGCGCCGGTGCCTCGCTCGGCGTACTCGTCGGCCTGATGGGCAGCGCCGTCTGCCACACCTTCGGCCGCAACGTCCCCACCGAGGAGCAGATCACCGCCCTGCTGGACGAGGGCAAGAAGGTCTTCGGCTTCTCCATGGACCAGATCGACACCATCGCCCCCCTCATGGCGCGCGCCATCGCCGCCCGCGGCTGACCCCAGCCACCCCGCTCTGATCACCCCGGGCACGAAGGAGTGACCCCGTGAGTACGACACTCGCAGCCGGTACGAGCCTCGACTTCTCGCTGGCCCAGCAACTGACCGTCATAGCCCTCTGCGCGCTGACCGCGTACATCGCCCACATGGCGCTGGCCGTGTTCAACGACGGCGTACGGCCGTTCCTCCTGGACTTCATCCAGGGGCGCACCACGCGCAGCGCGACGACGGCTGTCTCGTTCGGCCTCTCGGCCGGGTTCATCTTCGGGCTCGGCGCCCCCATGGCCCTGTCCACCGGTGTGCTGAACCCGTGGCTCCTCTTCCTGCCCACCGACATCCTCGGCATGCTGTCGCCGAAGAAGTGGCTCGCGCCGATCCTCGGCGGTGCCTGGGGCGCGGTCGTCGTCTTCGGGCTCAACGGGGCCAACAACGTGGCCCATGACCTGCCGGTCGACTTCATCACCGCCATGCAGCAGATGTCGACCCCGATCCTCTTCCTCTTCACGCTGTTCCCGGTGCTGGCCATCACCAAGCAGTTCGGGCGCAAGTGGGGCGGCATCGCGGGGCTGCTGGAGTTCGCCCTGGTCGTCATGACCATGAAGCTGTGGCCCAACATGTTCGCCGGCGCGCTGGCGATGGCCGTCGGTGTGCTGATGCTCATCGGCCTCGCCGTCGCCAAGGACGTGGCCCAGCGGAAGGCGGACAGGGCCGCGGGCGTCAGCGAACCCGTCGTCGAGGGCGACGACCCGATGGCCTCCCTCTTCAGCGCCAGTGCGGCCCGGCTGCGCAGGTACCTGCCCCTGTTCATGGTGCTGGGCGCCGGAGTCTGTGTGCTCGCCCAGATGCACATATTCGGCGGCGGCGAGGCGACCAGCTTCCTGATCGCGAAGGGGCAGTACTCCGAGGCGGCGCAGGTCGACTTCTACCGCGTCTTCGGCTTCATCCCGCTGATCGCGACCACCGCGCTGGCCTCCGGCGCGTACGGCATCGCGGGCTTCACCCTCGTGTACCCCATCGGCTACCTGATGCCGAACCCGTTCCTCGCCGCGATCGTCGGTGCCCTGGTCTTCGCGGCCGAGGTGCTGGCCCTCTCCTACATCGGCAAGCTCCTCGGGCGGCTGCCCAGCGTCCGCGACTCCTCCGAGCACCTGCGCAGCGCGATCAGCGAGACGCTCCAACTGGCGATCCTCTTCGGTTCGCTGATGGCGGCCAACGCCATGGGCGGCGGTCTGGGCATCCTCGTCGTCGGCGGGCTCTACCTGCTGAACGAGGCGATGGGCCGGCCGGTCGTCCGGATGGCCGCGGCACCGGCGGCGGTGATCGTCGGCGGCATCCTCCTCAACCTCCTGTACTGGTTGGACCTGTTCACACCGATCAAGGGGTAGCCCTCCACTCCCCCGGAGCACACAGGCCGACCCGAGAAGGACCCCCCACGATGAACAGCCCCGCCCCCGCGCTGCGTACCGTCCTCGGAGACATCGCCCCCGCCGCGGTACGCGGCCCCGCCCTGGCCCATGAACACCTCGTCCTCGACCTCGACCACCGGGGTGACGGCGGCGCCGTGCTCGCCGCCGGCCGGCACACCGCCGCCGTCACCGCCGAACTGGCCGCGCTCCGCGAGGAGCACGGACTCGCCCTCGTCGTCGAGCTGACCTGTCGCGGCATGGGTCGTGACGTACGCACCCTGGCCCGGATCTCCCGGGACGCCCAGGTCCCCGTCGTCGCCGCGACCGGCTGGTACTACGAACCGTTCCACACCCCCGAGATCGACCGCGCCGGCGTCGAAGACCTCACCGCCACCCTCGTCCACGAGATCGACCACGGCATCGGCGACACGGGCATCCGTCCCGGCGTCCTCGGCGAGATCGGCAGCCACGGGGACGTCCCGAGCCCGCCGGAGAGCAAGGTGCTCCGCGCCTCGGCGCGGGCCGCCCTCGCCACCGGGCTCTCCGTCGCCACCCACGCCCAGCTCGGCCGGGGCGGCCTCGCCCAGCTGGAACTGCTCACCGGCGAAGGGCTGCCCCCGCACCGGATCTCGCTCGGCCATCAGGACCTGCTGGACGACCCGGCGGTGCACCGGGAGCTGGCCGCGAGCGGCGCGTACGTCGCCTTCGACACCGTCGGCAAGGACGGCTACCAGAGCGACGAGACCCGGCTGCGGCTCCTGCTCGCACTCCTGGAGGCAGGACACGCCGACCGGGCCCTGCTCAGCTGCGACATCTCCCGCCACGGCTACCTCACCTCCGAGGGGGGCCAGGGTTACGGCCACCTCTTCGGAAGCTTCCTGCCCAAGGTCCGTGCGGCCGGCGTCGACGACGACCTGATCGACCTGCTGACCCGCCGCAATCCGCTGCGCTTCCTCAGCGGCGCGAACGTGGAAGAGAGCTGACCATGCACCCCGTACTCCCCCGGACGTTCCCGCTGCCGACGGTGGCCCCGGCCGACGCCGTCGCCCGGCAGTTCCGGCTCATCGAGGCCACCGCCCGCCACTTCGAGGGCCCGCAGCTGTTCGCATCCGACGCCGGGGTCGTGCCCGGCCTCGGACGCCCCGCGACCACCGCCCGTGTCGAGGCCGTCCTCGCCGACTTCTTCGGTGCCGAGGACGCCGCCTTCGTCCAGGGCGCGGGCACCGGCGCGATCCGGGCCGCCCTCACCGCCGCCGTCCGGCCGGGCGACCCCCTCCTCATCCACCGGGCGCCCGTCTACCGCACCACCGAGGTCACGCTGCGCGGCCTCGGCGTCCGGACCGTCGAGGCCGACTTCAACGACCCCGACGAGCTGCGCGGGGCCCTGGAGTCCGGCCGGTTCCGCTGGGCCTACGTCCAGCACACCCGGCAGCGGCTCGCCGACTCCTACGACCCCGGCGCGGTCCTCGCCGCCTGCCGGGCCGCCGGCGTCCGTACCGTCGTCGACGACAACTACGCCGTGATGCGCACCCCGGCCGCCGGGGTCGAACTGGGCGCCGACGCCTCCTGTTTCTCCCTGTTCAAGCTGCACGGCCCGGAGGGCGTCGGCATCGTCGTCGGCGCCCGCGACCTGGTCGAGCACATCCGCCGCGACAACTACTCCGGCGGCGGCCAGGTCCAGGGGCACCAGGCGCTCGACGCGCTGCGCGCGCTCACCCACGTACCGCTCATGTGGTCGGTGCAGTCCCAGGTCGGCGCCGAGGTCGCCGAGCGGCTGACCGCGGGGGAGGTGCCCGGGGTGGCGGAAGTCCGGCTCGCCAACGCGCAGGACCGGTGCCTGCTCGTCCGGCTCGACCGGCCCGTCGCCAGGGAACTGCCCGCCGTCGCCGCCCGTTTCGGCGCGGCCCCTTACCCCGTCGGTTCCAACTCCCGTTACGAGATCACACCGCTCTTCTACCGGATGTCCAGTTCCTCCCTGGACGACTCCCCCGAACTGGCCGACTGGACCGTACGCATCAACCCGATGCGGGCGGGCGCGGACCTCGTCATCGACATCCTCCGCCGCTCACTGGCCGCGCTGAACGACCCGAAGGACCACTGACCGTGTTTCTCGACACCGTACTGACCCGTAATCCCGGGCTCGTCGAGGCCGCGGCCGCACTCCACGACGAGGGCGCGATCCCGCCGGACACCTATGTGATGGACCTGGACGCCGTCGAGGCCAACGCCGCACTGCTGGCCGCCGAGGCCGAACGGCTGGGCCTCTCCCTCTGGTTCGTCGTCAAACAGCTCGGACGCAACCCGGAACTGATCCGGGCCGTCGCCCGGCACATCCCCCGGTACGCCGCCATCGACCCGCCCGAGGCGCGCACCCTGCACGCCTCCGGTGCCCGGGCCGGCAACCTCGGCCACCTCGTCCAGATCCCGCGCCGGGCCCTGCCCGAGATGCTGGCGTGGCGTCCCGAGACCGTCACCGTCTACGACCTGGACAACGCCCGCGCGGTCTCCGACACCGCGAGGCGGCTGGGGTTCGTCCAGGACATCCTGATCCGTCTCGAAGGCGCCGAAGGAAGCACCTACCCCGGCCAGGAGGGCGGCGTACCGCTCAACCGGCTCGACGCCTTCGCCGATGCCGCCGAACGGCTTCCCGGCATCCGGATCGCGGGGGTCACCGCCTTCCCCTGCATACTGTGCGACCCGGCGACCGGAGCCCCGTACGCCACACCGAACTTCGCCCTCGCCCTCAAGGCCCGCGACGCACTCGCCGCCCGCGGCCACACGGAGCTGCTGCTGAGCGCCCCCAGCGCCACGTCGATGGCCTCGCTGCCGCTGCTCGCCGAACTCGGAGCCACCCACGGCGAGCCGGGCCACGCCCTGACCGGCACGACTCCGCTGCACGCCCTCGACCCGGCGCAGCCCGAGACGCCCGCCTACGTGTACGTCACCGAGGTCGCCCACACCCTGGACGACGGGCGCCCCGCCGTCTTCGGCGGCGGGTTCTACGCCCGCTCCCACATCCGGAGCGCCCTGCTGCCGCGCACCGGGGCGCGTCTGAACGTGCGGGACGCGCCCGCCGAGAACATCGACTATTACCGGCTGCTCGACGCGCCCGCCCCCGGACACGACGTCCGCGTCGGCGACACCGCGCTGCTCGCCTTCCGCACCCAGATCTTCGTCACCCGCTCGACCGTCGCCGTCGTCTCCGGAATCTCATCCGGAACGCCCCGTCTCAACGGTCTGTACGACGCCCAGGGCCGGTCCCTGAGCTGAGGAGGCATCCCATGGCCAAGACCGTCATCGTCGTGATCGACGGATTCGGCGTCGGCGCCATGCCCGACGCGGGCACCGCGCGCCCCGGCGACCTGAGCGCCGACACCTGCGGACATGTGCTGGACCACTGCCGGGAGGCGTTCGGCCGCCCGGTGCGGCTGCCCGTGCTGGGCTCGCTCGGCCTCGGCCTCGTCCACCCGCACCCCGATCTCGCGCGGCGCACCCATCTGCCCGTCGCCGCCGGCCGGGCCGCCCTCGGCTATCCGGGCGCCGACACCTTCGCCGGCCACCAGACCATGATGGGCGCCGACTTCAGCCGGGTGACCGTCGCCCGGCTCGCCGACCACATCGACGAGGTGACCGCCGCACTCGAAGCGGCCGGTCACCGGGTCGGCCGGCTGGACGGCGGGCCGGTCCTGGTCGTCGACGGCTCGGTGCTGGTCCACGACAACCTGGAGGCCGACCCGGGCATCAACTGGAACGCCTCCGGACGGCTGGAGGACCTGCCCTTCGACGGGCCGCGCGGCATCCTCGCCGTGGCCCGTACGGTGCGCGCCGTCGCTCCCGTGGCACGGGTCATCGCGGTGGGCGGACATGCGGACGGCCCGCTGGAGCGCTTCGTCCGGGCGGGAGAGGAGGGCACGGTCGGCCTCGACACCCCCGCCACCGGCTTCTACCGCAACGGCGGCCTCGAAGTGCAGCACCTGGGCGTGCGGATCGACCACGCCCGTCAGCTCCCCGATCTGGCCGCCCGGGCCGGCATCCCGGTCACCCTGGTGGGGAAGGCCGCCGACATCCTGGCCTGCGAGACGGCGGCCCGGCACCCGGCCGTGGACACCGCCGACGTTCTCACGCACACCCTCGAAGCGGTACGCGCCTGCGGCGACGGCCTGGTCGTGGCCAACGTCCAGGAGACGGACCTGGCCGGGCACCAGCAGGACACCGAGCGCTACGGGCGTCTGCTGGAACAGGTGGACGCGGGCCTGGCCGCGCTCGTCGCCCTGCTCGACGCGCCGGGCGACCGCCTCATCGTGACCGGCGACCACGGCAACGACCCGACGGCCGGGCACGCCTTCCACACCCGTGAGTACGTTCCGGTACTCATCCACCGGCCCGGCGCGGACGGTGTGGAGCTGCTGCCCGACGCGGGAAGCCTCGCGGACGTCGGCGCGACGGCCGCCGTTTCGCTCTCGCTGGACCCGGAGGGCCTGGCCGGCGGCCGGGAGCTGCGGACGGGCCGACGGGCCGCGTAGGGCCTGTCTCCTTCGTCACCCGCAGGGCTATGGGGCGGGCTCGGTTGCGTTCCGGGCTCCCTGTAGCAGCTCGACCGCTGCGGCAAGTTCCGCGGCCCGTAGGTCTTCCCCCGTGTCCTCGGTGTCGTCCAGCGCCCCGGCCATGGCGTGCATGCGTTCGTGACCCGTGGGCCGCGAACGACGGAACGGGCTATCCTCCGCGCATGCGCGAACAGTTCACCGGGTGGCCGGAACAAGCCGTGGATGTCTTGTGGCAGCTCCAGGGTGAACCGACGAAGGAGACCCGGGAACGCTGTCGGACGGACCGTGAGCGTCTGGTCCGGCAGCCGATGATCGCGCTGCTCAACGAGGTCGCGGACGCCGATCCCCGGTACGAGGACTTCTCCGTCTGGCACTACCGCGCCGACTCGTGGTGGTGGCAGAACCAGAGTGCGGTGATCCGGCTCGGCCGCAAGGTCGAGATCAATCTGCGGTTCTCCCTGGACGGTCTGTGGCTCCAGGGTGCCTGGTGGTATCCCGACCCCGGTCAGGTGGACGCGTTCCGCACCGCAGTGGCCTCCGAAGGCAGCGGCCGCGAACTGTCTGCCATCGTCAAGGACGTACAGCGCAAGGGCTATGACGTCTCAGGCGACATGATGAAACGACCCCCGCGCGGCATTCCGGCGGACCACCCCCGTGCCGCCCTGCTGCGCCACCGTTCGCTGATCGCCTGCCGTCCGTTCGGCTGCGAGGAATGGCTGCACACCTCCGAAACCGTCGACCGGGTCCTCTCGGCCGCAGCCGACCTGGACGCCCTGCTGATGTGGCTGGCCCGCCACGTCGGCCGTACCGCCTGACGTCATCCACGAGGGACAGCTCCAGGTCGCCGGCGAGCGGTCTGCTCCAGCGGTGACCGGCTGTACGACCTCAACGCCCGCATCCTGCCCCGGGCACGGGCCACAACCGCGACTCCCGTTCTGACATACTCGCCGTGTGTCCGAGCGTGCTTCACACGGGGCCGAGGCCCCTGAACCCTTTGACGATCACGGACCGCAACTCCCGGTCGAGCCGCCGGCTGATCCCGGGCATCCCTTGCGAACATACGTCGCTCTCTATCCCGAGGTGGCAAGGGCAGGCTCTCTGCAGAACGCTCTCCAGGCCGTGATCGACCGTGCGGGCCCTGGCCTGACGGTCGAGCTGACGTCCTCGCCGGGCTGGCGCTACGTGGCGGCGAAGTCGGAAACGGACAGCCGCTCGGCCAATGTTCTGATGGCCAAAGACGAGCGCCACTTCTCGGTCGAGTGTTGGGCCCGGAACGTGCACATGGCTTCCGGCGGTACGCAGGACCTCTCCGAGGTCGCCGGCGCGATGCGCTCGTGGCACGAGGGTTCCACGGTCCGGGCGCTCACCACGCAGTGGCCCTTCCTGAGGACGTGGGAATTGGCCGAAGCCCACGAGTGCGGCGAGGCGGTTCCGGCGCGGTGGGAGATGATGCGCCGGCCCGCCGCTGCTCGTGGCGGACGCGGGCGGGACACCGAGTGGCAAGACCTGGTCCAGGCGGCCTTCGAGCAGCCGCGGCTGCGCGCCCTGTCACCGGGAAGGTCCCTGTACTGGTTCACTCTCAGCCGACGGGCCGCGCCGCCCATCTGCTCCGACCTTCCGCGGACCAGACCGCTCGGCAACGGCCGCTTCGAGGTGACGTGCGCTGACGGCCGGGTCCAGGAGGTGGACGGCGCGGCGGCGACTGCGGCGGTGATCGTGGACAACCTCCCCGACGATGCTGTCCCGCAGCCGGTCACACCATGACGGCACCATGGCCATGAGCTGTTGAGGCCGTCGGCCACGACGTCGATGAGCCGGACGACGAGGCGCCCGCACCCACTGGACAGTCTTGCCGCGAGCACCCCGCCGAAGCGGGGGCCCGATGTGTGGGCGTTGCCTCAGACAGCGGAGAGAGGCTGCTGCCGGGTGAGGTAGTGGATCGTGGTCGCTTCGGCATGGGGAACGAGGAGGCTGCGCAGTTCTTCGGCAGCGGCGATCAGGAGGTGTCCGTCGCGGGCGGCCGTCAGCGTTTCGATGACAAAGGCGACGTGGGTGGAGGTTTCCGTGACGCGGGTGCGGTGGGCGTCCCGGTGGTTCCAGTGGCGGGTGAGGACATCGGTGGTGTCGACGTAGATGATCTCGCCGGACTTGGGGTTCTCTGCGGTGTCGGGTTCGCCGAGCGGGGTGAAGGTCTCGGTGCCGTCGGCGTAGCGGATCTCGACGTCGCCGGTGACGTGGTCGAGGTCGAAGGCCCCGGCAGGCAGGCCGTGGCGGACGGAGACGGTGTTGTAGGCGTCGACGGCCGGGTTGATGCGGGGCAGGGTGCCCCTCTTCGCGAGGCGGCGGCCGAGGGCGTCGACGCTGGGGCGGATACGGCGGGGGTTGGTGCCGAAGGAGCGGTAGGCGGTGTGCCACGACTCGATGCGGGGGTCGCTCTCGTCGGCAGGGGCCCAGGTGCCGGCGGCGAGTTCCTGCTCCAGGCCCTCCAGGGCGGCAGCTGCGCGGGGCCAGGGCACGCGACCGTTCAGACCGGTGGCGGTGACGATGGCGATGAGGGCGTCGGGGAAGGCGTCGGCGACGTCGGGGCTGATGCCGAAGGCGGTCATCGTGGAGCGGTTCCGTTCTGCTAGGGGGGTCAGGGCTTCCAGGTGCCTGTGCGGCCCAGGCGGCGGAGCTGCTGGGCGGCGGTGGATGCGTCCAGGGCGGTACCGCGTTCGGTGAGGCGGCGGGCGGTCTCGGTGCGCTGTTCGACGGGTTTGTGGTCGTCGTACTTGAACTTCGCGCGGACCTCGGTGACGTCGAGGCGCAGACCGCGGATGCCGGGCAGCATCCGCCCGTAGGGAGGCTGGTCGGGGTCGACGGGAGCGTGGTCGCCGTCGGGCTGGAAGTGGGCCATCTGGCGGCGCAGCAGCTCGGCCTTCGCCTCGGGTTCGTCGACGATGGTGGCCTGGCAGATGAACTGGACGGCGGCGTAGTAGCTGGTCGGGACACCATCGGTGGGCGGAACGTCGGGCTTGGCGCGCCAGGGGCCGGGGATGAAGGCGTAGTCGCCGGTGACGGTGAAGGTGACGTTCGGGTCGGCTTCGATCGTCTTCCAGACGGGGTTGGGGCGGGCGAGGTGGATCAACAGGACGGTGCTGTCGACGGTGAAGTGGGTGGGGACGACGATCGGCGCGTGTCCGGGCAGGCCGTTGGCGCTGAGGATGCCGAAGTCGTGGCCGTCGGCGATCCAGGTCTGCCACTCGGCCTCGTCAAGGGCGGTGTCCCAGGGCTGGATGAACACTGCTGAGGTCCTTCCGTACGGTGTGCGGGCGGGCGGTTCAGTGAGGGCGAGCGGCTGACGGCGACGGCAGCGGTGCCCGGGCCGATCAGCCGTCCGCGGTGGACGCGCTCGCCAGGACGCCGCGGGCGACCGGGGCGACGGCGGCGCCACGCCGGACGCGGCTCCCCCGGCCAGGGTCGCCGGGGCCGAGGAGGCACCGAGGAAGGGCCAAAGCAGCAGCGGCTCGACGGTGAGCGGGGCTGGGGCGGCGATCGGCGCGGCACGCCGGACATGGGCCGTGCGCGCACCGGGGCCGCCGAGGAAGTCGGCGCGCCCATAGGCCGGAGAACTGCCCAGGGCCAGCAGCGGAGCGGAACAAAGGTGGTCATCCCTTACCATCAGTGGAACGACTACACCGTACAACGCACCGACCGAGAGTCGTCAACCGAACGACCGCACGGGCCAGTGCAGTGACCGACCTGCTGGGAGAGGTGAGAGCGATGACCGAGACCGAGGCGGCGCTGCGGACGCTCGCGCACAACGTCCGCGCGGCCCGCAATCGGGCAGGGCTGTCCCTGGACGAATTCGGCCGCCGGGCCAAGGTCAGCAAGGGTGCCCTGGTCGCCCTGGAGAAGGCGCAGGGCAACCCCAACTTCGCCACCCTCGTGCGGCTCGCCGACACCCTCGGGGTCTCGGTGTCCGCCCTGATGGAGGCACCTTCCGAGGGCCGGGTCCGGGTCGTGTCCGCCGACGCGATCATGCCCTTGTGGGCCGGGGAGAGGGGCGGCGAAGCACGGCTCATGCTGACGACCTCGGGCCCGGCCCCGGTCGAGGTCTGGCGCTGGAAACTGGAGCCCGGCGAAGAGCACCCCAGCCACCCCCACCAAGCCGGTGTCGTGGAAACCCTCAGCGTCACCGCCGGACAGATGGTCCTCATCGCCGACGGCGCCGAACATCCCGTCGGAACCGGACAGACCGCCACGTTCGACGGCGACGTCCCGCACAGCTACCGCGGCGCCGGCACCGGCACCTGCCACCTGATCATGACCGTCCACATCCCGCCCGTCCCCGCTCAGGGACCGCCCTCCTGAGCCACAGATCCCCTCTTCCGGCCCAAGACGGCAGCCCCGACACGCCTTGTATCTCAGCTGAGCGTCTCAGCCGCCTTGGTCATCGGGCCTCCCGCGTCACCGGTGTTGAGCGTTCCCGCCGGTTCGAACAACAGGATCGCAGTCTCCTCCTCTGCCACGGGGCAGTGCTCGACTCCGCGGGGAACCACGAACAACTCCCCAGTTTCCAGCACCACATCGGCGTCCCTGAGCCGAATGGTGAGCCGCCCGTCGACGACCAGGAACAGTTCGTCGGTGTCCTCGTGGGTGTGCCAGACGAATTCCCCCTTCAGTTTGGCCAGCTTGACCTCGTAGTCGTTGAGCACGGCCACCTTCTTCTGCGACCACAACTCGCTGAACTGCGACAGTTTGTCGGCGAGGTTCACTGGAACAACGGACTTCGACATACGACATCCCTTCAGAAGCCGGTCAACCGGGAGTGACCTCTCAGGCCCTCCGGCCGGCGTCACGACCTTGCCGCGCTCGGGCTCCGCCGGTCTTGTACGTTTCTGGCATGTCGACCGAAGACCGCCCCTCCACGTCGATCAGCGCCTGGAAGCCGCCGGTTCGCGGGATCACCGAGGTCTTCCACGCACACTTCACCGATCACGCGTACCCGGCCCACACCCACGACACGTGGGACCTGATGATCCTCGACCACGGCTCGGTCGACTTCGCACTCGACCGCCGCCGCCATGGTGCGACCGGTACAGCCGGCGTCCTCCTGCTGCCTCCCGGCGTCCCCCATGACGGCCGGACCGTCACGGCGTCAGGGTTCCGCAAGCGCAACCTCTACCTCGACGACTCCGTGCTCCCGCGGCGTTTGGCCGGGCGTGCGGTGAACACCCCCGTCTTCAGCGACGGGCTGCTGCGCCACCGGATCGACCAGTTGCACGCCGCCCTCGTCCATGCCGGGGACGGTTTCGAAGCCGAGTCCCGCCTCGCGTTCATCCGTGAACGGCTCCATTTCCACCTGGACGCGCTCCAGCCGCGCGCACCGGGGCGTGAGGTGAACCGGCTCGCCGCCGAGTTGCGGGACCTGCTGGACTCACGCGTCCACGGTGGCGTATCCCTGCACGAGGCCGCCGCGATCCTGCACGCACACCCGACTCACTTGATCCGTTGCTTCAAGCAGTCGTACGGCCTGCCGCCGCACACCTACCTCACCGGCAAGCGGATAGAGCAAGCGCGTCGACAACTGCTTGACGGCCACCGGCCCGCCGATGTCGCCGCAGCCGTGGGATTCCACGACCAAGCCCATCTGAACCGACACTTCACACGCCATGTGGGCACCACCCCCGCGCGATACCGACGCGGCGGAGCGAACATGAAGGGCGGGGCGGTGGGCTAGAAGCGAGAGCCTAGGCAGGTGTCGCGGACCGCGGGTCGGCGGATGATTCCATCGGGCGCCTCGTCGCGCCTGCGCCCCTCAGCCATGCGAACGAGAAGAGGCCGGCACCGGCCATGACGACGGCCGCGCCGACGGCCGCGATGCTCATCCCGTGCGTGAACGCGCCTCGCGCGGCCGCCAGTACCGCTTCTGCGGTTGCCGTTCGGCAGTTGGGCCGCGGCGGCCGTCGCGCCACCCAGCGTTTCGCGCACGGCCGCGGCCGACCCCGCGCGCTCCGGCGGGGCCGCGCCGAGGGCGAGTTCGTTGGCGAGCGTCATGGCGGCGACCAGGCCGCCCGCGTACACGGACGCGCCTGCAAGGGTGAACGAGAGTGCCGAGTCGGTCTGCACCTGGGCCAGCCAGAGGAATCCGCAGGCGGACAGGATGAAGCCGGCGCCCATGACGTACGCCCGGTCCATGCGGCGTGCGAGCGCGGCTCCGGCCGGGGCCATGACGGCTACGCCGCCGGCCGGCACCAGGCTCCACAGCGCGGCGTCGAACGGGCTCAGGCCGAGGACGGACTGCAGATATTGAGTGAGGAAGACGGCCATCCCGACCATGGCGGACATCGCGAGGAGATTGGCGACCATCGGGCCGCCGAAGGTGCGCCGGCCGAGCAGGGCGAGGTCGATCATCGGATGCGGAAGGTGCTTCTGCCGGCGCACGAAGACGACGCAGAGAACGACCCCCGCGCTGACGGCGAGGGCGGGCAGCGGCTCGTACCCGTGTCGGGCCCATACCTTGATCCCGTAGGTGACCAGGAGGACAGCACTGAGCGACAGCAACGCGCTCGGCAGGTCGAAGCGTTCGCGCTTCGCTGATCTGAACTCAACGCTCGTGATCAATACAGCTAGGGCTACGGGTGCGGAGCCCGGAGTCCGGGCTCGGCCACGCGGTTGCAGCACACCCGTGCGAAGATCGCGGCGTGCACGCTCTACGCTTCCGTCTGGCCGACGGCACCGACCTTGCCTCTGTCGTGCGTCTGCGCGACGACGCTGCCCGCTGGATGCTTGCACAAGGGGTCACTGGTCAGTGGCGGCCCGGCGAACTCGGCGTGGACCACTTCCGCCGCATCATGGAGAACGGCGAGGTTTGGGTCGCGGAGGCCGCCGATCGTCTGGTCGGCGCCTGGGAACTGTGGTGGGAGGACGAGGACGCCTGGGGGCCGCAACCGTCAACAGCCGGCTATGTACACCGGCTGATGGTGAACCACCGCAGTGTCCCGCCGGGGACGGGGCGCCACCTTCTGCGAGCGGCGGAGCGCCGTGTGGCCGAGACGGGCCGACCGTTGGTGCGTCTGGACTGCCTGGCCGACAACGCACCCCTGCACGCGTACTACCTCGGTGCCGGATATCACGTCGTCGGACGCAAGGAGGGCAAGTCTCAGCCGGGCGGTACGCCCAAGTCGTTCACCCTCTTCGAGAAGCCCCTACGGCGCGGAGCAGAGTGCGGCCCAGTCTCCCGTTCGATGGGGACGGAGTGAGTGCGAGATCATCGGTCGTGAGCCTTCTGACTTCTTACGAGCCCAGCGCTACTGAGAGCGATCGGATCAAGGTGTGGTACAGGTTTGTGCCGCGCGAGGGCTGGCTCCCCCAGGACACGGAAGGGCTCTGGGCAACTCGCCTGAGCGAAGACACCGCCAAGGTGGAGAACGCCCCCTTCTTGCAGGACGGCGTGGCTGAGGGCGAGATCGTACGTTTCGTGACGGACGCCGACGGACTCCACTGGTCCCAGGAACGAGTGGAGGCATCAGGCAACTGCACGGTCCGGGTCCTGCCCGTTCCCTCCGGCCCACTAGGCAGAAGCGCCCGAGCCGTGCACGAGCGGCTGGCGCCGTTCGGCCTGGGCGGTGAGGTCTTCAGCGAGGAGTTCCCGTTGGTCGCCGTCACGGTGCCTGCCGATGCGGACCTCGGTGGAATCAAGGCGCTGCTGGCTCGCGGCCAGGAGGAGGGGTGGTGGTACTTCGAGGTCAGCTGTGTCACCGAGGCATGGCGCAATGCGTAGTGCCCCCGGCGAGAACGACCCCGCCAGGAGGACGGACGCCGATGGCGCGTGCGCGAGGGGACGGGCAACCCGCGCTGCCATGACAGCCGCCGATTACGCCCCGGTCGGCGGCCCCGTCCGGGGCGGGTGCGTCATCGTGTCCAGGCTCTGGTCAGCGCAGCGGCCCGTCAGCGGCGGCAAGACCTGGATGAGCAGCCACCTCCCTGTACGGAGCCGCCGCCTCACGCGGTGCCCCGCCGGGTAGCGAGCGGCGAAGAGAGCACCCGCCTGCGGCTTACTGGTACGGCTTACTGGTGGCGCTCTTCCTTGGCTGACGAAGACATCGGGGCGAGACGTTCCACATACGCCTCGATCTCACCGGATTGACCTGGGTCGTCGCCGAACTGGCCGGCTAGGGCAAACGCGCCTGCCGTCTTCCAGTAGCCCCTCCGCGCCCAGAAGTCGTCCCCCTCGTTCGGCGAGGCGGGTGGACGCGCCCCCTGCGGGTCGTGCGGCCGGAAGAGCAGGCGGCGGTCGCTGAGGCGAGCGACGGCGGAGGCAGCCGCCTCGCCGGGCGGTCACGCGACAGTTGCACGCGACGGCAAACGCGACCAATGATTGAAGGCGCTTGCGCTTATACCGCGTCTGCAATTATTGTTTTAGAGCGCAACCGCCACATGCAACCACTGGAAGGTACTCCCCCATGCCTCTCGCGCTCCTGGCCCTCGCCATCGGGGCCTTCGGGATCGGCACCACCGAGTTCGTGATCATGGGTGTGCTGCCCGAGGTCGCAGAAGACTTCGGCGTCACCATTCCCACGGCCGGCTGGCTGGTCTCCGGATACGCGTTCGGCGTCGTCCTCGGCGCCCCCCTGCTCACCGTGCTCGGCACCCGGGTCTCCCGCAAGAAGATGCTCATGTTCCTCATGGGGCTGTTCATCGCCGGCAACGCCCTCTCCGCCTCCGCCCCCAGCTTCGGCCTCATGCTGACCGGCCGGGTCGTCGCCTCGCTCGCGCACGGAGCGTTCTTCGGCATCGGCTCCGTCGTAGCCGCCGGCCTCGTCGCCCCGCAGAAGAAGGCCTCCGCGATCTCCCTGATGTTCATGGGCCTGACCCTGGCCAATGTCGTCGGCGTCCCCATCGGTACGTACGTCGGCCAGGTCGCCGGCTGGCGCGTCACCTTCGCGATCGTCGCCGCGCTCGGCGTCATCGGTCTCCTCGGCGTCGCCAAGCTCGTCCCCGAGACCGGCCGGCCGGAGTCGGTGAGCGTCCGCGGCGAGTTCGCCACGTTCCGCAACGTCCAGGTCTGGCTCGCCATGGCGATGACCGTCCTCGGGTACGGAGGTGTGTTCGCTGCGATCACCTACATCACTCCGATGATGACCGAGGTCGCCGGTTACAGCGAGGGAGCCGTGACCTGGCTGCTCGTCCTGTTCGGCGTCGGCATGTTCCTGGGCAACCTGATCGGCGGCAAGTTCGCCGACCGGGCCCTGATGCCCATGCTCTTCACCGCCCTGGCCGCCCTGACCGCCGCCCTGCTGCTGTTCACGGCGACCGCGCACAACAAGGCACTCGCCGCGATCACCCTCTCGCTGATCGGCGCTCTCGGCTTCGCGACCGTACCGCCGCTGCAGAAGTGGGTGCTCGACCAGGCCTCCGCCGCACCGACGATGGCCTCCGCCGCCAACATCGGCGCCTTCAACCTCGGCAACGCCCTCGCCTCCTGGCTCGGCGGTGTCGTCATCGCCGCAGGCCTCGGCTACACCGCCCCGAACTGGGTCGGCGCCATCCTCTCCGCCACGGCGCTGCTGCTCGCCTTCCTCGCCGCCCACCTGCACCGGCGCGACCGCAGGGCGGGCCGAGTCGTCGCCGGGTCCTCGGCGGCCGGGTCCACCCCGGCCACGGTCTGATCCGGCCCCACCCTCGCCCCCGGGGTACGGCTCCGAGGGAAGCCCGCCGAGCGCCACCGCCCCCGCCGCTGACCACACAGAACACCGAGGACCCGGTCGTGTCCGCCCGTCGTGCCGCCGAGGCCGCCGAGGCCGCCGCAGTCAACGTCAGCGTCGTCGTCCCTCGACGTGGGCGCCGGCCTGCTCGCCCTCCGCCGCGACGACCGGCTCATCGGCGCCGAGACCGTCCGACACTCCCTGATCCCCAGCACGCCCGTACGACCCGTACCACCGAAAGGCCACACGCACCATGGCACCGAACACCACCGTCCCCACAGTCGCCCTCAACAACGGCATCGAGATCCCGCAGCTCGGCTTCGGCGTCTTCCAGGTCCCCGACGCCGAGACCGCTGCCGCCGTCACCTCCGCACTGGAGGCCGGTTACCGCTCGATCGACACCGCCGCGATCTACGGCAACGAGTCCGGCGTCGGCACGGCCCTCGCGAACTCCGGGATCGCCCGCGAGGAGCTGTTCGTCACCACCAAGCTGTGGAACGCCGACCAGGGCTACGACGCCACGCTTCGCGCCTTCGACGACAGCCTGGCCAAGCTCGGCCTCGAGTACGTCGACATGTACCTCATCCACTGGCCGACCCCGGCCCGCGACCTGTACAAGGACACCTGGAAGGCCATCGAGAGGCTCGTCGCCGACGGCCGGGTCCGTGCTGCGGGTGTCTCCAACTTCCAGCCCGACCACCTGAAGCGGCTGATCGACGGCGCCGAGGTCGTCCCGGCCGTCAACCAGGTCGAGCTGCACCCGGGCTTGCAGCAGAACGAACTGCGCGCCACACACGCCGAGCTGGGCATCGCCACCGAGGCGTGGAGCCCGCTCGCCCAGGGCGCCGTCCTCAAGGACGAGGCCGTCACGGCCATCGCCGGCCGGCACGGCAAGTCCCCCGCCCAGGTCGTCCTGCGCTGGCACCTCCAGCTCGGCAACATCGTCATCCCCAAGTCGGTGACGCCCTTGCGCATCCGGCAGAACCTCGACGTCTTCGACTTCACCCTCACCGAGGACGAGATGACCACGATCGCCGGTCTCGACCGCGACCTGCGCACCGGCCCCCACCCGGACCAGCTCAACTGATCCGACCGGCCTCCACAGGCTGCCGCGGGCTCGCGCGGACGGGACAGCGGGTCCCCGTCCGCGCGAGCCTCCCGTGCGTTTCCGTGGCCGCCGGAATCCAGCCTCGACAGCTGTGCCGGTGAAAGGCTGCTCCCCCAGCACTCGAGACCTGCTCGCGCGCCCGCTCTTCGACGGACCACCGAGCGAAGGGCCGACGTCACGGTCCCGCCGATACGGCGCGGCTCCATCGGGCTTGGGCAGCAGCCCGTACTGGGTCATGGCCTGCCACGCCGTACGCAAGACCGGATCGCGGGCCTGCGCGACATTGACTCGGACGATCGTTCCCGGGGCGGGGAACTCGGCCGGCGTCCTGACCCCGAACCTGTGCACCTCCCGGGCTCCTGCTTGACCGCAAAGAAGTCCGACTCAGGGAGCAGCCACCGGTGGGCTGGTACTTGCCCTGGCCCAGATCAACTCCGCGAGCTGCCCAGGACCAAGTGGCTGCGTACAGTCCAGCCCTCCGGCCAGACACGCTGGTGCCGAGGTCAGCGGGTCTGCAGAAGTCCCGGTGCACGCCGTACCGCTTCGGCACGAGCCAGGCGGTAGTCGCTGATCTCCGATGAGCGGTCCACCGAGACGTTGGTGCGGTAACGGCGGTCCAAGCGCTCGGCGACGTCAACCAGCCGGCTCCCCCGCTGGCACTCGGCGTCCGCCACCGCGATCGCGATCTCGGTGGCGGCTGGGCTGGCATCGACCTCTTCGCCACCACGAGATCGTGCGGCGGCCCGACGCGCGGCCTCTGGCGTCGCGAACGCCCGGTGTCGGCCCTTCATGCAGTTCCGCCACTCGTTCACCGCCGCGAGGTAGGAGGCATCGGAGGTGACACGGCGGTGGACCTCGAGATTGAGGTTGTTGGCGATGAACTGGTTGCGCAGCCAGGCCGCGAGATCCGGTCCGTAGAGCGAGCGCCGGGCCTGGGACGTGCAGCCGTCGCGGTTGGTGGTGATGCTCTCGCCGTCGGGAACGTCGATGGTGATGCGGGTGTCATCGTGCCCGAACAGCGCGACGGGGTAGGCCTGCCGCCGGCTTTCTGAAAGTGATGCCAGATAGATCTGGTTCGGGTCGTCGGACACGAATTGGCTGATCGCATCGTTCGCTCGCGAGGGTGAACCGTATCCGTACCGGCGCGCGGTGGTGACGCTCAGACGGCCGTAGTCGGCGCCGGCCCCTGCCAGAGCTTGTTCGGGAGGCCGGCGCACCACATATCTGAATCCGGCATCGGCCATGCACTGTGCCACCAAGCGGCCTTCGGCGAGGTACAGATACCGTGCGGCCTCCGGGGTCAGATCCCCCTGGGCGTCCTGAAAAACCGCTGGGGCCGCAGGCAAGGGCGCCGAAGCGACCCCAGGCGGTTCGCTGCTTCCGCAACCGGTGAAAAGCAGGTTGAGAGCTATCAGCAGGCACGCGCCAGAACCCCGGAGCTTCCGCCGAGGCGAAGCGGGCGCGGGCTCGACCCCGTCCCGGGTTGTCGCCCGGCGTGGGCGCGCCGGCCCGGCAGCAGTGGTCAATGCCATGACTCGTCGACCTCTTTCGTCATCCCACCGTCGGCCCCCTGCCGGACGGCCGCGGTCGAGCCCGGTCTTCGTGAGGGCGCCGACGGCCCGGAGGATTTCCGGGCCGCGGCATCCGGGGCTTCAGCAGCCCCAGTTGTTGGAACTGCCCAGGTGGGCATGGGCGGCGTCCTGCGGGGACGAGGTGCCCGGCGCCACGACCTTGACCGAGCCCGTGTAGTAGTAGCCCTGCCAGACGCAGGCATTCAGCCCGGAGGTCCCGTGGTTGTACCAGGACGAGTCGTGGTTGTTGATGGCCCAGGCGCTCCAGTCGGAGTTGGAGCCGCTGAACTTGTACATGTGGCCGTTGTAGGAGGTCTGGTCCCAGACGCAGAGGTAGCCGGACGGGCAGTCGGCGGTGGCGGCCTGGGCGGGCGAAACCGGGCCGAGGAATACGGTCGCGACGGCTGCGGCGACCAACGGCAGGACACGGGTAAGGCGCATGGGAATTCTCCTCTGTCGATTCGGGGAGCAGGAATGTGCTCTGCGGCAGGTGCCGACCGCGGCTTCGAAGGGTGCATTTCGGCCCTCGGTAAGGCATCTGCGTCAACTCGAGGTTCCGGGAAGCGAGAGTTGTTCGCCAGGCCGGCAGGACGGCCATAATCAACGAATCAATCGGACCATTCGGAGGGTGGAGCGCGTTGGCAGGAAGGCCGGGCCGTCCGGAACAGCCGCTGAATCCTGAGGCCGGGCCTCTGGAACGCTTCGCATTGGATCTGCGTGCGCTGCGTAGCAGAGTTCGGCTCACCTACGCAGAGATGGCCGCCTCGACCCGTTTCTCGCAAAGTGCGCTGTCCCAGGCCGCGGCCGGCCGGCGGCTGCCCAGCCGTGAAGTCCTCCTCGCCTATGTTCGTGCGTGCGGTGGCGACCCGCGGTGGTGGGAGGAATGTTGGGAGCGTGTACGGAACGAGCTGAACCAACCCCAGGAAGCACGGCACACCCACCCGGCCACCCCGCCGGGCTTCGGCGGCGTGGAGACCACCAGCTTCGTGGGCCGGGAGACCGAGTTGACCCAAGCCGCTGCTCTGCTGGAGCACAGTCGACTGGTCACGCTGGTCGGCGTGGGCGGTGTGGGCAAGACGCGACTGGCCGGGCGGGTCGTACGAGAGGTGGGCGAGCGGTTCACGGACGGCACCTACTGTGCGGAACTGGCTGAACTCAGCAGCGACCACGCTGTTCCGGAAGCGGTTGCCTCCGCCGTCGGCGTACATGCCAGGGCGGGGCAGGACCCCCTGAGCGCGCTCGCGGCGGCGTTGCGTGGGCGGTGCGTGCTCCTTCTCCTCGACAACTGCGAGCATGTGCTCGGTGGCTGCGCGCGCACCATTCAGGGCCTGCTGCCGGTGTTGCCGAAACTGCGTGTCCTTGCGACCAGCAGACAGCCCATCAATCTCGGCTCGGAGCATGTGCTGCAGGTGAGACCGCTGGAGCTTCCTCCCCTGCCCCCGCCGCAGTCGCCCAGTCGGACGCCTGGAGACGAGCGCGCCCCAGGAGCGTGCGGCGTGGATTCGCCTGCCATGACGCTCTTCGCCGACAGGGCCGAGGCCGCGTCTCCCGGCTTCCGGGTGACTGATGCGAACCGGCACGTGGTTGCCCAGGTGTGCCGAAGGCTGGATGGACTTCCTCTCGCCTTGGAGATCGCCGCGCGGCGCTTGCGCACCCTGGCCCCCGAGGAGCTTGTGAAGCGGCTCGACCACAGGTTCCGCCTTCTGGGCCCCAGCGCCGGGGAGCGCATCGCGCCCCCTCGCCACCAGGCTTTGCGCGCGCTCTTCGACTGGAGTTACGAGTTGTGCACCGAGGCCGAAAGACGGGCCTGGGAGCAGCTGTCGCTGTGTACCGGTGGGGTGCTGCTGACCGACGCGGAACAGCTCTGTGGCCCCGCCGGGCAGGACACTGCGGGGTCGATGGGCGGGGGTGAGGCATTCGAGGCCCTGGTCGGGCTCATGGACAAGTCGCTCCTCACACGTATCGAGACCGAAGGCTGTACCCGTCTGCACATGCTGGAGACCGTTCGCTCCTACGGCCAGGAGCGCCTCGTGGAGAGCGGACGGGCCCAGTCGGCTCTGCGTCGCCACCGTGCCTGGTATCTCCGGCTCGCTGCGCGGGCGGGGCTCGCGTACGGCTCGCCCGCACAGGCATCGTGGCTACGCCGACTGCGGGTGGAGCACTCCAACCTCCGGCAGATCGCCACCTCGCCCGCACCTCCCGGCGAGCCTGCGGCGATGGTGCTGCACGCATGTCTCGGCTTCTGGCTGCATTGTCTGACCTCGGCCAATGTGGGCGAGGGCGCGGGCTGGATGCGCGGCATTCTCGAACGCCATCCCCGCCCTCCCTCCCCCGAGACCGCCCTCCTGTGGTGCCAGGCCGTGTGGGTGGCTGGGTTCCTGTTGCTTCTCCAGGGTGATCACGACGGCGCTCGAAAGGTGATCACGCGAGGAGAAAGGGCCCTGCCGGATGTGCCTGCTGTGAAAGCCGCCCCTGCGGGTGACCACGCGGACCACCCGACTCCCGAACAACTGACAGCGGCGTTCCTTCAGTTGCGTGCTCTTCCTGCCCTGTTCGCGGGAGACACGGAGACCGCCGTGAAGTTCACGGAAGCCTCTCTGACCACCGGTCAGTGGTCCGACGCGCTGTTGACTCGGGAACAGTGCATCGCGCAGCTCGGCTTCGCCGCCGTGATGCAGGGGGATCACGCCCGCTCTACCGGGTTACTCGAACAGGCGCTGGGGATGTCCGAGGCCCGGGGCGACGTATGGCATCGGTGCTATCTCCTGTGGGCCCTGGCCGTCAATCACAGCGACGCGGGGCGGCCGGACCTCGCCCTGGAGCCCCTCGAGCGCGCTCTCCGGCACGCGAGAGAGATCGACGAGCATTTGGGAGAGGCGGCCCTCAGCGAGACCCTGGCCTGGGTGCTCTCCTCCTGTGGCGACCCGCGCTCAGCGGCAGTCGTGCTGGGGGCGGTGGACCGCGTGTGGCACCCGTCCGGCGCCCCTCGCCTCTTCGGGTTCGTGCTCTTGACCACCCATCGTGAGCGCGTGCTCCACAGCGCGCACCGGCTGCTGGGCGAGAGCGAGTACCGAAGGGCGTACCAGGAGGGGCAGCACCTCGGCCTGCGCCGGACGCTGGAGAGAGCCTTCGCAGCCCATCGGGTTCCTTCACACACCATTCCCGGACCTCACCCGGCAAGTCGGCATGGAAGCCCATCCGTCGCCGGTCTCCGCAAGGAGGCTGCCCAATGACCCGAGGCTGTCACCGGCCGAGGCGTGATGAGGCATCGAGGACACGCCCTCATCGCCGCGTTTCTACGCCACGCCCGCAGGAGCCACGCGCGCGCCGCGACTTCGCGGGCGCAAGACCAGCCGGGCGGCTGCGGCTACCGGCTCGGTCAACGTCTCCTCGTGCGCTTGCCCCGGCCATCGGGCTCGACGTCCTCCGAGGTACGCAGGGGCGCGATGCCGGCGGCACCGATCGCGATCACCATGGCACCGCGGCGGTCGGCCGTGCCGGTGGAGTCTGCGGTCACCACGACCACGGTCGATCGTTTCGCTCCTGCTCCGCATCCCACCGCCCCCAGTCGGACCCTACGATCAGCGTCACGGCTGCGACGACACGGCGCCGGACGTTCGGCAGTCCATCCGACGGGCTCGGTGTAGATCCGCGCGGGCGTCGTCAGGGAAAGGCGCCTCCAGGAGGAGTTCCGATGCCGCCGTCGAGACGGTTGGCGAATGGCGCGGGCATGACGCATATTCTTGGCTGAGCGGACCGCGAAGGCCCAGGCGACTGTGGCCACGCCCCCGGAAGGACCCTGCCGATGGACCCAGCACCGGAGCACCGGGCTCAGCGGATGACGCCAAGCCTCCCGCACACGGTGGGAACGCGAGACACGCGCCTGATCGTGGTCCGGGGCAACAGTGCTTCGGGCAAATCCTCGGTCGCAGCTGGCCTGCGCGAGCGCTTCGGACGCAACCTCGCCATCGTCGGCCAGGACAACCTGCGACGCATCGTGCTCCGCGAACGGGACCGACCCGGCGCGGCGAACATCGGGCTGATCGACCTCACCACCCGCTATGCCCTGGACAACGGCTTCCACGTCGTCGTCGAAGGCATCCTGTACGCCGACCGCTACGGCCCCATGCTCCAGAACCTGGTCCACGCCCACTGCGGCGTATCACGCTGCTACTACCTGGACGTGCCCTACGCGGAGACAGTGCGCCGGCACGCTACAAAGGCGGATGCCGAGTATCTTCGGCACGTCACCCCCCGTCATCTGCGCGACTGGTTTCGGGAAAGAGACCTGCTTCCCGACGCGCTGGAAACGGTCATCGACGAGAGCAGCGCCCTGGACGACACCATCGAGCAGATCCTGCGCGAAAGCGGACTGGACCAGGTGCCTCCCATCGACCGCTGAGCCGACCCCTCGCACCATCAGACGCGCTACGACGCCGGAGGCGGGGGGCTCAGTCACCCGACTCGGTGAGCATCAGCACTCGGGCGCCTGTCCGGGCATGTGCAGAACCGTGAGCAGGCCGCTCGGTGTCCGGTTCCGTGTCAGGAACTCCGCGACCTGCGGGACGGTCGGCTCGTCGGCCGCGACGATACGGACCAGGCGGAGACGGCCCGGGAGCAAGGGTAGGTTCGCACTACACAGTATGTTCAAATGGCTCTGGCCAGAGCGTTGTTGTGTGAACCGAACGTGCCATCGCGCGAAGGAGGTCGTGTGTCCCCCGACGGGTCATTCGAACAGGGAAAGCCGCACCCGGCGCGGGTCTACGACAGCCTATTGGGTGGCAAGGACAACTACCCGGTGGACCAAGCCGTCGCGGAGGGCATCGCCCAGCGCTGGCCGGAGATCCAGCGGAGTGCGCAGCAGAACCGGGCATGGATGGCGCGCGCTGTACGGCATATGGTGAAGGAAGGGGGCATCACACAGTTCCTGGATATCGGCACTGGCATCCCCACCCGGCCCAACCTGCACGAGATCGCTCAAGGCATGGTGCCGTCGGCTCGGATCGTCTACGTGGACAACGACCCGGTGGTGCTCCGACATGCCGAGGCGCTGCTCACCCCGGTCTCACCAGAGGGCCGCTCGACCTACCTGCAGGCCGACCTGCGGGATCCGCGCGCGGTACTGGAATCGCCTGAGGTGACCGAGACACTCGACATGACACGTCCGGTGGGCCTGGTCCTGGCCGCGATCCTGCACTTCCTCGACGAAGACGAGGACCCGGCGGGCGTCCTGCGGGTTCTCGTGGACGCTCTTCCGTCCGGCTCGTTTGTCGCGTTGTCCCATGCCTGCGGTGACGCAGATCCCGTCAGGGCGGCGGAGGCATCGGCCTTCTACCGGCAGAACAAGGTCTCCAAGCCCGTGGTGCTGCGCACACAGAAGCAGATCGAGGCATTCTTCACGGGACTGGAACTGCTGGAACCGGGAGTGGTGACCGTCGACCGCTGGCGCCCGAACGCATCGGTGTCCGAGGGACCCGACGACATGGGGTTCCGTTGCGGCCTGGGTGTCAAGCGCGGAACTGCCTGAGAAGGGAAGGCATCGCCGACCGGCTCTCGGGGCTCTGGAGGTGTCCGTTCCCTTTGGCCAGTGCCGGAGGGCGAGGGCTTCCCGCAATGGATGGTGAACGGGGGGTGCGTGGGGAGTCGACGACTGCACGGGTGGCTCGGGGCGGCAGTGGCTCTGGTTCTCTCGGGATCCGCTGCCGTACTTCTGGGCAGGTCGTGGTCCGCCTGTGACGTGGGGGTGAACGACGCGGCCAACAGTGGTTTCCTGCTGTGGCTGTTCATCCCGGGCCTCTGGACGGCCCTGCTGCTGGTATGGGTCGCGGTAGGCGCTCTTCTTGGGAACCGTCCCCTTCTCCATGCCCTTGCCCTCGCGGTGACGTTCCTCGGTATCGTCTGGTGCGTCCTCTCGATCTTCTTGGGAGGCTCCGCCGCTCCTCAATGCCCCAACGGCGTGCCCCCGTGGTGGCCGAGCTTCATCCCCGTCCCGGGATTCTGAGAGACCGAGTACTGCGGGGGAATTGCTGTGGGTGGCGACGTCGGCGAATCTGCATAACGCTCTTTCTGCCTGTGATGGCTGCGGCCGCAGCGTAGGCCCTTGTCCGCTGGCAAGAAGCGTTCGATGGCCTGCTGGGGCACATAGGGGTGGAGGTGGGGAAGCGCCATGCCAATCACAAACCAGCAGGTAGCGGGACACGCGTTCCTCCAGCAGATGTACGACGACTTCAATTTCCCTGATCACGTGGTCGACCGGGGAAAGGCGATCCTGCTGCGGCTGTGCGAGCGCATCGAGGTCGAGCGACCGCCGGACCTGGAGAGCTTGTACGCACTCACCCAGGCTGCGACGGAGGAGTTCAACCTGTTGGAAAGCGAGTTCGTGGCGGCCGGAAGCGAGATCGAGACGGTGGCGCGGGAGTGGATCTGTGACGAGTTTTGCTTCGTCGCGTCGGCCTACGCCTTCACGGAAGCGGACGCAGAGGAGCTGACCGCCGGCCGGGACTGGTGAACAAGGACAGGAGAGCCACCTCCGATCAGCCGTACCACACGGTCGAATTGGAGCTCGCGCTCGGCAACGGCGATACGCAGATCGTCCAGCAGGCGGATCAGGCGGTCCGGGGCACTGGTTGATCAGCCCTGCACGCGACACCGTGGTGGACCGGAAACTTTGCAGAGATCGAAGCCTTCCACGTCGTTCGACACGCTCCGCCCCGGGGATAGAGTCCGGGCCATGTACCCGATCAGCCGCTCCGGCCCTCGGCTCCATCTGCGCGAGCTCGCCCCGAGGACGTCGACGCACTGCTGGCCATCTACGGCAGCGCTGCCGCGACCGAGCACCTGTCCTTCGAACCGCGTACGCGCGCGCAAGTCGAGCAGATCGTGTCTCGGTCCGGCGCCTCGGCCACGGAGACGCCACGTACTGAGTACGCGCTGGCTGTCGCCCGGTCCGACACGGAAGAACTGATCGGGTTCGGGCGTCTCGCCACCGATCCACATCAGCAACGCGGGGCCACGGTGGGATTCGCCCTTCACCCTGAGACCTGGGGGGGCCGGTCTCGGCCTTGAAACCGTGCGCCTGCTCCTCGGTCTCGGCTTCGAGGAATTGGGCCTCCACCGCATCTGGGGAGCACGGTCCCCTCACAACGAGGCGTCGGCGAGGACGCTGACCGCCGCAGGGATGACCGAGGAGGGAATCATCCGCGAGCACGTCCAGAAGGCCGGCCACTGGCGAGACTCCGTCGTCCACGCGATTCTCGACCATGAATGGAACGGCCGAGTCACCCGATAGCGCACGGTGTGGATGCTCAGCTCCAAGCAGACGGTGCGGTGGCCGCATGAGGCCGTACTTTTCGGGTCATCTGATCGTTGGACTGGCAGTGTCGTTGGCTTGACGCCCGGTGGGCACGCTTCGAACCGTTGATGTCAGACCGAACGCCAAGGCGGGGTGGGCGGTGACGGGATCACCGGCAGGTGATCGACGCAATCGCGTGGAAGGGCGTCGACAACCTGCTGCGGAAGTGGGCCATCGACGGCACCTGGGAGAAGGCCTTCCCGCACTGCTCGCCCAGGCGGACGCCGAAGTTGAACGTGGGCCGGGTCGTCGCGGTCGACTCCACCGTCGTCCGGGCCCACCAGCACGCCGTCGGCACCCGTCAAAGGGGGCCCCGGCCTCCGGGCCGGCAGACCATGCCTTCGGAAGGACCCTCTGGGAACCGACCAGCGCGGGCAGCGAGAGGACGGCGGCACGGCCAGGGCTCACCGGCATCCCGCGTGCCGACAGGTACGCCGCACAGTCACCGTGGCCGCGAACGGCAGGTCCCGCACCTCCAAGCTCGGGCTTCTCGCCTGCTCATACAGCAGCGCCGCAGCCTTGTGAGGGGCCTCCGGGCAGACCTCGCGGTTGATGACCTCCGCACGGTGACGTGCCTCCGCCGCAACCGGGAGCCCGTAGTCGATCACCTGAGGGGCGCCCGGCGGACGACTGGGCCCGTGCAGAGGCCCGAGGCGATGAACATCAAGAGCATCGACGCCGTCGCCGCCGCGCTCGCCACGCGTGATGCCCGGCCGGGAAACATCGGCCGGGCTCCTGCGCCAACTTCTCGGTCACTGCTGCGGGTTGGGAAGATTCAGGCACCCACCGGGCAGTCGGACCTAAGGTAATGGCATGGCGGCGTCAGAATGGGAACGACTCACCCATGCTCGCGGTGCCCAGCTCCTGAGCAAGCGTCTGTCGGGCCGAGCGGCAAAATTGAGAGCTGAGAGTTCGGGTCGCGACCTACGCTGGCGGCACCTTCAACTTTGTCCAGGAGTAGCGTGCCGCCCGCCTTCGTTCACCGGATCACGAAGTACAACCCCGCCGACCGTGACGAACACGGCAACTACCAGGGCGCGGAGGAGGCGATCAGTGACCAAGGGCCGGTCGAGGCCGCGTATTTGCAGGCGATCTCTGCGTTCGCAGAAGTTGCAGGCATTGACCGGCTGGAGATCCGTGAGCCTTCCGTCACCGGGCTCGTCCACTTTGGCGCCCAGCCGGCGGTCGAGGGACACGGTCTCAGTGGTCTCTTCCCGGATGACCTCACCGGCTACTACGACGGGGCCGAGGTCTCCTTGGCGGTGGCCCTGGAGTTGATTCGCGTCATGCTTCGTGAGCAGGGAGCCTGGTGTCGGCTTGAGGCGGGAGACGTCTTTACCGTGCACGTCGGATGGGACCAGTACGTGTACGTGGGCAGCGACCTTCCCTGCACGGACGCCGTTACCCGCACGCGGGAGCTCGGCCTCTTCGCGGAACCGCTGGTGGCCTCCCCCTACGTCGCGGAACCAGAGGTGACAGAAGCCGCCGACGAGGGCTTTTGGGCGTCGGTACGTACCGAGCTGGCGACGCGGCAAGGCCTGCTTCTGGAGGAAGCCCACTTCGTCGAAGCCACGCGCTGGCACCGTCTCACCACGGAAAACCTCAGCGTGGTGCGTGCCGGTCTCGGCCCGCGCGCCTTGCTGACCGTGTGGCCGGACCTGCAAACCGACGTCGGCGCGGTTCTGACCGCGCTGCCGGCCGAATGGGACATCGCATTCGTCTGGGAGACGAAGGACGGAGCAATCAGAGACGTGACCGCCGATGAGACCCAGTACGAAGAGCTCGTTGCCCTGATAGCCGATGCGCGAGCGGCCCGCGCCCTGTCCCTCGACGCCGACGAGCGCAGTCCACTCCTCCGAGCCGCTCTACCCGACAGTGACGGCGTGCTGCGCGCACGATGGTGACTCGACTGGGGAGAAACAAGCAGCGGCACCAACGGCAGGCGGACGTCCATGACTCCGCGGGTGGCCTCCCGGCGCGGTCTGCCGGCACGAGAGCCTCGGCGGCCGGACGGAACAGCGCGGGTTCACGCCCCGAACCCACTCCCCCGCGGCGTCGCAAAGGCTATGTCGTCAGGGAGGCAAGCGGCACGGCAACGGTCGGCTCGCATGTCCACGAACGTGGGACTAGGCCGTGTATCGAAAGTGAATCTTGAGCGATGCGTGATCATGGTGCATGGGGCGGGGAGATCTCACGGACGAGCAGTGGGCGGTCCTGGAGCCGTTGTTGCCGAAGGGGACGAAGGCGGGGCAGCCACCTGTCTGGCCTCGCCGGCAGCTGATCGACGGCATAGGATTCCGGGTCCGTACCGGTGTGCCGTGGCGGGACATGCCTGTCGAGTACGGGCCGTGGGGCCGGGTCTACGACCTGTTCCGCCGGTGGCAACGGGACGGTACCTGGCACCGGGTCCTCACCCGGCTCCAGTCCCTGGCCGACGCGAAAGGCGGGATCACGTGGGAACTGAGCGTCGACTCCACGGCGTGCCGTGCTCATCAGCATGCGGCCGGGGCTCGGAAACAGGGTGACCTACAGAAGGAACCTCCGGGCGGCGTGGTCACCGAGCCTCTCGATCACGGGCTGGGCCGCTCGCGCGGCGGGTTCACCACCAAGCTGCACCTGGCCGTCCAGCAGGGCCAAAGGCCCATGTCGATCGTGGTGACGGCAGGGCAGCGTGGCGACTCGCCGCAGTTCGAAACGGTGCTGGAGAAAGTCCGCGTGCCCCGCATCGGTCCGGGTCGGCCGCG
Source organism: Streptomyces sp. NPDC057249 (assembly GCF_042669245.1). Lineage (NCBI taxonomy): Bacteria > Bacillati > Actinomycetota > Actinomycetes > Kitasatosporales > Streptomycetaceae > Streptomyces > Streptomyces sp. NPDC057249. The sequence continues at coordinate 31,054 of NZ_JBHUXS010000021.1, read as the reverse complement.
CGTACGCCCCGATCGCGTGCGGGCGGACAAGGCGTACGCCTCCCGCTAGAACCGTGCCTACCTGCGCCGCCGAGGAATCTGCTGCGCCATCCCGGACAAGGCCGACCAGGCGCGCAACCGCCAGAAGCTCGGCTCCCGGGGCGGCCGACCACCACGTTTCGACCCGATTGACTACCGCGAGCGGCACGCCGTCGAGTGTGGAATCAACCGCCTCAAGAAGCACCGTGCCGTCTCTACGCGATACGACAAGCTTGCCGTCCGCTACGAGGCGACCGTCCTCGTCGCGGCCATCAATGAGTGGCTGTGAACATTGACCATCAACCGCTGCAGCCGTACGGGGCGCAGGGTCGACCAGCTCACGCGAGTGCAGGCCCAGTTCAGCTCTCCGTGGCTGCCGAAGCGTTGACGACGGCTGTGAGCAGGCCGGGGAAGAGCAGGGCAAGGTCGTCGGCGCGCAGCTCGTTCATGCGTGAGGTGCCGACGTAGTACTGGCGGATGACGCCGGCTTGGCGCAGGACCTTGAAGTGATGGGTGCCCGTGGAGCGCGAGACCGAGATGTCGAAAGTTCCGCAGGCCATGTCGTCCTGGGCCTGGACGAGTTGGCGCACGATGCTCCGGCGGACCGGGTCCACGAGCGCGTCCAGCACTCCCTGCAGGGTGATGGCCTCCATGTCGGGATGGTCCGTGATGCGTTCCGTAGTGGTCCGTGCGGTCACGGCCGCTCACCTCCTCCTCGTTCTTCTCCAACATACTACGATGATTGCAATACGTTGATACTCATCAACGTTTGACAGTCATCATCCTATGCAGTTCAGTGGTCGGGCACGCACCGGAAGGCCCGAGCAAGCCCATTTGGAACTGCAGTTGGGCGGTTGCGGCCCCACTCGGGTGCAGCCCCGCCTAGACCCCCGCAGGAGAAAAGATGACTTCAGTTCACACCGGAGTGACACCCACACCTGCGCCGGAGAAGCGCGAGGTACCAAGCGGCTTGAAGGTCACGGCGCTCGCCACGGGATTCGTCATGGCAACCCTCGACGTCACCGTGGTCAACGTCGCCGGTGCCACCATTCAGGAGGAGCTGAGGACCACACTGACGCAGCTGACCTGGATCGTCGACGGCTACGTGCTGACCTTTGCCTCGCTCCTGATGCTCGCCGGCGGCCTGGCCAACCGGATCGGCGCGAAGAAGATCTACCTGTGGGGGATGGGTGTCTTCTTCATCGCCTCACTCGCGTGCACCCTGGCGCCCAACCCCGAAACCCTGATCGCAGCACGCCTTGTCCAGGGCGCTGGCGCGGCTCTCTTCATGCCCAGCTCCCTGTCACTGCTGGTCTTCTCCTTCCCGGAGAAACGCCAGCGCACCAAAATGCTGGGCCTGTGGTCGGCGATCGTCGCCACCTCGTCCGGGCTGGGCCCCACCGTCGGTGGCCTGATGGTGAGCGCGTTCGGCTGGGAGTCGATTTTCCTGCTGAACCTGCCGATCGGCGTCATCGGTATGTACATGACGTACCACTACATTGCGCCGGCCGGGACCCATGCCACGCGACTGGCCATTCCCGGCCACGTCACCTGGATCCTCCTCCTCGCCGCCATCAGCTTCGCCCTGATCGAAGGTCCCCAACTGGGCTGGGCAGCGGGGCCGGTAATCGCCGCCTACGCGGTCGCTGCGGCGGCCGCCATCACCCTCGTTGTCCGCGAGCGGCGCGCGACCAAGCTCGTGATGCCGTGGCTCCTCTTTCGCCACTCAAGTTTTGCCGGCGCCAACATCGTTGGCTTCCTCTTCAACTTTGCCCTGTTCGGGTCGACCTTCATGCTCGGCCTCTACCTCCAGCACGCCCGCGGGGCATCCCCGTTCGAGGCGGGCCTTGAGCTGCTCCCCATGACGATCTTTTTTCCCGTGGCCAACATCGTCTACTCCCGCATCTCCGCCCGATTCTCCAACGGCATCCTCCTGACGACATTCCTGCTGCTCGCCGGAGTCGCCTCTCTGACGATGGTCACCATCTCCCAGGGCACCCCTTACTGGGTGGTGGCCGTTGCAGTGGGCGTGGCGAACCTCGGCGCCGGCATCATCTCGCCCGGCATGACAGCGGCGCTCGTCGATGCTGCCGGCCCCGAGCACGCGAACGTGGCCGGATCGGTTCTCAACGCCAACCGTCAGATCAGCTCACTGGTCGGGATCGCCGTCATGGGCATCATCCTGAACTCCATCACCGACTGGAACCACGGGGCCTCTCTCTCCTTCCTCGCGGTCGGCGTCGCTTATCTCCTGGGCGGCCTCGGTGCCTGGTGGCTCATCGCGCGGCCCGAACGGCGCTCTGCCGCAGCAGCGGCAGCCTGACCCCACGAGGCTCGGAGTCTCCTCGCCAGCCACCACCAGGCGGGTACACCCCCGAGAAGCACTTTCGATACACGCCAGAAGGCTCACGCTCCACCGCGGCGTCACCGCACGCTCCTGCGCAGACGAGGTGGACAACGACCTGAGAGTTCTCGGTCCGGCCGGCAGTGCCGGTGTATCGACGCTGCACCCCGAACGTGAGGGCCCTTCTTCAGGTCGCCGGGTTCGTCGATGCAGAGGATTGCCCGCTCATCGTGCAGCTGCTCCACAACATAGTCGCGTACGTCGTCCCGAGCCGCGCCGGCGTCCCAGGGCCCCCGGCACAGCAGATGCTGCACGTCATGCGGTATCGCTTCCCGGGCCCACTCGGCGATCGTCCAGCGGTTCTTGCGCGGCAGGTCCGACAGCAGCCCGAGCACCAGCCGTCCCGTCCGGCGCCGGGCCTCCACGCGCGCGAACCGTCCGGCCATGCGCCCCATCAGGTCCTCGAGCCCTTCCTGCCAGCGGGCAGGGGTTACGCTGTGACCTGCGGCCACCGCGTGATCGTGTGTCTTCACACCCTGACGATCAACGGTGGCCACAGCCATGCCAGGCAGGAGGAACACCATGCAGATCGCCGGCGTCGACATCTACGTCAATCACCCCGTTCTGCACCTCGGGGCAACCGACTGGGTGCCGCTCTCCCTCGCTCTGAACGCCTCCCCTGCAGCCAGTTGCGACACCCACGTGGCCGTCCGGGTTCGTCCCCAGAAGGGGTTGATCAAGGTGCGCCTCTTCACACCGTCTGATGACCCGCAGGCCCAACACCCGGACCCGGAGTTCACCACAGTCTTCGACGGCACCCTCCTGCTGCCCGACGGGCGCATCGCAGTCGGCGATGTCGAGCAGCAGACCCGCTTCGTGCACCGAGTGGGCGACCGCGGTCAGTTCAATGTACGCGTCGCTGTCAACGCACCGGGGCCGGACGTCAGCGCCGTAGACATCGTCATCTCCGACTCGAGTAAGTGACTTGCGAGACGATCATGCCAGCGTGAGACCGCTCAACGCGCGGCGGCCGCACCGCGATCAAGATCACGATCCACAGCTGGAGTATCAGCCGTCCCTTCGGAACAAGGCGAAGACATCGTCTACGCCCGTAACTCCCAGAAGCGTGAATGTTGCTACGGCGATCCCGAATGCCGTTGTCCAGTAGGTTGCCCGAGAAATCCTTTCCCGGGCAACCTCATCGTGTAGGTGGTCGCCGATGGTTGCGAACAGGTACCCGACGCCAACCGAAATGCCGACGGACACCACTAGCCTCATGAGCTCGTCGTGGGGTAAGGCCCCAACGGAGTGAATCTTGGCAACCAGGATGAAGCCCGCACCCGCCCGGCGAGGAACCAGACAAGCATCTCGTCGTCTCTGTCCGACACAAGGCCCCTTTTCTCATTCCGTCGACGCTGTCATCAAGCAATCCGGCCAATGAGCCTGCCACCTTGGTCGTGAACTAATCCTACGAGCAGCCGAGTTGGAGGATGCGATCTTTACGCAGCCCCTCGCACTCGAGGAGACACCTTCGACTCCGTGCGGCCGCGTTCGCCGCCACGCGCAAATCGCCCGTCACGCCGCGAGGGACCGGATGACCGGCTCGGGGTGCTCAAGACCGTGGCCCGTCGCCCCTTCAGCGCTCGGACGACGTCGTCCATCGTGAGGTCGTGCGCAACTGGCAGCCGCTTGAGTTCCTGCGACGGCGGGAGCACGGAGCGGGATGCGGCCAGGACGGTGACCGCGTCGGAGCGTTCGGACATCGACCCCTCCTCGTCGGCGTTCTACCGCCAGTGACCATGCATTTCTCGTACGCTCACCGTGCAGGTGGCGTACTCGCTGGCGTCGTTCGGTGCATGGCACAGAAGTCCGGCGCTCGGTGACCTGTACAGAGGATGCCTGCGACAGGCGGAGCCAATCGTCTGCGGCTCGCAGAAATCGGCTGGCGGATCACACGCCGACTCCGTACAGATTGACCTTGCGCATTCGGCAAGGGGGCGGTAGCAGATGGCACCAGACGGGCTGCGGGCAGGCGACGCGGTGCACGAGCGCTGGTTGCGACGACTCAACCGCTCCACCCGGGGCCCCGGCTATCGGGACGAATGGTTCGACGAGCAGTGCGGTGGATGCAGGTTCTGGATCGCTGCGGCGAGCTAGGCCTGGACTGGGGAGCGTGCGCCCACGCCGACTCGCCGTTTGACGGGCAAGTGCGTTTCGAGCACGACGGCAGCGAACGCTTCTTCGCCCGAGCCGACGGCACCTTCGGCTGAGGACGTACCGGAGCCGACGTTTCGCAGGGTTGCCGCGATTCCGCCCAGGTAGCGCCGGGTCACCCAACGCGCCGCGCTCCGCCAGTGGGGCGGACTCGCCGCCAGAGCATCGCGCGCCCACAGAGGGCTCAGAGCACACGCTGGTAGCGAAGCTCAGTGAGCGTCATCTCGTCGTAGGGGTCGTCCTGCGTAGCACCGTCGGCTTGATAGCCAGACCGCTCGTAAAAGCGTCGGCCTCGTCGATTGTCAGAGAGAACCCACAAGGCCGAGACTTCGAAGTCCAGGCTCTTCATCCGGGCGTGGGCCTCCTCCAGAAGCCTCCGGCCGATGCCTTGGCCGATGAGATCCGGCAAGAAGTACAGGGCGTAGACCTCGCCAACCCGTCTCGGACCAGGCGCTTCACCCCGCCACGGCCCGAAGCAGATCCACCCCACCGGGCCACGGTCACCGAGCGCCACAAGATCTCGTGCCTGTCGTCCGGGTTGAGCGAACCACTGCCGCCGTTGACCGGCATCGCCCTCCACCGTCATGGCAGCCAGATACGTCTCGGGAACGATGCCGGCGTAAGCCGCCTGCCATCCCCGGACTCGGATCATCGAAACGGCCTCGACGTCGGCCGCGTCCATCTCCCGCACGTGCACCATTGCGCCACCGTAATCGCACAGGGGCCCAGGACGAGTTCCGTTCCCCACCGTCGGTGCCTCCTTCGCGGGCAACTCCTGACGAACGATCTACTGTGCAGACCGTCGCTCATGAGGTGCGTGAACGCCCCCGGGCGGGCCGGCAACTACAAGGGCTTGCGCCCCGGAGAGGTCGGGCTGCTGTTGGAGGGTGAGCACTTGGACCCGGTGATGGATTCGTTCGTCATGACCGAGTGAGAGAAGTGATCGGAACCGAGACAGGGTGCGGCCTCCGGAATCAGGGGATGATGACGACCTTGCCGCGGATACGGCCGGCTTCACTGAGGCGGTGGATGTCCGCGAGGTCGGCCAGCGGATGTGAGGCGCTGATGTCGAGTGCGATCTTCCCCGCGTCGACCAGCTCCACAAGCGCAGCCAGCTGCACCACGTCGTTGCGGGCGACTATGTGCGTCGCCCGCACCCCGGTGTCGGCAGGCGGTTCGACAGGGGTTGCGACCGAGACGATCCGCCCGCCCGGCCGAACCACGGATCCCAGAGCAATGGCATCACGCGAACTTAGCGGAACGAGATTGAGCAGAGTGTCCACAGGGGCGTCGAGGGCGGTGGCAACGGGCCCGGCGGTGTAGTCGATCACGTGGTCCGCCCCGTGCCGCCGGACTGCCCGGTCGCTGCGGGCGCTGGCCGTGGCAGTCACCTCGGCTCCGGCGTGCTTGGCGAGCTGCGTCACGAAACCGCCGACCCCTCCCCCCGCGCCGTTGATCAGCACGCGCTGGCCGGCGGACACCTTTCCGTGCTCGAACACCGCCTGCCAGGCCGTCAGGCCCGCCAACGGCAGGGCTGCGGCGTGCGTGAGCGGAACGGATGCCGGTGCCGGAACCAGCCATGCGCCCGGCGCTCGCACGTACTCGGCAGCCGCACCGGCTCCCTCCAGCCGCCCGACGACCCGGTCGCCGACGGTGAACCCTTCGGTCCCCGGGCCGATCTCGGCCACTGTGCCGGCGACGTCCCAGCCCGACGTGTAGGGGAGATCCACGGGCAGGAAGGTCTGCAGCAGCCCGGCGCGCAAGGCGGCTTCGGTGGGGTTGAACGAAGTCGCCGCGGCGCGGACGAGCACTTCACCGGTGCCCGGGCGCGGCCGCGGAACGTCGTCGTAGCGGATCACGGACGCATCGCCGAACGCGTGGATACGCGCGGTCTTCATCTTCATGCGGTGAACTTACGGTCACTCACGGAGACGATCCATGCGCCAGGGTCCCTTATTCATGCGCGTGCGTCTCATGCGTACCATCGCCCGATGGATGGGCTCAGCGACGTGATCACGGTGGCGCGGGCCGGCCGGCCCCGATCGGCGTACGTGCGATGGCATGCACCCTGGGGACAGCGGTTCGCCTCCGTACCGGGATCGGTCGGCTTCCAGGTGATCCTGGAGGGCCATTGCCGGCTCCTCTCGCCACACGCAGCGCCGGTCCGACTGGAGGCGGGCGATGTGCTGTTCCTGCCGCACGGCAGCGGGCACACGCTGGCCGACAGCCCGGCGACCGCGGTCGCAGCCCCGGCCTGCAGCCCCGATGACGCCGAGCTGCCCGGGCCCTACGCGTCGGACAGTGTCGACCGGCTCGGTCGGGGCGGGCCGGCCACCGTGGTGCTCTGCGGCGCCTACCGGCTCGGCCCGTCCCGGACCCACCCCCTGCTGTTGACCCTGCCCGACCTGATCCACCTGCCGGCCGGTCAGGACCGCCATCCCGAGCTGCACGCGGCGGTGCGACTCCTGACCGCCGAGGTGGGCAATCCGAGGCTGAGCACCAGCGTGACCATCCCCGCGCTCCTGGACACGCTCCTGATGTACAACTTGCGCATCTGGCTCGCTCAACAGCCCGCCCCCGACACCCCCACCGGCTGGGCCGCAGCACTCAACGATCCGGCGGTCACCGCCGCCCTCCATGCCATCCACCGGGACCCGGCAGCGCCCTGGACCGTGGCGAAACTCGCAGCGGAAGCCGGCCTCTCCCGGGCGACGTTCGCCAGGCGCTTCACCTCGATGATCGGTCAACCGCCCCTCGGTTACCTGACCTGGTGGCGACTGACCGCGGCTGCACGCCTACTGCAGGCGACGGAAGCGCCCTTGAGATCCATCGCTGCCCAGGTCGGATACGCCTCCGAGTTCGCCTTCGCCAACGCCTTCAAGCGCACCCACGGGCTGGCTCCCAGCACGTACCGGCGCCGAAACTGATGCGGGGGCGATGATGGTGAGCACGTTCACCTGTACGCGACGGGTGCAAACGGGGCCGTGGCGAGACTGTGGCGAACCGGCGGACGGGATCGTGAGTTCACCTGATTTCAGGCCCGTTCGACGCGGGAGCCGCCCGATCGGCGGCGGACGGTGCAGTTGGGGCGGCACCCTGAAGACCAGCGCACCCGGCCTCGCCAGGCGTCCGCTGGGACTCGTGTGGGGATGACCGTCGGCCGTTCTCGCCGAACGATTCCCCGGATCGCGTGCGACGTCTGACCAGCTCCCGCTGCGACGCGCAATTATTTGACCGATCGTTCCAGATAGGCTTATGGTCTTCGACGTGGCCAGAACCAAGGAATTCGATCCGGACGCCGCGCTGCAGTCGGCCCTTGAGTTGTTCTGGCGGCGCGGCTACGAAGCGACGTCATTGACAGACCTCGTCGAGCACCTCGGCATCGGCCGCGCCAGCATCTACGCGACCTTCGGCAGCAAGCACGAGCTGTACTTGAAAGCCATGGACCGGTACGCCGAGACGCGCGACTCGGCGCTCCTCGCCGAGTTGTCCCAACCAGGCCCCGCACTGCCTGCGGTGCGGGCGGTGGTGCGCCGGTTCGCAGCAGAGGCCATCGCCCCTGAGGGTCGACTGAACGGCTGTTTCGTCACCAACACCGCGGCCGAGCTGGCGCCCCACGACCCCGCAGCGGCCCGCCGCGTCGAGATCAGCTGGGAGCACATCGAGACCCTGCTGCATTCCGCGCTCGTACGGGCCCAGGCTCAGGGCGAGCTGCCCGAGGAACGCGATCCGCGCGCGCTGGCCCGCATGCTGCTCGTCCTACTACAGGGGGTGCGGATCGTCGGCAAGGCGTCGATCGATCCCGACCGGGTACGGGACGCGGCCGAACAGGCCCTTACTCTCCTGGACTGACCCGCATCCGCCGAGTCCACCGGGCCCGCTTCCGTATACCCGAATAATGAACCGATCGGTCAAAAATCAGGAGGATGGCATGACCGCCCCAGGCGCTGCCCGCTTCGCCTCTGTGCAGCCGCGCTTCGCCTCCGTCCTCCAGCTCATCGCTGCCTACGGACTGGCCTTCGCCGGGCTGGTGCTCCTTGGCGGACGCTTCGCGGACCGCTATGCCGAGCGGCGTGGCGTGCCGTCTTACCCTCCCCACCCGCGTACGGCAGGGCAATGGCCACCCGGGGGCAGCCTCTCAGGACTCGGCGCGGCTGCAGTCCTCGCGCTCATCGGGACCGACCGCACACCGCTCATACCGGTAAGGCCTGCTGCCGGGCCTCGTGTTGCAGGGGCCGCCGCTCTCGCAGCCGTCGTCCGTTTGCACCACGGCACCAAGTAATCCAGCACTCAAGGGGAGCCACCGCAATGAACCGCTTCACCGGAAAGACCGTCCTCGTCACTGGCGCAGGCTCCGGCCTCGGCCGCGCGATCGCGATCGCCTTCGCCACCGAGGGCGCATCCGTGGTTGCCGCGGGACGCACCGCGGTCTCCCTGGACGAGACGGTCGGTCTCATCGGGGCCACCGGCGGCACGGCCACCGCCGTCACCGCCGATGTCACCGACTCCGGCCAGCTTCAGAACCTCGTACGCGAGAGCGTTACGCGCTTCGGCGGACTGGACATCGCGGTCAACAACGCCGGGGTGCTCCGCGGCACCGTACCCGTCGGTGAGGTGAGCGAGGAGGACTGGGACACGGTGCTGCGCACCAACGTCACCGGTGTCTGGCTGGCCATGAAGCACGAGATCGCGCACATGCAGGGAAACGGTGGCGGCGCCATCGTCAATATCTCCTCCAACCTGGGCGCGCACCTGCGCATTCCGAACCTTGCCACGTACATCACCTCCAAGGCAGCGGTCTCCGCGCTCACCCGCGCCGCCGCTCTCGACCACATCCACCAGGGGATCCGCATCAACGCGGTCAGTCCCGGCGCCTCCGCTGCTCCCATGTCGCTGCGGCCCGGCGAGACGGAGGCCGACCGAGCCGAGCGAGTGAAGACACAAAACCCGCTCGGCCGGGTCGCAGAAGCCGAAGAAGTAGCGGCCGCGGTGCTCTATCTCGCCTCACCGGCAGCCGGCGCGGTGGTCGGCGCCGACCTGGTCATCGACAGTGGCTCCTCGGCCTGACCGCCGTAGCGGCTCGCACGACGCGGTCACCGACACGGTCACCGGATGACCGAGTGGGGCCGAGGACGTGGCGGTCGCGGGCGTCAACCACTGGCGTGCCTTCGCCGACGACTCCCCCGGGCTGACCGATGTCGCCCACGACTGCCCGGAAACCGGCCGGGCTGCCGCCCAGGCTCTGGTGCCAGCCATGGATGGACAGAGGCGCAGCGGAATCGAACTGCCACCGGGACGGCTGGTCATCCGCGCGTCGACATCGGGATTCGACGGAGCTCTAGCTTGTTGCAGCCTCACGCAGTCGGGCGCGCAGGATTGCGGCACCGTCACCCTCAAGGTCCTCGCAGGCCGCTGCACGGCCTGCCATCCCCATCACCAGCGATAGGGTCGGCCCCCGGAGCAGACGCCCCGAGCCGGTGGTGAACGGTCCGTCCGTGGCCTCCACCCGCAGACCCGCGATCGCGGTCTTGCTCGGGACGGTGAAATCGCGGCCGGCGAAGAACCGGGCCACGGCGGTCGTCGTGGCCACTGGAGGTGTCCGCACCAGGCCCAATGGCCGACGGATGTCCTCGCTGTGGACGACGATCTCGCCCAACCAGGCCGCAGTATGTCCTGTCGGCCCGGCGGGCCCGGCGACAACTGCGCGAAATCGCCGCAAGGTCTCTTGCGGTGTGGCACCACGGTGCTTTGCAAGCTGTCGGTCGTTGTGCAGATCGGGGTCGAACCGCGCAGCCAGCATGCTCAGCAGCCAGCGCCGGATACCCGTGCTGGCGCCTGCCGTCAGATGGGCCACGACCTCCTCCACGGTCCATCGTTCGCACAGTGATGCTTTCGCCCACTCGGTTTCGCTGAGCTCGGCCAGGTCTTGAGCGAGCGCGGATCTCTCGACGTGGATTGCCCCTTCCAGAGCTTTCCGGGTCTCAAGAACGAGTGCTTCGGCAGCCATAGGTCGGCCTCCTGATATCGGTGTCCTCCATCTGACTCCTATCGCAGTCCGAACTCATCGACTGCAGCCACGGATCGGAGAACCTGCGACGCACGCGCCTCCAACGCACCGCGCACCTACCTCCGGTCTCCAGAACACTTCGAGGCGCGGAAGTCATCGCGCCAGGCGCAGTTGCCCCTGTGACCTTGCATGACCACAGCGCGTCAAAAGTCACGCGGAACGTTCTTCGTCTACGCGACGGCCGGCGGGGAGGGATGACCAGCCCGGTGTCCTGGTAGCCCCCGCCGGCGGTGGTCATCGTCCTGCCGTCAGCGGCCATGGCGCCGTGTCCCCAGCCGCGGTGTCCTGCCGGTTGCCCGGTGGAGTAGTGGCAGTTCTTCGATCGCTCGGCGTTCGAGAGAGCGCGGGTGGGCGGCGACACACGGGCCCCGCCGTCGACGATGAGCACGGCGTCCTTACGGAACTGCTTCCTTGGGTGGAGCGCGAGCAGCGGTCCGAGGTGGTCGATGATGCGGTGCGCCACCGACTCGGAGTCACGGACAACGAGGCGAGGTGGCGCATCGTCAAGTCTGTCCGCAGCATGCCAGCAGCGTGGGCTCAGCGGGCCGAATGGGGCTGTCCAGGACGACTCCGGCGTCGGAATCACACCCGTCACACCAGTCACACCGCCCTCCCATGATCATTCCTCCGCTGGCCGAGCCAAACCGGCTGTCAGGGCTGCGGGATGAAGTCGGGTTCGATGCCCATCGCGGCAATGCCCTCGCGCACGGCGCGGTCGAACCGCTTGATCTCTGCCACGAGGACATCCCACGTGACAGGCGACGTCCAGAAGTCGGGTGTGATGTCGGAGCCGATCCGCCAACCCTCGTCGGAGCTCGCGATGCGGATCAGCCCCTCATCGGCCTGCATCGAGTCGAGCTCGAAGTCCTCATGGCGGACAGCCGGGCTCTGAAGCCAGAGCGCCAGGTGGTACGCCAGCTCGGCTACCGGGAACTGCTGCTCGCGCCACATCACCTGCCCGTGTTCCCACACGGACAGTTCGGCCTCGATGTCGAGGAGCAGCACTTCCAGGGGGGCCTCCTGCGGAGTGAGGCCACGCCGCGGCTGGTCCGACAGTCCGAAATCCCGGCAGACGAACCGCACCGCCCAGCCTCCATCGGATCTGGGGCTCCCACTTCCAGGCCGCCCGAATGCGGACAATCCTACCGACAGGCATCAGCAGTCCCGCCGAGCGCTCTACTAGAGGTCCGTGTGTTGCGGCGATGCGGTCAGTCGCCGTTCGGTGTGGGCCGGATGAGCAGGAGGGCTATGTCGTCGAAGCGCGGCGCGTCTCGTTTGGCGTGATGGATGAGAGTGTCGGCCAGCTCGTCCAGGTTCAGGTGCCGGGCCTGTGCAAGGTGCTGGGCAAGCTCGCTGATGGTGTCCTCGATGTCGGTGCCGGGGGTTGCGACGAGTCCGTCGGTGTAGAGGCCGAGGATGGCCCCCGGTGGAAGGGCGATCTCGGTGGTGACGTAGTGGGTGTCGTGGTCGATGCCGAGCAGCAACCCGGGTGGCAGGCGCAGGACTTCGATGGAGCCGTCGGGGTGGCACAGCAGCGGCGGGGGGTGTCCGGCGTTGGAGAGACGGACGCTGTGGTGGAGCGGGTCGAGCTCGGCGATCAGGCAGCTGGTGAACAGTTCCGGGTCCAGATCGGTCAGCAGCTGGTTGGTACGCGCAAGGATGTCGCCGGGGGACGGAGAGTCGCCAAGTCGGCCGTACCGGCACCCTGGCGGTCGAACCGACTGCGCGCCACCTCGTCGCTCAGGCCCAGCATCGCACCCACCTGTGCCCAGCTGGCTCCCGCCTGCCGGTCCGCCTGCACCGCAGCATCCATCAGCCGGCCGGCCAGGTCCGGCACACGTGCCACAACCTCACTGTGCCACCCGACACCCGGACCGGGTGACGACAGCCGCCGAACACGCTCGGCGGCCGTTCGTGCCTCAGCCATCAGGTCCTCACCGGCGGCACGGTCATCCGCCGACAGCGGGCCGGGACTCCGCCGACGCCGCGGCGGACGGAGCGGGCAGGCGTACGACGCGCTGTGCCACGCGCGAGCAGCGCGAGTGAACGCCGGCTCCCGGCGCCAGGACAGCCCGCGTGCTTGCCGAGGTCCTCACGGCTGCCGCACAGCGGAATGCTGCGGGCGACACGGACGGGAGTGCGAGGGTCCCGCTCCCCGTGTGGCATCGGATGATTGACCAGTCCGCAGCCGGTCCGGCGCATTGTCGCCTCCGGAAATCTACTGCACACGCTTCTTACAATGGGCACTCATATCCGAATGTTCATGAGTGGGCAGGTCGGGGAGCGGCCCATTCCTGACCCGGGTGGCGGGAGGGCAGAGCGAGACCCCCTGTGGCACGACCTGAAAGATGTCACGTGCGGAATCGCTCGCGGCACCTGCGCGGGCGGAGGTCGCCGCCTTGCGCGCGGCCCCGTGCGTGAGCACGTGGTATTGGGCGGGATGCCCCTGGCCGCCGGTATCGACCGTGATCGCGACATGGTCGTCGTCGCGGTGAACGACACCGGAATGCTGAGGCCAGAACTTCATTCCGCTTTCACACACAGATCGAATGCAACGCGGCGATCCTCACAGCCTCCCGATGCCACACACCACGTCTGCGCCTACAGAGACTTCTGTTGCTGCCGACAACGACCTCATCCGTTTTCGATCGTTCCGACAATTTCTCGCCTCCGGCTGCTCTAGGCTCGCTCCGTGACCACGACCGAACCGCGTCTGCTGGTGGCGGAACTCGCCAAGTCACTGACGGTCAGACTCGACGCCATCGCCGCTGCCATGTCCCAACTCGTCTACGGGAAAATCGAATTCTACCGGTCCATGGTCGTGGGCCCCGAAGACCTGAACGCTTCGATGCGTCTGAACGTCGCCCACATACTCAAACACCTCACCGATCCCACTTCCTCGACGGTCGACTTGGCCGGCCCCGAGGAAACCGGCCGCAAGCGCGCCCTGCAGAACGCCCCGCTGCCGGAAGTGCTGCGCTCGTACCGGATCAGCTTCCGTTACTTCTGGGAACAACTCCTCGACGCGGCCCGGGAGACGGGCGGTGCCGCCCCCGACGCGCTTCTGGACTCCGCGTCCCACATCTGGGAGCTGGCCGACATCTATTCGTCGGCCCTCACCGATGCCTACCGCGAAGCCTGTGCGGAACGGATGGTGGAGACGGACCGGCGACGCTCCGGTCCTCGACGCCGTACGGTCGGCCGCCACCGGCCGGGTGGGTGTGAGTCCTCTGTACGAACGTCTCGACCAGACCAACCGCGCTCTCCGCTACGCGCAGGTCGCCGCGCAGTCGCTGACGGCCGGGACCGCCGTGGTGCGCCAGCTCGACGACACCCCGCTGACCGAACTGGTGATGAGCAACCTGGAGACGACCCAGCGGGCCGTGCAACGTATCCTCGGCGGAGTCCTGTCGCTGCCGGAGGAGGACCGCACCACTCTTCTGGCCACCGCCCGTGCCTGGCTTGAGGCCCATGGATCGGCGGCCGCGGCAGGTCGCCTGCTGTTCTGCCACCAGAAAACGGTCCGCTACCGCATGCACCGTCTGGAGGAGTTCCTGCGGGGCCCCTTGGACGATCCGAAGATCATCGCCGAACTGTCCATGGCCGTCGACGCGGTGGGCACGTTTTCCATGCTGCTGCAGAGCAACCAGATGCCGGCTTCGCGGACCGGTGCCGAGGAGCGCCGAACCGGATCGCGCGACCCGAACGCCCGCTCCCGTAACGGCAGGGCGCCGGCACCGGGAACGCGGCCGACCGGCCCACGGATCGACCGGGACCAATGAGCTCTGTCCGCTCAGGACCACGTCCGGCCCAGGCCGTGTCCGGGCGGTTGATCCGCCGTCCCGACCAGTGGGCAAGCGGGCGCACCTTGACCCGTGGCCCAGGTATACGGCGGGTAGGGTGACGGGTGGCCAAGCGGGGGGACGTGCATGGTGGTCGGGGCTGCAGTCAGGCGGGGTGTCCGGCTCGGAATACGGATCGGGTCGGCGCTGGCGGCACTCTTCGGCTCGTTGGCGTTCATGGGTGCGGCGATGTGGCTTCGCACGGGGTTGCACGAGGCCCTGACCGGTCTCGTGCGGGGCATCGCGGTCGTGAGCGGGAGTCTGGGAGTCGGTGTCCTGCTCGGTGCGGCAACCGGTGCGGCACTTGCGCTGTCACCCGAATGGCTCGCCGCTCGGGCGCCGTTGCGAGGACTGCTCGCTGGCTGCGTCGCGGCCACGATGCACCTCGGTGAGGTTCTCGTTGTGGCGGTCGCCTCCGACGGCGGCTACGCACCGATACTTCTCACGCTCCTTGCCACGCCCGTGATCGGTGCAGTGGCGGCGGTGCACAGCGGTGATGTCCTGGGACGTACGCACCATCACCGGTGGTTGGCGCGTGGGGGGCGCCTCGCGGGTCGGCCACGGATGTAGGCGTCGACGGCGGCGTTCCGTCAGCCGTGGCCGCGGTGGTCGGTCCGGTTGGGGCGAAGCAGCGCAGGTCGGCGACCTCCGACTCGATGCAGGTCTCGGAGCCCAGGGTCAAACCGCCTCGCTCTGGGGCTGGGGCCTGAGAACCGGCGCCGCCTCTTCCGCCGCCCCGGGCGTCAGCGCGACGGCCATCATGGGCGCGGGGCCGGCGGCGGCCGAAGCGGTCGGCAATCGTCGTCCGGAACGGGATCAGGCAGCACCAGACGGCTGCGGTGCGCCCGTTGACGACCACAGTGCACGTCCCTGCCGTTGGCGGCCAGGTCCTGGTGAACCCGGTCGTCCTCACCACGGGCGCCGTCATGCCGGACGCAGCGTTCAAGCAGCGGGAGGGCGAGGCCGGTCTCCCCGAGTGCTCCGCAGCGTTCGCCCCGGCGCAGGTCGAAGTCCACGTCGTCGGGCACGGGGCGTTCCGCCTCCCTGCCGGCGCCTGCCCGGATTCCGCGTACCCGGAGCAGTACCTCGCGGTCCGCGGCCCTCGGTCCGGGTCGTCCCCCGTGGTCTGCGCGAGCTGGAGACGATCCTCGGCGCGGAGGTCTTCGCCCGGGACCCACGCGGCGTGACCCCCACCGTCTGCGGCGAGGCGTTCATCGAGCACGCGCAACCGGCCTGGCGCACATCCGCAAGGCGGGCCAACATGGGGCGGAACTGGGCCGGACACCCGGCGCAGGCCCTCGGTTCGCCCCGGTTGGCGGACCTGCTGGACCATCCGTGGAGCCTCCCCGGCTCCTGGGTGTGACGCTGCCGGACGAACGGGAGCAGAGCCCCGGCACCGGGGCCCTGCTTCAGCATCGGCGGGATGTGGCGGCGGAGATCCGGGGCATGCTGCCGACGCCTGAGCCAGGTCAGCCCGGCAGCGCGACGAGCGGTGCCGGCAGCGGTCCCGGGTCGCCGGTGCGGGCGAAGGACGCCCAGGCCGCGCGCATCCCCCTGCCCACCGCGGCCACCTCCACCCAGCCGAGGTCACCCAGCATCGGCGCGTGCCGCCAGGCGTACTCCGATCCCAGAAGCAACGGGATCTCGACGCAGTGCGTGGCGCCGTACGGCGAACCGGCGGGCCGCCAGTCCAGCCGGTAGCCGTAGGCGCGGGCGCCGTGGCGTTCGAGCCGCGCGTGCAGGTCCCGCAGGGGCTCCTCGTAGAGCCGCCGGGTGCGCTCGGCGATGCTTCCCGCGTCGGACGGGCCCTCGGGAAAGGCCGACATGTCGTCGGCGTTCCACCCGTAGAGCACGTCCGGGGCGGGGCCGGTGAAGGGCGCGGCCCCGGTCTCGGCGGGCAGCGGTGCGACGCCGCCGACCGGGCCGAACGGCGGGGCCAGGAAGTTTCCCGTCCGCCGCTGGTGGTCGGCCGCGGTGCGCGTCTGGGCGGCGAGCAGGTCCGCCGCCGGGGCGGTGCGGGGGTCGGTGGAGAGGTGAGTGGCGAAGAGCTCTCCGGTCTCCCGCGCCTCGGCCGGGGGGCGGGTGGCGATGGACAGGGGCGGGCTCTGCAGGATCACCCGGCCGAAGAGACCACGGGCCTCGGGGACGTTGAGGAGCAGCAGGGCGGACAGGGCTCCGGCGGACTGGCCGAAGACGGTGACGTTACGGGGGTCGCCGCCGTGGTCCGCGATGTTCGACCGGACCCAGCGCAGTGCCTCGATCTGGTCGTACAGGCCGAGGTTGCCCTCGCTGACCCCGTCCTGGAGGAGGTAGCCGAGGGCTCCGAGCCGGTAGCTCGCGCTGACCACCACGACGTCCTGCTCGGCGGCAAGGGAGCTGCCGTCGTACCAGTCGAGGATGCCGGCGCCGCTGCTGAAGCCGCCGCCGTGGAACCAGACGAGGACGGGGCGGCCCGTCGTCGTTCGGGTGGCGGGCGCGGTGACGGTGAGGTGGAGGCAGTCCTCGCTCTGCGGGTGCCGGCCGGGCGGCGGGCCCATCAGCGCTTCCAGGCGGGAGGGCGGCTGGGGGCAGACCGCGCCGGCCTGCGGTCCGGGGTCCTCGGCCGTCACGGGGCGCGGCCGGGCGAAGCGGGGTGCCGTGGCGTAGCGGATGAGGGTGGTACGGACCGTGCGGGGGGTGTTCATGCCTTGCCTGCCGTTTCGGGTACGAGTGGGGCCCGCTCCACAGGAGTCTCGGGAACCATCCGGAACAGCGCCACCGCACCGACGAGGCTGAGCGCGCACATCCCCACGAGGTACCAGGTCACACCGGTCGAGGAGCTGCCGCCGCCGAGGAGCGCGCTGGAGATCATGGGAGCCAGTCCGCCGCCGAGGACCGCGCCGATCTGGAGGACCAACGAGGTGCCGGAGTAGCGGACCCGGACCGGGAAGGTGTCGGCGATGATGGCGCCCTGGACGCAGTGGGTCACCGGGATGATCACGCCCATGCCGGCGAGCGCGAGGAGGGCGGATGCCCGGTTGCCGGTGTCGAGCAGGGGGAAGAACACCGCGCACCACAGGAGGATGGCGACGGATCCGCCGATGAAGAGGGTGCGGCGCCCCTTGCGGTCGGCGATCTTCGTCCATACGGGGATCGACGCGAACCACAGCACGGCGGCGCCGCTCACCCCGAGGACGAGGAACTGC
This sequence comes from Streptomyces sp. NPDC057249, assembly GCF_042669245.1. NCBI lineage: Bacteria > Bacillati > Actinomycetota > Actinomycetes > Kitasatosporales > Streptomycetaceae > Streptomyces > Streptomyces sp. NPDC057249. The sequence goes on along the minus strand of NZ_JBHUXS010000021.1, from coordinate 13,384 downwards.
TGGTCGAAGCCGAGGTGTTTGGTGCCGTAGGACAGCGTGAAGACCATGAAGACGTACGCGACCGCGGAGTTCGCGACGACGGCGAGCAGGGTGACGGCCAGCCGGGGCAGTCCGGCCTTCATCGCCTCGGCCAGCGGGAAGCGGACCACCTCGTCCTCCTGCCGGGCCCGGTCGAAGGACGGGGATTCGGTGACGCGCAGCCGTACGACCAGTCCGACGCCGACCAGGACGAAGCTCAGCAGGAACGGGATGCGCCACGCCCAGGCGGTGAACGTGGCGTGTCCGGCGAGCGAGTTGGTGGCCAGGAAGATGAGGTTCGCCAGCACCAGGCCCGCGGGCGTCCCCATCTGCGGGAAGCCCGCGTACAGGTTGCGCCGTCCCTCGGGGGCGTGCTCCATCGACATCAGGGTGGCGCCGGCGCCCTCGCCGCCGAGGCCGATGCCCTGGACGACGCGCAGGAGGACCAGGAGGACCGGAGCCCACAGACCGATGGAGCTGTAGCTCGGGACGGCGCCGATGAGGGTGGAGCCGAGACCCATCATCACCAGCGAGACCACCAGCGTGGAGCGGCGTCCGAGGCGGTCGCCGAAGTGGCCGAAGACCAGGCCGCCGAGCGGCCTGGCGACGAAGCCGACCGCGAGCGTGGAGAACGCGGCGAGGGTGCCCGCCGCGGGGCTCAGGGAGGGGAAGAACTGCTTGTCGAAGATCAGTGCGGCGGCCGTGCCGTACAGGAAGAAGTCGTACCACTCCAATGTGGTTCCGAGAAGGGTGGCAAGCGCAGTCCTGCTCGCGCCCTTGGGACGGTCCGCGTCGCTCATGGAACACCTCGTCTGCTGGGGAAGGCGGGGAAGCCCGCACTTGCGGTGGATCCTGGGTCCCGCGAGCGGAACGGAACAAATGCCGTTTCGTCCCGCCGCTATAGCGGGACGGGTATACCGGGCGACCGAACCCGTCCTCTTCACGGACCGCTCCCCGCGAAGGCACCTGTTCCCCGGGGGCATACCGAAGTCGGCATAGCTGAGCTCTGAATCGTCATTTGTGGTCATGGCGCCCGCATCCCAGGGTGTGAGTCATGACGGCACAGACTTCGCGGTGGATCCGCAACTTCGTGGCCGGGCGTTTCATCGACCCGGATGACGGCGGCAAGAGTTTCGAAGCGACGGACCCGGCCACCGGCCGCGTGCACTCCCTCGTCCACGAGGCCGACGCCCCCTTGGTCGACCGGGCCGTCTCGGCGGCGCGCGGGGCGCTCGGCCCCTGGTCGGCGACACCGGTCCGGGAGCGCACCGAGGTCCTGCGCCGGGCGGCCGATCTGATCGAGGCGCGGTTCGAGGAGTTCGTGGCCGCCGAGGTGGCCGACACGGGCAAACCCGTGACCCTCGCCCGCGACCTCGACGTGGCCAGGGCCGTGTCCAATTTCCGCACGTTCGCCGATGTCGTCGCGGCGGCCGGGCAGGAGTCCTTCCTGACCGACCTGCCGGGCGGCCGGCAGGCGCTCAACTACGCGGTGCGCAAGCCCCTCGGAGTGGTCGCGGTCATCGTTCCCTGGAACCTGCCGCTGCTGCTGCTCACCTGGAAGGTCGCCCCGGCCCTCGCCTGCGGCAACACCGTCGTGGTCAAGCCCAGTGAGGAGACGCCCGGCACCGCGACCCTGCTGGCGGAGGTGCTCGCCGAGGCGGGTCTGCCGGCCGGCGCCTACAACGTGGTGCACGGCTTCGGGGGCGGCTCGGCCGGGGAGTACGTCACCGCGCATCCCGGGATCGACGGCGTCACCTTCACCGGCTCCACGGCGACCGGTGCGCACGTGATGAAGACCGTGGCACCGCGCGTGCGCCCCGTCTCCTTCGAGCTCGGCGGCAAGAACGCGGCACTGGTCTTCGCCGACGCGGACATCGAGGAGACCCTGGACGGCCTGACCCGGTCGGTCTTCGCCAACACCGGCCAGGTGTGCCTGTGCACCGAGCGGGTCTACGTCCACCGGTCGGTCTTCGCGGACATCGCCGACGGCCTGGTCGAGCGGGCCCGTTCGCTGCGTCTGGGCAGCCCGCTGGACCCGGAGACGACGACGGGGCCGCTCATCTCGCAGGCGCACCGGGAGAAGGTGCGCGGCTATCTGGACCTGGCCGGACAGCTGGGTGCGAAGGCCCTCACCGGTGGCGGCACGCCCGGTCTCGGTCAGGAGCTGGACGGCGGCTCATGGATCGAGCCGACGCTGTGGACAGGCCTGACGAATGCCGACCGCCCGGTGCGCGAGGAGATCTTCGGCCCGGTCGCGGCGCTGATCCCGTTCGACACGGAGGAGGAGGCGATCGGGCTGGCCAACGACACGGAGTACGGGCTCGCCGCCTCCGTGTGGACCCGGGATCTGCGTCGCGGGCACCGCGTGGCCCAGGCGATGAACGTCGGCATGTCCTGGGTCAACACCTGGTTCCTGCGTGACCTGCGCTCGCCCTTCGGCGGCGTCGGCCTCTCCGGTCTCGGCCGCGAGGGAGGCGCCTCGTCCCTGCACTTCTACACCGAGCCGACCAACGTGTGCGTCCAGCTGTGACGGCGGGCCCCGCCCCGGCTTCCCCGACTCCGATCGAGCAGGCCGCCCCCGGACCGGGCGGCCGGAAGGACGTGATCATGAGCGACAACGCCCGCGGCCGGGCCCCTGTGCCCGGCGCGCGCCCGACCCCCTGCGCGCCCGCCGCGCACCCCGGCGAAGGAGACATCCGTTGATTCCCGAGGAAACGGTCCGGACGCTGGCCGCACGGCTCGACGCCGCGCAGCGCACCGTCACGGACACCCTCAGCCTCGCCGACACGCACACCCTGACCGTGGACGACGCCTACGCCGTGCAGGCGGCGCTCCTCGCCCTGCGCGAAGGGCGCGGCGAGCGGATCACCGGCGTGAAGCTGGGCTTCACCAGCAAGGCCAAGATGGAGCAGATGGGAGTCTCCGAGATCATCGTCGGCCGGCTGACCGACGCCATGTGTGTCGCCGACGGCGGCGACATCGAGCTGTCCCGGTTCATCCACCCGAAGGTGGAACCGGAGGTCGCCTACCGGCTGAGCCGGGACGTGGACCCGGACGACCGGAACACCGACATCGTCTCCTGCGTGGACGCGGTCGCCCCCGCCCTGGAGATCATCGACTCCCGCTACCGGGACTTCCGCTTCACCTACGAGGACGTCGTCGCGGACAACACCTCGGCGGCGGCCTATGTGATCGGTGCCTGGGCCCCCGTACAGGACGTGTCCGACCGTGCCGTGCGGCTGTCGGGCGCGAGCCGGGAGGTGGCGGGTTCGACCGAGGCCGTGCTCGGTGGTCCGGTCAACGCCCTGCGGGCCCTGCTCGACCTGGCGCGGCGGCGGCGCATCCCGCTGCGGGCCGGCCAGGTGGTGCTGGCCGGTGCGGCCACCGCTGCGATCCCGCTGGAGCGCGGGGAGACCGTGTGCGAGGTCGACGGCATCGGCCGCGTCGGCGTGAGGGGGGTCTGATGGAACAGGGACGTGTCGTCCCCGGCAAGGCGCGACCGCGCGGCCGGTTCCCGCACTTCCGCCGCGCCGGAGACCTCGTCTTCGTCTCCGGCACCAGCTCCCGCCGGCCCGACAACTCCTTCGCCGGAGTGGCGACGGACGAGCTGGGCACCACCGACCTCGACATCCGCGCGCAGACCCGCGCGGTCATCGAGAACATCGGTGACATCCTCGCCGACGCGGGCGGCAGCCTCTCGGACGTCGTGCAGGTCACCGCGTATCTCGTCTCCATGAACGACTTCGGCGGCTACAACGAGGTCTACGGCCAGTACTTCGACGAGGCCGGCCCGGCCAGGACCACCGTCGCCGTGCACCAGCTCCCCCATCCTCATCTGCTCATCGAGATCCAGGCCGTGGCACATCTGCCGGCCGCGACGACCACGAAGGAGACACCGTGACCGACATTCCCGAGGTCATCGACTTCCAGGGCTGGATCGACGCCCACGCGCACCTGCTGAAGCCCCCGGTGAACAACCGCACCATGTCGCTCGGCAACGACTTCATCGTGCAGATCGTCGGCGGCCCCAACCAGCGCACGGACTTCCACCTCGACCCGTACGAGGAGTGGTTCTACCAGGTCAAGGGGGACATGCACGTCAACCTCATGACCGACCAGGGTCCCCGTACCGTGCACATCAAGGAGGGCCAGGCGTGGCTGCTGCCGGGCCATGTGCCGCACTCCCCGCAGCGTCCCGACCCCGACTCCATCGGCCTGGTGATCGAGCGGGTGCGTGAGGAGGGCACGCTGGAGAAGTTCCGGTGGTTCTGCCCCTCCTGTTCGGCGACCGTCTACGAGGTCGAGCTCCAGGTCCGCGACATCGTCGCCGACCTCCCGCCGGTCTTCGAGAAGTTCTACGAGGACGAGCGGGCCCGGGTCTGCTCCGCCTGCGGTGCGCTCCACCCCGGAAAGGGCTGACCGGTGGCAGACCTGATCGACGTCCACACCCACTACGTCCCGCGCGGCTGGCCCGACCTGTCGGAGCTCGGTGGCCCGGACGCCCCGTGGCTGCGGATCGAGTCCGAGACCGAGGCCATGATCATGACCGGTTCCTCGGAGTTCCGCCGGATCCAGGCGGACTGCTGGGACGCCGAGGTCCGGCTGCGGGACATGGACGCGGACGGGGTGCGTGCCCAGGTGGTCTCCCCCACCCCGGCGTTCTTCCATTACGGCCGCAGCGGCGCCGAGGCCGCGAGGATCGCCCGGATCTTCAACGATCTGGCCCTGGAGATCACCGCTCCGGTGCCGGACCGGCTGATTCCGTTCTGCCAGGTGCCGCTCCAGGACCCGGACGCCGCGTGCCGGGAGGTGGAGCGGGCGGTCGCCGCCGGGCACCGAGGGGTGGAGATCGGCAACCACGTCGGTGACCGGGACCTGGACAGCGAGGGGGTCGTCGCCTTCCTCCAGCACTGCGCGTCGCTCGATGTGCCGGTGTTCGTCCACCCCTGGGACATGGACTCCTCGCCCCGGCTCGACCGGTGGATGGCGCGGTGGCTGACGGCGATGCCGGCGGAGACCCATCTGTCGATCCTGGCGCTGATCCTGGGCGGTGCGTTCGACCGTATCGACGAGCGCCTGAAGATCTGCTTCGCGCACGGCGGCGGGTCGTTCGCGTTCTGGCTGGGCCGGATGGAGAACGCCTGGCACGGACGCAACGACGTCATCGGTACGTCGCAGTACCCGCCCTCGCACTACCTGGGCCGGTTCTACGTGGACTCGGTCGTCTTCGACGACCGCGCGCTGCGGCTCCTGGTGGACACCGTCGGCGAGGACCGGGTCATGGTGGGCAGCGACTACCCGTATCCGCTGGGCGAGCGCCCCGCGGGGGCGGTGGTGCGCGAGAGCCGTTCGCTGAGCGAGACGGCCCGGCAGAAGATCACCCGCGGGAACGCGGAGCGCTACCTCGGGTTCTGATCCCGCAGCTCGTCCGGCCCCCGGTCCGCGCCTCGCGGGTCCGGGGGCCCTGCCGTCATCCCGGCCGCCGCCTCCTCCAGGCTCTCCATGAGCGCCCTGGCCGACGGGCTGAGGGTACGGTCGGCCGACAGGGTCAGGCCCACCCTGTGGCCGATGCGGTCCAGCGGCAGGGGCAGCTCGGCCAGTCTGCCGTCGTCCCGGACCAGTGAGCCGGGCAGGACGGCCACCACCTCGGTCTCCAGGAGCAGCTGGCGCACGGTCAGGAACGAGGTGGCCTCCACCCGGTTGCGCGGCAGGCCGAGGCCCTGGAGCGCGAGGAGTTCCTCCACCTCGCGGCGCAGCACGGTCTGCTGGCCGGGCAGAATCCAGGGGAAGTGGAGGGTGTCCGCGAGTGCGGCGCCGGGTGTGGCGGTCAGCGGATGGCCGGCGCGGACGACCAGGCCGATGGACTCGTCGTAGAGGGGGCGCCGGATCAGCCCCTCGCCGGAGGACGCGGTGAGCCTGCCGACGATGAGGTCGACGCGCCCCGCTTCCAGGTCGAGCAGCAGGTCCTCGGGGGACGCCTCGCGGACGACGACCGTGAGGAAGGGGTGGGCGCGCTTGAGCGCGGCGACGGCCCGGGGCAGCAGGATGTTGGAGCCGGCCAGGTGGGTGCCGACGACGGCGGTGCCCCGGTCTGCCTCGGCGAGCTCCACGACGTGCCGGCCGGCCTGGGCGAGCTGGGCGAGGACGGCGCGCGCGTGCTGGGTGAACGCTTCGCCGAAGAGGGTCGCGGTGACGCCCCGGGGGCCCCGTTCGAAGAGCGGGACGCCGAGGATGTCCTCCAGCTCGTGCAGGCTCCGGGTGGCCGCGGGCTGGGTGGTGTGCAGCTCACCGGCGGCCGCGACGACCGATCCCTGCCGCGAGAGGGCGTCCACGAGGAGTAGGTGCCGCATCTTCAGCCGGCCGTCGAGCAGGCGGGGAATGTCCACGTAACGACCCTAACGGAGCCGTACCCGGCTCCCTCTTCGAAGCAGCGGCGGGCCCGGTCGTCACCGTGGTGCGCGACCGGGCCCGTCCGTTCGTCTCACGCGGGGGCGTCCGCCCTCGTCAGGTCGAGCGCGATGTCGGTGATCATGTCCTCCTGGCCGCCGACCATCTTGCGCCTCCCCACCTCCACGAGGATGTCGCGGGTGTCGAGACCGTAGCGGTGGGCGGCGGTCTCGGCGTGGCGCAGGAAGCTCGAGTAGACGCCCGCGTAGCCGAGGGTCAGGGTCTCCCGGTCGACGCGCACCTCGCGGTCCTGGAGCGGGCGGACCACGTCGTCGGCGGCGTCCATCAGGGGGAACAGGGCGCAGCCGTGGTCCCAGCCCATGAGGTCGGCGACGGCGACGAATGCCTCCAGCGGGCAGTTCCCGGCGCCCGCGCCCTGGCCGGCGAGGGAGGCGTCGACGCGGGTGACGCCGTTCTCGACGGCGACGACGGAGTTGGCGACGCCCAGGCCGAGGTTGTGGTGGGCGTGGATGCCGAGTCCGGTGGCCGGGTCGAGGACGTCGCGGTAGGCGCGGACGCGGTCGCGTACGCCGTCCATGGTGAGCCGCCCGCCGGAGTCGGTCACATAGACGCAGTGGGCGCCGTAGGACTCCATCAGCTTGGCCTGGCGGGCGAGTTCGACCGGTTCGGCCAGGTGGGACATCATCAGGAACCCGGCGACGTCCATGCCCAGTTCCCGCGCGGCCGCGATGTGCTGGGCGGAGATGTCGGCCTCGGTGCAGTGGGTGGCGACGCGCACGGAGCGGATGCCGAGGGCGTGTGCCTGCTTCAGGTCGTGGAGGGTGCCGATGCCGGGCAGCAGCAGGGTGGTAGGGACGGCGTGTTCGACGCTGTCGCAGACCGCCTCGATCCACTCCCAGTCGGTGTGGGCGCCCACACCGTACGTGATGCTGGAGCCGGACAGCCCGTCGCCGTGCGCGATCTCGATGGCGGCGACCCCGGCGGCGTCGAGGGCCGTGGCGATGGTGCGGGCCTGGTCCGCGGTGTAGCGGTGGCGGACGGCGTGCATGCCGTCGCGCAGGGTCACGTCCTGCAGGTAGAGAGCGGTCATCGCGGGGCCACCTCCGTGGCGCGGTGGGCGGCCATGCGTTCGGCGGTGCGCAGGGCGGCCGATGTCATGATGTCGAGGTTTCCGGCGTAGGCGGGCAGGTAGTGGGCGGCGCCCTCGACCTCCAGGAACACCGACACCTTCGCGGCGTCCCCGGACCGGCTACCGGCCGGGAGGAGGGAGCGCAGCGGGTCGTCGCCGGTGACGCGGTCGAACTGCACCTTCTGCTTGAGGCGGTAGCCGGGTACGTAGGTCCGGACCCGGGCCACCATCTCCTCCACCGAGGCGGTGACCGCGGCGTCGTCGCAGTCGCCGACCAGGCAGTGCACCGTGTCCCGCATGATCAGCGGGGGTTCGGCCGGGTTGAGGACGATGATGGCCTTGCCGCGCGCGGCTCCGCCGACCTGTTCGATGGCCGAGGAAGTGGTCTCGGTGAACTCGTCTATGTTCGCCCGCGTCCCGGGCCCGGCCGAGCGCGAGGAGATCGAGGCGACGATCTCCCCGTAGTACACCGGCGTCACGGCGTTCACGGCCGCGACGACGGGGATGGTGGCCTGGCCACCGCAGGTGACCATGTTGACGTTGGCGGCGCCCAGGTGTGCGTCGCCGTTGACGGGCGGCACGACGTACGGGCCGAGGGCGGCCGGGGTGAGGTCCACGACCGTACGCCCCAGAGCGCGCAGCACCTCGTCGTGGCGGCGGTGCGCGCCGGCCGATGTGGCGTCGAAGACGAGGGACACGTCCGCGAACTCGTCCAGCTCCACCAGTCCGTCGACGCCTTCGTGGGTGGTGGCCACCTTGAGGCGGCGGGCCCGGGCGAGGCCGTCGGAGGCGGGGTCGATGCCCGCCATGGCGGCGATCTCCAAGGTGTCGGAGAGCCGCAGCACCTTGATCATCAGGTCGGTTCCGATGTTTCCGGACCCGATGACGGCGACCTTCGTGGTCATGCGCGCGCTCCTTGCGTGCCGGCGGACGCGAACGCGGCGGATACCGTGCCCAGTCCTTCGATGCGGGCGGTGAACTCGTCGCCCTCGGCCGCGACGGCCATGGGCCCGAGCGCGCCGGTCAGGACGAGGTCCCCGGCCCTCAGCGGATCGCCGAGCCCGGCGAGGGTCGAGGCGAGCCAGAGCGCCGCGGTCAGCGGGCTGCCCAGGCAGTCGCGGCCGACGCCCTGCGAGACGGTCTCGCCGTTCTTCGTGAGGGTCATCGCCACCTCGCGCAGGTCGACCCGGTCCAGCGGGACCGGGGTGCCGCCGAGCACGTACAGGCCGCAGGAGGCGTTGTCCGCGACGGTGTCCACGATGCCGATGTCCCAGCCGGCGATGCGGCTGTCCACGATTTCGAGCGCGGGCAGGGCGAAGGCGGTGGCGCGCAGCAGGTCGGCGACGGTCGGGTCGCGGTGCGGCAGGTCCGTGCCCAGCACGAGCGCGACCTCGGCCTCCACCTTGGGCTGCATCAGCCGGCCCGGGGCGATCGGCAGGCCCTCGGGCACGGCCATGTCGGCGAACAGGGCGCCGAAGTCGGGCTGTGCGACCCCGAGCTGGCGCTGCACGGCGGGCGAGGTCAGACCGATCTTGCGGCCCACCAGCCGTCGGCCCTCCGCGAGCGAGCGCTCGACGTACAGCCGCTGTACGGCGTACGCGGCCGCTACGTCCCCCTTGGGCAGAAGCGTGCGCACCGGGGGGCACGGCACGCCGGTGCGTGCGGCTTCCCGCAGGACGGCCGCTGCCTCGTTCACGGCGTCGGGCGCGCTCACGGCCGCCTCCCCTCGGCTGCGGCACTGCGGTGTGGGACGAACATGCGCGTTACCTCCGGCAGGAATGGGGTGGGGCGGCCGTCGGCCGCACGACAGGTATAGGCGTGCGGCCGGAGGCGCGGCAAAATATGTTCCATGACACGGAACAGCACGTCGGGAAACATGCTCGACAAGGCGGCAGCCGTCCTGGATTGCTACCGCCCGGACGGCGGAGCGTTCCGTCTGACAGAAATCGCCGCGCGTACGGGCCTGGCCAAGACCACCGCGTTCCGGCTGTGTGCCGATCTGGTGCGCCTGGGCCTGCTGGAGCGTGCGGGTGAGACGTACCGGCTCGGCGGCAAGCTGTTCGAGCTGGGCTCCCTGGTGCCGCGCCGGCAGGACCTGCGGGAGGCGGCGCTGCCCTTCCTCCAGGACCTCTTCGAGGCGACGCACGAGACCGTGCACCTGGGCGTGCGCGAGGGCTACGAGGTGGTGTACGTGGAACGCATCCACGGCCACGACGCCCTGGCCCTCCCGTCACGCATCGGCGGCCGGCTGCCGCTGACCTGCACAGGGGTCGGGAAGGCGCTGCTTGCGTTCTCGGACGGCACCCTGGTCGAGGACGTGCTGGCCCGGCCGTTGCCCCGGCTGAGCACCCACTCGATCACCGACCCGGCCCGGCTGCGCACGGTCATCGAGCAGATCCAGGTCTCCGGGCTCGCTTACGAGGAGCAGGAGGCGGCCCTCGGCGTCAGCTGCATCGCCTCACCGGTCTTCGACGGCCCGACGGCGGTGGCGGCCCTGTCCGTGGCCGTGCCACGCGCCCGGTTCCGGCCCGCCCAGCTGGCACCGGCCGTGCGGACGGCCGCCCTCGGCCTCTCCCGGGTGATGCGGGGGACGGAGACGGCACGCGACCGCCCATGAGGCCCCGGGCGACTGCGTTTCGCGGCGGAGGTCCGCCGCGAGGCTCCGCCCCCGTTCGGCCCGGGCCGCCCTGTTGTCCGCGGACGTGCGGGGCGTGTCGCTGCCGTTCACCCCGCGCGGCCCGGTGTTCCGGCCGGCCTCGGGCCCGGTTGCCCCAGTACCCGCCCGAGGAAGCCGCGGAGGTATCCCGCGACGACGTGCAGGTGGCTTTCCAGCAGGAAGTGGCCGCCGTCGATCAGGTGCACCTCCGCGTCCCTCGCGTCGCGGGCGAAGGCAAGGGCACCGGCTGGGGCGAAGATCTCGTCGTTGCGGCCCCACACGGCGAGCACCGGAACCTCTCCGGTGCGGAGGAGTTCGTGCAGCAGCGGGTAGAGGGGGCGGTTGTTCTGGTAGTCGCGGAACAGTGCCAGCTGGATCTCGTCGTTGCCCGGGCGGGAGACGAGGGCGAAGTCGTGCTCCCAGGTGTCCGGGCTGATCAGGCTGGGGTCGGGCACGCCGTGCACGTACTGCCAGCGGATGGCGTCGAGGCCCAGCGCGGCACGGACGGCGGGTTCGGTGTCGGGGCCGGGGTTCGCACCGTAGGCCCAGAGGTCGGACCAGAACGAGTCGGTGAAGCCGTCTTCGTACCCGTTGCCGTTCTGGGTGACGAGGGCGGAGATCCGTTCGGGGTGCCGGAGTGCGAGGCGCCATCCGATGGGGGCGCCGTAGTCCTGCACGTAGAGGGCGTAGCGGTCCAGGCCGAGTCGGTCGAGGAGTTGGGAGGTGAGTTCGGCGAGGGCGTCGAAGGTGTAGGTGAATTCCGTTGCGAGCGGGGCGTCGGAGTGGCCGAAGCCGAGGTGGTCCGGCGCGATGACGTGGTAGCGGTCGGCCAGGAGCGGAATCAGTTCGCGGAACATGAAGGAGCTGGTCGGGTAGCCGTGCAGCAGGACGATCGCGGGGGCGTCGGCGGGGCCCGCTTCGCGGTAGAAGATCTCGTGACCGTCGATGGTGGCGGTCCGGTGGTGCACCGAGCTCATACCTAACCCCTTGGAGTTGTTTATCCGGTTAGTTCGTCGCTGTGCAAGCATGAGGCGAGCGAGCTAACCTGTCAAACGAATCAATCCGGTTAGAGGGAGCGGCGGCCGATGGACACCCTGCTGGACCTGCTCAACAGCAGGCCCCTGGTCAACGGCGAGGAACAGGACGCGCTCGGCGATCCGGCCGCGGGCCGGCGCTGGGCGCGGGAACACGGCGGCGAAGGCAGCCCCGAGGAACTGGCGCTGCTCCGCGAGGCGCGGGACGTTCTGCGGGACGTGGTGCGCGGCGAGCGCCCGCCCGCCGCGTTGAGCCCGCTGCTCGAAGGCGTCCACCAGACCCCGGAGATCACCTCCGACGGTCTCCGGTGGGCGGTGAGGACTCCCCCGCACGCCCGGCTGGCCGTCGAGGCCGTTCTCGCCTGGGCGGACGCCGAGGAGCAACTACCCGGCCGGCTGCGCCCCTGCGCCAACGAGGCGTGCAGGCTGTTCCTGATCGACCGCAGCCGCGCCAACCGTGCCCGCTGGTGCTCGATGGCCGTCTGCGGCAACCGCGAGAAGGCCCGCCGCCACTACGAGCGCAGCCGCTGACCCGTCTTCGTACGCCGCCGGGCGGATCGTACGCTCGGGACCATGGACCACCACACGGCCACCGGGAACAGTGCGCGTCCGGCGCTCGCCCTGCGCGCGTACGTCGACTCGTATGTCGGCTTCGACCTCCGCGGGCTTCCCACCGGTGTGCACTGCGGACCGCCGAGCCGCGCGCTCACCGCGGTGATCAGTCTGTCGGATTCTCTGGAGGTGGCGGCGGGCGTCGATGACGGGTCGCCGGTCGGCCGGTTCGGTGGCGTGGCCGGTGGCCTGATGTGCCGGTCCGTCGCGATTCATCACGACGGGCGCCAGCAGGGTGTGCAGATAGCGCTGACGCCGCTCGGGGCCCGGGCCGTCTACGGCGTGCCCGCCGCCGAGCTCGCCCATCGGCTGGTCCCGCTCGACGAGCTTCTCGGGGTGCTCGCCGTAGAGCTGGCCGACCGGCTCCGGTCGGCGCGGACCTGGGCGGCACGGTTCGCCGAGCTGGACGAACTGCTACTGCGGGCTGTCGGACCGGTGCGCGGGGTGCGGCCCGAGGTGGCCGAGGCGTGGCGGCGCCTCGTCGCCGCGCGGGGGCGCGTCCGGGTGGGTGCGGTCGCCGCGGAGCTCGGCTGGAGCCGCCGGTATCTCACCGAGCGGTTCCGCGGTGAGGTGGGCCTCTCGCCGAAGACCGTGGCCCGGGTCCTGCGTTTCGAGCACGCACACGAACTGGCGGTGGCGCGGGACCCGCTCCCGTGGGGCGAGGTGGCAGCCGTCTCCGGCTATGCGGATCAGGCCCATCTCGTACGGGACTGGCGCGAGTTCACGAACCGGTCGCCTACGGCCTGGCGTCGCGGCGAGGTCCTCCTCGGGGCCGGGTAGCCGTCGGCCGCTCTTCCCATTTCTTCAAGACCGGCCGTTCGCCGTCGTGGACGATCGTCGGCATGAGACTCGTCGAGCACGAACGCCATGCCCCTGCCGTGGACCTGCGGACCACGCCCGTACACCTCGGACTGGGGTCGAGCGCGAAACCCATCGAGGGTTTCGCCTGGGATCCGGAGGTGCTTCATGCCTACAGCGCCGCGGTGGCGGCGGACGGCGCCGAGGGCCGGATGGTGATGATCTTCGAAGGCGACGGACCGGGTGAGCACTGGGAGAGCCACCCGGCCGGCGACGAGCTGGTCGTCTGCCTCAGAGGGTCCGTCACCATCACGCGCGAGGTGGACGGGGTGCGCGACCACGTCCGGCTCGGTCCCGGCGAGGCCACCGTCAATCCGGCCGGGGTCTGGCACGCGGTCGACATGGAGGGGGCCGCGTCCGTGCTGGCGATCACCGCGACCCTCGGCACCGACCACCGTCCTCGGACCGGCACCGGCCCGGATGATGTGTCATGACGACACCCGTCGCGTGCGTCGGTGACAGCCTCACCGGGCGCAGTCCGGCGTCGACTCCCTCGGGCTTCCCGAACGATGCCACGCTCCGGATGATGTGCGGCCGCCGTACCCGGAGGTGACACCCGCGACGGACATCGGTGTCCCTAAGAATGGTTGGCGGTCCGGGGGGACCGGGTGTGGCTGATGGGTGTTTGCCGCTTGTGGCTCGCGAGGAATGGCCGCCCGGTCCTCCGGG